>NZ_JAWLSC010000001.1:0-879578 GCF_033142465.1 Rhodococcus sp. IEGM 1318
GGGTCGCTCGAGGATGCGTTCATGAAGTTGACCGGAGACGATGTCCAGTACCACGCGTCCGGTGTCGATCCGGGTGCCGGAGCCCACCACACAAACACACAGCAGGCTATGGGAGGTGCACTGTAATGGCTGTTCTCAGTGCTGAACGTATCAAGATCACCACGACCAAGTCGCCGCTGTGGTGCTCGGTCATCATCGTTGTGCTCGCGCTCGGCTTCGCAGCCATCATGGGCGCCGTTGCCAAGTCGGCTCTGACGTCTTCGGACGTCCAGGGTGCACCCGACCTCGACACCGCCGTCGCCACAGCCGGGATCTCGGGTTTCGGAATCATGGTTCTCATGATCATGGCGGCCCTCGCGGTCACCAGTGAGTACCGCTTCGGGACCATCCGCACCACCTTCCAGGCAGTTCCGAACCGTGCCTCGGTTCTGATCGCCAAGGCCGGTCTCATCGGTGCCTTCGGTGCGGTGCTGACGTTTGTCCTCGCTTTCGGGTCCTACGCGGTGGCCAAGGCCATGGCCGGTTCCGAGGCCAGCTCGGGTCTGACCCTGTCGACCGGCGATGACTGGCGTGCGATCTACGGCATCCCGGTTTACGCCTTCCTGTGCGTGATCCTCGCTGTCGGCGTCGGATCGATCATCCGTCAGTCGGCCGGCGCTATTGCGTTGCTCCTGCTCTGGCCGCTGCTCATCGAGAGCCTGTTCGGACTGTTCGGCAGTGTCGGCGAGAAGATCACTCCGTTCCTGCCGTTCGCGAATGCAAACCACTTCCTCAGCCCTGGCGGCGGAAGCCTTGATTTCCACTGGGGACCCTGGGGCAGCCTGATTTACTTCGCGGCCTTCGTTCTGGTGATTTTCGGAGTAAGTATCGTCATCGTGAATCGTCGCGACGCCTGATCTTGTCGCTCCCTCGGTAGGTGTTGTCGGGAGACCTACCGAGAACCAGGAGTGACAGCAGAGTAGGGACCCAGTACGAAAAACCATTCGTACTGGGTCCCTTTCCTGTGCTTCGGCCGATATCCTCCGAAGATGAGACTCTTCGGTGTGGTTGTGGTCGGAATGGCTGGAGCGCTCGTGGTGAGTGGATGCTCGTCGGGAAGTGAAGCGGCAGTCCCGACAGACCCGGTTGCATTCTCCGAGACCGTCACGGTCGACGCCGTGACCGGGCATCTGGAGCAACTCGAGAAGATCGCCGCTAACAACGACGGCAATCGATCGGCCGGAACCCCCGGTTACGACGCCAGCGTCGACTACGTGGCAAACCTGCTCGAAGACAAGGGTTTCGACGTCAGCACCCCGGAATTCGACTTCAGCTCCTTCGATCCCGGGACCGAATCCCTGAAAGCCGCTGACGGCTCGGATGTTCCGGTGCGGGCGTTGACGTATTCCACGTCCACGGGACCGACAGGAATCACGGCGCGTCTGGTGGCGATTCCCGCCGACGAGACTCCCGGTTGCGAGGCCACCGACTACGACGGCCGCGACGTGAACGGTGCCATCGTGCTGGTCACCCGCGGAGTGTGCCCGTTCGGCGACAAGCAGAAGATCGCCGCAGACCGCGGCGCGGCAGCGTTGCTGGTTGCGAACAACGAAGACGCAATGCTGGGCGGGGCTACCTTGGGTGAACCCGAAGACGCCCGCATCCCGACGGGCGGGGTGAGTAAGGCGTCGGGAGAGGCTCTTGCGGCAGCGCCCGGAGACCTCACGCTGATTCTCGACACGTCGACGGAAACGACGAAGTCGCGCAACGTGATTGCACAGACCAAGACCGGCGCGACCGACAACGTGGTTGTCGTGGGCGCCCACCTCGACAGCGTGCCGGAAGGTCCCGGAATCAACGACAACGGAACCGGTACCGCCGCCGTACTGGAAACCGCGTTGCAGATGGGAGGCTCACCGAGCATCGAAAATGCCGTGCGCTTCGCATTCTGGGGAGCGGAAGAAGTGGGATTGGTCGGCTCCACTCGCTACGTCGAGGGCCTGAGCGATCAGGATCGGGCCGACATCGCCCTGTACCTGAATTTCGACATGCTCGGTTCGCCCAACGCCGGGTACCTGGCTTACGACGGCGACAACTCGGATGCCGTGGGGGAGGGGCCCGGGCCCGAGGGGTCGGCGGGCATCGAGCGCACTTTCGTCGATTTTCTCGCCGGGCGAGGAATTGCGGCGGACGGAACGGACTTCGACGGGCGCTCCGACTACGGCCCGTTCATCGAGATCGGAATCCCGGCTGGTGGAGTGTTCAGCGGCGCCGACGAACGCAAGACGCCGGCTCAGGCCGAGAAGTGGGGCGGAGAAGCGGAGGAGACCTTCGACCCGAATTACCACAGTGCCCAGGACAACCTTGCGAACATCGATCGCGAAGCGCTCGCCGTCAATGCTTCTGCAGTAGCCTTCGGAGTTGCGACGTATTCCCAGGACTTGAGCGGGCCCAACGGAGTGCCCGTAGGCGATGCCCGGACACAGGCCAGAACCGAATGATCGACTGACCGAGTGATCGACTGACCGAATGATTGACTGATCGATTGCGCGAGCGACCAGGAGGCCACTGTGCGAGAACCGCGGCAGCACACTGTCTGTAACTCTGAGTTACGCTTGAGTTATGGCTGATCTGTCCCCGGAGAGCACCGACACGACAGGTGCTTCTCCCTCCTCGGTTCGAGGCGTCGTCGACGTCGTCTTGAACTCTGCGGCAGAACTGAACCGTCGACAGCAGCTCATCGACGCGCTAAGGCGGCTCAGGCGGGCATTACCCGGCGATCCCGGGTTCGGGGATCCGCTCTCGCTCGCCGGCCCCGGCGGTGCCCGCGCCGTGGCCCGCGTCGCTGACAGATTGCTCGATCAGAAGCCGGCAGCCACTCGCGAAGTGAGCCTCGGAGCACTGCAGGTATGGCAGGCAGCGCTGGAAAAGATGGGTCGCGGCCGCGGGGATCAAGAACTGACCATCGTCTTCACCGATCTGGTCGGCTTCTCCACCTGGTCGCTCGAAGCCGGTGACGGCGCCACGCTGACACTTCTGCGCGCAGTGGCGCAGGCCGTGGAAACCCCGATCACCGACAACGGCGGACACGTCGTCAAACGGATGGGCGACGGCCTGATGGCGGTGTTCATTCGCCCGGATGCGGCCTTGAAGGCGGTGTTCAACGCACAGGACGCGCTCGCGGGAGTCGACCTCGACGGATATACCCCACGCATGCGCGTCGGCCTTCATACGGGAACTCCGCGTCAGATCGGCGACGACTGGCTCGGTGTCGACGTAACCATTGCCGCCCGGATGATGGGCTTGGGCGGCGACGGCAACGTCATGATGTCGGCGACAACTCTCGAGGAACTCGAAGCCGGCACCCTGGAGGATCTCGATCTCACGATTCGGCCATGGCGGCGAGGGTTTTTCGCGACCACGCCCAACGGAGTTCCCGTCGATCTGGGAATCTGGCGCGTACGACGGAACTAGCGCACTAGACCCCGAGTGCTAGACCTGGAGCCGCCAGAGCGGGGACACCGGACCGTGGCCGGCGCCCAGGTCGTACGACGCCTCGAGGCATTTGGTCACCCACTCCTTGCCGAATGCCACTGCGTCCGGAACGGAATAGCCGTGTGCGAGAGCGCAAGTTATCGCAGCAGCCAATGTGTCACCACCACCGTGATCATTGCCGGTGTCGATCCGGGCACTGCTGAATTCGAGGAAGCGGTCGCCGTCGAACAGCAGGTCGGTGGACAACTCAGACGTTCGAAGGTGACCGCCCTTGACGATGGACCACTGAGCGCCGAGCGCGTGCAGCGCTTCTGCCGCCCGGCGGGCGCTCTTGTCGTCGACGACCTCGATGCCGGTGATCAACCGAACCTCGTCGAGGTTCGGAGTGACCACCGTGGCAGCCGGAATCAAGGTGTTGCGGACCGCGTCGAGCGCTTCTTCGTGCAGCAGCGGATTACCGTGCATCGACGCGCACACCGGGTCGACCACGAGCGGGATCGGTCGGTCGCGCCCGATCCCCACCTCGGCGGCCACCGCGGCCACCGCTTCGATGATCGTCGTCGATGCCAGCATTCCCGTCTTCGCTGCGCCGATACCGATGTCCGAGACCACGACGCGTACCTGGTCGGCGACGATCTCCGGCGGAATCTCGTGGAAACCGCTGACACCCACCGAATTCTGGACCGTCACGGCGGCGACGGCCACGCAGGCGTGCACTCCACACATCGCCATCGTGCGGGAATCGGCTTGGATACCGGCTCCACCGCCGGAATCGGTTCCGGCGATGGTCAATGCCCGAATCGGGGTCTGTCCGGCGGGGGTCAGGGGCAGCAGCTTCACGACGACGAGCCTACCGATCGGACCTGGGGAAACGGCAGCTCGGTCCATCCATTGCACGAACGACGGTACGAACGACCGCGCGAACGGCGATTGCGATCCGGTCGCTTCCGGTGCAAAAATTAGTCGAATCCGGGACAGCGTCGTCGGTAGCTGATTCTATGAGTGGCATGGATCACAGTTATGGAGAGCGTGCGAACGCAGCTGTCGCCGATCGCGCAGGTGCACATCGTGCCGTGGAGGTCGCCGCTATGAACGACATCGAAAACTCGAAAGCCGGAACCTCACCGGAAGTGACGCTCGTGGACAATCCGTCGCACGAACGATTCGAACTGCTCTCCGGCGACGAGTTGGTTGGCATCCTCGGTTATCGCGACGAGGACGAGATTCTGGGCAGCGGAGCCGAAGCCGGCGACGTGGTCGCGTACATGCACACCGTCGTCAAGGAAGAGTACGGCGGGCAGGGGCTGGCAGCGGTACTCGTGCAGTTCGCGATGGACTGTGCCCGTGACCGTGAGTGGTCGGTACGTCCCGTGTGCACCTACGTTCAGCGGTACCTCGGCGAGCATCCCGAGTATCTGGAACTGCTCGTCGAGGACTGACCGCCGGCAACTACGAACAGACGACCACGCTCCGAGATTTACGATTACCCGAGACTCACGATCACCGGAGCGTGATCGCTGGCGCCCTTGCCTTTTCGCTCGTTCCGGTCGATCTCGGCCGCCTCGACGCGCGCTGCGAATGCCGGTGAACCGAGGATGAAGTCGATTCGCATGCCCTGCTTCTTCGGGAAGCGAAGCTGCGTGTAGTCCCAGTATGTGTACACACCGGGGCCGGGGGTGTACGGGCGGACGACGTCCGCGAACCCGGATTCGGTGAACGCCGTGAAGACCGCTCGCTCCGGCTCCGACGTATGGGTCTTGCCCTCGAAGAATGCGGGATCCCACACGTCGTCGTCCGTGGGAGCGACGTTCCAGTCGCCGACCAAGGCGATCTGCGCCTCGGGATCCTGCTCGAGCCAGCCCTCCGCGTCGTCGCGCAGCTTGGCCAGCCAATCCAGCTTGTAGGCGTAATGCGGGTCTTCGAGATCACGGCCGTTGGGGACGTACAGGCTCCACACCCGCACACCGCCGCAGGTCGCACCGATCGCGCGTGCCTCGCGGACCGGATCGGCCTCGGGGTCCTTGTCGAACCCGGGCTGATCCTCGAAGCCGATCTGCACGTCTTCCAAGCCGACGCGGGAAGCGATCGCGACACCGTTCCACTGGCTCAACCCGACATGGGCGACCTCGTAGCCGATCTCCTTGAAGCGTTCGTACGGAAACTGCTCGTCCTTGCACTTGGTTTCCTGCATTGCCAGGACGTCGACGTCGGATCGACCGAGCCAGTCGATGATCCGGTCGGTACGGGCACGGACAGAGTTGACGTTCCAAGTAGCGATGCGCACGAGGGCAAGCCTAGCGTCAGCCGCCGACAGGATCGGTGGCGTATCGGTAGCGGTGGTGTTCGACGAACCCGAGCCGCTCGTACAGCGCGATCGCCGCGGAGTTCCCGGCCGAAACCTGGAGGTACGCGTGCGTCGCACCGTTCTCGCAACCCCAGGAGAGTAGATCCCCGCAGATCAGCGACCCGATTCCGTGACGACGGTGTTCGGGGTCGACGTGAATACCGGTGAGCCCGATCCAGCGCTTGTGGTCGGGCGCTTCGGTGAGCGCTGCGCGCCCGATGGCGAGCGTCGTATCGGTGTTTCCGATCGCGGCGAAAGTTGCGCTGCCCACCACGGCGGTGAGGACCGCCTCGACGTGTGTGGGATCGGCGTTGGCGTCGTACATCGACAACCAGTTGTGGTCGGGGCGGTAGGAGAAAGAGGTGACCGGTGGGCCTGGCGGCAGCGTGACGTTGCCCAGATCGGCCGCCATCACGATGGTTTCCTTCTCGCAGATCCACCCGTCCGGCGCGGTGCCGAGCCGATCGGGGAGGAGCAGCAGGGTGGGCAGATCGCGGTCACCGAACCACTGGCGTATCCGTTCGAGAGTGCTCGCGTCGAAGCCTGCCACCGTCCCCGAACCGCCGAGTGGCAAAGCCGAATTGGCGCGACCCGTGAACCCGTGACCGGCGCGCAGCAACCAACCGTCGATCCAGGCCTGCTCGACCCCCGGCCATGCCGCCGCGGCCGCTGTTTCGAGGTTTCGAATCTCGCCGATGCGAATCGGACGGGCCGAGAGAGTCTTGAGTGCAATCACCTGATCGGCGGAGACTTGGACCAGACGACCGTCGCCGGCGCGGACGGCGATGGGATCGGCGCCCTCGAGGATGCCGATGACGTCGGTCATGGGATGCGAGTAGCCGGGTGGGAGCTTGTATCGCAGGACCACCCGGCTACCGATCGAAATGTTGCCGTTCAGAGCAGAATTCTCAGTCTTCGTAATCGTCGTCGTCGTGACCGAACGGATCGTCGACGGTGCCCGGCGTCCACGTCAGACCGGGCTTGCCCCAACCGGAACGCTTGATGATTTTCTTGGCGGCGCGCGCGTTGCGCCCGATCAGCACGTCCGTGTAGAGGAAGCCGTCGAGATGGCCCGTCTCGTGCTGGAGCATCCGTGCGAAGAATCCGGTGCCCTCGACCTCGATCGGGTTGCCGTCGGCGTCGGTGCCGGTGACCTTCGCCCAATCGGCGCGGCCCGTCGGGAACTGCTCGCCGGGGACGGAAAGGCAACCCTCGAAGTCTTCGTCCGGATCGGGCATCGTCTGGGGGATTTCGGAGGTCTCGAGTACTGGATTGACGACGACACCGCGTCGACGCTCGCTGGTGCGGTCGTCACCGGGGCAGTCGTAGACGAAGACTCGGAGTGAAACACCGACCTGATTGGCCGCCAGACCGACGCCGTTGGCGGCGTCCATCGTCTCGTACATGTCTGCGATCAGTTCGGCGATCTCGGCCGGGGACTGAGTGACCGGCTCTGTCGCTTTGTGCAGTACCGGGTCGCCGACGATTCGGATGGGGAGGATAGCCATGCGGACAAGGATAGTGCGGCGCGCCCGCGTAGTTATCACGGCCCGCACACTCGATCATGGTTCAATGGTTGCTGAAGAACAGCGATGTAATTCGTTGCTCGGTCGGAACGTGGGCCGCGGGGGAAATTGTGAGTTACCTTCGGGCCAGGGGACCGGGAAACTCACGGCCGCGAGAATTCGGTCGGAACAAGAACACCGGGCATACGAGTTTCGCTGACGCCGAGCACAGCAGTCGAGGAGTGACATGGACGGCGCAACCGCGCGTAGTCGGAACCAGTCCGAAGGCACTGGCGCCGACGATTCGGTAGTAGATACAGCTGGCATGCACGAGGTCGGCGAAGACGGCCTCACCCGCCGGGAACACGACATCCTCTCTTTCGAGCGCCAGTGGTGGAAGTACGCCGGCGCGAAGGAAGAGGCCATCAAGGAGTTGTTCGACATGTCGGCAACCCGCTACTACCAGGTTCTCAACGCCTTGGTCGATCGCCCCGAATCCTTGGCGGCTGATCCCATGCTGGTCAAGCGCCTGCGTCGTCTGCGTGCCAGCCGTCAGAAGGCCAGGGCCGCTCGGCGCCTCGGCTTCGAGGTCACCTGAATCACGCGTACATATGAGCGGACTGTCCACGTACTGGCGATAAGGTCGACATCGTGAGTACCCCGAAAGAGCAGCCGTCCGGACCTCCGCTTCGCGCAATCGCCATGGTGTTGATCGCTCTGGCGATCGTGTTCATCGGTCTCGGAGCAGCCTCTCTCGGTGGATCGGGTGACGGTGGATCGGGGGACGAGAACACCGCAGCAGAGCAGACCGAATCATCGGCGCCTGCCACGACGAGTGCTCCCGCTGCGGCCCCTGCCACCTCCAAGCCGGCAGCGACGACGCAACCCGCTTCGGGCGATACCACCACCACGTCGCGACCCTCGGGAACTGCGACGACCACGACTTCCAGCTCCGCGAGCGGCACCGACACGTCGAATGTCAGCGTTCGAGTTCTCAATAACAGCACCGTCTCCGGCCTGGCAGCAGGCACTGCCGAGGAGTTGACGGCAGCAGGTTGGAACGTCGAGGAGACGGGTAACTACAGCGAGGGCACCGTCAGTACGACGACGGTGTACTACGGATCGTCCGCGGCGGAGAAGGCAGCGGCGCAGAAGATCGCAGCTGAACTCGGAGTCACCGCAGAACCTCGATTCGCCGGCATCGCGAACGCGTCACCTGGCGTGATCGTGATCGTGACCTCCAACTGACCGGTCGTGAAGGTGGAACTGACCCGTCGGTTCCAGCTACTACACGCGCCGTTATGATCAGAAGCACTTTCTCGCCACCTCAAAGGAGCGGTTCGATGGCCCCCAGCAGCACCCGGCGTATGTCCTGGCGCGTCGTTGCCCCTGTAGTCGCGATTGCCGCTTTCGGCTTGACCGCTTGCAGTAACAGCGAAGAGCCCAGCAGCGTCCCCGGCACGACTCCTCCGGTGTGGACCGGTGCAGCCGATCCCAGCGCGCATGAAAGCGCGGGCGGCCACGGTTCCGAGACGGCTCACGCCGGCGCTTCTGCCGAAACGGTCACCGCAACACTGAACGGCACCGACGGCGCCAAGGTCGGAACGGTCACGTTCGCGCAGGAAGGTAGCGACGTCAAGGTCACCCTCGACGCCAAAGGCCTGACCCCCGGATTCCACGGATTCCACGTTCACCAGGTTGCCAAGTGCGAGACCAATTCCGTAGCTCCGAGCGGCGGAGAGCCGGGTAACTTCCTCTCGGCAGGCGGACACTTCCAGGCCGAGGGCCACACGGGCCATCCGGCCAGCGGTGACCTCACTTCGGTCCAGGTCCTCGAAGACGGCACCGCCACGCTGGTCACCACGACCGATGCATTCACCGTCGACGAACTGGTCGCGAACGGTGGAACTTCCGTCATGATCCATGCCGGTGCGGACAACTTCGGCAACATCCCGACGCGCTACGCGCCGGCACCGGATCAGCAGACACTCGACACCGGTGACGCAGGCGGACGCGTTGCTTGCGGTGTCATCGCCAAGAGCTGACAACTCACTTGAGTTTTGCATCACTTCCGGCGACTACCACGCAGTAGCCAGCACGGTGTTTTTACCGACACTGTGATTGGATTCTCTGCGTGGTAGTTCCATTTCCAGGTTCGCCGCGCCCGACGCTGGGCGTGGAGTGGGAGATCGCGCTGGTTGATCGCAAGACCAGAGACCTCTCCAATACAGCAGCCGAGGTGTTTTCGGCGGTCGAAGAGCTTGCCGGCTCCGAGACCCCGCACATCACCAAGGAGCTACTGCGAAATACCGTCGAACTCGTCACGGGTATTCACTCGACGGTCGGCGAGGCGATGAGTGATCTCGACAGGTCACTGGATCTGCTGCGTCGCGCGGCGAATCCGCTCGGCGTCGACCTCATCAGCGCGGGCACACATCCGTTCGCGCAATGGTCGACGCAGTTGGTCACGCGGACGCCCGACTACGACGAACTCATCGAACGCACGCAGTGGTGGGGTCGGCAGATGCTGATCTGGGGCGTGCACGTTCACGTGGGTGTCTCGTCCGCGGACCGCGTGTTCCCCATCATCAATGCACTGCTGCAGCGCTATCCGCACCTGCTGGCACTGTCGGCGTCCTCGCCGATGTGGGCCGGTGTGGATACCGGATACGCGTCAAATCGCGCGTTGATGTTCCAGCAACTGCCCACCGCGGGCCTTCCGTACCAATTCGAGAACTGGGCCGAATACGAGTCGTTCATCGACGACCAGATGAAGACCGGTGTGATCACCAAGATCGGTGGCATGCACTGGGACATCCGTCCCGCACCGAAGTGGGGAACCATCGAGGTCCGGGTGTTCGACGGCGTCTCGACGCGCGCAGAACTCGGCGCACTCGTTGCTCTGGTCCACTGCCTCATCGTCGACCTGGACCGAAGACTGACCGCCGGTGAGACTCTGCCGAACATGCAGCCGTGGCACGTCAAGGAAAACAAGTGGCGCGCAGCGAGATACGGACTGGACGCCGAGATCATCCTCGACTCCGACTCGAACGAGTGCCTCGTCACTGACGATCTGGATCGCTTGCTCGACGACCTGGCGCCGATTGCGGTCTCACTCGGGTGCGCGGACGAGTTGGCGTCGGTAGCGGACATTCCCCGTCGTGGCGCGTCTTACCAGCGCCAACGCCGTGTTGCGGAAGCGACCGGCGGCGATCTGGTTGCGGTCGTCGACGCCCTGGTCGCGGAGTTGGGCACCTAGCAGGCTCAACGCTCAAAGGGCTGTTTCGCGCGCTGGAAATCCGGGCATACCAACCGTTTGTCCAGTGGGTGTCCATATTCGGTTCACACGCCGTTTACTATTGTCCGGTGTTGATAGACAGTTGGTCCCAACGAGGGGACGCGCCCGGACAATCGGATCGTTCGTGGTCGAGTTCTCATCGAGGCCTTCTGATCGGCACAGCAGCATTGACCGTGCTGGTCCTGGGCGTGCAGGCGTTCGCGTCGCACAAGGGCTATCTCGGCCCGGTGGAAAGCCTGTTCGGTGACTACTTCCTCGTTCCCCGCTCCGCGACGATGCCCTGGGTGGGCCTCGCTCTCGCACTGGTCGGACTGAACAACAAAGAACGCATCTACGCGGTATCCGCGGCGGTCGTGATCGACGTGGTCGTCGGCACGATCCGCTGGTTCTCCGGTGGACCGCTGACGATGGGCACCGGCGGCACCTGGGTGCTGACGGCCATCGCGGTGTACGCGGTGTGGAAGTTGACCGGTGAGCGTCGACTCAGCGTTCTGCACGGCGTTGCGCTGGGCGCGTTGCTCATCATCGCGGCCAAGGTTGCCGAGACGTGGCTGGAGATCACCATTCTCGTCGGCACCGATGTGTGGGACGAGTACGTCTTCCTCGCAGACCAGGCTCTCGGGAACCCGTCGTGGGTGATGGGCCAGATCGTCGACGCCATGGGCCCCGTCGGCGCCGCAGCGCTCGACTGGATCTACGTCGAACTACCCGTCGCGGTGATCGTGGTTGCTCTCTATCAAGTACGCAAGGGGTGGCCGTCGCATCACCTGCTGCGTACGTTCCTGCTCATCGGGTTGATCGGCCCGATCTTCTACGTCCTGTTCCCGGTGGTCGGTCCGGTGTTCGCCTTCGGTCCGCGTGGTTTCGGATTCCAGATCGGCGACTACTGGCCGAACATCGTGCCCAACTTCGACTTCGCGTCACCGTCGTCGCTGCCGTTCGACGACGCCGCGCCACGAAACTGCATGCCGAGCCTGCACACCGCGTGGGCAGTCGCGTTGTTCATCCACTCGCGCAGCGGCCCGTGGTGGATTCGCAGCCTGGGATCGTTCTGGCTCGTCGCGACCCTGACGGCGACGCTCGGTTTCGGATTCCACTACGGCGTCGACCTCATTGCCGGCGCGGTTCTGTGCTTGACCCTCGATGCCGCGCTGCGGGATCCGGAGCGCGGTTGGGGTTGGTTCCGAGTGCGTCTGTTGATCGGTGGCTCGGCACTGCTCGCGGGGTTGTTGCTCTCGTACCGATTCGCTTCGGTGCAGATGGCCGAGTACCCGGCGATCTTCGGTCCGCTGCTGCTGGCTGTTCTGGTTCTCATGTCGGTGGCGTACTTCGGCACCTTCTTCGCCCGCCCCGGCACCGCTCTTGCAGTGTGGGGCGAGCGCGACGGTGAGTGGGATGCCGCTACCGGAGAGAGTCCGGGTCTTCCAGTTCGTTGATCTTCATGAGGTCGTCCTCCTCGCGCTGTTCGCGGTAGGCGACGCGGCCGACGCTGTGTGCGATGACGGGCGCGGTCAGCAACGTGAAGATGCCGACCAGTACCAGCATCCAGATGTCGACGCTCCCACGAAGCAGGAACACGGCACCCATCAGAACAAGGATGAGCCCGACGACCTGAGGCTTGGTGGCCGCGTGCATACGACGCAGGGTGTCGGGGAAGCGAACGATTCCCACCGCCGCGGTCAGCGCGAGCAGCGCGCCCAGGAAGATGGAGATTGCCCCGATCGTGTCGAGGATGTTGCCGATCACTGGTCACTCACCCGGAAGCGCGCGACGGACACCGAACCGATGAAGCCGACCAGTGCCAGCGCGACGATCGCGGGAACGATGGTCGTGTCTTCGCTGTACGCGGCCCAGACCGCGAGCCCACACATCGAGACCGCAATGATCGTGTCCAGGGCGACGAGGCGGTCGAGTGAGCTCGGCCCGTCGAGCAATCGGAACGTGGTCAGTACTGCGGCGATCAGGAGAATCACTCCCGAAATGATCAGGATCGTGGTGATGAACCCGTTCATGGTTGGTCCTCCTGCCGGGGTGCATCGAATTCGTAGTCGCGCTGGTGCCACGGGCTGGGCCGCCAGTCCGAATCACGTTCGAACGACGCGATGAACAACCGCTCGAGGTCCTCCACAGAGCGGTAGAACGCGCTGACGGCTTTCTGCGAGCCGACGTCGAGCACGTGGACGTAGACGATGCGCCGGTTTTGGTCGATCTCGAGAACCATCGTGCCCGGGATCAGGTTCAGAACGTCGATGCACAGCGTGAGAACCAGGTCCGACTTGATCCCGAGCTGGTACCGCAGAACCCCGGTGACCGGCGGCGGCGACGGACGGATCGCCAGCCAAGCGACCTGGATACTCGACTGGATCGCGTAGTACACGATCATCCACAACAGACGCAGGATCGACAGCAGATGCACCCGGCCCTCGACCGGTACGCGGGGGAGGGGAAGCAGGACCATGATGATCAGGCCGACGGCGAGTCCGCCGAAGATGTTTCCGAAACTGATGTTGCCCCACAACAGGATCCACACGACCATCAGCCACAGCAGGATCCCGACGCGGAGTACCTGTTCGCGTTTCATCGCGGAGCCTCCTCGGTGTTCGGGGCATCGGTACTGGGAGCTAGAGCAGGGTCGTCTGCAGCGACGGGAGCCTCGTCGACCGGAACGGGTCGGTGGTTGCCGAGAACCGCGTCGATGTAGATTGACCGGTCCTGCAGATCCTTCGCCGCTCGGTCGCTGATGTCGATGATCCGGCCCGCGAACACCGTCAGCCCCAGGCCGACGATGACGAGCCCGACCGTCGGAATCAGCATGAAGATCGGAATCTTGCCGACGTCCTCGCGGTCGACGAACGCGATGTCCTCTTCGGATTCGTCGATCAACGCTGACGGGCTGACGTCGGCGAGGTCACCTTCAGGCGCGTCGGCGCGGGCTCGCCAGAATGCCTTGGTCCACACGCGGGCTACCGCGTAGAGCGTCAGCAAGCTGGTGATCGTGCCGCCGGCGACGAGGATCCAGGCCAGCGCGCTGGCGTCGGACGCACCGGCTTGCAGGAGTGCGACCTTGCCGATGAAGCCCGAGAACGGCGGGATGCCACCGAGGTTCAGGGCCGGGATCAGGAAGACGATCGCGAGGATCGGGCTGGCCGCCGCGAGACCACCGAGACGGCGCAGCGACGACGACCCGGCTTGTCGTTCGATCAGACCGACGACGAGGAAGAGCGTCGTCTGCACGATGATGTGGTGGGCGACGTAGTAGATCGCGCCGGACAGTCCGGACGTCGTGGACAGCGCGATACCGAAGATCATGTAACCGATATGGCTGACCAGGGTGAACGAGAGCAGACGTTTGATGTCGCTCTGCGCGATGGCACCCATGATGCCGACCACCATCGTCAGCAGGCCACACACCATCAGTACGTTGTCGAGTTCTCCTTGCGGGAACAGCAGCGAGTGCGCCCGGATGATCGCGTACACACCGACCTTGGTGAGCAACCCCGCGAAGACGGCGGTGATCGGTGCGGGCGCGGTCGGATACGAGTCCGGGAGCCACGCCGACAGCGGGAAAACCGCAGCCTTGATGCCGAATGCCACGAGGAGGACACCGAAGATGGCGGTTCGTGTTCCTGGCGGAATGTCGTCGAAGCGCAGGGCCATGTCGGCCATGTTGAGGGTGCCGGTCGCAGCGTAGGCGAAGGCGATGCCCGCCAGGAAGATCAATGAAGACACCATCGAGACCATCACGTACGAGATGCCGGCCCGGACGCGGTCGGCGCTGGCACCGAGCGTCAGGAGCACGAAACTCGCGGCGAGCAGGACCTCGAAACCGACGTACAGGTTGAAGAGGTCACCGGCGAGGAACGCGTTGGAGATACCGGCAGTCAATGCCAGATAGGTCGGCAGGAAGATCGAGACCGGCTGGGCCTCGCTGCCGTCGCGAATACCCTGACCGATCGCGTAGATCATGACGGCGAGCAACACCACCGACGAGACCACGAGCATCATCGCCGAGAGACGGTCGACCACGAGCGTGATACCGATGGGTGAATCCCAGCCGCCGACCTGAACAGCCGTCGTACCGTCGCGGTCGGCGAGGTAGAGAAGCAGGCCCGACACCGCGACGACTCCGACGAGCGCGATCAGGGTGATCACACGCTGGAAGCGCGGACGTCGGCCGACTACCAACGTCGCGGCTGCGGCCAACATCGGGATCAGGACGGGCAGGGGCGCAAGGGCTCCCATCAGGTTGTCCGAGATGGTCATGCGCCTCCACCTCCCTCGATCTTGGTCTGGCGAGCGTCTTTGCGCCGCTTCTCGGATTCCTTCTTACGAGCAAGGTCGGTGGCCCAGTCGGGTACCGGTTCGTCCTCGAAGTCGCCGTCGTGGAGGTCGTCGTAGCATTCGATGTCCTCGAGGTTGACCAGTTGTTCGAGGGGAATTGGGTTGCCGTCCTTGTCGAATGCGTCGCCGCCGATGCTCGGGGCACCGGTGAGCGGGTCGTCGGAGCGGTCGTGGTCGGGAGCGTCGGCGGGCAGGCGACGCTTGAGGATCTTGGTGTCCTCGGGATCGTCCTCGACGGCGTCGGCGGTGTTGATCTTGAATGACCGGTACGCCAGTGCCAGAACGAAGCCGGCGATACCCATCGTGATCACGATGGCCGTCAGGATCATGCCCTGGGCGAGCGGATCCGCTATCTCTTCGTGGACCGAATCTCGGCCGACGATGGGCGGATTCCCGTCCGATCCACCGACGGTCAGGATCAAGAGGTTGATGGCGTTGCCGAACAGGAGCAAGCCGAGCAGCATCCGGGTGATGCTTCGTTCGATCAGCAGGTAGACACCGGCCGACGTGAGGACGCCGATCAGGATCAGCATTCCGATGTTTGCGCTCATGGTGCTTTCACCTCGATTTCTGCGTCGAGGCGGGCGCCGAGACTTCGGAGTACGTCCAGGACCAGACCGACCACGATGAGGTAGACGCCCAGGTCGAAGAACAGAGCGGTGACCAGTTTGACGTGGCCGATGAGCGGGAGGGTGAACTCGAAGACGGCGGACGAGAGAGCCGGGGCGCCGAGGAACAGCGACACCAGGGCGGTGCCCGCGGCTAGCGCCAAACCGAGGCCGAGAATCTTGCCCGCGTCGATGGGTACAGCTTCACCGAGTTCGTAGCGGCCACCGGCGAGGTAACGAAGTACCAGCGCCAGGCCCGCCGTCAGGCCGCCGGCGAAACCGCCGCCGGGAGCATTGTGACCGGAGAAGAAGAAGTAGATCGACAACACCATGATGGTCGGGAAGATCAACCTCGTGGTGACCTCCAGAACCAGCGAACGGTGGCGCGGATCGATCAGGTCTCCGCCGCGCAACCACGTCGTGTCAGAGTTGGCGGCCGCCTTGTCGACGATGACGGAGGGAGCGTCGGCGACGCGCGGCGCGATACCGAAGCGGCGGTTGCGGAACACGAGGCTGGCGACGCCGGTCGCTGCGACCAGCAGCACGGAGATCTCACCGAGCGTGTCCCATGCGCGGATGTCGACGAGTAGGACGTTGACGACGTTCTTGCCGTTGCCCAGGTCGTAGGCCGCGTCGGGAAGCAGTTCGTAGATCGGACGAGTGTTCCGGGCGTTGGTGGCGAATGCCGCGATGGTGGTGACGGTGATTCCGACGGCGACGGCGAGTGCGGCACGCGGCCACTTGAAGCCGATCGCCTTGCTTTCGTCGACTTCGGCGGGGAACTTTCGGAGTACGAGTACGAAGATCACCAGCGTCAGTGTTTCGACGAGGAACTGGGTCAGAGCCAGGTCTGGAGCACCGTGCAGCGCGAACAACACACCGCAGCCGTAGCCGGTGAGTCCGACCAGGATGACGCTGGCGAGGCGGTTGCGCATCAGCGTCGCGGCGATGGCGGCCGAGATCATCATCAGCGCGATAGTGAACTGGATGGGCGAATCCCACATCCGAAGGTCGACTCCGCCGCCCTTGGTGTCGATGATCAGCAAGAACAGTGGAACGACGACCAGCGTCGCGAGGATCGTCGACTGCGTGCGGGGGAGCGAACCACGCTGAGTGGCGCCGGTCAGGCGCATCGAGATGGTGTCCATGCCGCGCAGGGTCGCGTCGTAGATACGGTCGGCGTTGCCGAGCGGCGGGTGCTCGAAGTGCAGGCGGCTGATCTGACGCTGCGCGATGTAGAGCGCGACACCGCCGGCGATGACGATGCTGGTGAGCAGCAGCGGAGTGTTGAATCCGTGCCACAGCGCGAGGTGGTAGTCGGCGTGCGGCCCCGGGGCCAGAGTGGTGGAGTACGGCGTCAGCAGCTTCTCGAGTTGGGGCGAGAGAATGCCGGCGGCCAGACCGAGAACCGCGAGTAGGCCGGGCGCGAACAGGAACAGCCAACCCGGCTTGTGCATCTTGCTCACGGCCGGGCTCGGCTTGCCCAGGGTCTTGCGTCCGAAGGCACCCCAGATGAACCGAATGCTGTAGCCGACGGTCAGGATCGAGCCCAACACGATCACCGTCACGACGGCGATGGACGACCAGTGGCCGAGCGCGTTCGTTTCGAGCACCGATTCGAGTGCGGCTTCCTTGCCGACGAAGCCGAGTAGCGGTGGTAGACCGGCCATGCTGGCGGCAGCGAGGCTCGCGATGATTGCGAGAGCGGGTGCAGCTTTACCCAGGTGAGCAAGTTTGCGCAGGTCACGGGTGCCGGTGGTGTGATCGATGATGCCCACGACCATGAAGAGTGCGGCCTTGAACATCGCATGCGCCACGACCATCGTCATGCCGGCCAGGGCAGCGTCACGCGTGCCGATGCCGACAAGGACCATCATGAAGCCGAGTTGACTGACGGTTCCGAAGGCAAGGACCAGTTTGAGGTCGTACGCGCGCATGGCTCGCCAACCGGCGAGGATCATCGACAGCAGACCCAAACTGATGATGGTGATGCGCCATGGCGGCGAATCGGCGTATCCGGGAGCCAGGCGCGCGACGAGGTAGATACCGGCCTTGACCATCGCGGCAGCGTGAAGATAACCGCTGACAGGGGTGGGCGCGGCCATCGCACCGGGCAGCCAGAAGTGCAGGGGCACGATTGCCGATTTGGAGAGCGCACCGATCAGGATCAGGACGATCGCGACGGACGGGAGCCAACCCGTCGGGGGGTTCGCGACCAGTTCGGACAGGTTGTAGCTGCCGCCGACCTGACCGAGGATGATCATGCCGACCAACATCGCCAGACCACCGGCGGTGGTGACGAGCAGTGCTTGGGTTGCGGCGCGGCGACTGGTGGCGCGCTCGGCGTAGTGACCGACCAGCAGGAACGACAGGACCGTCGTCAGTTCCCAGAACACGTAGAGCAGCAGCATGTTGTCGCTGGTCACGAGCCCGAACATGGCGCCGGCAAAGGCGACCATCTCGGCGGCGAAGATGCCGAGTCGAGGTTCGTCGTCGTTGAAATAGCGGGCGCAGTAGACCAGGATGAGCGTGCCGACGCCTAGGACGAGCACGGCCATGATGGCCGAGAGCGCGTCGAACCTGAAGTCGATGTCCATCGACAGGCCGGGAACCCAGGTGATGTGCAGCGTCTCGACGGTGCCCCATTTGTCGATGACCCAGCCGAGGCTGGCGAGGGGGACTATCGCGAGGGGGAAGAAGCCGTTTCGCCCTAACCTGCGCACCACAAGCGGAGCCAAGAGGGCGGCAACGGCATGGGCAAGCAAGATAGCGAGCAAAAGGCACTCCGTCGTGTTGTCAGCGGGCGGCGGGGTGTCCGAACAAAATCGAACCTATCGGATTAACGAGACAATTCACCTAGTCGGAGAGGTTGTCTTTGCGTACATATTACCGGGCGTGGCAGTTTCGATGTGCAGCGAGTCGATTCGGACATCTTCGGCACTCGCGGATACACGTAGGTTGGACGACGTGAATTCGTCGACTCCCACCACGATCATCCGTACCGCTGCCCTCGCGCACATTCGTGACCGCAAGCTGATCCAGACCCGCTCCGTGGGCAAGACCGCGTTCTACATGGCCGGCGGAAAGATCGACCCGGGTGAGACGCCCGAGCAGGCACTGCACCGCGAAATTCGGGAGGAACTCGACGTCGATCTGGTCGACGGGACGGTCACGTTTCTCGATGTCTTCGAGGCTCACGCTTTCGGACATTCCGCGGACACAGGCCTGCACATGAGTTGCTATCTGGCGGAGATGGCCGGAGACCCGCGCCCGACCAGCGAGATCGCCGAGTTCCGCTACTTCACGCTCGCCGAGTACACAGCGATGGACGAGGTGGCGCCGGGATCGCTCAAAGTGTTCCATCGCCTGGCGTCGATGGATCTGATCGACTGATCGGCGGAGGAACGGATCGACTGATCCGGCCCAAGCGCAGACTCGCATAGGCGCAGACCGCCACGATGATCAGCGCCACGGCGTCGAGTATCAGGATGTCGGTCGAGATCTCGAACGGGCCTACCGTCGTGATGCCATTGAAGGGCTTGTTCTCGTCCGTCGGCGTGTACGCCGTCCATCCGTAGTCGAACTGCGGATAGACGAGGAGGGCCAGCGCCGTCGGGCCGAAGATGACACCGAGTCCGACGAGGGCTCGTGACGCTCCGGTCCGCGGTGGCTCTCGGTACATCGCGCTGGCGATCGCGTACGTGACGATCGCTGCAGTGAAGGCGACAAGAAGATCGCTGATCGTGAGAACGTCACCGATCTTCGGCGACGGCGACGTGGCGTAGCTGACGATCCCGGCGACCGTCACCGTCAGGAGCAATCCGTAGCCGACGACCCGCGAGGGAGCGATCGCGCCGATTACTGCCGCGGCGGCGATGACGACTCCGATCACGACGGCGGTCGAGGCCGGGGTTTTCGACCACTCCATAGCCTCGGTTGCGGGACGGTTCGCCGAGACCGCCGCCAGAGTTGCTACGGCAGCGGTACACATCAGCAGGATCCGACTGCCGTCGCCCAACACTCGCGCGCAGATCACCGTGATCACTAACGCGACGAGTAGCAGGGGCACCGCCGCCGTGACGGTGGTGATCTCGAACCACCAATTTGCCGCGACGCCGAAGAGGGTGAGCACCGCCGCGATCGTCACCGGCCGAACGGCCATCCGTTCCTTGGTGTGGTCCTTGTCGAAATCGTGGAACCAGAACGCGGCGACACACGCGGCGGTCAACGCCAGTGCGATCAGTGTTGCCGCCAGCACTGGTGGTTGAAACTGGTTGGTGTTGTCGGCGATGTAATCCGCGTACCGCCGAGGAATTGCGTCCTCGTCCAGGAGTGAATCCGAGACATGCACGGCAACAATCGTTCCCGCGACCGAAGCGGCTCGGACCCGTGGAGCGGCAGCAACCGTGACCGCGCCGACGGCGACTCCCGCACCGACGGGCGAGAGTGCCTCGAAGTTGTGATCGTAGAGTCCGGGCAGTTCGAGGAGGAGTCCACCGAATGCCGTCATGGCAGCGGTCCGTAACCGGCAACGGGCCATCATCGCGGCTGTCCCGACCGCGACGACAGCCAGAACGCCGGCACCGATGGTCGATATCGACCAGAATCGGTCGCCCGTCGAAATCGACGTCGACTGGCTGTTGACGAACGGTGCCAAGGCGACGAGGGTGACGACGAATGCCGTCACACCACTCAGCGCGACGAGCAGCGTCCTGCGGGCGATGGGCACTGCTCCAAAATAGTCAATCCGGTACCAGTTGCACCGCAATAGGAGGTCTCAGTCCGGTGACGGTGTGTCAACGGGGTTTCGTCGGCGGAGCGCGATCCCGGTGGCGACGACAACTACACACATCAGAAGCGCGGTACCGACGGAACGAGGTGGCTCCTCGTACGCGTAGGCAATCGTCGAGGCTTCCGCCCGATACGCTGCGCCGGGCTCGCTCGCGTCGATGTAGCTGCGCAGTTCAGAGTTGCGCTCGAGGTAAGTCGATGGGGCGTTGGGCTGGACGTAGGTTGATGACACTGTCTCGATCTCGTGCTGCCCGATCGATATGAAGATCAGGGCAGTGAAAGGAATGGTCAACCCCAGCGCCCCGATGACGGGATTCGAGGGCAAGACGGATCCGAACAGTAATCCCGATCCCACGCCTAGCGCGACGATCCGGAGCAACAGAGCCAGTTCGTGATCGCCGCTGAAGATCAACTCCGACAACGGGATCGAAGCCAGGAGAGCAAGACCCACGATCCTGCGATCTCCATGTCGAGAACGCGCCAACCCGAAGACAACTGCGATGATCGCGAGGGCAGTGATCACCAACGGTGAAGTTCGGTCGCCGTCGAGAAAGAAGCGGTCGGTCAGATCGGCGAACACCGTCGTGGCGGCGGCCACAAGAGCGGTTGCAGCCCAGAGGAATCCGCCGCTGTCTGATGCGGCGTCGAGTTTCCCCGTACAGAACCAGGTCAGGGTGAGGACGGCGACGGTGGACGCAACCATGACCACCCAACCCGAATACGTCGACGGGTCCTCTTGCCGGTCGACGACCGAACTCAGAATCCGTTGGGTGACGGCGAGGCCGGCGACAACTGCCAGAGCGGCTGCGGCAACGCCCGGTTCGCCTTCACCTGGCCGAGATTCGGGGTCAACCGTGATGGCGCACGCTACTGCGCAGATCAGCGTCAGCCACAGAAGTGCCCAGGCGGGTTCACCGATGGACGACGTGCTGGTGGGTATCAAATCTCCGGTGGACGATTGCGCGGCCAACCACGTCGACACCACGCCCACGATCAGTAGGTTGCGTCCGATGCGGTTGTCCCACGAGGCGGCGACCGCGCCACCTAGGATGATTCCTGCTGCAATGGTTTTGGCAAAACCTAAAACGCTCAGCAGATCAAGACCAAGTTCTTCGGGTACGAGGTATCTGATCAGAATCAGCACGACAACGCCTACACACACAAACGCCCACGCACGCCTGCGAGAACCGCGGTGCTGGAGATACGCGCAGGCCCCTACGGCGACGATGGCACCCACCACGACGCTGGTGGATTGGCTGCTGATCCATTGGTCGATCTTCGACTGCGGTTCGGTAACAGGCCATCTCATTCGCGCTGGGTTCGTCAGCGCCACGGCGGCAAGGATTCCCGAGAGAAAGGCCGCAAGGGCGCCGGTGCATGACCGGAGGTCGATGGTCATCGGTCTGTCCCGATCAGGCGGTCTCGGTGGGTTCCGATACCTCGACGGGCGGGTGGGATCGTCGAAGGATCGCCGCACCACAGAAGCCGATGATCAGGGCGAAGAGGATTGCAGTGCCGACGGTCTGAGGGGTGACGTAGTCGATGGTGATGCCTATGCCGCGTCCGAATAATCCTCCGTCAGCGCTGACGTGCGCCGGGATGGGAAGTTCCATCAATCGCTGAATGTCTGCCGCTGTCAACTCTGGCGGCGCGGTGAGCTGATCGGTGAGAATGGCGATCGACGAGAAGGTCATCGCGGCAAAGGGAATGGCGAGTCCGAGTGTGGCGTCGACCAAGCTGCCGGGAGCCAGGGAACCGAACAGCAATCCGGTGGCGAGGCCCAGCGCGGCGATCTTCAGGGCGATTGCCCAGACACCGTGCGCGGAGTCGAAGGGCAGTAGTTCCGACAGCGGTACCGCAACGAGAACGGCGATGGGCACGAAGTTTGGCACCTGCTCGTGCAGTCGCAATCCGACGGCGACCGGCAGGGCTGCGAAAAGCACCAGTACCCAGGGGGACTTCAGCTGACCCCAGTGACCGGAACCCTTCGCGATGTCGACGAACAACGGAGCCGACGCAGCGGCCAGAGCGGTTGCCGCCCAGAGGAACTTGCCACCAGCACCGGAGGTGTCACCGAGACGGTAGGCGGCGATCCACGTCAACGCGAGCGCAGCACCTGCCGCCAGAACCATGACGATCCAGGCGGTTGCCTCGGACGCGTATTGCTGGCGGTCAATTACGGCGCCGAGCACGCGATGTCCGATCGCCAGCGCGGTGATCGCCACGAGCGCGATGCGGATTTCGCCCGCGTCGGGCTTGCGGATCCGGAAGCCGGCCTGCGCGGTGACTGCACAGGCAATCGCTGCCGCGGCCGTGGCGCCGATCAGCCACCACGACGGCTCACCTACCGAAGACGTACTCATCCGGCCAGACCCGCCGGCGAACGTGCGAACCGCGAGAAAGGTGGCAAGCACGCCCAGGAGGGTGGCGTTCTTCGTGGCAGTGCGATCCCAGCTGACGGCAACCACACAACCCAGAATCGCACCGGCTGCAACACTTTTGACGATGATCAAGGCGATCAGCAGGTCCAGTGACGCAACCTCGGGTACGACTGCCCGAATGATCGCGATGACGGCGACCCCGACAGCGATCGCGATCCAGGCTGCCCGACGGGAACCGCGACGCTGTGAGAGTGCGCAGGCAAGCACGGCAACTACGGCGCCGAGTCCGACAGCAGTGGGTCCGCTACTGATCCAGCGATCCACTTCCGATGGGGAGGCGACGATGGCCCAGTCACGAAGAACTGGATTGGTCAGGGCCAGCGCAGCGAGTATCCCGGACAGGAGCGCAGCGACGGTGGTGAGGATCGCTCGAAGATCGAGTGGCATCGGGCCAACCTATCGCGGCGCCGCACCATCAGTAGCGGGCGGCGTGAGTGCCGGAAACCAGATGTCGGTGAGAACGTCTGCTGCGACGTCCGCACCCGCGGTGATCGCGCCCTGCTCGGCCCAGCGAATGAAGAAACGCTCGACTTGTGTGAGCAGGAGCTCTACTCGAAGTTTTGCCTCGTCATGTCGGTCCTGCGGCCAGCGGGCCAGGTACGACGGCATCGCGTTAGGCAGTGCGGAGATGCCCTCGCGGGCCAGTGTGCGGAACTCGGGTTCGAGGATCATGGCCTCGTCCCACGCCCGCATCATGTGGTGGTGATCGCGGCACCAGTCGAGAGCGCGTGCGATCCAGCCGGCGAATTCTTCGCGCGAACCGGAATCGAGTACATGGTCGAGATCCTGGAATATGGCGAGGGTGCTGGATACGACAGTGTTCGAGCCGAGGGCCTTGAGAATATCGATCTTTCCGGGGAAGTGCAGGTAGAAGGTGGCTCGGCTGCAGCCGACCCGGCCGGCGATGTCTTCCACGGTGACAGCCGCGTATCCGCGTTCGGTGAAGAGCGCGCCGGCGGCATCCACGAGGTCTGCGCGGGTTCGCTGCTTCTGCTTCTCTCGCAGCGTCAGTCTGCCGGAGGTATCTGTCATTACCGGGATCCTAGTGCCGCGGGGGCTCTTGCGGGACGATTGCACGAGACTCCCCGTCTTTCACTTGACAGGCCGTTAGTGAAAGCTACTCTGTGGTGTAGCGCACATTCGACCGATCAGAGGACGCCATGACCATCTCGGACACAACACGCACACCTGACCTGCCGGCCGGATTCGACGTCACCGACCCTGCTGTCCTCGGGGAGCGGATCCCTTTCGAGGAATTCGCCGAACTGCGACGCAACGCACCCGTGTGGTGGTGTGAGCAGCCGCCGACGGTCGGCGGATTCCAGGACGAGGGCTATTGGGTGGTCTCGCGTCATGCTGATGTCAAAGAGGTCAGCCAGCGCAGCGACGTGTTCTCGAGCTGGGAGAACACCGCGATCGCGCGTTTCGCCGACGACATGCCACGTGAGGCCGTCGAGATGCTCCGGCACCTTCTGCTCAACAAGGATGCGCCGGAGCACACCAAGCTCCGCAAGCTGATTTCGAAGCTGTTCACGCCTCGCGCGATCAACGGCATGCGCGACGAGTTGGATCGTCGTGCACGGAGCATCGTCGACACTGCTGTGAGCGAAGGTCCGGGCGACTTCGTGAAGCAGGTTGCCAGCGAGCTGCCGCTCCAGGCGATCGCGGATCTGATCGGTGTACCGCAGGACGATCGAGACAAGCTGTTCAAGTGGTCCAACGAGATGATGGGCTACGACGACCCGGAATACCAGGGTGATCCGGCAGTCGCGTCCACCGAGGTCCTCGGATACGCGTACCAAATGGCAGACGCGCGTCGTACCTGCCCGGCAGACGACATCGTCACCACACTGGTCCAGGCCGACATCGACGGCGACTCCTTGAGCCCGGAGGAGTTCGGGTTCTTCGTGTTGATCCTGGCGGTGGCGGGCAACGAGACCACCCGCAACGCCATCACGCACGGAATGATCGCGTTCCTGGACAACCCCGAGCAGTGGGAGCTGTACAAGAAGGAACGTCCCAAGACGACGGCCGACGAGATCGTTCGTTGGGCGACGCCGGTCACCGCGTTCCAGCGCACCGCGCTCGAGGACACGGAATTGGCAGGAGTGTCGATCAAGAAGGGGCAGCGCGTGGTGATGCTGTACAGCTCCGCGAACTTCGACGAGGACGTGTTCGAGAACCCGATGACGTTCGATATCACTCGTAACCCCAATCCGCACTTGGGCTTCGGTGGAACGGGCGCGCACTTCTGCATCGGTGCCAACCTCGCTCGTATGGAGATCGACTTGATGTTCAACGCGATTGCCGACAACGTCCCGGACATCACCAAGATCGGTGATCCGCGCCGTCTGCGCTCGGGTTGGATCAACGGCATCAAGGAGTTCCAGGTCGATTACAAGAGCACAGGCTGCCCGGTCGCTCACTAGAGTCGGTAGGTGAGAGGTACACCCCACGATCTCGAGGAGCCACCGCATGACTTCGATCAACGACAAGGCAACAGCTCTACTGGCGTTGCACCAGCCAGGCAACCCGGTCATTCTCCCGACAGTCTGGGACGCGTGGTCGGCGGATCTTGCGGTGGCTGCAGGTTTTGCAGCCCTGACGGTGGGCAGCCACCCGGTTTCCGATTCCATCGGCAAGCCGGACAATGAGGGCATTACCTTCGACGAACTTCTGCACCGGATCAAGCAGATCACCGGTGCAGTCGACGCCCCGATCTCGGTGGACATCGAAGGTGGCTACGGGCTCGAGCCGGCAGTTCTCATCGACGGGCTGATCGATGCCGGCGCTGTCGGACTCAACATCGAGGACACCGTTCACAGTGAAGGCGGACGCTTGCGTGAGGCGCAAGAGCACGCCGACTTCGTGGGCGGGCTTCGCCAGGCTGCCGACGCCGCCGGAGTTCACGTTGTCGTCAACGCGCGTACCGACCTGTTCGTGAAGCAGGTCGGTGACGAGTCCGATCGCGTCGATCGCGCTATCGCACGCCTCAAGTTGGCAGCCGATGCCGGCGCCGACGTTCTCTACCCCGTCGGGCGTCACGACGACGCAACCCAGCGCCGCTTGACGTCCGAACTCCCACTTCCGATCAATGCGATCGGAATCCCGGATCAGGACGACCCGGCAAGTTTCGGTCCGCTCGGAGTGGCGCGGGTGAGCTTCGGTCCGTTCTTCCAGATGGCCTTGGCCAACCGCGCAAACGAGATCTTGGGACGCTGGAAGTAAGAATGCAGACACTGATGTCGCCCGGCCCGCTTCTCGACGATCGCGGACATCTGGTCGAGACGGGTTGGGCCCCATCGGAGATTCGCAAGTATCGACGCTCTGCGATCACCGCTCCCAAGTTCCGGATCAAGGAATGGGACTACTACTGCGTTCTCACTGCGGATTACGGCATCGCGTTGACCGTCGCCGACAATGGGTACATGGGCTTGCTCGGAGTCTCCTGGCTCGATTTCCGAACACCGCACGAGATCACCGAAAACGTGATGCTGCCGTTTCCGATGGGAAGGCTCGGTCTGCCCGAAAGCGCGGACGACGGTGATGTGGTGGTGTCGAAAGGTAAAGCTCGCTTCGAGTTTCGCCATGTGGACGGTGGGCGCCACCTGATCGTCGACTACCCGGCTTTCGACGGTGGACGAGGTCTACATGCCGATCTGTTTCTGGCGAGTCCTGCCGATGACCGGATGGTGGTCGCCACACCGTTTCCAAAGGCGTCCCGATCGTTTTACTACAACCAGAAGATCAACTGCCTGCCCGCTGCCGGGGCCGTGCGAATCGGGAGCGACGACTTCACATTTCGCTCGGAGGACTCGTTCGGCGTTCTCGATTGGGGCAGGGGAGTCTGGACTTACGACAACACCTGGTACTGGGGTTCTGCGTCCGGACTGGTGAACGGCGAGCGGTTCGGATTCAACATCGGGTACGGCTTCGGGGATACCAGGGCAGCCAGCGAGAACATTGTGTTTGTCGGAGGGCGGGCACACAAACTGGACAGGATCGACTTCGGCATCCCACAGGGAACGTACGACGGCGCTCCGTGGAACTTCTCGAGCAACGATGGTCGCTTCGAGATGACTTTCGAGCCGATCATCGACCGTGCCGCGACTTTCGACGTCGGGGTGCTGCGTTCGATTCAGCATCAGGTGTTCGGAAAGTTCTCCGGCACAGTAATCCTCGACGACGGTACCTCCGTGGTGGTTCGAGATCTCCTCGGATTTGCCGAGGAGGTTCGGAACCGCTGGTAGGCCGTACGTCTCCGCGAAGATGACGGAACGCAGCATGAGCACCGGGGCATGATCGTGCCCCGGTGCTCGCGTCTCGAGTTGTTTCACTTCAGGCTGCTGTGGGCGGGCTGTTCCCGCCGATCGGATGCTGATACGGGTCAACGGACATCGGCGGGTAGAACACCGTCTTTCGATCGGGGCCGATCTCGACCCGCCATTCGGTGTGGTGCAGTGTCCGATGGTGATGACCGCACAACAAGATCAGGTTGTCGAGATCCGTTGGGCCACCGTCACTCCAGTGAACAATATGGTGGGCATCGCACCACCCCGACGGTGTCCCGCACCCCGGAAACGCACAACCGCCATCGCGTACCGCCAACGCTCGCCTTTGCGGAACCGTCGCCGTTCTCGCTTCCTTGCCGCAGTCGAGCGGAACACCATTTTCATCCAACAGAATCCGGGTGACGGTGCAGTCACAGGCCAACATCCGAGCGGTGTCGATGCTGATCGGGCCCACCCAATCCGCCCACGCAAACCCCAGCTCCTCGGTGGACGGCAGCAAGTCCTTCAAGGCCTGCATATCTGTCATGTCTTTTGCGCTGGCTGTGACAGTGATGTGCGGTTTCACCCCGCCCTCGATCGGACCCAGTCCCGCCCGCTCGTACCGGCGCAACAGTTCGCAGAACCCGTCCGCACGTCGTAGTGCCGGAGTGCGGGTGTCTTTGACGCCGTCCTTCTCCGGTGTCGGAGCCGACAGGCTCGACAACAACGTGATCAGACGCGCCCCGTTCACAGCATCTAGGTCGCCCTTCACGGTCACGCGCCCGTACAAGCCTTTCGAGGCGTAGAACTCGTTGCGCTCCGAATCTTCGCCGACCGGGACGCCGTCCTCGCGTTTTCCGTACTGCTTCTCGATCCGGCGGATCGCCGCCCGCACCGCATCACAATCGGCAATGTTCTTCGATGCCAACCCCAACAAGATCCCGCGAGCCTTGTCGACATCTGCCAGGGTCATGTTCTTCGGTGGATGCTGACAAAATGACGCCACCTGCCGGGCCTTCAACGCATCCACATCACCGCGGTGAAACGCATCCGCGACAACAGGTTCGAGCATCAACAACCGCGCCAACCCGACTAGCAAGCTGCACTCACCGATCTCCAAATTCGTCGAACCGTGCAACCACTGCGCGATCGCCCGAAAACCCTTCCCGCCGAGAACCTCACGGGAAAACATCTCCACGATCAGCAACACCATCCGCGACTGCAACTCGTGCCGGGCGCGCACCAGATCGAGAACCTCACTCTTGAGGTCCTCTCCATCCAGCTGCCACGCTTCCCGACTGTCCATTCCCAAAGTTTAATCGAACATACTTTCGAGAACCAGAGACAAAACGGACTACTTTGAGTTCGAGATCAGCCGATCGCGCTCAGGTCTCCGTACACCGTCCGGCCCTCCAGGATGGTGGCGAGCACCGTGATGTCGGCCAGCCTGGTCGGCTCGACGTCGACGGGATTTGCTGACAGCACAACAAGATCCGCGTAGGAGTCGGGGAAGATGGACCCGATGTGATCTTCGCTGAACAGCTGCCAAGCGGCGTTGACCGTGTGGGCGCGAACGGCGGCGTCCACGGGGATTCGCTCCTGGGGCGCGACGACGCGGCCGCTGGGCGAAAGCCTGGTGACGGCGTCCTGCATGTTCCGTAGCGGATTGGCGGGGGTGACGGGTCCGTCGTTGTGGAAGGTGAACCGTTGCCCGGCCACGAGTGCAGATCCTGCTGCGGCCCAAACGGATCCGTATTCGGGGCCGAACAGGTCATCGACCAGAACGTCACCCCAGTAGTGCAGGTGGTCGATGAAGATGCTGACCGTGACGCCCAGTTCCGCTGCGCGGACGAACTGATCCGGACGCATCGCGCCGACATGTTCGAGGCGCAACCGGTGATCGGGCCGGGGGTGCTCCTTCAGAAGTCGTTCCCACGCGTCGAGAACCATGGTGATCGCGTCGTCGCCGTGGGCGTGGCACGCCATCTGCCACCCCTTGGCGAAGTAAGCGGAACTGATGTCGTGGATCTGTTCGCCGGTGTAGTTGGCATGCCCGTGCGTGCAGGCGATCCCGAGCGCGCGGGTTGCCTCGGTATCGAGATACGGGAAACTGGTGGCGATGTTGCCGACCCAGGGCGAACCGTCGGACCAGACCTTGATCCCGATCTGGCGCACCAGGTCGTTTCCGTCGCCCGGCGATGCCTCGGTAGTGCGTGCGTCGTTGGACATTTCGTAGAGCCGCAAGCGCGTGGTGAGCAGTCCGGCGTCGGCTATCGCTGCAAGGGCCGGTCGCATCTTGGGGTCGAACGACAATTCGGCGATGGTGGTGATACCCGCGGCGTTCAGCCGGGCGCATTCGGCCGCCACCAGTGCGGGGAAGTCGTCACCGATGGTGACTGCGTGGCCCGCGACTGCGAACACCGCAGGCATTTCGTACGCGGCTCCGTCGAGTGCGCCCGTCGCGTCGTGGCCGTACGATCCGCCGATCGGATCGGGGGTATCGCGGGTGATGCCGACCTGTACCGCTGCCGCCGTGTTGAAATACGCGACGTGACCCGAGTTGTGCATGATCACGAGCGGGTACTCCGGCGCCACGGAGTCCAACCAGCCGATGGTCGGGTCGGGTAGGCCCTTCTGCAGCAACGGGTCCCAACCGTTCAGAGAAGCACCGGCAGCACCCCGCGAACGAACCGTGTCGACGACGGCAGCAACTACGGCGTCCGCCTCGGCGATCGTGACAGGCCGGATGTCGACGACGTCAGGCCCGAGCACGATCGCTTCTTCCAAAGGGTGACCGTGCGGCTCGATGAACCCCGGCAGAACAGCGGCACCTCCGACGTCGACGACGCGGGTATCCGGCCCCACCAGTTTCTCGACGTCCGTGCGCGCGCCGACAGCTGTGATCCGGCCTCCCGTCACGGCGAGTGCCTGGGCGTGTGGTGATTCCTCGTGCATGGTCACGATGTCGCCGTACAGAACCAGATCAGCAGCCATGGTCAGTCCTTATCGGTTGTCCGCGTACGCCTGTAGGTGTGCCACCTGCTCGGGATCGAGTGAGGGACGTACTTTCTCACGGGCGGTTGCCACGTCCGCGGCCGTCACGTCGGCCGCGTCCATGCTCCGACGCATGGCGGCGAGTGCAGCCTCACGCAGGAGAGCCGAGCAGTCTGCTGCCGAGTATCCCTCGAGATCGACGGCCAGAATGTCCAAATCGACATCTTCGGCGAGCGGTACCGACTTTCCGGAAGCACGCAGAATCGCTTTGCGAGCCTCCGCATCCGGCGGCGGTACGAATACGAGTCGTTCGAGTCTGCCGGGGCGCAGGAGAGCCGGGTCGATCAGATCCGGTCGGTTGGTGGCGCCCAACACCACGACGTCGCGTAGCGGCTCGACGCCGTCGAGTTCGGTCAGCAACGCGGCCACGACGCGATCCGACACCCCGGAGTCGGAGCTTTGACCGCGACGCGGGGCGAGGGCGTCGATTTCGTCGAGGAAGATCAACGAGGGTGCCGAATCGCGTGCGCGCTGGAACAACTCGCGCACGGCTTTCTCGGAGGCGCCGACCCACTTGTCCATCAGCTCCGCACCTTTGACGGCGTGGACGCTGAGGTGACCTGAGCTGGCAAGGGCGCGAACGAGATACGTCTTACCGCAGCCGGGAGGGCCGTAGAGGAGCACACCGCGGGGCGGGTCGACACCGAGACGCGCGAAGGAGTCTGGGTGCTGCAGCGGCCACAGAACTGCTTCGGTGAGCGCCTGTTTGGTTTCGACCATGTCGCCGACGTCGTCGAGGGTGACGCTGCCGATCGAGAGTTCTTCGGTGCTCGAACGGGACAGTGGCCGAATCACTTCGAGGGCACCGACAAGATCTTCCTGCGTGATCTCCGGAGAATCACCGGATTTGGACGCTCGCGTAGCCGCTCGCAAAGCAGCTTCACGGCAGAGCGCCGCGAGGTCGGCGACCACGAATCCGGGTGCGCGCGAGGCGATGGCGTCGAGTTCGAGGGTTCCGGTGGGCACGCGGCGGAGCAGGAGTTCGAGCAATGCCTTGCGTGTTGCGCCGTCCGGCAGGGTAAGTGCGAGTTCCCGGTCGCAGAGATCCTGGCCGCGAAGGCGCGCGTCGACGGTCTCCGGATGGGCGGAGGTCGCGACGAATGCCACGCCCGGGGTGGCGACGGCGCTGCGCAACTGTTCGAGGATGAGCGCGGACACCGGTTCGGCTGTGGCAGGAAGTAGTGCGTCGATGTCACTGATCAGCAGCACACCACCGCCGCGCACGGCAGCAACGGCGTCGACGATTCGCTGCAGGCGGGTATTCGCCTCGGTGGCGCCGACTCCCGGGCCGTCGAGTTCGACCAGTTTGCGCGAGGACAGGACCGAGCGGGCCAATGTGGCTTTGCCCACGCCGGCGGGGCCGGTGACGAGGACGCCGAGGTGGGGTGACGCGCCGAGCGTACGGAGCAGTTCTGGTTCGTCGAGTGCCAGGCCGAGCCACTCGGTCAGCTTGGCTGCCTGCGCCTGCGCGCCGACGAGGTGATCCAGCGGAACCGACGGTGCAGGCTCGATCGCGTCGGCGGCCGGACTGGAAACAAGCGCACTCGGCGTCAGCGCACCCGCCGAGCCGGAACCCCAGTTGACCGCCGAATTCGGCTGGACGCTGACCGGACCACCGGCAGGTTCGACGGCTGTGACGGTGAGCAGTTCGGATGTCCACGCGACGCCGAAGGTGCGGGAAAGCGCTTGGGTGGCTTCGGAAGTGCTCGTACCCGGACCGAGATCGCGGGGTAGGAGCGAGACCGTGTCGCCGACGCTGACGACCTTGCCCAGAAGGGCTTGTCGCAGAACCGTCGAGCTGATCGAATTTGTCGCCATGGAAGATCCGGTGACGGAGACGGATCGCGCTCCGTACACCGTTACCGGACCGACCACGACGGAAGAGTTCTCGGTCAGGCCGACATTCGACATGGTGACGTCGTCGAGAAGGATCGTGCCCGCCGGGGTTCCGGTGGGCGCACGGCCCGCGACGGTCGCGGTGCCGCGGGCTCCCATGAGTGCGATGGCATCCCATTCGCGGATGCCCAACGCCGCCAACGCTTCGGGGTGCAAGCGCACGACCCCGCGGCGTAGGTCGGCGGCAGAGGTGTTGAGTCGAACGGTGAGGGCGAGTTCCGGCGAAGTCACCTCTCGAGAGTACGTCGTGGACTAGCGGGGTCGCCGCAATCCGAGACGAGCGGCCGAGCGGCGGCCACCGACGTTGGGTTGGCGTCGGATCGCGCGGCGTTCGGAAGGCTTGATGTCCCAGGTTTCGGGACGCGCTGCCACCCACCGCTTCGAATGCACGGCAAACGGGATGTGCACCAGGTAGATCGCGATGAGAACGATCAACAGGATGTACGGGTAGGTGATGAGCGCGGCCGCAGCCAACGTCACCAGTACGAGCAAGCCGGCCGCCATGTGCGGCGGCACGGATACCGACTTCATCGCCAGCGTCGGGATGCGGCTGACGATCAGTGCAGCCGAGAAGAGTGTCCACACGATGACGACGATGTGCGAAGACCACCAGCCGTCACCCCACTGAGCCGTCGCGGCCAGGGGAGTGAGGGCGATGAGTGCGCCGGCGGGAGCCGGAACGCCGACGAAGTACTCACGTGCGTACGCGGGGACGTCGTCGTCGTCGAGCAGGGTGTTGAAACGTGCGAGTCGCAACACGATGCTGACCGCGTAGATCAACGCGATGATCCAGCCGATGCTGGTGCCGTCCAGCAAGGCCACGTACAGGACCAGGGCCGGGGCGACGCCGAAGGAGATGGAGTCGGCCAGTGAGTCGAGTTCGGCGCCGATCTTGCTGGTGGCGTCGAGCAGTCGCGCGATGCGGCCGTCGAGTGAATCGAGGACGGCTGCGGCGCCGATCATCGCGAGCGAAGTACCGGGTTGTCCGTCGAGAGCGAACTTGACGGCGGACAGCCCGGCACACAGCGCCAGGATGGTGATGACGGACGGCAGCAACCGCACCGCCTGGGTGCGTTTGGGCATCTTCGCGCCGGGTTGGGCTGCTCCCGGCTTCTTCACGGCTGACTTCATCTTCGGCGTCTTCACGGCAGTTGCGCGATAACTGTTTCAGCACCGATCGTGCGTTGTCCCGGCTCGACCAGGAGTGTGGTTCCGGCGGGGAAGTACGTGTCGACGCGCGAGCCGAAACGGATCAGTCCGTACGTGTCGCCGATCGGCAGGACGTCACCGACACCGGCGTAACAGACGATGCGGCGTGCGAGCAGTCCCGCGATCTGGACAACCGCAACGTCGTGACCATCGGCGGTTTCGATGAGCATGCTGTTGCGCTCGTTGACCTCGCTGGCGTCGGCGAGATCTGCGGAGAGGAACTTGCCTGCCTGGTGAACGACCTCTTTGACCGTTCCACCGACAGGGCTGCGCTGGACATGCACGTCGAGAACCGAGAGGAAGATGCTGACGCGCGGGCGCGGCTCGCTTCCGAGATTGAGCTCGGCGGGCGGAACGGCGTTGTCGACCAGCGCCACCTCGCCGTCGGCGGGTGCGACGACGACGCCGATGCGGTTGGGCGGCACCCGGTGCGGGTGACGGAAGAACGTGGCGCATGCGGCGGCGGTGGTCAGACCGGCTCGGCGCACCCACTTACGGTTGCGGCCCAGAGCTGCAACTCCCAGCGGGGCCAGCACGAACGGCAGGCCGGCGGGATGAAGTGGCGGAATCGCATGGCGAACCAGATCGACGATATGTCCGATCCCGGTGGGTTGCGGGGTTCCGGGGGGTGTGGGTCGGCGTGCCACAGGCTCCTCTAACTACTCGGTAGGTCTTCTGCTGGTCGCACTGACAGTACGGGGTGGTAGAGCATCCATAGATTACGTGAATGCCTTCTCTCCTACGGGCTACTGCCACATCATGCACGTCCCTGCAGTGGCATCAAGTACGAGTAGTACCCGACACAGTCGCCCGTGCGTATCGCCAGCGGCAGCGTCGCGCCGCTTACTCGGATCACCAGTTGCCGCCCCGGTTGGGCCGCTGCGGCGTCGCGCAGTCGCTGCCGGTCGACCAGTACTCGGAACCTCTCACGGGGATCCATTGCACCCGGATCCACCCGGGCACCGCCGTCTTCGTCGATGCTGACGACGGCGCCGTGTCCGGTGCCGTTGAGCAGGGCGGCAAGGTGGTCGCCGCTCAGTTCGACCGCGTCGTGGTGCTCGCGCAGGATTCGGTGATCGGGGAACTCGCCGTCCTCGATCAGCGGGCTGGACACCTCTCCTCCCGGATACGACGCACTCACCGTGCGCGCGGAGAAAGTCAACGTCACGACGCCGGCGACGTCGCGTAACAATCGCGCGAAGGCCACGGGAACGACGGCGGACACTGTCAGAGCGGAGTGAACTTTCACCTCGGCGACCGCGAGCCGGAACTGATCAGTGGTGACAAACGCAGCGACGCCGTCGTGAATGTCGAGGTGGACGCCGCGAAGTATCGGGAAGTCCGATTCCTCGTTCACGGCGAACAGCACGGCGTCGAGTGCGCGTCGTAGATCCCAGGAGTCGATGTCTACGCTGCCGGAGGCAGGTAGCGAGTCGATCAGCCGGTGAATTCGCCCCAGTTCGGCGCGGGCGTCGGCGAGACCGTCCTCGAGGTTGCGCAGATGGGCGTCCAGGCACGAATGGGGTTCCGGCCCGGTCAGGACGGCCATCATGTCGCGGATCGGAACACCGACGCGTCGCATACCGGCGATCACACGTGCGTTGCGGAGCTGGTCGTCGGTGTACCAGCGGTAACCGGTGTGCGGATCGACGGAATGCGGCACGAGCACGCCTTCCTTGTCATAGAACCGCAGCGCGCTGATCGGGAGCGCCGACGCCCGGGACATCTCGCCGATCGTCAGGAGGGCGGAACTAGTGGTCACGGATCAATTCTGCCCGCAGTCGCTCGATGGCGCCCCTGATCATCCGGCCGTAACCGTCGTCGGCGAGTGTGCCGACCGACGCCTCGGCCTTCGTCAGATGCTCGACGGCCTCGGCGTTGCGTCCGAGTTTGCGGTAGTCGGCAGCCAGGTTGAGGTGCAGCGATGGATAGAAACCGGCGACCTGCAGCGATGCGTGGTGTTCCTGGGCTCGCGCGTCGGTCAACGAATCGGCAGCGTCGAGGGCGCGCAGGTCCCAGCAGAGCTCCTGAGCGGGATCGTCTTGAACGTCGGCCATGTAGTGCGCGAGGGAGACGACGTGGAGCGCGTCTGGGGCGACGCTGATCTCTTCCCACACCTTCTCGAACGCAGAGCGAGCCCCGGCTCGATCGCCGGAGCTCGCCAATTCTTGTGCCTGCGCTATCTGTGTCATCACGGGATCCATGGAACGGATCCTGATGCCTCGACCAGGTCGAGGGTCAAGCAGAGGTGCGTGCGGCCGCCTCGGCCTCGCTCTTCACACGCTTCAAGGTGGCGTTCATGCCTTCGACGAGCTCGACCTCGAAGTCGGCGTTTCCGCCCAGGACGGTCTTGACGAGGAACTGCGAGACCTTCGACGTTCCGGTGGGAGCCTCACGACGCTCGGTCACTTTGGTGCCGGTAGCGGTCGGCTCGAGTTCATAGGACCAGATCGTGCGGTTCTCCGCGATACGGAACGCCACCGACTTGTTGGGTTCGAAGCGGACGACCTTCGACGACGTCGGCCAGACCAGCAGGCCCTTGCGGTTGATGTTGATGGTCTTGGCACCCTCACGTACGGTCCCGCCGATCACCTTCATCACCTTGCACTGTGGGCTCCATTCGCCCATGCGTTGCAGGTCGGCGACGATTGCCCACACATCCTGCGGTGATGCGTCGATGTCGATGCTTGCTTCGAGGGTGTTGGACACAGTCTCTCCAGTCGAGTTGATGCTACGTAAAGTTACAAACACTTTTGTCGATCGTAAGCGATCCGTCAATGGACCATGTGTGTCAGGTCACTGTACGGCCGTCCAACAGGGTCGTGCGGGAACACGCGCGGTGGTAGCGGACAATGGTTCGCGCACGTATGACGATCCATCCGACTGGAGTACCGAGAAGTGAACAGCGACGCCGCGACGCAGGATGGTCTCAAACGAGGGCTGACGGCACGCCACATCCGCTTCATCGCCCTCGGATCAGCAATCGGAACCGGACTGTTCTACGGCAGCGCCGAGGCCATCAAACGGGCCGGTCCGTCGGTGCTCCTGGCCTATCTGATCGGCGGAATCGCGGTCTATCTGGTGCTGCGAGCGCTCGGCGAGATGGCGGTCCGCAACCCGGTCTCCGGTTCGTTCAGCGAGTACGCGAGCAAGCACCTCGGACCACTCGCCGGTTTCATGACCGGGTGGACGTACACGTTCGAGATGGTGATCGTGTGCCTCGCCGACGTCACCGCCTTCGGCCTTTACATGCAGTTCTGGTTCCCGGACGTACCGAGATGGATCTGGGTTCTGGCTGTCGTCTTCTTCATCGGCGCGATAAACCTGTTGAGCGTCAAGGTTTTCGGTGAACTGGAATTCTGGTTCACGCTCGTGAAGATCACCGCCATCGTCGCGATGATCGCCGGGGGCATCGCGATCATCGTGTTCGGATTCGGCGTTCACGACACCGATGCCGGAATCAGCCACGTCTGGTCGGACGGTGGGTTCTTCGCGACGGGCTTCGGCGGATTCGTCGCGTGCTTTGCGATCGTCATGTTCGCGTTCGGTGGCACCGAGATCATCGGTATCACCGCGGGCGAAGCCGAGGATCCGGCGCAGACCATCAGGAAAGCCGTCAACACTGTCCCGGTGCGCATCATTCTCTTCTACATCTGCACCCTGGCTGTCATCATGGCGATCATTCCGTGGCAGACCATCAACTCCGACAACAGCCCGTTCGTCCAGATCTTCGAGAATCTCGGATTGGGAACGGCCGCTTCGATCCTCAACATCGTTGTCATCACCGCGGCCCTGTCGGCCATCAACAGCGACGTCTTCGGTGCCGGTCGCATGATGTTCGGGATGTCGCACGCCGGCCAGGCTCCACAGGTGATGAAGAGAGTCTCCGCCAACGGTGTTCCGTGGATGACCGTTGTCATCATGACCGTTGCCCTGTTGGTGGGAGTCCTGCTCAACTACCTGATCCCGGACCAGGTATTCCTCGTCATCGCCTCGCTGGCCACCTTCGCCACGATTTTCGTCTGGATCATGATCCTGCTCTCGCAGTTCCGTTCCCGCGCTCAGATGAGTGCAGACGAAACAGCGGCACTGAAGTTTCCAGTGCCGCTGTGGCCGTACGGTCAGATCTTCGCGATCGTGTTCCTGGCTTTTGTCATCGTGTTGCTCGGCGTCATCGTCGATACCCGAGTTGCCTTGCTCGTCGGTGCCGGATGGCTGGTTCTGCTGACGGGCGCGTACTACAAGTGGGTGAAACCGGCTGTCAGCGCAGCGGATCGAAGTGGCGCATGACGGTTGGCGTCTGAGCGCCGGTCATCGAGTCGGCCACCATCTTTCCGGTCAACGGACCCAGGGCGATTCCCCACATTCCGTGACCACCGGCGACGTGCACGCGCGACGAGCGCGTGGCGCCGATCAACGGCAAACCGTCGGTAGTGCACGGCCGTGAGCCCACCCACTCCTCTTCCCGTGCAGTCCAGTCGATGCCGCTGAGCATCGGCTTGGCCGCATCGATGATCGCCTGCACCCGGCGCGGATCCAGCGGCGCGTCAGGGCTGCGGAATTCCATCATTCCTGCGACTCGGAAGCGATCGTGCAACGGCGTGCATGCGACGCGCTGGGTGGGGAAATACACAGGGTTCTTGGGGAGGTGCTCAGGCTTGACACTGAAGCTGTATCCGCGTCCGGCCTGCACCAGTTTGCGCACACCGAACGGTGCGGCGAGCTTGTTCAAGCGGGCACCACTCGAGATGACTACGGAGTCACCGTCGCGTGAATCACCGTGTGCACTGCGAACACTGACTCCGCCGACCCGATCGTCGATCTGCGTGACGTCGAAACCGCTGACGATTTCTCCACCACGTTCACGAACCGCGTCCGCCAACGAGTTCACGAACAACGGGGGATCGATGAAACGCTGATTACGCAGACGCAAACCGGCTTTCACACCCTGGCCGAGTGAAGGCTCGAGCGAATGAATCGCGTCGTAGTCGAGGAGGTCGAAGTCGACCTCGCCGCCGGCAGCTTCGACGTGATGGAACTCGTCCACCAAGGTCTGTCGGTCCTTCTCGGACGCAAACGCGGCGAGGAAAGGATCGGCCAGGCGGGTCAGCTCTTTGACGCCACCGTCGGCGAGTTCGTCGTACGCGCCCAAGGCTGTTCGGTTGACCTCGGTGTAGACCGACATCGCTTCCTGCCACTTCGACGGAGTGCAGTGGCGCGCGAACCCGACCAGGAACCGAATCAGTTTCAGGTCGGTGGTCAGTGGCACGTACACCGGTGACGACGGGCTGAGCATCGCGCGCAAGCCGTATTGGAGCACCGCGGGTTCGGGTAGCGGAAGCGTCAATGCGGGCGCAAGCCAACCGGCGTTGCCCCAGCTCGCGTCGGCTGCGACGCCGTCGCGATCGACGACGGTGACCTCGACTCCACGTTCCTGCAAGAACCAGGCCGTCGACAATCCGACAACACCCGCACCGACCACGACCACACGATCGGGGCTTTGACGAGTTCCCATGACGCACTCCTTCTACAGACTCTGCTCGAACCGAGACGCCGGTCACATCCGGCTCTTCTCCCAAGCATGAATCGCGGGGGCGGCAAAAGGACTGGCCGTTCGGCCACAGCTTCGGGGAATGCGTTGTGCGAGTGCACAGCCCTCGCTTGGGAAGCGAATCACAGTGAGTCGGTTCGTAAATGCGCTGGAACTTTTGAATTAATACTAAAGTATTAACCATCTCTGGAATGAGCTGCGTTGTTAATACTTTAGTATTAATGTTTCGCTGAATGTTAGTTCCTTGGTATTAGTCGCGTGCAAATCCTGGATGTAAGTGGGGGCGCCATTTCAAGTTTTCGAGAGATTTCTTTCAAAAACTGTTACAAGTTCTAGTAATTGAGGTATGGTGACGGTCATCACATAAGCGGCAAATCGTGAATGGCCTTCAATCGTCGATCAGCTGTTCCAACTTACCGCTCGGTGTGAGCATCCAGTGGAATTAGTGCTACCAAACCAGCTGATTGGAGGTGGTTTCTCACGGTCGGACGTCATCTTTTTCGGAATCGAGACATGATTCCCGGGTGATGTCGTATCGCTAATCTCCGTTGTCAAGATTTCGGTCGTGCATCGGTAGTGAACAAATCCTATCGTGCTGCGCACGGCCTCAAAGACTTCCCCTTCGCCGCGAAACTTCCGGTGATGCGGAGGCTGTCAATGCAGTAGTTCAACTTTACTCGAACTGCGTTTTGGCAGGAAGTGCTATCAACGCTATAAACCGATCCCGAAAGGGAATGAGGAGTAGAAGATATGCATGTTTCAACGGCAAAACGTACGGTGGCCGCTCTAGCAGTAGTAACTGCTTCGGCGGGCATGGTATTCGCAGCAGTTGCACCGGCGTCGGCAACTGCAGGTACGACGGTGACGAGCTATAACCAGGCGTGCCGCGCTGTAAGTGTTGGGCAGACCGTGGATCAGGTAGTTCCAACCTCGGTCACGGCTAACCACGTCACTGTGAATGCCACGCCCGGGGTAAATTCATACACCCTTCAGCCCGGTTCAGCGACGACGCCCAGCAGTTCTGGCGTCTCGGGTGTCACATTCCTCGGCATTGATGACGTCAGGCTTGTCTACCGCTATGACCCAGCGACGTTCGTCGCAGGATCGGCCGCACTGGTGGCCGGTTCCGGTTCGGGCTACACAGGCACGGTCACTCTCACCGATACCGGATCGCAACTGATCGTGGACGGTGCGGATGTCGGCGTAGGCGTGACATACCAGCTTCCGAAGATTAGTTTCCAAACTCGGAACAGTGCGTTGGACGTGAAGTTCGACACTCAGGGCACCGCGGCCCAGATGTATAACTTCTCGGCGAATTACTTCCGTTTCACATCGAAGGCGTCAGTGCCTATCTTCGGGACAGTCAGTGCGCCGACCTCATGCATTCCCGCCAATGCGGTGGGTGCGACCGGTAGTTACCCGGCACTGAATTCGGGTGCGGGCGTTCTGCATCCATAGTCAATCCGGACCCGGTGATTAGCAGCGCTGCCTGACACCCCACTCAGGCAGCGCTGTTTTGCGTAGTCTTGTGCGTGAGTGCCAGAAGTGTGTGCCGGGAGGCGCATCCAGACCATGTGGATGCGAGTTACGTGCAGAATTACCCGCTCGACAAGAATCCCGACCTACCGCAGTGGTAGGCCGGGCTCGTAATGTCTTGGTGAATAAGGGATCAGGATGCGATGACGGTCGAGTTGCTCTCGAGCTCACGCGTCTTTGCGGCTTCCTTCAGTTCCTCGAAACTCGCGCGAAGCAACTCCAGGTAGTGGCCTAGATCTGGCATCGTTGCGGCGTCTGCAATCACGTTCAGCGCTAGGTTGCCGCCACTCGCAGCTACCATGAAGTGCCGCAGCCCGTCACCGTCGACCGGTGCTTGATTAGCGAGTACGGCAGTGCCAGTTGCCCCGTTCAGGGTCAGTCCGTTGACCGAGAGCGGAATGTTACTCACCATCGTGTGCTGATACCGCGGCCCATCCGGGCTGTAGTCGTCATGGTGACGTGAATATGCCATCAACCGCGCTATCGGAGCGGGTAGGGTCTCCAACACTGTGCTCATCCGCCGGACCGCTGTGTGGGACGTACGGGCCTTCTCCGAGCGTGCAGACTCTGCGATGAGAGCGAGTCTCTTCAGCGGATCCGTGATCGTGGTGTGCATGTTCACGGACAGATTCACCAATTGGTTTGCGGACTCCCACTCCTCTTGCTTGCGCATGGACCGCGGAACCATCGCGAACAGAGAACCTCGAGGCGCTTCGCTCTTCTCGGTAAGGTATCGCGCCATCGCGCAACCGACCACAGCCAGAAGGACGTCGTTGACAGTCGCTCCGGGGACTGCGTTCTTCACATGCCGAACCTCGTTGCCTGCGAGGATGATCGGCTCCACCAATGCCGACCCGCTTACCTTGCAGTTGAAGCGGGTGCTAGTACTTTCGTAGATGCACTCGTCCCATTCTCCAGCACTCTTCGCCTCGACTACCGCACGGGCAGCAGCCCGATTGCCCGGAATGCTCTTGGCGAACTGGATAAGTTGGCCGGGGAAACTCAGCACTGATCGCGTGAAGAGACGTCCCCGTAGGAACCGTATTGCAGGTGCTGATTTCCTCGGCCGTTGCGCATCCGAAAATATGGCTTCACCCAGCATTCGGATGGCGATTCCGTCGGCCGCGCTGTGATGAGACTTGAGCACAACCGCCGTCAGCCTGCCGGGTAGAGCGTCAAGCCCCTCGATCCCCGTGAAAAAGTGCAGTTCCCACGGTGGGCGGCTGAGATCCATTCTCGAGGTCAGCAGGGCGCTGAGCATTTCTTGAAATGGTGCCCAACCCGGCTCGGAAATCGCGGCGACCCGCACGTGGTCGCCCACATCCAGGTTGGGGTCTGGAACCCAGTACGGATGGCCGAGTCCCAGTGGCGTGTGCTGGATGCGGTGGGTGAACATGCGATTGTGTCCGAGCCTGGCGGTGACCCAATCGACGGCTTGCGCCTGCGTGAATTCTGCGGCTGGGTGCTGAGATGTTTCGAAGAAGTACACGCCGACCAGATGCTTCAGGTGGCCGGCGGACTCGTTGTAGACGAAGTCCGCGTCTCGCGGATTCACCTGTGTGACAGCCGCATCCAGCAGGCTGGGCAGTCTCATGTCGAACTCCTCACGTGGCGGGTGCCGGATCAAAGTGTCCGTGCCCCGGAACTCTCGTGGCCCGGAACTCTCGTGCCTGGAAAACTCTCGTACTTGGAACGCGAAATGACCCCCGAGGCGAATTGGAGCCTCGGGGATCATCGAAGTTCAGAGTAGAGAAGTTGCACCAGAGAATTTACTTCTGCAGAATGGTACTTCCCAGGCCGGTCAACTCTATGGTCCCAGTAGCCCAGGCGATCAAACTGGTGATATATCTTTGCAGCATTGTAAATCACCTTTCCTTAGAGCGGCGTCGGCGTGTACGCGGACAGGGTGTTGAGATACTTCGCGAACGTACCTACTAGGTCGATTGAGCCAAATCCCACCAGATCCGACAGATAGCTCATTGAAAGATCGAACATTATTGTCTCCTCTCCCGACTACGGGGCGACGGTCGAGCCGAGGGCGGTCTGAATGCTTCCACCAATACCTGCGGAACCGCTAGCCATTAGGTTGATGGCTGCGGAGATAGACTTGAAGATGCCGTCGACTATTGCCTGCACATAAACGAACGGGGGAAGCAATGATTGCGAATCAATGCTCGTGACTGCGTCGATGATACTTGCTGTATCCACTATGCTAACGCTCCTTGCGGTAGATTTTTATCACGGTAGGAAATTCTGTTGAAGTCAGCCGAGTGGGGGTTGCCAGTCGAAGTCGACTGACGCCATGGAGCCTCTGTATACGAGCAATGAAATGATCTGCAAAATTATCGGTTCCTTGAGGTAAGGCACCATCGATCCTAGATCCATCGTTTACTCCTGTCGTTGGGTGATGTTCTGAAATGGATCAGGGTTGCGATGAGCCGGTCTCGATTAATCCGGCTAGCGAGCCGGTGGCGCCCTCGACGCCGGGCACTAGGGATCCGCTCCATACATTGTCCAGTAATCCGGTGAACAACGCAGCCGTTGCTTGAAGGAACATTGCGATCATATGAAGTTCCATCCTTTCGATAGATCTGGAAGACTTTTTGTACATCGGCGCATGCTTGTTGCATTCCACAAAGAGCAGGTTCGACTAGTGCACGGACCCTTGCGATCGTTCTGCTAAGAGATCCGTGTGGCGTTCGGGGTCTTATGTGGCGTGACGAGAATGAGGTTAGCTCGAGCAAGTCCACTTTGACTAGGAATTTGTAGAACCAAACTGAAACGTGTTTCATTTATGCTGGTCAGGCAACCAAAATGGCCTATTTGGGCCGTGAGAGGAAGATCTTGCGGAACGCTAACCAGATTGCAAGATTGATGATTGCCGAATTGCTGGGTTTTGGGAATCGTGGCCGGTAATTATGACTTTTGGTGGACTGGTCGTTAATACTTTTGGGTGATATTTTGTCGAATACCTCCCAAAGTGGAGCGGCACGGGAGATGCTCCGATACCTTCTTCGCCGGCTCAGGAACTTCGTAGTTTGAACTGAAGCATCAGGATCAGTCGAGTGTCCGCGTCGCTCAGGTCAACCCCGCACATCTCCTTGCAGCGGCGTAATCGATTGCGGAGAGTGTTGGGGTGAACATGCAATGCTGCGGAGGAACTCGCGACATCACCGCCCTTGTCGAGGAAGGTGTGGGCCGTTGCGACGAGTTCGCTTCCATGTCGACGGTCGTACCCTTCCAGGGCGTGCATAGGTGTGGCGGTGCTCAGTCCGTCGAATATGTCGGCAACATGTAAGGCCAGTACCGACGCCAAGGTGTCGTTCATACCCGCGACAATCCCGCCGGACCGGTTGTGTCGCAGCGCGCCCAGAACATGGTCGGCGTCGGCGCGTGACAAATGGCATTCGCTGGCTGATTTCACGGTGCGGCCCACCGCAACGGCAAGTTGTGCTCGTGTGCGGGCGCGGCTGAGGAAGTCCTCCAACAGTCGGCGGGCGTTCGCTTCGTCAGCGCCGACAACAAGGTACGTCGAGTCGATCAACTGTGCGATCACGGCGTCGACGGCCAGAGTGTCCAGGTACAAGCTCAAGGAGGCGACCAATCCCGCCGGCAGTGGTCCCGTGACGGTTCCGACCGCGACCACCGTGAGCGGACCTGCCAACCGCAAGTCGTCGGCGGCGCGGAATGCGGGTTCGCCACCGCCGATCAGTGCTTGGACGCGCTGGGATTGGCGACGACGTGTGCTGTCGACCCGGTCACGCTCCGAGGCGATTCTCTCGGCCACGACAGATACCGCGGAACGAAGTATCGATTCCTGTGTGGGCGTCGGTGTTCCGGCCAGTGCGACCCAGATCGAGCCGACGGGGTGATCGTTCTCGCGAACTGCGATAACCAGTCGCGGCGTGATCGCGGGGTCTTCGAGGTCGACGTAGATGGGATCGCTCTCTCGGTGAAGCCGATCGAATACTCCTGCATCGGAGAGTAATTGGCGGAATCGGCTGGGTACCTGCCGACCGAGGATCGTGCCGATGCGAGCTTCGTCTACGGCCTGCTCGCCGCCGGAGTACGCGAGAACCGTCGAGTTCTCGTCCTCGATCGTGACGGGAGCGCCGAGCAATTCGGCCAGAGAACCGGCAACGGAGAAGAGGTCGTCGTCGCGCAGGTCCATGGGTGGGAGCCTACTGAGCGATGGACGGATTTCGGGTTTCGACGCCTCGGCAGGACCTCGATGGCGAATATAGGCTGGTGCAATGGCCGACATCGAAGGTGTTCTGTTCGATATCGACGGAGTCCTGCTCACGTCCTGGCAGCCGATCGAGGGAGCAGGGGAAGCAGTACGCGAAGTTCGGCGGCGCGGATTGGCCTGTGGGTTTCTGACCAACACCACCTCGCGCAGTTCGACACTCATCGCGCAGGGGTTGTGCGACGCCGGTATCGAGGTGGAGGCGAGCCAGATAGTTACTGCCGCCAGGCTCACGGGGGAGTACGTGCGGGCGACGTACCCGGACGCGAGGGCGTGGGTACTCAATCACGGTGACGTGTCCGCCGATCTCGAGGGAATCGAATTCGACGACGCCGATCCCGAGGTCGTGATTCTCGGCGGCGCCGGCCCGGAGTTCACCCACGAGGCGCTGAGCCGAGTGCTCGAACTACTGCTCGCCGGTGTGCCCGTCGTCGCGATGCACCGAGGGATGATGTGGGAGACCGTAGACGGCCTTCGGATCGACACCGGGACGTACTTGCCGGGCTTCGAGGAAGTGGCAGGTGTAAATATCGCCGCAGTCGGTAAACCGTCTCTCACGGGGTTCCTGACAGCCACGGAACTGATGCATGTCGAACCTGAGGCGACGGTGATGGTCGGCGACGATTTGATCGGGGACGTCCTCTCCTCACAGCGGGTCGGCCTGACCGGAGTTCTGGTGCGCACAGGCAAGTTTCGGCAAACAGTGCTCGACCTCTCTGTTCAGAAGCCCGACCACGTCATCGATTCGGTCGCGAATCTTCCGGCCCTTCTCGGGGTCGTCCTCGAGGCTTGACCAGCCGGGGGTGACGGACTTCACTCGAGCGGGTACTCTCGCGCCCGAATCCAATGAACCTGTTCCACGAAGGAGTTTTCTATGCCCTTGACCTCGTCAGTCTGGTTCCGTCGCTCATCCTCTCGAGTCAGCGGAATTTCCAGTAGTCGGTTGGGGGGCCGCCTGGCGAGAACAGGGGCTGTGATGACTGTAGGTATGGGGCTCGCCGCCGGGCTGGCACTGACCGGTGCGGGAGCTGCTTCGGCAGCCCCCGTCACGTGTGTCTCGCCGCCGTCGGCCAATGACATCCAGGTCTCAGAGACCGCGAGCTGCGGCGCGCAGTCCGTCGGAGCCGGCCGTTCGCAGGCCGGTGCTGCCGAGAGCGGTACGGCAGTGAGCGTTGCCGCCGACAACGGCTACTCCAATTCATATGCAAACGGATTCGGAACCGCGCTGGGGGCTTCTCGCGGTAACGGTCAGGCGCAGGCATTCGCGCTCGGCGGCGGTATCGCGCGGGCCGGGGCGGCTGACGGAAATGTCACCTTCGCCATCGCCGGTTACGGGGCGGGCGCTACGGCCGATGCCAACGGCGTCGACTGCGTCGGAGTGCTCTCGTTTGCGGTCAATTTGAGTAACGGACAGTTCTGCATCGCGGGCTGAGGCTCAACCTTGCACTCGGCACGCTCGAGTGCTAAAAATGCAGTTGGCACTCGCGAACCGTGAGTGCCAGGTCGAGGCAGTGAGACCGGGAACCATAGACACCCCCGGTCGTCCGTCGCGGGCACTGACTAGACCACAGGCGTAGATGGGTGACCAGGCAAATCGGTCGCCCGTGTAATGAGGTGACCGGTCAAACGGTCGCCTTGTGCCGATGAGGTGACCCGACGAGCGGTCACCTTGTGTGTCACCCCCTATCCGGAGGATCACTTCGCAATGGCAAAGATCATCGCGTTCGACGAAGAGGCACGTCGTGGCCTCGAGCGAGGCCTCAACGCCCTCGCCGACGCTGTCAAGGTGACGTTGGGCCCCAAGGGTCGCAACGTCGTTCTCGAAAAGAAGTGGGGCGCCCCCACGATCACCAACGATGGTGTTTCCATCGCCAAGGAGATCGAACTCGACGACCCGTACGAGAAGATCGGCGCCGAGCTCGTCAAGGAGGTCGCCAAGAAGACTGACGACGTCGCTGGCGACGGCACCACCACCGCTACCGTTCTCGCACAGGCACTGGTCCGTGAAGGTCTGCGCAACGTCGCAGCCGGCGCGAACCCGCTCGGCCTCAAGCGCGGCATCGAGAAGGCTGTCGAGGCTGTCACAGCTCGCCTGCTCGAGACCGCCAAGGAGATCGACACCAAGGAGCAGATCGCTGCTACCGCCGGTATTTCCGCCGGTGACCCGTCCATCGGTGAGCTCATCGCCGAGGCTATGGACAAGGTCGGCAAGGAAGGCGTCATCACGGTCGAGGAGTCCAACACCTTCGGCCTGCAGCTCGAGCTCACCGAGGGCATGCGCTTCGACAAGGGCTACATCTCGGCGTACTTCGCCACCGATGCAGAGCGTCAGGAAGCCGTCCTCGAAGACGCGTACATCCTGCTCGTCAGCTCCAAGATCTCCACGGTCAAGGACCTGCTGCCCCTGCTGGAGAAGGTCATCCAGTCCGGCAAGCCGCTCCTGATCATCGCCGAGGACGTCGAGGGCGAAGCTCTCTCCACCCTCGTGGTCAACAAGATCCGTGGCACCTTCAAGTCTGTTGCCGTCAAGGCTCCCGGCTTCGGTGACCGTCGTAAGGCTCAGCTCGCCGACATCGCCATCCTCACCGGTGGCGAGGTCATCAGCGAAGAGGTCGGACTCTCCTTGGAGACCGCAGGCCTCGAGCTCCTCGGCCAGGCACGCAAGGTCGTCATCACCAAGGACGAGACCACCATCGTCGAGGGTGCCGGCGACGCCGACGCAATCGCCGGTCGTGTCAGCCAGATCCGCGCCGAGATCGAGAACAGCGACTCGGATTACGACCGTGAGAAGCTGCAGGAACGTCTGGCCAAGCTGGCCGGCGGCGTTGCAGTCATCAAGGCCGGCGCTGCTACCGAGGTCGAGCTCAAGGAGCGCAAGCACCGCATCGAAGATGCAGTGCGTAACGCAAAGGCAGCCGTCGAAGAGGGCATCGTCGCCGGTGGTGGCGTTGCACTTCTCCAGGCAGCTCCCGCACTGGACGACCTCAAGCTCGAAGGTGACGAGGCAACCGGCGCGAACATCGTTCGCGTTGCACTGTCCGCTCCGCTCAAGCAGATCGCATTCAACGCAGGCCTCGAGCCCGGCGTTGTTGCGGACAAGGTCTCCAACCTGCCCGCAGGTCACGGCCTCAACGCTGCGACCAACGAGTACGGCGACCTGCTCGCTGCAGGCATCAACGACCCGGTCAAGGTCACCCGCTCGGCACTGCAGAACGCAGCGTCCATCGCGGCTCTGTTCCTGACGACCGAAGCCGTTGTCGCTGACAAGCCCGAGAAGGCCGGAGCGCCTGCAGGCGATCCGACCGGCGGCATGGGCGGCATGGACTTCTGAGTCCATCTCCACCTAGCTCCTAGAGCCCGGCCCACCATTCGGTGGGCCGGGCTTTTGCTCGTGCGGGGGAGGCAAGTTTCGATGACTTGGCAGCGGCAGCCGCGATGCAGATTGCGGATTCACCTAACCAAGAGGTTGCCTCCTGATCGATCGGAATCACAGGCACCTTTTCCGATTGCTGGATCCGGTGATACCCAACGATTCCGAGCAGAACCCAGAGGATCGGCATGTCAGCTCGCTACAATTCGGACATTCGTTCAGCGTCGGAATTGAGGGGCATGCATGATCTTTCGGAACTCGTTGCCAGCCGCGGTATCTCAGATGGGGCCGCGAGACGCGGAGTTCGTCTACAACGAGTCCGGCGGACATCTGAGCCACATGGTCTGCGCCTACTTCTTCGACACGACGGGCCATCCGCTCGCAGAGATGACGCACGACGACGCGGTTCGGTGGATCACCGAAAGATTCGGATACTGGCCACTGTTCACGAGTCGACTCCAGCGAGTTCCGCTGGATCTGGACTATCCCTATTGGGTCCCGGCCGATTTCGACGTCGATGATCACGTGCACGTCCATCGTGCCCCGGTTGCCGGTTGGGCGCCGGTTCGTGAATTGCTCGGGTGCTCGCTCGGTGAGCCGATGGACTTGTCCCGGCCGCCCTGGGAGTTGCACGTCATGACCGGAGTGCACGGGATCGACGAGCTACCGGGCAATCTGACGCTGATCATGCTCAAGACCCACCACGGGGCCGGTGACGGTCTGGCGATCCGCGATCTGACCAACCTTCTGTTCTCCGGTCCGCCGAAGCCGGAGACGAAGCGTGTCGGTTCGGGGCTTTCGTCGCTGGATTTGATCGGGCGCACGGTCGTGGGTTTGCCCGGCCAGGCGATCCGTTTCGGCCGGGGTCTGTCCGTGACAAAGGTTGCGGCCGAGACGGTTCGGGAGGCGGAAGAGGCCGGAGAGCTGCCTACGTACTCGGCCGACCGCCTGCCGACCCGATTCAACGGCATGCTGGGCGGAGACATCACGATCGATTTCCTGACGCTGGACGGCGCAGACATCAAAGCGATCCGAGCGGCCGTTCCGGACGTGACGGTCAACGACATCTTCCTGACCGTCGTCGCCGGCGCTCTCGACGCATACCTGTCGGAGAAGGGCGAGAAATCAGGCAGTGGGTTGGCGGCGATGGTTCCCCGATCGATGCGGCAGATCGCCGAATGGGAATCGGCCAACCAACTGGCGCTGTTGACGGTCGATCTGCACACGGACGTCGAAGATCCGGTCGAGCGGCTGACACGAATCAGGGATTCGGCGCTGATGGCAAAGGGGCGGAGTTTGCACCCAGCCGTCCGTCGATACGGCACACGCATCGAAACGTCGCCCGCGGCTCTGCTCAGACTCACCGGTCTCTCGCGTCGGATCAACAAGCTTGACCCTTCGCACAAGGTCATTCAGAACACGACGATCAGCAATGTCCCGGTATCGGTCGACGGCAATGTCTTCGAAGGTGCGCCGGCGGTGGCAGTTCTCGGTGGGCAGGCGCCGGTCGACGGAGACATTCTGCGCCACTTCCTCATTGCTGCGCGTGGAGGTTCTCTGACGCTCAATGTCATCGTCTCGCGAGAGACGATGCCGGATATCGAGCACTACATCGAATTATTGCGGGTGGGGTTCACGACGCTTCTGCAGGCAGTTTCCGACCAAAATCGTGAGTTGGTCGAACGATAATCTCTCGACACCCCCGGCTTTACGCCGCCTGTCATTCCCTGAGTTTTCGGATTGGCGTCATTTCCTCGTCCCAAGTGAACCACTGAACGTCTAATGGAGAACGTCATGCTTGAAGGGGCCGTCGCGGACGCTGCCGGCTCGGTCGATGCGATCATCGGTCAGGATTGGGCCGCGTCAGTGGCCTGGCCGTCAAGTAGATTGTCGATTTCGGGGCCTGCTCGTGTTGGCGCGTAGGCCCCGAAATACCTTTTGTCGGCGCGTAATTCTCGCCATGTGAATTGCCGGAATTCTCACCCTAATGGCATGAGCATCCAGGCGGCGAGATATACCAATGCCGCGGTTCCACCCGTGCAAATAGCGGCGATAACGGCGAGTAGACGGACAAGATTGACGTCGGCGCCGAAGTAATCTGCAATCCCGCCGCACACTCCGGCGAACATTTTCTTGTCGTTGGAACGGGTGAAGGGGCGAGGTGTGTTGCTTTCGAATGTCATGCTTCAATTCTGAAGCGAGATCGCATCAGGAACCATCGGGGACGACCCCCATCTGCACCCTGATCTTTTGAGCCCGTCGTGTCATACCCCGGTAGTTCATCCCAGCTTCACCGAACGGTTGCTGCGGGAGACTAACTTGTCGGCGGTGACCGATTTAGCAGAACGCCGACCGTTCCTCAGCGCCTTCGCGGATCTCTCGACCGCCGTCGATCTGGCCGACACCGCCGCCTTCACCGTCGACGACAATGACGACGACGATCCGGTGCTGCTGACGTCGCCGGACGGTTTCGAGGTCGACACCTGGCGGGAGGGCTACCCGTACGACGCACGGATGCCTCGGGACGAGTACGAAATGTCCAAGCGTCTGCTGCAGATCGAACTCCTCAAGCTGCAGAACTGGTCGAAAGAAACCGGCGCACGGCACGCCATCGTGTTCGAAGGACGCGACGCTGCCGGCAAGGGCGGAACGATCAAACGATTCATGGAGCACCTCAATCCTCGTGGCGCTCGCGTCGTCGCGCTGGAGAAGCCGTCGGCTCGCGAGTCGACGCAGTGGTACTTCCAGCGCTACGTGCAGCACCTTCCCGCCGCCGGGGAACTGGTGATGTTCGATCGATCTTGGTACAACCGGGCCGGGGTCGAGCGGGTCATGGGTTTCTGCACCGACGAGGAGCATGAGCGATTTCTGCGCCAGGTGCCGTTGTTCGAGCAGATGCTCGTCGACGACGGCATCAGCTTGATCAAGTTCTGGTTCTCGGTTTCACCGCTGGAGCAGCGCACGCGGTTCGCGATCAGACAGGTCGATCCCGTGCGGCAGTGGAAGCTTTCGCCGATGGACATCGCTTCTCTGGACAAGTGGGATGCGTACACGGCGGCGAAGGAAGAGATGATCCGGTTCACCGATACCGCCACCGCTCCGTGGACCGTCATCAAGAGCAACGACAAGAAACGCGCGCGGATAAACGCGATGCGTCACGTGCTCAGTCAGTTCGATTACGACAACAAGGATTACGAGATCGTGGGTACTCCGGATCCGCTGATCGTGGGCAGCCTCGAATAGTCGGCGCGTGTGCTCTGCCCATCCGCGGCGTGGGTGGTTACTGTGAGTTGAATGGAGACCGTACCGATCCAACTCCCCGACGGCACCGTGACCCCGATCCGTCTGTTTCCTGGACCGAACGACGACGCACCCGTGGTGGTGATGTTGCCCGGGCTCGGAGTTCCCGCCGGGTTCTACGATCCGGTGGCGCAGGCCCTGGTCGAAGCCGGCTTCAACGCGGCCATCGGTGAACTGCGCGGCCAAGGTGACAGCAAACCGCGCCCGAGCGCGTCGAGTGCTTTCGGATATCAGGAACTGGTCTCGATCGATTGTCCGGCGACGTTCGAGGTAGTGCGCGAGCGGTTCCCGGCCAGCACACCATTTCTGATGGGGCACAGCATGGGCGGCCAGATCGGGGTGATGTACGCGTCGAGGATTCGGGGCCGGCTCGGCGGACTGATCCTGGTTGCCTCCGGATCGCCGTATCACCGCGGATTCCCCGGAATCCGTGCGCCCGGACTCTATCTGGGTTCGTCCGCGATGTCGGTGACAGCCAACATTGCCGGCTTCTGGCCGGGAGACCGGGTCAACGTCGGCGGCTTCGGTCGACAGTCGAAAGTACTGATCACCGATTGGGCACGGTTCGCCAGGACCGGTCGCATGGAACCCATCGGTGCGGATATCGACTACGAGGAGCGGATCGCTCGCCTGACCTTGCCGGTTCTGTCGATCACGATCGAAGGGGACGATCTCGCTCCACGCCGGTCGGCAAAGAACCTGGTGGACAAGCTCTCCGGGGCCCAAGTGACGATGACGCACATCGACGAACCACTCGGTCACAACGGTTGGATACGCAATCCCACCGCCGTGAGCGAGCGCGTCGTCGCGTGGTTGCGCGACCGCTGAAAGATCAGCCGAGTTTCTGCCAAAGGAACTCGTAGGTCAGCGCGGTCTTGAATGCCAGCTGAGCATTGTCCGCGGCGCCGCCGTGGCCACCCTCGATGTTCTCGAAATACAGCACCGGTTTACCCACCTCTTCCAGCTTCGCAGCCATCTTGCGGGCGTGCGCGGGGTGGACGCGGTCGTCGCGGGTGGACGTCGCGATCAGGATCGGTGGGTACGACGCGGCGGCGTCGATGTTCTGATACGGCGAGTACTCCGAGATGAATGCCCACTCCTCCGGGACATCGGGGTCACCGTATTCGGCCATCCACGAAGCGCCGGCCAGCAGGAGATGGAATCGGCGCATATCCAGCAGCGGGACCTGACAGACGATGGCGCCGAAGAGTTCGGGGTACTTGGTCAGCATGATGCCCATCAGCAGGCCGCCGTTGCTTCCGCCCTGAGCTGCCAGAAGATCCGGGGTCGTGATTCCGCGTTCGACGAGGTCCCTCGCGACGGCAGCGAAGTCTTCGTGCACCTTGTGGCGCCCGGCCTTGAGAACCTGTGTGTGCCAACCGGGTCCGTACTCGCCGCCACCACGAATGTTCGCAACCACATAGGTGCCGCCCTGCGTCAGCCAGGCACGGCCCAGAGAACCGCTGTACGACGGCGTCAGCGAGATCTCGAATCCGCCGTACCCGTAGAGCAGGGTGGGGCCGGGCTCGCTACGCGGATTGCGGACCACGAAATAGGGGATGAGGGTGCCGTCGGCGGAGGTGGCGAAGAACTGCTCCGTGGTGATGCCCTCGGCGTCGAAGAACGCGGGAGCTTGCTTGAGTGCAGTGGGTTCGGTTTCGCCGATCACGCCGTGCAGAAGAGTTGCAGGGGAGGTGTATCCACTCGAATTGACGAAGTACTCGTTGCTGACATCGGGGTCGGTGTCGAGAATTTCGATACTGGTCAGTTCTGGAAGTCCTTCGAAAGGTCCATCCTCCCAGCCGTTTTCGCCCGGCGTCAGGATGCGCAGCGTGGTGCGCACGTCGGTCAGTACCACGAGAATCAGATGATCGCGCGTCCAGGTGTAGTGCTCGAGCGAGGAATGTGCGTCGGGTTCGAAGATCGATGTCAGTGCTCGTGAGCCGGCAAGAAAATCGTCGTAGCGGATGGCAAGCAGTGCGCCGGTCGGATATTCGGTGTCCTCGACGACCCACACGGACTTGGTGCGGATCAACAACCACTCGTGGTGAATCGAGATACCGGCGTCCTCGGGGACGTCCACGAGCACCAGTTCACCGTCGGGGCGAACTTCGAAATGCTGAGAGTTGTAGAAATCGACCGAGCGAGTGACGAAGTCCCGTTCGAATCCGGGCGTCGGATCGTGCGAAGCCGAGATGGCCACGTCCGTGGCCTGGCCCTCGTAGACGGTCTCGGCGCTGGAGAGGGGAGTGCCGCGCTTCCACCGCTGGGCCAGACGGGGATATCCGGAATCGGTGAGCGACCCCGGTCCGATATCCGTTCCGACGTAGACGGTATCGATGTCGATCCAGTCGATGTCGGTCTTGGCCTCGGGAAGGTAGAAGCCGGGATTCTCGCCCTCGGGAGCGAGGAACTCGCGCTTGTCGATGTCGAACTCGCGAACGACCGCCGCGTCTGCCCCACCGCGGGAGAGACTGATCAATGCACGGTTGCGGTGTGGCCGTAGAAGTTGCGTGCCCTTCCAGACCCAGTTCTCGCCCTCGGCCTCGGCCAGGGCGTCGAGGTCGACCAGGACGTCCCATTCCGGGTCGTCGGTGACGTACTGATCGAACGTCGTGCGTCGCCACAATCCGCGAACGTGGGTGCTGTCGCGCCAGAAGTTGTAGAGGAACTCACCTCGACGGCGGACGTAGGGGATTCGCGCGTCGGTATCGAGGATCTCGCGCACGTCGCTCTGCAGTCGATCGAAGCGCTCGTTGTCGGTGAGCTGCTCCTCGGTCACGGCATTGTGCTGACGGACCCAATCGAGTGCAGACTCACCGGTCACGTCTTCGAGCCAGAGGTAGGGGTCGTCGCCGGTGGTGGGCTGCTGATCGGAAGTCATACGTCCATTCTTACTGCTCGCTCCCGACAGCACTCGACCCCGCTCCCGAAACACTGGAGCGGGGTCGAGTGAGAACGAATCGGGTCAGACGCCCAGGGAGTGAGCGAGCATCGGCCAGGAGTTGTGGAGATCGTCCTGCCAGTAGCCCCACGAGTGGGTGCCGGTCGGCTTGAAGTCGAAGGTGGCCGGGATCTTCAGGTCGCTCAGGCGGTAGGCGAGGTTGTGGGTGCAGTAGTTGACCGCTGCCTCGATGATGCCGCCGACGATCGCCTGGTTGGCGAGCGCACCGACCTGACCGTTGATCGCGGGATTGGCGAGAGTGTCGTGTGGGCCGGGGAGTCCGGAGCCGGTGGAGACGTAGAGCTCGGTGCCGCGGAGCTTCTCGGCGTTGAGGACCGGATCGTTGTCCTTCCAGCCCTGACCGTCGAGCGGGCCCCACATGTTGGTGATGTCAGCTCCGCCGCGGGTACCTGTGACAAGTTCGATCGCACTCTGACCGACGGGAGTACTGGTCTCGGCGCATCCGCTGTATGCACCGACGCCCTTGTAGAGGCCGGGAGCCGCGATGGCGAGGTTGAGGACCGAGGTCGCGGTCATGGAGATCGCGGAGATGGACTGCACCTTGTTGGTGTTGAACTCGGCGTCGATGACGGGCGGGAGTTCCTTGGTCAGGAACGTCTGCCACTTCTGACGACCGAGAACCGGATCGTCGTTCACCCAGTCGGTGTAATAGCTGAATGCGCCTTCGAGCGGTGTGACGACGTTGACGTTCTTGTCCTGGAAGAAGTTCATGACGTCGGTCTTGCGTTGCCAGGTCGCCGAGTCCTCGCCGCCGCCTGCACCGTTGAGCAGGTAGAGCGTCGGGCGGGGTTCGCTGCCATCCGCTGGGAGGATGACCTCGAGCGGGATGTTGCGATCCATCGCCGGGGAGAAGACCGAGATGGTGACCTTGCGGTCGCCGGTCTTGGTGTTGCTCACGACGTGCGATCCGGACGTGTCACCGCCCGCAGAAGCTGTCGCCGGACTGACCAGCATCGGCAGCACCGTGGCCACTGCGAGAGCTGCGATCACACTGCCACGCTTGAAAATTCGAGCACGCATACGTTCGGATCCTCCACCTGAATGTCTTCGGATCCGGAACGGATCGAAGTGCCTGTGAGCCCTTACTGGAACAGGTTCACTTTTTGTTATGTGTCAGTAAAGCAGAGCGGGCGCAGAAAGTGACGCGATTCGATTGCCTGACAATTGAATTGGCCCCGGAATTAACCCCCGAATCGGCCCAGACAAGGACTCGACCCCGCTCCCGGAAGTGCAGGGAGCGGGGTCGAGCCGGAACGATTTCGGTCAGATGCCCATCGAACGAGCGAGCATCGGCCAGGAGTTGTGAAGATCGTCTTCCCAGTAGCCCCACGAGTGGGTGCCGGTCGGCTTGAAGTCGAAGGTGGCCGGGATCTTGAGATCGTTGAGGCGGTAGGCGAGGTTGTGGGTGCAGTAGTTGACTGCTGCCTCGATGATGCCGCCGACGATCACCTGGTTGGCGAGTGTGCCGACCTGTCCGTTGATCGCCTCGTTGTTCAGGGTGTCGTGTGGGCCGGGGAGTCCGGAGCCGGTGGAGATGAAGAGCTCGGTGCCGCGGAGCTTCTCGGCGTTGACGACGGGGTCGTTGTCGATCCAGCCCTGGCCGTCGAGGGGGCCCCACATGTTGGTCACGTCAGCGTCGCCGCGCATGCCCACGACCAGTTCGATGGAGGACTGGCCGACCGGTGTGCTGGTCTCAGCGCATCCGCTGTACGCGCCGACGCCCTTGTAGAGGCCCGGAGCTGCGATGGCGAGGTTGAGGACCGAGGTCGCGGTCATGGAGATCGCGGAGATCGACTGGACGCCGTTGGTGTTGAACTCGGCGTCGATGACGGGCGGGAGTTCCTGGGTCAGGAACGTCTGCCACTTCTGACGGCCGAGGGACGGGTCGTCGTTCACCCAGTCGGTGTAGTAGCTGAATGCGCCTTCGAGCGGGGTCACGACGTTGACGTTCTTGTCAGCGAAGAACTCGTTGACGTCGGTCTGACGCTGCCAGGTCGCCCGGTCTTCGCCGCCGCCTGCACCGTTGAGCAGGTAGAGCGTCGGGCGGGGTTCGCTGCCGTCTGCTGGGACGATGACCTCGAGCGGAATATCGCGTTCCATGGAAGGGGAGTACACCTTGATGGTGGCGATGCGCCCGTTGTCCGTGCGGCTCGAGAGCTTGGAACCCGTTGTGTTTGCCTTGGCTACAGTTGCCGTGGTGGTCGACGGATCTCCACCTGCGGATGAGACGGCAGGGCTGATCAGCATCGGCAGCACGGATACTGCGGCTACAGCGGCGACCAGACGGCCACGCTTGAAAGTGCGAGCACGCATACGTTCAGAAACCTCCACCTAAAATTCCTTCGAATCCGCCCAGGAGTGAACGGTCCTTTGTTGCTGTTCCCGTGCGGGAATTCCTGCTGGTACATGCTCTGCCGATAGATACAGGGCGTGTGAGTCTTGTAAGTTCTACCGCATCGGTGCGTTATCCGCCAGTGAACCAGAGATTTGCTGAACGTACGACCAGTTTCAGGTGAATTTCCCTGATCATCGACGGGATTAGTGAGTGAACCGGACATATCCACTATGGGAACAACACTGTTGCCTACCTCTGCAGTCGAACGCGTCTGTCGAAGATCTTCTCCGATATCAGCGCCCAGCGGGGAGTTACGTTTCGGTGAACGTCGGTTACTCGCCGCAGACTCGCGCGGACTCGACGGCAATCGCCAAGAGTTTCGCGTGGCAGGCGCGGGTCGAGTTTCCGGAGATAACCCCTGTCTTCACTGTCGACGACGTCGTCGAGATTCAGGAGTCCGGCGGAATTGCCCTGGCCTTCGACCTGGAGGACTCGAATCCGCTGGAGGGAGACCTAGTCAACGTCTCGTACTTCTACGACCTCGGAGTCCGCTCGATGTTGCCGACGTACAACTACATGAACGCTGCCGGCTGCGGCTGCTTGGATCTGGCGGACACGGGGTTGAGCGGATACGGTCGTGACCTGGTTGCCGAGATGAATCGCGTCGGAATGACGGTCGACGGCTCACATTGTTCGGTACAGACGGGGTTGGACATCTCAGCTATCACCCAGCGAGCAATGATCTACAGCCACTCGAACCTCCGAAGGTTGTGGGAGCATCCGCGCAACATCACCGACGATCAGGCCAGAGCGTGTGCGGAGACCGGCGGCGTCATCGGGATCAACGGCGTGGGCATATTCCTCGGCGTCAACGGACCGGATGACAACCAGGCTCGGCTGTCCGCGATGGCCGAGCACATCGAAGAGGCTGTCGGACTCGTCGGCATCGATCACGTCGGGATCGGTTCCGACTTCTCCTTCGACGCCGACGACTTCCGAGAAGAGATCGAGCAGAACCCGTCGTCGTTCTCCGAGGCGTACACCGCGTGGGGGCCGTTGCAGTGGACTCCTCCGGAGGACGTGCTGACACTTGATCAGATATTGCGTGACCGGGGGTTCGACGAGCCTTCGATCGAGGCCGTGTACGGCGGAAATTTTGCCCGAGTTGCCCGAGAAGTGTGGGCTACCGACGGGTAATGCGACCATCTGGGGACAGCGAAACGATGCAGGACTACCCTGGTGAATCGTGACCTCACACTATGACGTCGTTGTCCTCGGAGCCGGCCCCGGTGGGTACGTCGCTGCTATCCGCGCGGCACAACTGGGCCTGAGCACCGCCATCATCGAGCAGAAGTACTGGGGCGGTGTATGCCTGAATGTCGGCTGCATTCCGTCCAAGGCGCTTCTCCGTAACGCCGAACTCGCGCACATCTTCACGAAAGAAGCGAAGACGTTCGGCATGTCCGGAGACGTGTCCTTCGATTTCGGCTCCGCTTTCGATCGCAGCCGCAAGGTCGCGGACGGGCGAGTCAAGGGCATTCACTTCTTGATGAAGAAGAACAAGATCCCGGAGTACGACGGCAAGGGGACGTTCGTCGACGCCAACACCATCAGCGTGGAGCTGAGCAAGGGTGGCACCGAGACGATCACGTTCGACAACGCGATCATCGCGACGGGTTCGTACACCAAGCTGCTGCCGGGCACCTCGCTGAGCGAGAACGTCGTGACCTACGAAGAGCAGATCCTCACCCGTGACCTTCCGGGTTCGATCCTCATCGTCGGTGCCGGCGCGATCGGCATGGAGTTCGGTTACGTCCTCAAGAACTACGGAGTCGACGTCACCATCGTCGAGTTCCTCGATCGGGCACTGCCCAACGAGGACGCCGATGTCTCGAAGGAAATCGCCAAGCAATACAAGAAGCTCGGCGTCACCATCAAGACCGGTGCCGCTGTGCAGTCCATCAGCGACGACGGCAGCAAGGTCACCGTCTCGATCAAGGACAACAAGTCCGGTGAGATCGAGACCGTGGTCGTCGACAAGGTTTTGCAGTCCGTCGGCTTCGCACCGCGCGTGGAGGGCTTCGGCCTCGAGAACACCGGTGTCGCGTTGACCGATCGCGGCGCCATCGCGATCGACGACTACATGCGCACCAACGTCCCGCACATCTTCGCCATCGGTGACGTCACCGCCAAGCTGCAGCTCGCTCACGTCGCAGAAGCTCAGGCCGTCGTCGCTGCTGAGACCATCGGCGGCGCGGAGACGCAGACGCTCGGTGACTACCGGATGATGCCCCGTGCGACGTTCTGCCAGCCGCAGGTCGCCTCGTTCGGGTTGACCGAGGAGCAGGCCAAGGCCGAGGGCTACGACGTCAAGGTCGCGAACTTCCCGTTCGCTGCCAACGGCAAGGCACACGGTCTCGGTGACCCGACCGGTTTCGTCAAGCTGATCGCCGACAAGAAGTACGGCGAACTGCTCGGTGGGCACCTCATTGGACCGGATGTTTCGGAACTGCTGCCCGAGCTGACCTTGGCCCAGAAGTGGGACCTCACGGTCAACGAGTTGGCACGCAACGTCCACACCCACCCCACACTCAGTGAGGCACTGCAGGAAGCGATCCACGGCCTCGCCGGCCACATGATCAACTTCTGACGGCAGGGCCTTCGGCCCCGTGCGCCTTTTTGGTAGTTCGCTCTACCGGAAAGGCACACGGGGTTTTTCGTCTTTTGTGTCGAGTTGTGTTGCGAACGGGCCATCTGAGGCCTTCGCGGCGGGGTGTAGGCGCGCAACGCATTAGCGTCCCGAGTCGACCATCCGGCTTTCGAAGGACCACTCATGAAAACTCGTTCCGTACTGCTCGCGGCTTGCGTCGCGCTGACGCTCTCTGCCTGTGGAGCCTCAGGCGATTCCGGATCGGACACCGAAGCTTCGGGCGTCGCCGAGGCGGGGGCGTTCCCCGTGACCGTCGACCACGCTTACGGCTCGACCACGATCGACGCGGAGCCTATGCGCATCGTGACCATCGGATGGAGTGGCCAGGATTCGGTGATTGCACTGAACAAGGTCCCGGTCGCCATGGAGAGCTTCTCCGGCGACGGCATCGAGAACAACATTCTGCCTTGGGACGCTTCGCGTCTGAACGGTGCGAAGCCCGTTCTCATGACGACCAATCCCGATATCCCGTTCGAGCAGATCCTCGGGCTCGATCCCGACGTGATCCTCGCCGTCTACTCCGGTATCGACGAGGGCGAGTACAAGCGCCTCAGTGACATCGCGCCGACCGTCGCCTTCCCCGACCAGCCGTGGGATACCGCGTGGGACAAGCAGATGAGCATGATCGGTGCAGCGCTCGGACAGCCGGCGCAGGCGCAGACTCTGATCGACGAGACCGGGGCGTACTTCGAGAAGCAGGCCGCTGATCACCCGCAGTTCCAGGGCAAAACCTCGACGTATGCGATGCGCACCGATGAGGGCTTGATCGTCTTCTGCGGCACCGACCCGCGGATCCGTCTTCTCGGCCAGCTCGGGGTGAAGACCTCGCCCGGTGTCGACGCAGTGTGCACTTCCGGCGACAGTTCGGTGTCCGTGGGCATGGAATCCATCGACACACTCGACGCCGACGTCTTCATTCTCGTCGACGCCGATGGCACCAACCTGGACAAGCTCATGTCCTTCGGTCCGTTCGCGAACATGACCTCGGTGTCGAACGGCCGTCTGGTTCGTCTGGTCGGAATGGACTACGCGATGGCTACTTCCGCTCCGACGGTGCTGAGCGTTCCCTACGCATTCGACGAGTTCATCGCTCAGCTCTCGGACAAGTTGAGCTGATTCCGAGCGTCGTACGACGCTTGTGACGCAACGATTTTCGGAACCTGCGATTCGAGTAGTTCGATCAGGGCCGTGATCTTTGCGGCGACGTCGGCGCCGAGTTCGGTCAGGCTGTATTCCACTTTGGGTGGGATGGTTTCGAGTACCTCACGGTGCACGAGGCCATCCCGCTCGAGTGTTTGCAGGGTCTGGGAGAGCATGCGCTCGCTGACTCCGTCGACGCGCCGACGTAGGGCGCTGAACCGGTACGGGCTTTCATTCAGCGCTGCCAGTGCGAGCGCACCCCAGCGCCCGGTTGCATTCTGCAGGGCCGCCCGAGAGTTGCATCCGCGAGCGAAGACGTCAGCCTCGAGCGTGGGGTCCACGACGTCGGCATTCGGATCAGGAGTCAGGGCAGCACGTGAAGGTGAGTCGGTGCTGGTCATGTACCCAGGTTACTACTGCACGATCCCATAGCGCTAACTCTACGTGTTGCACTTACGAAAAATAAGTGCATGATGGTTGCAGAACGCATTTACGCTCCAACCTGGATCGGGAGTTCGCATGAGCATTGCAGTCACCGGCGCAACCGGAAACCTCGGACAACTGGTAGTCGAGTCGTTGATCGAGCGGGGAACCGCCGCGTCCGACATCGTCGCAGTGGTCCGCAATCCACAGAAGGCGGAAAGCCTCGCCGCCCGCGGAGTAGTTGTACGCCAAGCGGACTACGCCGATGCCTCGGCGTTGGAAACCGCATTGGCGGGCGTCGACAAGCTGGTGCTGATCTCGGGAAGTGAAGTGGGGTCACGGCTCGCGCAACACGCCAACATCATCGACGCGGCGAAGGCTGCCGGCGTCGGATTCATCGCCTACACGAGCATCTTGAATGCTCAGGACACTCCGATGAAGCTTGCTGCCGAGCACAAGGCGACCGAGGACGTGCTCACTCGGAGCGGTATTCCGTTCGCGCTGTTGCGCAACGGTTGGTATTGGGAGAACTTCACCAACGACCTGGCCGGTGTGATCGAACGCGGCGCACTGGTCGGTGCGGGAGCGGAAGGCAAGATCGCGGCTGCGGCGCGTGCGGATTACGCCGACGCTGCAGCGGTGGTCGCAACCACCGATGGCCACGAAGGCGCAGTGTACGAGTTGGGCGGTGACGAGAGGCTCACCTACGCCGAATTAGCCGAGAAGATCAGCGAATTCGCGGGCAATCCGATCGCGTATCAGTTCGTGGACGAGCGGGCATACGAAGGCATTCTCGAAAGTGTCGGACTGCCTGCACCGGTTGCGCAGATCCTCGCCGATTCCGATGCTGCAATTGCCAAGGGGGCGTTGGATACCGAGTCGGGTGACCTGCAGAAGTTAATCGGACGCAGCAGCACTCCGGTGGCTGAGGTGTTGAAGAAGGCCTGACCTGCTGTGCGCCTTTATCAACCGCGGGCGGTTAATAAAGGCGCACCGGGGTTTACCCCATGTGGACTGCGCCCTCGGCGGGCAGATCACCCTTCTTGGCTCGGACCAGTACCAGCACTACCGGTGCGATGATCGCCAACAGGATTGCCGCCCAACCGAATGCGGCAGAATATCCGGAAACCTCGGCGCCGAAGAAGTAGTCCGTCATCGAGGCGACGAAGTCCTGCACCGGCTGGGGGAGTAGTGCCAATTGGTCGCCGGTCGGGATGGTCGCGTTCGACATGTCGACAGGAATGCCTTCCGGCGGGATCGGCGCCGCGTTGTCGGCGGTGAAGGCCGACTTTGCCGAAGCGTAGATCGTGGTGAACAGTGCGGTGCCGAGTGCGCCGCCGATCTGCAGTGTGGCGTTTACGAGGGCACTGGCAGCGCCGGCGTCGTGGTCAGGGACGCCGATCAGTGCGAGGTTCTGCATCGGCACCATCAGTAGACCCAGTCCGAAGCCGAAGATCGCGAGGCCGGGGAACACGTGCGTCCAGTAGGAGCTGTGTACCTCGATCTGTGTGAGCATGAGCAGCCCTACCGCAGCCACCAGCGGGCCGGCGACCATGAGCGGCTTGGGGCCGATCTTGGTGGACAGCTGTGCTGCGATGGTCGACGCCAGGACGATGAAGAATGCCATCGGCAGCGATCCGACGCCGGCCATGACCGGGCTGAATCCGAGCACGATCTGCAGGTAGAACGTCAGGTACAACGTGCCGCCGAGCAGGGCGGCGCCCACCAACATTGATCCGATGAGAGCAGCGCCGCGATCGCGATGCCACGGAACGCTCAGCGGTAGAAGCGGATTCTTGCTGCGGCTCTCGACCACCACGAAGATCGCGAGGAAGACCAGGCCCAGAGCGATGAACAGCAAAGTGTCAGCCTGGCCCCAGCCGTGCTCGGCGCGAGTGAATCCGTAGACCAGTGAGCCGAGGCCGAGCGCGATGAGAATCGCACCGGGAAGGTCGTAGCTCGTGTCGCCGTGCGCCTTGGTTTCCTTGACGATCGGGACGGCTGCAGCGATGGCGATCAGAGCGATCGGGATGTTGACGAGCAGGCACCAGCGCCAGTCGACGTACTGCGTCAGCACTCCACCGAGGAGCAGGCCGATGGCAGCGCCACCGCCGGAGATTGCGCCGTAGACGGCAAAAGCCTTGGCGCGCTCCTTCTCTCCGATGAAGGTGGTGGTGAGCATCGACAGCGCCGCGGGCGCGAGCAGGGCGGCGAAAACGCCCTGGCCGGCGCGGGCGATGAACAGTTCGATACCGCTCTGCGCGATGCCGCCGATGCCGGAGGCAACCGCGAAGCCCGCCATGCCGACGATGAAGGAGCGCTTGCGGCCCCAGTAGTCGGCGATACGTCCGCCGAGGAGCAGCAGCGCACCGAACGCCAAGGCGTACGACGTGACCACCCACGCGCGGTCCAGGTCACTGATACCGAGTTCCTCCTGGGCCGCCGGTAGGGCGATCGAGACGATGGTGCCGTCGAGCACCACCATGAGTTGAGCGAACGCGACGATGCAGAGCACCAGCCAGCGACGTTGATGATTCGGATTCTCGGAGACAGCCGGGATCGGTGGCAGAGTGCCGCCGTCGACGTGGGACGTGGTGGTCATTGGAAAAAGGTATTCCAGCCTTCTCGGGTGAGTCAAACGAAATAGTTCGTTCGGTTACCATCATCACTATGGCTCCCACTGACGTGACCGCGACGAAACAGCGAATCCTCGACGCTGCGCAAGAAGAATTCGGCACCTACGGGCTTGCCGGTGCGCGCATCGATCGGATTGCGAAGAACGGAAACGCCAGTAAGGAGCGCCTCTACGCCTATTTCGGTGACAAGGTCGCGTTGTTCCACGCGGTGCTCGACGTCGACTTCGAGCAGGCGATGGAGTCCGTCGAGTTCACCGGTGAAGACATGCCCGCGCATGCCGTCGAACTGTTCGACGCAATGCTCGGCAAACCACAGATTCAACGGATGATGATCTGGGGTCAATTGCAGGGTGAGGCACCACGGATGAAGAAGCTGGCCGAGGAACATTCCAGCTGGGTTCCGCGAATGGCCACGATCCGCAAGGCTCAAGAAGACGGCCTCATCTCCAAGCACTGGGACCCCCAGGACCTGATCACGATGCTGTTCGGCCTGGTGTTCGGCTGGGTGGTGGCCCCCGGCGTGGCCGACAACCAGAACGTCGACGCCGACGAGATCGCGCGCCGCCGTGAAGTGGTGCGCGAGGCCGTCACTCGAATCTGCAAGCCGTGACTGTCAGCGGGAGAGGTACGCGGCCCAACCGCCGTAGCCGGTGATGTCGGCTGCGCCGTTTACGGCGTCATGAGTGCAGCTGAAACCGACAGTCGTTCTACCGTCGGATAACTCGACGCTCGTGAGCGCCATCGGTGCTGGCAAGGCGGCGAGGAATGTTCCCAGGCCAGCCGGTGAGATCCGGAAGATCTCGCCGACGACCGGTGCCCCGAGTCCGGGTCCACGGCGGACCAGCCCGGGCTTCGGGGGCGTCGTGTCGAGAGCGAAGAGCCGGTAGGCGTCCGAGGTCGTGACGGTTTCGACGTACCGCGCGCCGAGGTCGACCAACTGCGAGTTGAGGGGTTGCCCGCGCAGATGAGCGCCGAATACTGCGAGGTCGATTCCGGTATTGACGAGGGTGGGTGAAGGCACACCACCGAGTCGCGCAGCGAGGTCGATGGCGATCTGGTCGTCGAAAGCAGGTACGACGAACATGACGCCGAACGGGTGATCTTCGGCGGTGCGGTGTCCGGGCACCGCGACTGCCGCCATGTCGAGCAGGTTGCAGAAGTTGGTGAAAGTTCCCATCCGGCGGTTGATTCCGAACTGATCTTCGGCCACGGCTGCGATGGTCGGATGTTCGGTGGTGGTGGGAAGCAGTAGCGCGTCGAACCCGGCGAGGAGTACTCGAGCAGCGGCCTTGGCGCGGGTGAGCGCGTCGAGATCGTCGACCAGCTGGTATCCGGTGGGGTGCTTCGCGCCGAGCACGATGTCGGACACCGCGGGATCGGCTCCGGCAGGGCGGGTTTCGAGGAACCCGCCGGCAGCGGCGTATCGCTGCGCCACCACGGCGCCGTCGTAGAGCAATCGGGCCGCGTCGAGCAGTCTGGAGATGTCGACGGTCTCGGTCTCGGCGCCGCCGGCAACCAGAGCTGTCACAGTGTCCTGAAACGCTGCCAGATACAACGGGCTCAGTTGCGCCAGATCCTCGATTCGGGGCACGGCGACATGCGGATTCGGCGCCGCCGCGAGACGAACATCGGAAGGCCAGACTCGGCTGCGGGGATCTCGAGGTTCGTGGCCGACCATGATTGCCGCTGCCGCGGTTGCTGATTCGAGATCACCGGCGAATACCGTCACAGCGTCGTAGTCGACGCAGGCGGGCACTACTCCGTGGGCTGGGATGACGCCCAGCGAGAGTTTGAGTCCGTAGATCCCGTGGAACGCTGCCGGCACCCGGCCGGAACCGGCAGTGTCGGTGCCGATTCCGATGTCTGCAATCCCCAGCGCGACAGCGACGGCGGATCCGGAGCTACTACCGCCCGAGATCAATTCTTCGTCCCAGGCGCAGCGAACGGCTCCGTACGGACTACGCGTTCCGACCAGTCCGGTGGCGAACTGGTCGAGGTTGGTCTTCCCCAGAACAACAGCCCCGTGCTCGATCAACCGCGCAACGGCACTGGCAGTTTCATTCGGCGCATACGCGAATTCGGGGCACGCCGCTGTGGTCGGCAGACCGGCGACGTCGACGTTGTCCTTGACGGCGACCAGACGCCCAGCCAGAGGAAGGTGCTCGCCCGCGGCGATTCTGGCTTCGACCGAGGCGGCGTCGGCAAGCACATCTTCCTTGCAGCGCAACGTGATCCAGACTTCGGGGCGATCCACTTCCTCGATCCGCTGGAATGCCTGCTCGACCCGGGCTGTCGGGGTGAAAACCTCTGCTGCGATGGTCATGGTGTGTACTGCTCCGATCAGTCCGTGATGTTGGCGAGTGAGAGCGCGGTGATCGCGCGGGTCACCCGATCGAGAACGACGTCGAGAGACTCGCCGATGTGCTGGTGCAAAAGCGTGCGGGCCTCGGGCAGATTGCCGGCAAGTAGTTCCTCGAGGATTCGAATGTGCTCCGCAATCGAGGTGTCGATGCGGCCGTTGACCATGAAGTCGTACATCCGAACGTGCCGGATACGGGAGTTCACCGAGAACAGTGACGCGACCAGTTCGTTGTTTCCCGACGCTCTCAGAACGGCGACGTGGAATTCCTCGTCCCGTTCGACGAACCCAGGCTCCTGAGCGGGCGGATCGAGAGCAAGAGCGCGCCACCGCACCAACTCGTCGTCGAGGATCGTTCGATCGTGCCGGATCGTCGGATCCGCGATCGCCCGGGTAATTCCTTGTAGTTCCAGAGTGATTCGGAGTTCGTACAGATCTCGGATCCGCGGGATGCTGGGGCGCACGGCGGAGAACCCGTATTCTTCCCGGCGCAGCAGTCCATCGGCGCACAGCATCGTCAACGCTTCCCGTACTGGTGTGCGAGAAATGCCGAAACACGCGGAGAGTTTCGGTTCCGTCAGGCGCTGATCGAACCCGATGGTCCCGTTGACCAGTTCGGTGCGTAGTTCCCGGTAGACCACCTCACGCAGTGGCTCCGGCGCCGTATTCATCCCTGTCGACATACCTGTATACGCTATTGATCAGGTGTTTCGTCCAGATGTCTTCGGGTTAGAGCTGAGTTACGGCCGCCGCGGAACTTCAGGAGAAGTCGCGCTGAACCCGCAAGGTTCCGATCGTGGTGGCCAGGCCGTCGTACTGAGTGACCAGCAAGGTGAATTCGATCAACCGACGATCGTCGAGATGCTGCGAGAGCGTTCCCCACGTGTTATCGGTGATGTCCTTGGTGGTGACCAACTCGTCGACCGCAGTCAAGATCGCACGGTGACGCTGACTCAACTCGGAAGCGCCAGGGCCCTCGATGATTCGGGCCAGTTCTTCTGCGTCGATTCCGGCTTTGCGGCCGAGCCTGATGTGGTGATCCATCTCGTAGCCGCAGTCCCGCAGATGCGCGACCCGCAGGATGATCAGTTCGGTGTCGTGGCGAGAGATCTTGCCGCCGGGCATGAGTGAGCCGGAGTAGTGCAGCCAACTGCGGAAGAGTCCACCCGTGCGTCCCAATGTGCTGAACAGATGCGCATCGGGTGCTCCGGCAACCTTCGACAGGACACGCCAGATTCCCCAGTTGATCGGACCGAGGTCCTTGAATCGGCCGGGCGGGATGCGGGGGTTCATGCGACTCCACGGACGTGAGAGGGACGGAGGTCGATAGCTCGTTGCGCGATGTAGCGAACCGCAGCGCTGCGGCGGGGCGCGTGTACGCGTGACTTCCGGCCGACGATACCGCGCTCGAACGCGTCGACGGCGTCAGCGACGGTCGTGGTGCCGGAGTTGGCGAGAGTTCCGCGTGCTCCGTCGAACGACAGTGCGGTGGTGTCGGTGTCGATGTCGCCGATGTACGCGACGCCCACCTTGGTGCCGAGGTGTTTCATTTCCAGGCGTAACGCGTCTCCCAACGCCTCGACGCCGGCGCGCGAAGCACGAAGCGGTCCGCGAAACGGATGCTTGACGGCGCCGTGGGCGGATGCGACCACCAGGGCGTAACCGTTCTCATGACTGATGTGGTGACCCGCTGCGCGCAGGGTGTAGTACGTGCCCATGAGATTGACTTCGACCGCGCGGCGCATGTCCGCAGGGTCGCCGCCGAGGATCGACGAGTTCGCCTCGACGCCGGCATTGGCGACGACTACGTCGATGCCGCCCAGCTTCTCGGCTATGTAGTCGACGCCGCGAGATACCTGCTCGAGATCAGCGACGTCGCACAACTGCCAGGGCGCGCGGCCGCAGGAGGTGGCGACTTGTTCGAGAAGTTCCGGCTCGAGGCCGAGGAGTCCGACGGATGCACCGCGGTCGTAGAGGCGTCTGGCCAGCGAAGAACCGATATTGCGGGCAGCGCCGGTGATCAGGATGCGCCGACCCGTCAGATCGTCGCCACTGCTCTTGGCCGATTCGGCCTTGCCCGCCTCGCTCTTGCCCGCCTCGCTCTTGCCCATTGCTGTGTCCCTACGCAGTGACTTTCTGGTCCTCCGACGCTAACACCGCCGGGTAGCTGCGACTGCAAGTACCGCCAACTCCGTCCGAATGGACGCTCAGACCGATGCGGCTTCGAGACGCGGATGTGACGCGGAAGCCTGTGTCGACCGCAATCGGCGGAATCGGACCACGGCAACGACGGCGGCAACAGCGGCGAGGATCACCAACGGCAGTGACGGACCCATCGTGGGTTCGATGACGACCAGCAGCACCGGCAGTCCGAATCCGAGATAGGTGCCGACGTAGAAGATCCCGGTCAAAGCGCCCCGCGAGGCTGGGGGAGCCAGCGATTCGAGATCGAGTAGGCCTTCACGCAAGCACAGTCCGTAGGCCGTACCGAGGACGAGCGAGCAGACAATGAACAACCCGAGCGCGGGGTGTGCACCGCCGACGGCGACCAGGCAGTATCCGAGCGCCGCCAGTGCGGCGCCGACCGTGCCGGCCTGAGGACCCCAATTGCGATGGCGCGCAGCGGTTTGAACCAGGATTCCAGCACCCAGAGTCAGCGCCGCCGCGAAACCCGGAAGGAGAGGGCCCGAATAGCGGTCTCCGAGCCTGGCCGTCATGGTCACGAAAGACACTGTTGCGCTGGCGAACACCCATGGCGCCAACGGAAGAGCCCAGAACAGAGCAGATGCGACGGAGCGCTCCGCGCCGTCGGGCGCAGATGCGACGGAGCGCTCCGCGCCGTCGGGAACGGGTGTGAACGTCGCAGCTTTGGTGGGAGCCGGAGTGCGACTCCACGCGGCAGCAGCGGCAACCGAACCCACCGACAAGACGGCCGAGACGACAAACGGCGTGGCGAGCGGGAAAGCGGCAAATTGCGCCAACAGGCCCGTAAACAGCGGTCCCAGTGCAAAACCCGAGGTAAGTACGACGCCCGCCATCACGGTGCCGGACTTGCCGCGAAGGTCAGCCGCCCACGCGGTACCGGCGCCGATCGCCAGACCGGCACCGATACCGACTACGAGGCGCCCGACCATGAGCCCGGGCGCGTCGTGCCAGAGGAGAAGAGTCAAGGTTCCGAGTGAGGCTATGAGCGCTCCGGGCAGGACGACTACGGCTCGGCCGACGCGGTCCGACAGTGCTCCACCGGTCAACAGGCCGGGCAGGAGTCCGAGCGCGTAGATACCGAAAACACCGTCGAGCACGGCATGCGACAGGCCCTCGTCCACCCGGAGAACCGGGATGAGCGAGGCAAAGTGGTTGGCTGCCCAACCCGTCGAAAGTAGAACGGCCAGTACCGAGATGAACCCCCGACGGGATGGATCGCCCATACCGGCAGCTTAGGCGGGCACCAGATCGCTCACGTCGGCGAGGAGTTCGAACGTGCGCAACCAAGCCTCGCGGTTGGTACCGGTTGACACCGTGATCAGCTCGTCGGCCTGCGCGTGCTCGGTGAACTCGTCGAGGTAGGCACGCACCTCCGTGGGCGTGCCGATGGCGCTGTACTTGGTCATCTGAAGAACCTGCTGACCGGCGGGGGAGTCGAGCAGCATGTCCGCTTCGTCGTCCGTGAACTTGCGTCCGCGTCCGAGAAGAAGGCTGACGCGCGAACGCTTGGCCGCGAGGAAGTCCTGCTGGGCCTGCTCATGGGTGTCGGCGGCGATGACGTTGACGCCGGCGATGACGTACGGCTCCGCCAGTTGCTCCGACGGCTTGAACTCGCGTCGGTAGATCGCAACGGCATCGCGCAGGGCGCTGGGAGCGAAGTGTGAGGCAAATGCATACGGCAGGCCGAGCATCGCGGCGAGCTTGGCGCCGAAGAGTGACGATCCGAGGATGTAGAGCGGAACGTGAGTGCCCTTGCCGGGAACGGCGTTGATTCCGGGGACGCGCGAGGTGTCGCCGAGGTAGCCCTGAAGCTCGAGTACGTCCTGCGGGAAGCTGTCCGAAGAACTCGGGTCGCGTCGCAGTGCCTGCATCGTCTTCTGATCACTACCGGGTGCGCGGCCGAGACCGAGATCGATGCGACCCGGGTGCAGTGTCTCGAGGGTGCCGAACTGCTCGGCGATCGTCAGCGGTGCGTGGTTGGGGAGCATGATGCCCCCGGCGCCGAGGCGGATTTTACTGGTGTTCGCGGCGACGTGGCTGATCAGGACGCTGGTTGCCGAAGAAGCGATGGAACCCATGTTGTGGTGCTCGGCGTACCAGATTCGCTTGTAGCCCCACTCCTCGGCACGCTGCGCCAACGTCACGCTGGCGTCGAAGCTGTCTTTGGCGGTTTCGTTGTCGCCGATGTGGGCGAGGTCGAGGATGGAAAGTGGGACGGCCATGAATGTGGTGCCTTTCTCAGCGATCAGAACGCAAGTGTCGTTGGAAGGTGCAACCATCTGGCCGGCTTTCCTATTTCCCCCTGGTCAGCGCCCACGGATGGCGGCGGGGCGGCGAAGGCGTCAAATCTTTGTCTCAATTTCGGCCATTTCGGATATTTCGGGTAAAAGCGGGGGCTAGATTTCCCGAATCGGAGGTTCTTTCGCATTCCAAGTGAATCGAGACCAGAATGACCACTGATCGGAAAGCTGTAAACAAGCGCAAAGTACGTGCATTGCTTGCCGGAGGACTTGTCCTCGGTATCGGCGCTGCCGTCACCTTGGCAGCGTGGACGGACAATGTTTTCGGCGACGCGCAGTTCCAGACGGGAAGTTGGAATCTCCAAGGCAGCTTCGACGGACTGACGACCTGGGGCGAGTACCAGGTCGACGCCTCCGCCGGCCACTTCACATTCAGCACCGGATTCGCAGCGCTCTCGCCTGGGACGACGGTGTATGCACCGGCAGCGCTACGGATCGGTCCCGCAGCCAGCACACTCGGTGCGACGGTACAACTGCTCGGTGCGACCGGCGGCGATGCCGTACTCAAACCTGCCCTGCGGTATTCGGTGTATCGAAATGTCCCGTCGGCGACCTGCACTGCGGCCGGTATCGGATCAGGTATCGCATGGGTGGGCACGACAGCCAGTCCGGTGGCCTTGACGGCAGGTTCGGGCTCGGACGTCACCTTGGCCGGTGGCGCAGCGGGTCCCGGCACTCCGGTCGAACTCTGCTTCGCGGTCACGCTGCCTGCCGGAGTGGACCCCTCGATCGTGTCGGGCCAGGACACCGGGCGCTTGCTCTGGCAGTTCACCGGCCAGTCCACCCCCTGACGCCTGCGTGGTCACACGGCGAATGCGTCAGGTGTACGCACTGGCGGCCTCGGGATTCGTCCTGGGTATCGGTGCAACTACCGTGGCCGCCAGTTGGGTGGACAGCACGATGGGCGATGCATCGTTTCGCACCGGAACATTCGGAATCGAGTCGAACATCGGCGGCGGATGGTCGTCGCATTCGTCCAGCGCCCCTGGGGTTTTCACGTACACGCCCTCGGCGCTCCTGATACGCCCCGGTGCGTTCTCGTACGGCCCGGTCTCCCTTCGGACAGTGCCGGTCTCGCCGGCAGCATCCGTCACTCTGCAGGCGGCCACGGTTGCCGGCGACTCCACTCTGGCGTCGGCGCTGCGGTATCGGGTGGTCAAGTCGACCACCTGTGATGCGTCCGCCTTCTCCACGGGAACACCACAATTCGTAGTGGGAAGTGCGACGGTGTTTCCGTCGCTCTCAACTGGTTCCGCAGTCGGGGCCATCGCGCTACCCACCGGTGGGGTATCCCCGGGAGCTCCGGTGGCGCTGTGCTTCGAGATTTCACTGCCCGGGACCTCGGCCAATTGGAGCAACTCGGCGTTGATCGGTAAAACGGCAACTCCCACTTGGCAGTTCAGTGCAACACCCTGAAGGAGCTGCAATGCCAACACGTGCCCGGGCAACACATGCCCGGACGAAGAAGCGTTCGGTCCCGACGATCATCGGGGACTGCGTCCTTCAGGTTCTTGCAGTCGGTGGGGTCATCTGTATCGCTTTGGTGGTCTGTGCCTTCGCCTTCGACATCACGCTGATCATGTTCAAGACGGGCTCCATGTCGCCGACCATTCCGACCGGATCTCTGGCAGTTGTGCGTGAAGTGCCTGCGGATTCGGTCGGGGTGGGCGACGTCGTCACCGTCGATCGGGGAGTGTCCGAACTGCCGGTGACCCACCGGGTCGTCTCCGCTCGTACCCAGGACAACGGCATCACGATTCTCGATCTCAAGGGTGATGCCAACGCCTCGGCTGATCCCGCGGTTTACGAGGTCACCACGGTTCGGAAGGTGCTCTGGCACGTTCCGGGACTGGCGCGGGTGATCGTCTACTTCTCGAATCCTCTTGTTCTGGGGGCGATCACGCTGACCATGGCCGCTTTGGTGGTCGCGGTATTCTGGCCGCGCACTACCGATGACGACGCTGATGCCGACTCGGCCGACCCGAAAACCGAACCCATTCAGGTTCTTCTACCGCCGGGGGGCGGTAGGCAATGAAGCGTCGCCACCTGTTCTCAGTCATCGTATTGGCAGTTGCGGTAGTGCTGGGCTCCGGATTTTCGGCTCACCCACTTCTGGGCGAGACCGAAGCGGCGTGGACCGACTCGGAGTACGTGACCGGCCCGATTTCCACCGGAACCTGGACAACAAACGGGTACGGCAGATCGACGTCGGGCAAAGGAACGGCGACCGGCGGATTGATAACTCTCGGAGGAAATCTCGGCGGTTCGTTGATCGAACATCCGACCGTGCAAACTCAACTCGCGCCGGGCAAAACCACGGGGACTGTTTCGTTGGCGGACAACTCCGGTGTATTGCTGGGGTTGCCCGCACTCAGCCGCACTGGTAGCGCCGTTCAGTGCGGCGCGTATCTCGTAGGAGCGTCGGCATCGACCCCATGCGGGGCGGCCGGGTCGGATGCGGACGCGGAAACTACATCTACATTGGGTTTGCAATTGAATCTGGTTTCGGTACTGGGGATCACGTTGATACCGGCGGACGCGATCACGAGCACGAGCGTCAAGACAAGCGCACGCTGTGCGAGTACGTCGGCGGCTACTGACCAGCCGACGGGAACCGTGAAAGTCGGCGGCGCCACGGTTGCCATCCCGGCGGTGGGTGCAAACGGTTCGGCCACGTCGACGTCGCCGACTACTGCAACCTTCGTGATGGCGAATGTCCCACTGCTCGCGCGGGTAGAAGCGCGCTTCTCGAACATCAAGGTCACCAGTACCCGAGCGGCTTCCGGTTCCGCGCCTTTTGTCGCGTCTTCGACTGTTTCAGTGAGCTTCACTGTTGAGGCCGTAACTGTCGCATTGTCGATCTTGGGTGAAGGGCTGGTCACAGTGATCCTGGGATCGACGAACATATCCGTCAATCTGTCGGCCGCTCAGTGCGGGCTTGATTCTTCACCTCCGGTGACGCCGCTGAGCCTTGTCACCGGACAGGCAGCGCGAGTCGCCGAGCCGACACCGACAACAGCGACAGCTGTTCCCGTGACCACCACGCCGACTACGGGAACGACGACGCCTGAACCTACAGCGGCCACAACGACCACCACCGCCACAACCACCACCGCGGCAACAGGCACCACGCTGCGGACAAGTCCATCGCTAACCACAACACCCGTCACCACAACGCCCGTCACCTCGACTCCGGCGGACTCAATCGGGACGGTAATCCACGGGCCCGTCGGTTCGAGTATCTCCGCTTTCACCACAGATGACGGACTCACCTGCGAAGTTGTGCCTGATGTAGACTACGCGGGCGAAGTCGCCGTCGAATGTTCTGATGGCACAACGGGTACGGTCCCAGGCTCTGAACTCGGTCCGAAGCCAACCGTACCGGGGGAGTCTCTGCTGATCCCCCTGACGAGAGACCACGTCACCGAAGTCGTGACCCTCGAGTCAGCGACACGAACCTGATCAATTCCGCACGGCATTCGCCATAGCGGCCAACGAGAGGGCTTGCCGAGCGCGGTCGAGTACGACCGCGCGAGAGATGTCGATGTGCGATACCAGTGCCTCGTGCGCTTGCGGAATCTTGCCGTCCAGAACCAGTTCGACGACGGAGATATGTTCCTCCACGGTGGCCTTCATACGGTCGGGAGTCAGGTAGTCGAACATCCTCACGGGGCGCAGCTTCGAGTTGACGGCCTGAAGAGCGTCGACCAGTGCGTGGTTGCCGGACGAGGCGAGGAGCGCAATGTGAAACTCCTCGTCGAGAGTCACGAAACCGGCGTCCGGCGACGGCATCTGTTTGCGAAACGCGTACCACCGGTCCAGTTCGGAACCGAGCGCGTCTTTGTCATGGACGGGGGCTTCACCATCGAGTACCCGCCGAAGTCCGTGCACCTCGAGGAGTATGCGCAGCTCGTAGAGGCCACCCAACTCGTCGAGGTGCGGTCGGTACGGAAAGAGGCCGTGTTCGTCGCGTTCGACGAGCCCGTCGGATTCCAACTTTGCGAGCGCCTCGCGGACCGGTGTTCGCGAGACGCCGTAGAGATGGGCCAGGCGTTCCTCGCCTAGTCGTTCCGAGGGCGCGATCTGACCGGACATCAGATCGTTTCGGATCGACCGGTAAACCTGTTCGCGCAGCGGCGGCCGCACACTCATGTCAGATTGCCATCGCTCGACGAACCGCCTCGGTGGACGTGGTGCCGCCCTCACCGGTCGAGGTCACGTGTCCGGCCGCGAGAATGCTGTAATGCTGAGCAGATTGGAGCGCGAAACCGATGTGCTGCTCGACGAGGAGGACACCGAGATCGCCGCGCTCGGTGAGTTCCATGACGGTTCTTTCGATTTCGGCGACCACGTTGGGCTGAATGCCCTCGGTTGGTTCGTCGAGGATGAGGATCTTGGGCTCGGTGATCAAGGCGCGGGCGATGGCAAGTTGTTGTCGCTGCCCACCGGAGAGAAGCCCGGCACGACGGTCGAGGAGTGTGGTGAGCGCGGGAAACAGATCCAATGCCTCTGCGATGAGTGCCTTTCCGCGTTTGCGCCCGTCGGCAACGACTCGAAGATTCTCGGCAGTTGTCAGTTGTCCGAACGACTGCTGACCCTGCGGTACGTAGGCAAGTCCGCGAGCGACGCGGGCGCTCGGCCGTAGTCCGGTGATGTCCTCACCGTTCAGAAGTACCTTTCCCCGCGTAGGTTTGATCAGACCGACGGCGGCGCGCAGCAAGGTGGTTTTACCCGCACCGTTGTGACCCATGACTGCCGCAACCCCGTCACTGGGAACCAGCAGGGAAACGCCGTGGATTACTTCGGTGCGTCCGTAGCCGGCGCGGATGTCGACGAGCTCGAGCATGATTCAGTCCTCCGGGGTCGGTTCGGTTTCGGCGCCGAGATCGGTTCCGGCAGCGGCTGTGCCGAGATAGACTTCTTGCACCTTGGGGTCGGCTTGAACCTCCGCCACAGTTCCTTCGGCGAGTACTTTCCCAGCGGCGAGCACTGTGACGGACGTGGCGAACGATCGCATGAAGTCCATGTCGTGCTCGACCACGACGACGGTTCGTGCACCGCCGATGCGGCGCAGGAGGTTTCCGGTCTCCTCGCGCTCCTCCAGGCTCATCCCAGCGACGGGCTCGTCGAGTAGTAGCACGGAACAGTTCTGCACCAACAACATTCCGATTTCGAGCCACTGTTTCTGCCCGTGCGCCAGAATGCCCGCGGGAGTGTCTCTGAGGTGCTCCAAGCCGGTTGTCTCCAGAGCCTCCTCGATCTCGGGGAGCACACCTTTGCGCCTTCGGAGCAGGTTCCACGCCGATCGACCGGCTCCCGCCGCGATGTCGAGATTCTGCAGCACCGAGAGTTCTTCGAAGACGCTTGCCGTCTGGAAGGTTCGCCCGACGCCGAGGCGGGCGATCTTGTGAACCTTCTTGCCGAGCAGTTGCTCGCCGGACTTCGTGATCGAACCCGTCGCGGGAACGAGTCCGGTGATGGCGTCGACCAGCGTTGTCTTTCCAGCCCCGTTCGGGCCGATGAGAAACCTGAGGTCGCCCTGCATGAGGGTCAAGTCGACGCCGTCGACGGCCTTGAAACCGTCGAAGCTGACCGAAAGGTTCCGTACTTCGAGGTACTCGGACGACATTCCGGCGTTGCCGCCCAGTGCCGGTGTGGGTTCGCTGGTGGCGGTTGTGTTGGTCATGACGACACCTCCACTGGTTCGGGTTGGGAGACCTTGACCGGTGGGTCAGCCGGGGTCTCACGCTTCTTGCGGTGGCGCATCAGGGCGAACAATCCGGCCACACCTGCCGGGAAGAATCCGACCACGACGATGAACATCAGCCCCTGAGCGTAGATCCATCCCGATGGGAGTTTCTCCGAGAATGTCGACTGTGCCCATGCGACGCCGATCGCACCGAGTACCGGACCGAGAAGCGTTGCGCGGCCGCCGATCGCGACCCCGATGAGGAAGGCGATGGACGGGACGATCCCGACGTCGGCGGGGGAAATGATGCCCACGATCGGAACGAACAGCGCGCCGGCGATACCGGCAAGGAACGCCGCGGTCACGTAGGCGACCAGTTTGATGTTCGCCGGATCGTATCCGAGGAAACGTACTCGCTCCTCTTGATCACGGACGGCGACGAGGAGTTCGCCGTATCGGGAGTTCATCAGCTGGCGAATGAGAGCGACCGACGCGAGAAGAACTCCGGCAGCGATGAAGAACAACATCTGCTTGTTCGCCGGATCGTTGAGATTGAAACCGAAGAACGTACGAAAACGGTTGAGGCCGTTGCTGCCACCGATCGACTGCTGGCCGATCAAGAGGATTGCAAAAGCCGCGGCGAGTGCCTGCGAGAGGATCGCGAAGTACGCGCCCTTGACTCTCCGTTTGAACACACTGAGTCCGAGGAGAAAGGCAACAGCGGCCGGCAGGAAAAGGATGGCGAAGATCGCCACGAATGGCGAGGCGAACGGTTGCCAGTATCCCGGCAGTTCGGTCTTGCCGGCGATGGACATGAAGTCCGGGACCGCGTCACCCTTGAGTTCGGCATCGGCGATCTTGAGGTGCATCGCCATCACGTAGGCGCCGATCCCGAAGAACACCCCCTGGCCGAGCGTGAGCATTCCACCTCTGCCCCAAGCCAAACCGATACCGACAGCGACTATGGCGAAGCACAGGAACTTGGCCAACAGTGACAGCCTGAAGTCCGAGAGCGCAGCCGGAGCGACGGCGAACAGCACGATGGCGGCGAGTGCAAAACCGCCCCACACCCGAATTCGGGAATTGTTCAGGATGCTCATACGAGGCTCCTCGTCTTGACTGCGAACAGGCCCTGTGGCCGGACTTGAAGGAAGACGACGATGATGACGAACACGATCACCTTCGCGATCGACGCCGTCGTCGAGTACTCGATGAACGAGTTCAAGATGCCGAGGGCGAAGGCTGCGATCACAGCTCCCTTCATCTGACCGAGACCGCCGACGACAACAACCAGGAAGGCGTCGATCAGATACGACTGGCCGATGGTCGGGCTGGTGGAACCGATGAGCGTCAACGCGACACCCGCGACGCCGGCGAGTCCGGATCCGAGGAAGAAGGTCGTGATGTCCGTACGACGAGAAGAGATTCCGCTCGTCTCGGCCAGATCGCGATTCTGTACGACGGCGCGGATGCGTCTACCCATCGACGACTGCTTCAGCGCGACCGAAAGCGCGATCACCGCAGCGATCGCCAATACCAGAATGAAGATTCGTGTCTTCGGGACCACGGCGCCGAAAATGTCGACCCCACCCGAAAGCCAAGTCGGTGCCGAAACATTGACTGCCGGCGCCCCGAAGATGTCTCGTGCCAACTGCTGAAGGATCAATCCGACACCGAACGTCACCAACAGGGTGTCGAGGGGTCGGTGGTACATTCGCGATACCAGGACCACTTCGAGCACGACACCCATCAGTCCGCCGACGACAAAACCGACGAGCAGAGAAATGATCAACGATCCCGTCGCATTCGAGATCACCTGCTGCACTACGTATGCGGTGTACGAGCCGGCCATGATGAACTCGCCGTGTGCCATGTTGATGACACCCATCTGCCCGAACGTGAGAGACAATCCCAACGCTGCCAACAGGAGAATCGATCCGATACTCAAACCCGTGAACAACTGTCCGATCACAACATCCATGACAGACGCTCCACCTCTCTACTCGTCGATTCCGTCAATTCCGCCTTTCGTTGATCAGCTGCCGAGTCCCTCGGCCCAGGGGTAGTTCTTCAGGTACGGATCCGGCTCGATCGGCTGTCCCGAATCCCAGACCGTGTAGATCAGTCCGTCGGAACGGATTTCGCCGATTCGGGCAGTCTTGGTGATGTGGTGGTTGTCGCCGTCGATGGTGACGAGTCCTTCGGGTGCCTGGAAGGTCACACCGTCGGCGTTGTCCTGAATATCCTTGACCGCAAACGAGTTGGCCTTCTCGACGGTGTTCTTCCAGAGGTAGACGGAGGTGTATGCCGCTTCCATCGGATCGGACGTGGGCTTGTCCTGGCCGAACTTCGCCTTGTACGCCTCGACGAACTTCTTGTTCTCGGGGGAGTCGATGGTCTGGTAGTAGTTCCACGCCGTCAGCTGGCCTTCGACGTTCTGGACTCCGATACCGCCGACCTCTTCCTCCGCAATGGAGACGGAGACGACGGGCATGTCGGCGGGCTTCAGGCCGACATTCGAGTATTCACGGAAGAACGCGACGTTGGAATCACCGTTGAGTGTGTTGAACACGGCATCGGCGTCGGCTGTGCGGACCTTGTTCACGATGGTGGAGAAGTCGGTCGAGCCCAATGGCGTGTAATCCTCGCCCTTGATCTCGATGCCGTTCGCTGCCGCGTACGCCTTGATGATGCGGTTGGCGGTCTGCGGGAACACGTAGTCGCTGCCGACCAGATACAGCGACTTGACGCCCTTCTCCTTCAGGTAATCCAGAGCCGGGATGATCTGCTGGTTGGTCGTTGCACCCGTGTAGAAGATGTTCTTCGAATCTTCCAGTCCCTCGTACTGGACCGGGTAGTAGAGCAAGGAGTTGTTGTCCTCGAACACCGGCAGCATGGCCTTGCGGCTCGAGGAAGTCCAGCCACCGAAAACTGCTGCGACGCAATCGCTGCTGATCAGTTTCTCGGCCTTCTCGGCGAACACTGTCGGCTCCGACGCGCCGTCCTCTGCCACGATCTGGATCTTCTTGCCCAGCACACCGCCGGAATCGTTGATCTCCTGCACCGCCAACGAGATGGAGTCGCGGACCGTCACTTCACTGATGGCCATGGTGCCCGAGAGTGAATTCAGGGAACCGACCTTGATCGTGTCTCCCGAGGTGTCGACGCACGACGTAGCCGTCGAATCTCCCGCTGCGGTGTCTGTCGCCTTGCTTCCGCAACCGGTGAGAACCAAGCCCAGCGCGGCGAGAGCGGCCGGCGCGGCAAGGGTGCGCTTCGAGAAGGTTCGCATGTACGGGCCTTTCGTGTCGATGGCTCTGGCAGACAATGGCTCTGACAGATCTGTATCCGGGGTGCGTATACAACGCTGTATTCGTCGAGTGCACAGAGTAGGTGGAAGTTGTTGCGGTGGAATGACTGTCGGTGACAAGTGTGTGTCCGGTGTTTCCATTCGATGTCCGGGACCTCACACCGCAGGTCAGCAGGGGTGCGGTGTTAGCATCGACGAGAAATCGATCAAGCACTCGCTTGACAATCGGAACGTCGGAAGGATCTTCTCGTGCGCTCGACCCGACGGGACGAAATACTCGCTCATGCGGCCAAGCTGTTCAGCGAGCGGGGAATCGCCGCGACGACGGTGCGCGACATTGCCGACGAAGTCGGGATCCTTTCCGGGAGCCTTTATCACTACTTCGACTCCAAGGATGCGATAGCAAACGAGATCGTCGTCCGGTTCCTCGAAGATCTCAACGTCCGGTACGAGGACTCGATCGAGCCGGAAGGTTCGGCTCGCGATCGCCTGGCCACGATGGTTTCGGTGTCTTTCGCCTCCGCGGTCGATCACCCATATGCCACAGAGGTGTATCAGGGCGAGGCCATTCTTTCGTCGCAGCCGGCTGACGCTCCCATCACCGTCCTGGTGCAGAAGGCCCACAGTTACTGGCGATCGGCCATCACGCGCGGAATCGCGGACGGGGAGTTCCGAGAGGACATCGATCCCGAACAGTTTCACCGTCTCCTGCGTGAATCCGTCTGGTCCACCGTCGCGCAGTATCGCCCGCAGCTTTCCGAGATGGCGGATGATCTGCAGCGCAATCTGATTTCGGTTTTCCTGGACGGCTTCGCCGCACGTTCCGTCGACGGCGAGCCGGTGGCACGCATTGCGCGGCGCACGGCGAAGAAGGAAGCGCAGACCGTATCTCCTGCCTCCGAATTTGCCGAACTCCGCTCTGATGTCGATGAATTGAAGTCCGTCATTCGCGAACTCAGCTCCTCGATCCGGCATCTGCAGAAGCCGTAACACCGCAGTTCCTGCGCGTGTAGTTCGAATTTTGACTATCGGTGTGACCCAGTGCATACTTCTGTCCACACTCGTAAATCAAGCGCTTGTTTGATTTACCAAGCAGAGTTTGGACGGGAGATTGATGTGAGACTCGGAAAGGCGATTGCCGTCTGCGCGGCAGTGGTCCTCGGGGCGAGCGCGTGCGCATCTGCCGGTGTCATTCCCGAAGACATCATCGTCATCGGTTTGGACGAGGATTCCACCGGGCCCGGTGCGTCGTACAGCACGATCGCCGGCAAAACCGTGCGCATGACTGTCGACCTGATCAACCAGGCCGGCGGAATCAACGGCAAGCAGGTGGAATTGGTTGTCGAGAATGACGAGAGCAGTCCCACCAAGACCCCGTCGATCATTCGGAAGTTGGTCGATCACGGATCAAGTGCGGTCATCCTCGCCACCGGCAGCGGGTCGGTGCTGCAGGCCAAGTCGATTCTCCAGCAGTCGAAGATTCCCGCGATAGCTCCGGTCGTTCTCAGCGACGCCTTTGCCTCGGCGCCCGACAACGACTACTCGTTCATGATTCCGAACTCCTTGAAGCAGTACGCCCAGGTGTACTGCGGGGCTTTCGAGAAGATGGGGTACAAGTCCCTGGGAATTCTCGGTGACGCGAGTGCGTCCATCGACGGAATCATCAAGACCCTGCGTCCGGCGCTCGAGAAGTGCGCGAGAGTGACGGGCGTCGAAAAGGCGCCGGTCGATGCCGCGGACATCACCGCACAGGTCTCACGTCTCGCGGAAACCGAACCGGACGCGATTCTGGTCGCCAGTATCGGCGGGCACTTCGAAATCCTCGCGCATAACACCTTGTCGAAGATCACCCCGCAGACGCAACGCTTCTCACTCGCTTCCATCGGAAACCAGCCCGCATCTTGGGCTTTGGCGGACCCGAAGGCGTTGAGCGGCATGGTGTACATGGGCTCGCTCAGTGAGAACAACCCGAGAACCGCCGAACTGCGTCGCAAGGTGCAGGCGGTGAAGGGGCCTGATTATCAACTGACCGCCTACGACGCACAGGCGTACGACGCCGTCATGATGTTGGCCGAGGCCATCGAGATTGCCGGCGACCACCGAGATCGAACGGCCGTTCGTGATGCTCTTCAACAGGTTTCGGCACTTCCCGCCAGCTTCGGCCAGGACGGATTGACACTGTCGTTCTCCTCGCAGGATCACCTGGCTCCGGACAGCCTCTGCGGACTGGTGCTCGTCGAATTCGGTGAGGACAACAAGCCGGCCCATCCGTGGGATTCCTACCAACCCCCGTGCGGATAACCGAGGAGCCTTGACATGACAGACGCACAACTGTGGCTCGCAGCCATCGAGATCGGTGCATTCTTTTCACTGATAGCCCTCGGCATGTATCTCGTGGTGGTCGGCGCCGATTTCTTCAACTTTGCGATGGGCCCGTACGCGATGGCTGCGGCCATGGCGTCGAGTTGGGTCGCGATCAATTACGGGCTCGCTCTCTGGATTGCCATGCCGCTAGGGATCGCGGTAGCGGTGGCGCTGTCGATCCTGACGGAAAAGCTTGTGGTCAAACAGGTTCAGAAGCGTTCGGGTCGTGGGGAACTACCGGCGTTGGTGGCTGTGACCGCAGTACTGTTCGGGATCCAGCAGCTCGCCGGCACTGTCTTCGGCCGAACACCACTTCCCGGGCAGAAGATCTTCGACTTCGATCCGATATCGGTGCTCGGTGCCACCGTCGACAGTTCGACCGTTGTACTCGTCGTCGGAACTGCCGTGATCTTCGTCGGTATCGGACTGTGGCTGAACCGGTCCACCTCGGGACGTCTGCTACGCGCCGTCGGCGACAGTCCGGATGCCGCCCGCGTCCTGGGCTTGCCGGTGGATCGGGTACGCCTCATCGCGTTCACCCTCGCGGGTGTGATTGCCGCCGTCGCCGGACTTCTGTTCGCTCCTAAGGCCGGTGTTCAGTTCACGAGCGGTCTGTCATGGACGCTGACGGCATTCATCGCACTCGTCATCGGTGGTACCGGCCGGAGTTGGGCTCCGCTGATCGGCGGAATGGTGTTGGGCGTCGTCCAGGTATTCGCCCCGTACTACTTCGGTGCGAGTGCTGCTCAAACCGCGATTCTGTTGATTGCCCTGGTGTTCTTCGCTTTCCGTCCGGAAGGCTTGCTCTCGAGGAAGGTTCGCGTCTGATGGCCTCGCTTTCCACCAGTCCGCTGACGTCAAATTCGCCCACTCCAGCCTCCAGTTCCCGGACGGGGATGCTCGCTGTGTCACGGGAAGCGCTGATCACCGTGGTCGTGGTTGCTGCCGTGCTGCTGTGGATGGGGCCGAGTCTGTACCGGCAGGATCTGGTGTTCCTCGCTGCGACGTATTCGCTGATCGCACTTGGCATGTACGTGCCATTCGTGCTCGCGGGATCACTGTCGATGGCGTACAGCGCGTATGCGGCGATCGGCGCGTATGCCGTTGCGCTGATCTCGGTTCGGACCGGGTTGTCGATGTGGTGGGGATGGATTCTCGGCGCCCTCGCCGCTGCAGCGGTTGCAGTACTCCTCAGCTTGGCAACACAGAAACTCTCCGGCTTCTACCTTGCCGCGGTGACCTTGTTGTTCGGTATCGCTTTCGAGCACTGGTTGATCGACGGGCCGAGTTTCACCGGCGGGTCGGCCGGGATCTCGGGCGTCGAGACTGCGACGATGTTCGGCTGGGAGCCACCGCGCTACGCATTGGTCGTGTTCGCGATCTTGTTCGTGTGTCTGATCGCGGTCGCTGTCGATCGACTCCGGAAATCGGTGTGGGGGCTGATGTTGCAAGCTGCCCGCGACAATCGTAATGTCGCACGGTCTTCCGGCGTCAATCCTGCGCACCTGACCGTCGTGGCGCTGGCGATCGGTGCCGCGATCGCGTCGACCGGCGGATCGCTGTTCACCGTGTCGGTGCAAGCTGTCACTCCTGAAACCTTCACTCTCAGTATTGTTTTCCTCGCAATCTTCATGCCAATCATCGGCGGTCGCGGTTCGGCGTGGGGTGCTCCGCTCGGTGCATTGATCGTGGTGATCGTGACGCTGAACATGCCCGGCTACCAGGGAAGCGGCGAACTCCTGCTTGCCGGAGCCGTCCTGGTGATCCTCATCGTCGCGCCTGGTGGGGGGATCGGGTGGAGTCAGAACGTTCTGGGTCGAATGAACCGTCTGTACAAGGAGCGTGGCAATCGATGACTCGGCTACTCGAAGTGAGCGGGCTCCACAAGTCCTACGGCGGCGTCCGCGCTGTCGACGATGTCTCGTTCAGCGTCGGACCGGGAGAGGTGATCGGACTGGTCGGCCCGAACGGGGCAGGCAAGACCACACTGGTGGACTGCATCTTCGGTACACAGCAAGCAGATTCCGGAACCGTCGCGCTCGCGGGTGCTGCCTTGACCGGGCCGTCGGAGCGCCGTGCACGGCAAGGGCTCTCGCGCACGTTTCAACATCCGCAGCTCGCGGCGGAACTCGACGCCGTCGACAACATCATCCCGGGACTGTACGGACACAAGATCACCTCACCTCTGCACTCGCTGTGGTGGGCGATCAAAGGACCGTTCGAGAACTGGGACCGGACAGCACAGCGGGCCCGGGAGATTGCTGTGCGATACTCGGTCACCGATGTCGAGAGTGCTTGCGGGGATCTCAGTTTGGGGGCGCAGCGTCTGGTCGAGGTGGCGCGGGCGATGGCGACCGAACCCGATGTTCTCCTGTTGGACGAACCGTTTGCCGGCGCGGATCACGACGGCATCGCTGCCATCTCCGGTGCCGTGCGATCGATTGCCGCGCAGGGCAAAGGAGTAGTCCTGGTCGATCACAACGTCGATCTCATCGCGGCGCTCGCCACCAAGATCGTGCTGCTCAATTTCGGATCAGTGGCGTTCTACGGACCACCGCAGGAGTGCTTGGCCAGCGACGCGATGCGAGAAGTCTATTTCGGTTCCGAATACGAGGAAGGCGCCTGACATGCTCGAACTCGACAGAGTCACAGTTCGATACGGATCCGCTGTCGCCGTCCGGGAAGTCTCCCTTGTCGCCCCCGCCGGTGAAGTGACAGCGATCGTCGGTCCTAACGGTGCAGGCAAGACCAGCTTGGCGGGATCCATCTACGGCTCGGTTCCCGCCACCGGGACAATCAGATTCGATGGTCGAGAGATCCAGAAATTATCGGCACTGGATCGTGTCCGCAGCGGATTTGCCTACGTTCCCCAAGGCAGGCAACTGTTCATGCGAATGTCCGTTCGCGAGAACCTACGAGTCGGCGCAGACCTGCTGGGATTGAAAGCCGAAGCCGTGGAAACAGCTTTCGAGAGGTTCCCGATCCTGCGTGAACGCTCGGAGAGTTATGCCGGGGTCCTCAGCGGTGGTGAGCAGCAGATGTTGGTTCTGGGGCGGGCCCTTCTGGAAACCCCGAAGGTGTTGCTCCTCGACGAGATGATGACAGGACTGGCACCGAAAATCGTCGCGGAGCTGCGAGCGCTGGTCGGGGGTCTGGCCGCCGAGGGTGTGACCGTCATCGTGACGGAACCGGCACTTACTGCACTGAAATCGGTTGTCGACCGCGGATATGTCATGCAGCGCGGCGAACTCGTCCGCGAATGCGATTCCGCAGCGACACTGGACAACGCGTACAAACAATCGATGGGCGTCCTCAGCGCCGACGGGAGATGATCGACGATCATGCTTGAAACGAAGACACTCGACTTCACCGTCGGTGAATTCGCCACGAATCCGGACCGGTTCGCCGGCGTCAGCATCAGCGAAATGGTCAGGCATTGGTCTGAGACCATCCCGGACGAAACCGCCTTTGTCACTCCGGAATCGAGGGTGTCGTGGAAACAGTACGACGCGGCTGCCGATGCGATCGCGTCGGCGCTGGATCTAGCTGGTGAGGGGTACGGACATGTAGCCGTGTTGCTCCCCGACACCGCTGTCTTTCATGCGGCTCTCTGCGCAGCATTTCGTACCGGCCGCGTCGCCGTCGGAATCGGTTCGCGCTCGGGCATTCGCGAGATCTCTCATCTGATCGCCCGCTCGGAAGCCTCCGTTCTCGTCACCACTCGCACGCTGCGAGGCGTCGATACCGCCGAACTCGTGGCGAGTCTGCGGGCAGAGCATCCCGGACTGGACGTCGTCTTCGCCGACGAACGCGCAGACGTGAGTTTCGAACGCGTGAGCGCACACGGCGAACTCATCTCGTTGCCGGTCGAGCTAAAGCAGTTCCCCGCAACCAGTCCGTGTTTTGTCACGTCAGCTGTTTCGATGCTGAACTCGACCTCCGGCACAACAGGCCTGCCCAAACTGGTCACACAAACCGAGGATCGTTGGGTTGGTTTCTCCGAGATTGCAGCCGAGGCGGCGGCGATCGGTCCGGATGAGGTGTTCCTCGGCGCGGTTCCGGCACCTTTCGGATTCGGCCTCTGGACCTCACATTTCCTGCCGGCGCTACTCGGTGCTCGCAACGTCGTCATGGAACGCTTCGACGTTTCGGTGATGATCGAGTTGATCGAGCGCGAACGGGTGACTGCTTTGAATTGTGTGAGTACACAATTCAAGATGCTGTTGCGTTCGGAGGCCGCGGAATCGGCCGATCTCTCGTCACTTCGTTTCATGTTCACCGGTGGTGAAGCCGTGCCGTATTCGGAGGCACTGGCCTTCGAACAACGTACCGGAGCGGCTGTCCTGCAGTTCTACGGATCAAACGAAACCGGCGCCGTCTCGGTGACGACGGTTTCGGACGGTTCCGATACCCGACTGAAGACGTGCGGCCACGTCATCGATCGCATGCAAGTTCGTGTATTCGACGATGCGGCAAAGGAAGTGACCGGCTCCGTTCGTCGCGGTCAGCCTGCGGTCAACGGCCCGCTGATGTGCCAGGGTTATTGGGGCGACGTCGATGCAAACGACGAGTTGTACACCGACGACGGTTGGATGCTTCTCGGCGACATCGTCGAGATCGACGAGACCGGGCGGGTGCGTGTGGTCGGGCGCAAAGCCGACATCATCATTCGAGGCGGCAAGAACATTTCCGCGGTCGAAGTCGAGGAGTACGTGCGCGCGCATCCTTCGGTGGAACTGGTCGCCGTGGTCGGAGTCGACGATCCGCTGTTCGGTGAGAAGGTCTGTGCGGTCGTCGTGTCCGCCGATGACGATCTGAGTTCGGTGGACCTGACCGCCTGGCTGCAGAGCCGAGGAGTGACCCGCGAGTACATACCCGAGTACGTGATGACGGTCGCCGAATTGCCGATGGCGGCAGGCGGCAAAGTAGCCAAGGGCGAAGTCAAGGCACTCGCGCAGAGGCGGATCACTGAACTCGGCTGATCGCGCCTGACAGTACCGGCGTCGCGTTACGCTGATCCGGACATTGTGCCGAGAGTGAAGGAAACCCGATGACGAACCCTTCACCGCATCGGTGGCGCAAACGCTTGCTGTGGGCTCTGGCAATTGTGTTCGTTCTGGTCGGAGCCGTGGTTCTGGCCTTCGTTCTGAGCCCGAGACCTGGCGCACTCACCGTGCGATGGGTCTTCGATCGTGATGCCGTGAAAGTCACCGAGGCGCTCGAGAAGCATGCGCCCGAAGGCGTCGACTCGATCAAGGACCAGCAGTACCGCGCCGATGACGACGACGCATACCTGGATGTCTACTTTCCCGCAGCGACGACGACCGCATTACCTACGGTGATCTGGACTCATGGCGGTGCCTGGATCTCGGGAAGCAAGTCCAACTACGCGACGTACTACGAGTTGCTGGCCTCTCGTGGCTACACCGTTGTGTCCCTGGACTACTCACTCGGACCTGAGCATCACTATCCGACAGCGGTGCGGCAGCTCAACGACGCTCACGCGTACGTCGTTGCGAATGCGGAACGGCTGCATGTTGATCCGACGACGGTCGTTCTCGCCGGTGATTCTGCGGGAGCGCAACTCTCGAGTCAGCTCGCCACTCTCATCACTGATCCCGCGTATGCGAACCGTGTGGGCGTGGTCCCGTCGCTGCGGCCGGATCAGTTACGTGGAGTAATCCTGAACTGTGGAATCTACGACGTCGGGAACATGGTCGGCGGACCCGGCATCATCGGGTGGGGGGTTGATCGGTCCCTCTGGGCGTATACCGGCGTGCGTGACTTCATGAGTACCGACGCAGCGGATCAGATGTCGACCTTGAACTACGTCAGCGCTCAATTTCCGCCTGCCTACATCAGCGGCGGCAACGCGGATCCTTTGACAGATTCTCAGTCGAAACCGTTGGCTGACAAATTGACGGGGTGGGGAGTTGCGGTCGACACACTGTTCTATCCGGCCGATCACGTTCCGGCGCTCGGTCACGAGTATCAGTTCGATCTGGACAATGCCGACGGTCTCACTGCCCTCGATCGCACGGTTCAGTTTCTCGACGCACACACCCGCTAGTTGTCGGATGATGGTGAACCACTGGCAAAATGGTCATTTCAGACAAAGCGCCGCGGGTGTGTTGCCGGGGAATTCTCGACTAGTCCTTTTGGTCTAGCCTGGGTGAATCCGATCCGACCCCAGGAGTTGTTGTGCGCGCGTCTTCCCCCGACAGACGGCGAAGGCGCATTGTCGGAATCGCGGCGGTATTCGTCGTCATTCTGCTGTCCGGGGTAACCGCGGCACTCGTCAGTCCGTGGCCGGGAGTTCTCCTCGTACGGTGGATGTCAGCGGGTGGCTCCGAAGCGACTCACGCACAACTCGACAGGCATGCACCGTCAGGAATCGTCTCGATTCTCGATCAGTCGTACCGCGACGGCGACGACGATGCGCAACTGGACGTGTACTACCCGTCGGAGTCCACTTCGGCGCTACCGACGGTGGTCTGGGTGCACGGCGGTGGCTGGGTATCGGGATCGAGAACTGATGCCGACGGTTACTACAAACTGTTGGCAAATCAAGGTTTCACTGTGATTTCGGTGGACTATTCACTGGGGCCGGAGGCGTATTACCCCACCGCAGTGAATCAACTGAACGACGCGTATCGATTCATTGTGAGCAATGCGGACAGGTTGCATGTCGATTCGAACAATCTCTTTCTTGCGGGAGATTCGGCAGGCGCGCAGTTGTCCAGTCAGTTGGCGACGGTCATGACCAGCCCTGACTACGCGTCGGAAATGGGTGTGGAACCGGCATTGCGTCCCGAGCAGATACGCGGAGTTGTCCTTGACTGTGGGGTCTTCGATCTGAAACCGCTACTGTCGCAGGGGAAGTACTTCGGTTGGGGCGTCGACAAGCAATCGCTGTGGGGATACCTCGGAAGGAGGGACTTCGACGGGTCGACTGCAGTGGGTCAGATGTCGACACTCGGGCATGTCACCTCGACCTTTCCAGCGACGTTCATCACCGGCGGAAACATCGATCCGCTGACTGCCAGCCAGTCGAAACCCATGGCAGAACGGCTCGCCGGTCTGGGCGTCGAAGTAGACGCACTGTTCTACCCGGACGATCACGAGCTTGCACTGGACCACGAATATCAGTTCGACCTCGATACCGTGGACGGGATGATTGCGTTCGATCGCACAGTCGCGTTCCTTCGCAACCACGTGAGTTAGTCAGTGCGCTCAGCGAATCACGTACGGCGAAATCGAACTCCGGTGCTCGCTGATATCGAGGTCTTTACCCAACGGGGGGAAGGCACGCTGCGGACAGTTGAGGCGTTCGCAGACGCGGCAGCCCGAGCCGATCGGCGTTCCCGGATTCGACTCGTCCAGATCCAGACCGTCGCTGTAGACGAGTCGGTGGGCGTGTCGAATCTCGCATCCCAATCCGATGGCGAAGATCTTTGCGGGCTGTCCGTATCGAGCCGCTCGACGTTCGACCGTGCGCGCAACCCAGAGGTATCGGCGGCCGTCGGGCATCTGCGCGATCTGGGGCATGATCTTGCCCGGATATGAGAACGTTTCGTAGACGTTCCACAGCGGGCACGTACCGCCGCTGGTGGAGAAGTGGAATCCGGTGGCGGACTGACGCTTCGACATGTTTCCGGCACGGTCGACACGTACGAACATGAAGGGGACCCCGCGAAGTTTGGGGCGCTGCAGGGTCGAGAGGCGGTGACAGATCGTTTCGTAGCTCGCGGAATAGAAGGCAGACATGCGCTCGATGTCGTAGCGGAAGTCCTCGGCAACCTCGTGAAACTGGCTGTAGGGCAGCACGGTGGCCGCGGCGAAATAGTTGGCCAAGCCAAGCTTCGCCAGGGAGACCGACGCTTCGCTGGTGAAGTTGCCCTCGGCCACCAACGAGTCGAGCAGCTCGCCGTGTTCGAGGTACGCGAGTTCTGTCGCGAACTTGAAGACCTGTTGCCCGCCCGAGAGCCTTGCGGAGATTTCCAGCAACCTGGTGTCGGGATCGTAGCGATGAAGTATGTTCTCGCCCAAGTCGACTCGTCGAACGATCTGCACGTCGTGGACGGACTCGAGACGTCTGGCGATCTCGCCGGCGACGTCGCCACGGTGAAAGCGCATTCGGGCGGTGAGTTCTTCGGCTGCGGTGTCGAGATCGTGGATGTAGTTCTGTCGCTGATAGAAGTAGTCGCGCACTTCCTCGTGCGGCATGGTGATCGAACCGCTGCCACTGCCGTCCGAGAAACGGTCTTCCGTCGCTGCGGCGAGCTGGGCCGTCGTGTTGCGGAAGCGGCGATGCATATTCACCATCGCCTTGGCGAGGCCGGGGTGGGTGGAGACCATCTCCGCGATTTCGTGGGCGTCGGCGTCGATACCCATCTCCTGATCGAGGGCAACTTCACGCATTTCCGCGATCAGGCGTGTGTCGTCCTGTGGGGAGAAGAAGGTGGTGTCGACACCGAAGACTTCACTGATTCGCAGGAGGACCGGCACGGTGAGTGGCCGGACGTCGTGCTCGATCTGATTGAGATAGCTTGCCGAGATCTCCAGCGTCTTGGCCAGCGAAGCCTGACTCAACCCACGCTCGGTCCGCAGTTGGCGGAGCCGGACACCGACAAAGGTTTTCGACATTTTCCCAGGATACGAGCGACGGTCCGGCTTCGCAAAGGTGGGTTCGCAGTCTTCGCACAGGGGCTCCGCCCCCGTGAGTGGTTGAGGAGCCTTGGCACTCCCTAACCACTCACGGGCCGAAGGCTCAGACCCTGTTCTCCGAACGAGGGGCGCCGATTCCGGGATCGATCTGGAACGGTCCGCTCGACGACGGTGCGAGCGGGAAGTCGAAGATCGCGGTCGGGAGATACACCGTCGAACACGAGTTGGGGATATCCACGACACCCGACAGACGGCCCTCGATCGGTGCCGCACCGAGTAGCAGGTACGCCTGCTCTGGCGCGTACCCGAATTTGGTCAGGTACTCGATCGCGTGCAGGCACGCACGCTGGTACGACAGATGTGAATCCAGGTACTTCTGCTCGCCGTCCAACGTGACGGACGTGCCCGAGAATGCAAGCCACTCGGAATACTGCGGATCCGTGTTGCCCGGCATGAAGATGGCGTTCTCGGAAACACCGTAGGTATCCATTCCACCCTTGATGATGTCCACACGAAGATCGATGAAGCCGCCCATCTCGATGGCACCGCAGAAAGTGATCTCACCGTCGCCCTGCGAGAAGTGAAGATCGCCGACCGACAGGTTCGCACCGTCCACGAACACCGGATAGAAGATTCGGCTGCCCTTGGTGAGGTTCTTGATGTCCTGATTTCCGCCGTTCTCGCGCGGGGGAGCGGTGCGAGCCGCCTCGCCGGCCACGCGTGTGTACTCGTCACCGGTCAAGGTTCCCAGAACGGCATCGCGGGGCTCAGGCGGAAGCGCAAGCGGGGGAACCCGATTGGGGTCGGTGGCAATCAAGGCACCCTCGCGGGCATTCCACTTGGCGAGCAAGGCTGCCGACGGAGCCGTGCCCATGAGTCCCGGGTGGACGATGCCTGTGAACGAGACGTGCGGAATGTGACGCGACGTCGCCGTTTGTCCGGAGAAATCCCAGACAGCCTTGTACGCGTCGGGGAACTGTTCGGTGAGGAAGCCGCCGCCGTTGTTCCGGGGGAAGATGCCTGTGTACCCCCAGCCTTGGCCGGCCAACGGACCAGAATCCTCTTGGGGGATGGGACCGATATCCAAGATGTCGACGATCAGCAAGTCGCCGGGCTTCGCGCCTTCGACGGAAAAGGGGCCTGACAGCGTGTGGACCGTGGTCAGTGGCGCATTGAGAATGTCGTCGGCGGAGTCGTCGTTGTGGATTGCGCCGTCGAACCATTCGCGGCAATGGACACGAAACGCATCACCGGGTTTCACCGTCACCGCTGCCGGGATGTCCGGGTGCCACCGATTGTGGCCGACGATCGCCTGGTCGGTGAATTTCTTGGCGGAATCGAGTGGAAACAGCAGTTCAGGCATATGCACTCCTCATTCTCGAAGAAACGGAAAACTCGTGGCGGCAGGACTTTCGTGTCGGATCGTGACTCGCGGCGAGGGTGCTCAGGGGCGAGGCAGCTTGCGGTGCAACGGATTGGATGTGGTCGGGGCAGTTTTTCGGCCGCGGCCGGGTAGTGACCCACTGACCACGGCAGGCTCGTGAGCCGATCGAGCAGTGCTGTCCAGCAGACCCATCGCGGCCGACGACGCGTGACTCAACCGGGGAGACGAGACCACCCGCTTGGACTCGAGACTGCACTGGGGGCAACTGATCGACTGGGGCACTTCGGTCATCGCGAACGACCGCTCGAGTGGGCCGCAGCCGGTACAGCGAAACTCGTACAGGGGCATGCGGTCACGCTATCGGAGGATCCGTCAGTGCGACACTGGAACGACGAGGGCGACACTGGAACGACAAGCGCCGGGTTGCTACCGCCGCAAGTATGCACGTCAGCGGAGGTACACAACCGCGTTGTCTCCGCCGGTGCAGGTGACGATGCCGGAGGCCACCTTGCACGCCATCGTGTACTCCTTGCCGGTCACCGGACTACGTGCGGAAACCGTGCTGGATCGACCGGCGGCACCGGAGTTTCCGTAGGCGATCCGAACTGCCTCGGCAAACTCGCACGATGTTTTACCCCCGCTGGTCGCGGACTCCTTGTAACTTCCGGCAGGCTGCCCGCCGGGGCAGGCGGACGCGCCTGCCGGGAAGTTCGCGGCGCGTGTGGTCGTCGGGGATGTCGTGCTGGGAGCAGTTGTCGTGGCACCGGTGGTGCCGGGTCTGTTCGCGGCGGTGGTGGTGTGGGCGGCTCCACCGGCTGTCGAATTGGGGACGTCCTTCGGCCACAGAACCCATGCAAGCCCGCCGAAGAGAGCCAACACGGTGATGACACCGATGATCGATACCGGAATCACCCAGCCGGGTCGTCGTGGCGGCGGATTTCCACGTGGCGGACCAGGCGGGAATCCCTGCGGTGGGGGATATGACTGCGGCGCGGCCCGGTATCCCAACTGCGGCGGTTGAGGCCCGGATTGCGACCATGCCTGGTTGTTCGGTGGCTGCTGATAGTTGTCCGGCACAGCTTTATCGCCCGTTCAGTGGTGTCGAGGGCGTCGAACGACAAGTCATGGTTCGACAGCATATGGCCGGCGAACGGGTTGTCGGGGGCTTTGCGAGACCTCGATCTCGGGAAAGTGCTCGCGCGAATGCTGTTGCGATGAAGTGATTGCGGTCACTTGCGGGCAATGAAGTTGACTCCGAAGTAGCGGACAGGCCCGTTCCGTGCGCTGCGCGAACAGGCGTAATTCACTAGTGGCGGAGTTGAGTGCATTTCGTTCACAGCCTGCGGTTTCATTACTACTCACCAGTACGGAACCTGTCCGAATGGGTAGTGCTCGCCGTGTAGGAATCTTCACAGACTTAGCAAAGTGTGTTGAAAAGGTAGCGAAGATTGGCATTAGCAACAGGTAGACGGCACTTTTTCGATGTGCCATTCTCGGTAAGTACACAAGAAGGGCCTGGCAAGTATGTGAAGTAGTACGCACGTACTGCTCACAACAGGCCGGACCAGCAGATCAAAGAGATGGAGTCTTGATGTCGACCACCGGCACCCCGAAGACCGCAGCTGAGCTCCAGCAGGATTGGGACACCAACCCTCGCTGGAAGGGCGTTACTCGTAACTACACGGCCGATCAGGTCGTCAAGCTCCAGGGCACCGTCGTCGAGGAGCAGACCCTCGCTCGTCGCGGATCCGAGATCCTGTGGGATCTCGTGAACAACGAGGACTACATCAACTCCCTCGGTGCACTTACCGGCAACATGGCTGTGCAGCAGGTTCGCGCCGGCCTGAAGGCCATCTACCTCTCCGGTTGGCAGGTTGCCGGCGACGCTAACCTATCGGGCCACACGTACCCGGACCAGAGCCTCTACCCGGCCAACTCGGTTCCGACCGTCGTTCGTCGCATCAACAACGCACTGCTGCGCGCCGACGAGATCGCCAAGACCGAGGGTGACACCTCCGTCAGCAACTGGCTCGCTCCGATCGTTGCCGACGCCGAAGCCGGCTTCGGTGGCGCTCTCAACGCTTACGAGCTGCAGAAGGCCATGATCGGCGCCGGCGCTGCCGGTGTCCACTGGGAGGATCAGCTTGCTTCGGAGAAGAAGTGCGGCCACCTCGGTGGCAAGGTGCTCATCCCCACGCAGCAGCACATCCGCACCCTGACCTCGGCTCGCCTGGCTTCCGACGTTGCGGACGTTCCGTCCGTCATCATCGCCCGCACCGACGCTGAGGCCGCAACCCTCATCACCTCCGACGTTGACGAGCGTGACCGCCCGTTCCTCGACGGAACCCGCACGGCTGAAGGCTTCTACGGCGTCAAGAACGGCATCGAGCCCTGCATCGCTCGCGCCAAGGCTTACGCACCGTACGCAGACCTCATCTGGATGGAGACCGGCGTGCCGGATCTCGAGGTTGCAAAGAAGTTCGCCGAGTCCGTTCGCAGCGAATTCCCGGACCAGCTCCTGGCCTACAACTGCTCCCCTTCCTTCAACTGGAAGGCGCACCTGGACGACGCGACCATCGCGAAGTTCCAGAAGGAGCTCGGCGCAATGGGCTTCAAGTTCCAGTTCATCACGCTGGCCGGCTTCCACTCGCTCAACTACGGCATGTTCGACCTGGCCTACGGCTACGCCCGCGAAGGCATGACGGCATTCGTCGACCTGCAGGAGCGCGAGTTCAAGGCTGCTGAAGAGCGTGGCTTCACCGCCATCAAGCACCAGCGTGAGGTTGGCGCCGGCTACTTCGACACCATCGCCACCACCGTTGACCCCAACACCTCGACGGCAGCTCTCAAGGGCTCCACCGAAGAGGGCCAGTTCCACTAAGAACTGACTTCGGGTGGGGGAGAGGCTCGGCTTCGGGTCTCTCCCCTGCTTGTATCGCCGATCTACTTTCTCTCGTCTTCAAGGCAGTTCCAATTGCGTCGGCCACCAGTGTCGACGCAGTTCGAAGTGCTTTCTTTGCAACACCTTGATCAGACTGCAACACCTTCACCAGACAAACTCCACGAGACAAACAAGGAGCTGACGTGACCAGCGAAAAAATTCAGCGCGTCGGCGTTATCGGCGCCGGAATCATGGGTGCCGGAATCGCCGAGGTGTGCGCCCGCGCACATGTCGATGTTCTGGTCTTCGAGCAGACTCGCGAGCTTGCAGCAGCCGGGCGTTCACGCATCCTGCGTTCGCTCGACCGCGGCGTGAGCAGCGGAAAGATCACAGAACGCGAGCGTGAGCAGGCCGCATGGCGTCTGCGTTTCACCTCCGATCTGGGCGATTTCGCGGACCGCCAGCTCGTCGTGGAGGCCGTCGTCGAAGACGAGAAGATCAAGAGCGAAATCTTCGCCGAGCTCGACGCGGTCGTGACGGACCCGGATGCGGTTCTCGCGTCCAACACGTCGTCGATCCCGATCATGAAGCTCGGCATCTCGACCAAGCGTCCCGAGCGAGTCATCGGTATGCACTTCTTCAACCCGGTGCCGGTTCTGCCGCTCGTCGAATTGGTGACAACGCTCAAGACCAGTGCCTCCGTCTCGCAGCGCGCCGAGGCTTTTGCCAGCGACATCCTCGGCAAGCAGGTCGTCCGCAGTGCCGACCGCTCCGGCTTTGTCGTCAACGCGCTCCTCGTGCCGTACCTGCTCTCGGCGATCCGCATGGTCGAGTCGGGCTTCGCCACCAAGGAAGACATCGACAAGGCAACCGTTCTGGGCCTCGCGCACCCCATGGGTCCGCTGGCGCTGACCGACCTGGTCGGCCTCGACACCGTCAAGTCCATCGCCGACTCCATGTACGAAGAGTTCAAGGAGCCGCTGTACTCCGCTCCGCCGCTGCTCCTGCGTATGGTCGAAGCCGGATTGACCGGCAAGAAGTCCGGCGCGGGCTTCTACGAATACGCCGACAACGGTCGCTCCACCAAGCAGGCAAGCTAAGGCCCAACGCCCCTGTGCGCCTTTCTGGTAGTTCCGGCTACCACAAAGGCGCACAGGGCGCTCGCGCCCCTCGGTTAGAAAGGTCGACCGCATGTCCAGCAGCACTGCAGCATTCGGCTCCAGCGTCCTGGGGTATCCGCGCATCGGGCCGCGCCGTGAGCTCAAGCGCGCCCTCGAGTCCTACTGGCACGGCACTTCGGACAAGGACGCACTCCTCGCGGTCGCCAAGGAACTCCAGGAATCGACCTGGAGCGAATTGGCTGCGACGGGATTGAGCCAGGTTCCCGGCAACACCTTCTCCTTCTACGATCACGTCCTCGACAATGCGCTGCTCTTCGGCGCAGTGCCGGAGCGGTTCAAGCCGCTCGAGGGCGCCCTCGATCCGCTCGATTTCTACTTCACGATGGCCCGCGGTCGCCCGGACTTCCCGCCTCTCGAGCTGGTGCGCTTCTTCGGCACGAACTACTACTACCGTCAGCCCGAGATCGACGCGAACACGGTGTTCTCGCTCAACTCGGAGGCACTTCTCGACGAGTTCGAACGCGCTAAGGCGCGCGGCATCGAATTGCGCCCCGTCATCATGGGGCCCGTCTCGCTGCTTCTGCTCTCGAAGGTCGGACCTGCCACCGAGAAGTCCGATCCGAACTTCACCCCGCTCGACTTGTTGGACGCGCTCCTGCCCGAGTACGAGAAGCTCTTCGAGCAGCTCGCCAAGGCCGGTGCCACCTGTGTTCAGTTGGACGAGCCTTCGGTGACCGAGGACCGCACCCCCGAGGAGCTAGCCGCTCTGGGACGTGCGTACGAGAAGCTGTCGACGGCTCCGCTCCGCCCGCGCCTGTTGGTGACGGGTCCGTACGGCAAGTTCGGCGAAGCCCTCAACATCTTGGCGCCCACCAAGATCGAAGCCTTCGGTCTGGACTTGGTGCACGGCAAGATCACGGCCGAGGAACTGGCCGCGGTGCCGAACATCAAGCGCAAGCGCATCTACGCGGGCGTCGTCGACGGTCGCAACGTCTGGCGCGTCGACCGGTTCAACACCTTGACGTACCTGAACGAACTCAAGGACGTTGTGCCCGACCTCGTCGTCTCCACGTCGTCGTCGCTGCTGCACGTGCCGTACGACGTGCTCTCCGAGTACGACATTCCGGGAGACGTCGCAGACCGTCTGGCTTTTGCGAAGCAGAAGGTCGGCGAGGTCGTCTCCCTGGCGAAGGCACTCACCGAAGGTCCTTCGGACAAGTGGCGTAAGCGTCCGACGAAGGTGCACTTCAAGCTCAAGCACGCTGTCCGTGCTCGGGTCAACGCGATCAAGCCCGAAGATCGTGTGCGTGCACCGTACGAGGAGCGTCGTAAAGCTCAGCAGGAACGGTTGAACCTGCCCTTGGTTCCGGCCCAGACATTGGGTTCGTTCCCGCAGACCGACGCGATTCGCCAGGCGCGTTACGAACTCGGCCAGGGGCGTTTGGAGTGGGACGACTACTACAAGCGCATCCAGGAAGAGATCGAGCGCACAATCCGTCTGCAAGAGGATATTGGTCTCGATGTTTTCGTGCACGGTGAGCACGAGCGCAACGACATGGTCCAGTACTTCGCCGAACTGCTCGAGGGCTATGCCTTCACGCACAACGGTTGGGTTCAGGCCTACGGATCTCGTTGTACGCGTCCGCCGATTCTCTACGGCGACATCGCACGTCCGAAGCCGATGACGGTCGAGTGGATTGCCTACGCGCAGTCGCTGACCGACAAGCCGGTCAAGGGCATGCTGACGGGTCCGGTCACCATGATCGCTCGTTCGTTCGTTCGTCAGGATCAGCCGCTCTACGAAACGGCAGAGCAACTGGCACTTGTCATTCGAGACGAAATCGCGGATCTCGAAGCCGCCGGAATCGCCATCATCCAGGTGGACGAGCCGGCAATTCGTGAACTGCTGCCACTGCGTGAGGACGGCCGGGAGGCCTACCTGGAGTGGGCCGTCGACGCGTTCCGTCTGGCAACAGGTGGAGCGAAGCCGGAAACACAGATCCACACACATCTGACGTACTCCGCTCGGTCGTCGGTGGTCGACGCCATCGAACGGTTGGACGCAGATGTGACGGCTATCGTCGCGACCCGCTCCATCACGTGGGTTCTCGAGGCACTAAAGGAAGGCGCGCTCACGCACGGCGTCGGCCCCGGTGTCTACGAATCTCGCTCGGCTCGGATTCCCGACATCGACGAGCTCGACGAATTGCTCACTGAGGCAAGCGAATCGATCTCTCTCGATCGTTTGTGGGCAAACCCGGACGGCGGCCTCAAGACTCGCCATCCTTGGCAGCTCGAGCCTTCGCTGCGCAACATGGTTGCGGCCGCGAGGCGCCTTCGTCGTCGCGCCGAGCAAGCCGAGCGCGACGCCGGGTAAATCACGTAAAGAACTAGTCATGGAGGGGCCTGCGATTTGCAGGTCCCTCCATGCACGGGTAGGCATGTGTGCATGGTTACTGCTGCTGCTTATGCCGCGACGTCCGCTGACGGCCCCCTCGAGAAGACCACCGTCGAACGCCGCGAGCTCGGTCCACTGGACATTCTCATCGACATCAAATTTGCAGGCATCTGCCATTCCGACATCCACACAGCTCGCAACGAGTGGGGCGGAGCCAAGTACCCGATCGTCCCTGGACACGAAATCGCCGGCGTCGTCGCCGCTGTGGGTTCCGATGTCACCAAGCACAAGGTCGGCGACCGCGTCGGCGTTGGCTGCTTCGTCGACTCGTGCGGGGAGTGCGAAGCCTGCACCGCCGGCGAAGAGCAGTACTGCCGCAAGGGTGTGACCGGTACATACAACGCCACCGGTCGCGACGGCGAGCGCACACAGGGTGGCTACTCGACACACATCGTCGTCACCGAGCACTTCGTGCTCTCGATCCCGGAGGGCATCGAACTCGACGTTGCCGCGCCGCTCCTGTGCGCAGGCATCACCTTGTACTCACCGCTGCGGCACTGGAACGCCGGCCCAGGCAAGAAGGTCGCCATCATCGGTTTCGGCGGCCTCGGTCACGTCGGTGTGAAGATCGCCAAGGCGCTCGGCGCGGAAGTCACCGTCCTGAGCCAGACGCTCGGCAAGAAAGAAGACGGGCTCCGCCTCGGCGCCGATCACTACTACGCGACCAACGACCGTGAGACGTTCAAGGCTCTTCGCGGCGAGTTCGACCTGATCCTCAATACGGTCTCGGTCAATCTCGACATCGACGCCTACATGTCCCTGCTGGCCATCAACGGCACTCTCGTCGAACTGGGCCTGCCGGAGAAGCCGATCGAAGTTCGAGCATTCTCGCTCGCCGCAAACCGTCGTAGCCTCGCCGGCTCCATGGTCGGCGGTATCCCGCAGACACAGGAGATGCTCGATTTCTGCGCCGAGCACGGCATCGGTGCAGAAATCGAACTGATCCCGGCGAGCGACATCAATGATGCTTACGAGCGCGTGATCAAGAGCGATGTGCGATACCGATTCGTGATCGACACCGCAACGATCTGACCCGCTCAGTCCCACTCAGTCGAGTTGCTCGCGGAGATTACTCAGTGTCTTCGCGAGCAATCTCGACACGTGCATCTGGGATACGCCGACTTTCTCGGCGATCTGTGTTTGCGTCAGGTTTCCGAAGAATCTGAGCATCAACACCGTCCGCTCTCGTTCGGGAAGCTTGTCGAGAAGAGGACGCAACGCCTCGTGATTCTCGACGTTCTCGAGTGCGGCGTCGTAGTCACCGAGTGTCTCCACGAGCGGGAGATCATCGGTGTGATTGGACGCGGCACCGTCGACCGAGACGGTCTGGTACGCATTGCCGGCGATCAACGCCTGGGCGACTTCTTCGCGCTCGATTCCCAACGTCTCGGCCAACTCGTCGACGGTCGGCGCGTGCCCGAGTTGTTGTGACAGCTCACTGATCGCCTGCCCGAGTTGGAAATGCAACTCCTTCATCCGACGCGGAACTCGTAGCGCCCAACCGGTGTCACGGAAGTGTCGCCGAACCTCACCCATTACGGTGGGAACTGCGAACGAGACGAAATCGGATCCGCGCGTGGAATCGAAACGGTCGACGGCGTTGACCAGACCGAGGCGCGCCACCTGAACCAGATCGTCGTGTGCCTCGCCGCGCCCGTCGAATCGTCTGGCGATGTGTTCGGCCAACGGTAGGCACCTGGTGATCAGTGCGGTGCGCACTCGTTCGTACTCCGGACTGTGGGGCTCGAGGGTCCGCATTTCCTCGAAAACGGGTATGACGTCCCGATATTCGTCGGTGGACCGCCGGCGCGGGCGTGACGGGCCGTCTGCGGAAGCGGTCACAGGCGCCCGCTGAGGGCCTTGGTGAACTTCATGGTCGTGATGTAGCCGACGCCGCCGAGGTTCTCTTCCTGGTCGAGCGAAATCGAATCGGTGAGTTCGGTGAGGATGTGCCACCCGAACGATCGCTGAGTGCTGTCCTCGTACTCCGTGGTTGTCGTCGATACGGATACGTGCAGTTGCGGGGGAGTGAACACGAACCGACACACCAGAACCGAATCAGGCGCAGCACGAACAATCAGATGCGTACAGATTTCGTCCATGGCCAATTTGATGTCGGCGATGGCGTCGAGGTCGAAGTTTTCCTGAATGGCAACAGTGGCGGCCAGTGCACGCAAAATCGACAGCTGATCGAGAGTCGCTTGAATCCTCAACTCCACAACTGGCTGAGTCTGATCCTGATCGGGCTCGAGTGCGCTGAGGTGTGCCATAAGTTCTCCGGATCGTCGTACCAGGGGTCGCGGTGAAGTCTGGTGCCGAGAACGATACCCATCTCGACCTTCACAGTGACCCCCGAACACGAAATTTGGTCGATGGTGGTGCCGGGGTAAACGACACAGATCTGCTCACGACCGTTGGCGATCGCAACATCGGATTACCTCGCGGAAGCGCAGACCAAACCACATTTTTGTTCGGAACACCGAAACGAATGGTCGCAACGCACTTGTGACGCCGGTCATGCTGGCGTACTGTTTCAAACCGAGGTTGAGCACACAGCCGATGAGGGATTTATCCGTAATTCTGGAGACCCGTTCATCGTGCGGCTCCTTCGGAGGTCCCTTCTCTTTTGCAGAGTGTGAACCGTTGCGGGATGGGAGAACCATGACTGTTGTTCCAGGATCATCTATTTCAGGCTTTACGAACGCGGCGAAGGGATCGGTAGATTACGGACCTCCCGCGACCGGGACAGCGACCGCATCGTTTCACGCGCACCGCATCAGTGCACATACCGCTGTGATCCACGTTCGTGGCGAGATCGACCTGATGAGCGCCAATGCTTTTCGTGACTTCTTGACGTACCACGTTGCCGCGGACCGGACGCTGGTTGTCGATCTCTCCGAACTCGAATTCATGGGGACGTGCGGCTTGTCCGTGCTGTCGGTCCTGTCGACGCGATCACGCGACGTGGGCGGCACACTCGCGCTCGTCTGCGCCCGCCCGGTTCAGAGGCTACTCAAAGCAGCTGGTCAGGAGTCGATGTTTGCCTGCTACGAGTCGCTGGATCACGCGATCGGCCTCGAAGAGACCCGACGTTTCCCGGCTTGATTCCGCAGTGTCACTCACAGCTTTGTGAAATCAGGTTCGTAGAGCCCGTCAGCGTCAGTGCACTTCACTTCGGTGAGTGCCCTTGTGTTGGCGGGCTCTCGGCGGTGCTGTGACGCAGCGGCCGTAGGTTCGGACCACTTCGGTGGCGACGTGATCCCATGAATACGATTCGCACGCGCGAGCCCGGCTCTGCCGTGCAAATGCCGCGCCTTCGTCCTCGTCGTCGAGAAGATGCCGGACTGCCCGCGCGGTTTCCGCCGGATTGTTGACCGGAACCCGCCGCCCGGTGAGCCCGTCGATCACGGTATCCCGCAGTCCGCCAACAGGAGTCGCCACAACCGGGACTCCGCACGCCATCGCCTCCAGAGCCGCGATTCCGAACGGTTCGTATCTGGGGGTACAGACGAGGGCGTCGGCCGATCGCATCAGTTTAGGTAGTTGGCGGTGCGGAACCCGCCCCAATAATTGGACTCGATCTGCGACGCCGAGCCGCTCGGCGAGCTTGACCAAGCGGATCGCCACCTCGTCGGTGCTCAGTTGTGCGACGGGCGGCCCGCCGATCACCACCAACTCCGTGTCTGGCAGCGAAGCCAGCGCGGCGACGGCAACATCGAAGCCCTTCTGCTCCACCAGCCTTCCGACGCAGATCAATCGATGCGGTGCGGTCTTCTTCGCGGCGGGTCCTTCAGGGGTGAACGCCTCGGTGTCGACGCCCGATGGCACCATCGTGGTGCGTGATCGTGGTGATCCCTGCCGAACCAGATCGAAGATTTCGTCCGAACTGGTCGCGATGACATGGGTTGCGCCCCGGGCGATCAACGGTTCCAGGTGAGTCCGCTCCGAGGGACTGTCGTCGGCTGCTCCGAGGTGGCGGTGCGCGGCAGATCCCAGGGAATGGAATGTCTGAAGTACAGGGATGCCGAGCGAGCGGGTCGCGAGTTCCGTTGCCACACCAGACATCCAGAAATGCGAGTGCACCACATCGGGTCGGTCGGTACTCCATTGAGCGCGCAGAATGCTGGCAAAGGTTCCCAGGTGAGGAAGGATTTCGGCATCCGGGAGAGCCTGAGTCGGACCGGCCTCGAGATAGTCGACGCAGTACCCGGCGCGAGCGCGAACGCGGTCCGGTCCACCGACATGCGCCCTCCGGGTGAAGACGGTGACGTCGTGTCCGGCGCGAACCAAGGCCGCGGACAGCTCGTCGACGTGCAGGTTCTGTGCACCAGCTGCCGAGCAGCCCACCGGTGCGAGTGGATCGGCGTTGACCGACACCATGGAGATCTTGAGCATTCGTCCGGGAGCCATAGCGGGCGAGTACTTCATCGGGTCCCCTCTCCACTTGATCGGTTCGTCTGGGGATACCCGGAGTCCATGATCTGAACCGGGTTTCGGCGCGGTCGGCGCTGGGCACATTCCAAACACGATGGCGAGGAGTGAGGTTCGATGACAGAACAAATGCTGGTCGACGCAACCGTCGGACTCGGGTTCGAGCGGTACGTACAACGTGTGGCGGTCGGCGTGGGAGCCGGCATCGAGCAATGGTGTTGCAGGCGCGAGCACCCCCTGGAGGCCTACATCGCGTTGGACCGAACGCTGCCGCGTTTTCCCGGGCGTGAGGTGGCGTTGCTCTGGGAGGAGACGTGCGGTTGGGCCTTGGCCGTGGAGACTCGTTCGGGGGAGGACCTGATCGTTCTCGGATATCTGGGCGAACACGCGGTGCCGGCCCCGGACGCAGTCGCCGACTTTGCCGCGACACTGGGCACCCGCAGCCCGCACTGGGTCATGAACAGGCCGCTGGCGGATTCGGACGAGACCGCGCGGGAACTGCGAAGTTATTCCGGAAGTGCTTACGCCTGAACAGTATTCATATTCGATCAGCTCAGTTGACCACGTCCAGGATGGGATCGAGAACGGGCGTCGAGGCAGCTTCGACGCCCGGATCGTCCATGAGTCGATCGTCCATGAGTCGAAAGACGATGTGACCGCCGAGCGCACCACCGATGCCGACCGCGGCGAGTCCCAGCGCCGAGAGAACCCGCGCCAGCGCTAGTGAGTCCTTTCCGCGTAACCGATACGACGCGGCAAAGGACCAGATACCCACTGCATTCGACGCAGCGTGCACCAGTCCCACACGGCGGGCGACGTCGCCACGTTCGGACCAGTCCAGCCAGCCCGTCAGCAAAACCGGTGGCGTCGAGACCAACCCGAGCCCGATCAATCGTCGTGCGGTCCGCGGGTCGCGGAGCACGGTGTCGAACATCAGCGAAGCTGTCCAGGCGCCTACCGGAATCGCTACGAGGGCGGGATGGATGGGATGCCCGACAGCAGCGCCCCGGAGAAGCGCTGCGACAGTACGTGACCCGTCTGATCGCTCGGTGATCGCGAGGATCTTGCGCCTCATGCCAGTGGACGGACCGTCCAGTCCGCGCGCCGATTCGATTCCGCGGTAAAGAGTTCCGATGTCCATGTAATTCGGCTACCCGGCGTGGTCGTCGGGAAACCTCGCGACGAGTGTGTCTTGTCGACCGTCATACTCCGGCGTATGGTCGAAACGAAAGAGATCCGACCGGAGGAGCGAACAATGAAGCTCAATCTCTTTGCAGCGTGGGCGTCGTACTTCCTGGTGTTGGCCACAGTGGTCTGCCTCGGCAGTTTCCTGGTGGCGGCAGGCTCAGGACAGGGTGGTTGGGCATTGATCGCCGGACTCGCCGGCGTCGCGTCCATCGGCCTCGCGGTAGCCCTGTACGCCAGCACTGTGCGTCACGACCACAAAGTGCACCGCGAATCCCCACACCTGTTCTGATCGGGACTGCTTCTGATCAGGACTGTGCGAGTCGCGCCTTCTCCGCCTCGATGTCGAAGTTGGCAGGCGGCCAGTCGAGATCGAGCTTCTCCAGAGCATCGATCAGTAGCTCCGTGACCGCAATTCGGCTGTACCACTTGCGATCACACGGCACGACGTACCACGGTGCATGCTCGGTCGACGTCTTGTCGAGCATTGCCTGATACGCCTGCTGATAAGCCGGCCACAACCCGCGCTCGGTCACGTCGCCCGGGTTGTACTTCCAGTACTTGTCCGGACGGACGAGACGTTCTTCGAGTCGCTTCTTCTGTTCGTCGAGCGAGACGAACATTGCGACCTTCACGATGGTGGTTCCGGCGTCGACGAGTTCCTTCTCGAACTGGTTGATCTCGTCGTAGCGCTTGCTCCAGACATCCTCCGGGACAAGATCGTGAACGCGCACGACCAGGACGTCCTCGTAGTGGGAGCGATCGAACACACCGAGATAGCCGCCGCGGGGTAGTTCCTTCTTGATCCGCCAGAGGTAGTGGTGTTGCTTCTCTTCTTCGGTCGGGACACCGAAAGCTGCGTGCTGAACTCCTGAAGGATCCACATGACCGATCACGTGCCGGACCATGCCGCCCTTGCCTGCGGTGTCCATGCCTTGCAGGACCAGCAGAATCGAGCGACTGTCCCCGGACCGGCCGTTGGCGTACAGCAACTCCTGCAGGTCGGACAGAACCGCGCCGCGCTCCTCGAGCAGACGTGCGCCGTCAGCTTTGTTTCCGGTGAATCCCGAAGTGCTGTTGCGATCGAGTTGATCGAGTTCGAACCCGGGGTCTGCCCGCAGGGCTTTGGCGGCTGGTGTTTCCCACAGCGAGTCTTGTGCCATGCCGAAAGAATGTCACAGGATTGACCCCTGTGACCTGAAAGTTCGGTCTCGGGCGAGTCAGTTCTCGGCGGGCTTGACGAGGGGATGGGGAACGGACTTGAACTTGGCCGGTGATCCATTGACCGCAGCGATGCCGGTGATTCCGCCCCAGGTCATCATCGTGAGGTAGTCGATCAGCGATTCTGCGGACATCGACTTGTTGGAGATCCACCAGTGCGTCGCGAGCTGAATTCCGCCGACGATCCCGAACGCCCACGGCAGGGAGCCGCCGGAATCCATTTCCATCTCGCGAAGACGATTGCCCAACACCGTGGAGAGCAATTCGGCGATCATGCGCTCGGAGTCGGCAACGACGTCGCGGTTGGCGCCGGCGCCGTTGGCCATGACGTAGAGGTAGATGTCCGGGTCGGATGCCACGGTTTCGACGTACGCGGTGATGCTGGCCTGAGTGAGTTCGAAATCGTCGAGATCACCGCTGATCGCTTCGTAGATACGCGGCGAGAGGATTGTCTCGACGTACCGCATCATCGTGGCGGTGGTGAGGTCGCTCTTGTCGGCGAAGTAGCGGTAGAGCACTGTCTTGGAGACACCGATCTCGGATGCGATCTCGTCCATGCCGATCTCACGGCCGCGCGCCCGGATTGCGGCGATGGTGCCGTCGACGAGTTCCTCGCGGCGAGCGATCTTGTGCTCACGCCAACGACGCTTGCGACCGTCGGATTTCTCGGGCTTCGCATCAGCAACGACTGTGCCGTCTACCTGCTCGTTGTCCTGCACGGCATTCTTGGCCACGAGTCATCTCATATCTGTGGTGCGAGCCACGTCCGATCGGTCTACTTTTCCGTTCCAGCTTAATGTCCGTGCCTTTACCTCGGGCACTCACATCGGCAGTTAGGGGGATTAGGTCCTGCAGGATCAGACTTCGTGTCGCTCGCGCTACGCCGCGTCACACCTTTCGGCACAATGGCGTGGGTGCAGCAATTGAGCCTCTCCGCCTTCGACGACGCCGCCAAGCGTCGGGACCTTCGCAAGATGAAGGTCTTCGCCACGGGCCTCCTCGGCTTCGCGACGGTGGTCTACATCTTCTGCCGGTGGCAGGAATCCCGCGGTGCCGGAGAGTGGGTCGGATACGTCCGGGCCGCGTCGGAGGCCGGCATGGTCGGCGCACTTGCCGACTGGTTTGCCGTCACCGCACTCTTCCGTCATCCGATGGGGCTTCCCATCCCACACACCGCGATCATCAAGCGCAAGAAGGACCAGCTCGGGGCCAGTCTGAGTTCGTTCGTCGGACAGAACTTCCTGGCTCCCGAAGTTGTGTCGGCCAAGGTGCAGCAGGCGCAGATTCCGCTCCGACTCGGCACGTGGATGGCTGAACCTGCCAATGCCGCTCGCGTCGCCGCCGAGACGTCGACGGTCTTGCGCGGCATGGTCGAGGTTCTTCGCGACGAGGACATCGCCCAGATCATCGACAACACGATCGTGAAGCGTCTCGCCGAGCCGATGTGGGGACCGCCGATCGGCCGAGTGCTCGGTGAGCTTCTCAAGGACAACAAGCAACTGCCGATCATCGAACTGCTGGCCGAGCGCGCGCATCAGTGGGCTCTCGGCAGCCAGGAAACGATCGATCGTGTGATCGTTCGTGATTCGCCGGCATGGTCACCGAAGTTCGTCGACGCCATGCTGGGGGAGAAGATCTACAAGGAGCTCGTCGAGTTCACCTGGAAAGTTCGTTCCAATCCCGAGCATGAGGTGCGCCTCGCTGCCAATCGCTTCCTGATCGATTTCGCGGACGATCTTCAGAACGACCCGGAGACCATCAAGAAGGCCGAGGGGATCAAGGCCGAGATCATGGGCCGCGAAGAAGTGACCGGTCTGGCGTCGTCGACGTGGCAGGTCGCCAAGCGACTCATCATGGAGTCCGTCGACGATCCGAACAGCACCCTGCGAACCAAGGTCGCCGAGAACGTGGCCGGCCTCGGAGTCAGGCTGCGCGACGACGACTCCATGCGCGCGAAGGTCGACGGCTGGCTGGTGCAGGGCACCAAGTACATCGCGGAGAACTACACCGACGAGATCACCGGGGTCATCAGCGACACGGTCGAGCGGTGGGATGCCGACGAAGCAAGCGAAAAGATCGAATTGCAGGTCGGTCGAGACCTTCAGTTCATCCGTATCAACGGCACCGTTGTCGGGTCGATCGCCGGTCTGCTGATCTATACGATTTCGACGCTCATCTTCGGCTGAGATGTCCGATATGTGACGTCCACCACGAGTGCTAGCAGTAGTGCTTGCAATAGTTAGCACCCTCTCCTATCCTGGGAAATGTCCACTGGAAAGGGAGGACGCAATGCCAGCGAAGTCGACGAACTCCGACGACGGAGATCGTGAATCATCCGGTGCCGCAGCCGGAGCAAGCGACTTGGCAGCTCGCGTCGTCAGCTCTGCGGCACACGACATCGGGGGGTTCATTCGTGCACAGCGGGAAGCCGCCCAAGTTTCGATGCGCCAACTTGCTCAACTCGCCGGCGTCAGCAATCCGTATCTGAGTCAGATCGAACGCGGATTGCGCAAACCGTCGGCAGACGTACTGGCGCAAATTGCCAAGGGTCTTCGAGTCTCCTCGGAAGTCCTGTACGTCCAAGCGGGATATCTCGAACAACGCCCGCACAGTCCCATCAGGGACGCGGTGTTGGCCGAGACGGCCATCAACGAACGGCAGAAGCAAGTACTGCTCGAAATCTACGACTCGTTCTGTCGCGAAAACGAGTCGTCCAGACCAGCCGCAGCGCCCGATTTCGCTGAATCGGCCGCAATTCCAGACACCGAGACTTCACTAGGAGAAAAAGATGACTGACAAGAACGCCATCGACAGCGTCAAGACCTCGCTCTACGCCGCCGTCGGTGCAGGCGACCTCGTCGTCCAGGCCGTAGCCGACGTTGTTGCTCAGGTTCGTGAGCGCGCCGAGAACACCCAGGGTGACGTCAACGGCCGTGTCGACGGTGCCCGCGAGAAGCTTGCTTCCGTCCAGGGTGACGTCGCCGAGAGCGTCGATGCGCTGCGTGAGCGTCTCGCCGGCCTGCCGTCCGAGCTGCCCGAAGAGCTCGCCGAGCTGCGCGAGAAGTTCGCACCCGAGGAGCTCCGCAAGGTCGCCGAGGCATATCTCAAGGTTGCCGGCGATTTGTACAACTCCCTCGCAGAGCGCGGCGAAGACGCAGTCGAGCGCATCCGCAAGCAGCCCGCAGTCGAAGAGGGTATCGCTGCTGCAGAGTCGGCACTCGGCGACGCCGTCGAGCTGACCGAAGACGCACTCGGAACCGTTGCTCGTCAGACGCGCGCCGTGGGCGAGCAGGCTGCCAAGCTGGCCGGCCGCGCTGCCGGACGCATCTCCGACACCGCAGAAGAGGTCGGCGAGAAGATCTCTGACGCCGGTGAGAAGATTGCCGACGCCGGCGACGAGGCTGCACTGAAGGTTCTCGACCTCGGTGACCAGGCTGACGAGGCTTCCAAGGAAGCTGCCGCTCGCGTGACCGCTGCTGCTTCCGACGTCCAGGAGCGCGCAACCACCGCCGCCAAGAAGGCCGCTCCGGCCAAGGCTGCTCCCGCGAAGGCTGCACCGGCCAAGGCCACCGCGCCGGCTCCGGCCAAGAAGGCTGCTCCGGCCAAGAAGGCCTGATTTGCCCAGCTCCACCTGCCGAAGGCTCCCGCGCTCAGCCGAGTGTGGGAGCCTTCGTGTTCGTCGGGAACCGGATGAGAACTTAGGATGTAGTTGTGACTCAAGTCGATGGGCTAGTCGGTCTGATATTTCTCGCACTGAAAGTGCTCGCGCTGGTGGGTGCTGTCTACGCGATCGTCCATGCCGTCAGGCAGCGCCCGGACGCCTTCACTGCCGTCAACAAATTGACCAAACCGATCTGGCTGGGAATTCTGATCGTCGCGGCGTTGATCCTTTTGGCGACGTCTCCGGTCGGTCTCCTGGGCATCATCGCGGTCGTTGCGGTGTGCGTGTATCTCGTGGACGTTCGCCCGCGCGTGGATGACATCCAGCACGGCGGTTCTCGCTGGTAGTGCGCTGCGGTTCCCGCTCATCTGGTACTGCGGTTCCCGCTCATCCGGTGCTGCGGTTTCCGCTCATCGTGTGCTGCCCCACTCTTCGCTTCAACGCTGACAACGAGCGTTGTTCGAGTGATAGTGTCGGTTAACGGCAGTCACACATAGATTGCATCCGTCTGTCGTCAGCAGCAGTCAGGGGTAAATGCATGTCCAGTCGTTCGCGCACCACAGAGCTACGAGTACTGGCAGGCGCCGTCGGAGTGGGAGCGCTCGTCGCGGTGGTCGCGGGGATCCGTCATCGCCGATCCACGCGCGGTTTGACCCTCTCGAGCGACGTCGAACCCAACGCACTCCTGAAGACTCCGACGCTCAAAGCCGATATCAGCGAACTGACCACCGACGACGGTGCGATCATCAACGTCCGGGCTTACGGTCCCGTCGACGGCGATCCGATCGTTCTCAGTCACGGATGGACGTGCTCTACCGAATTCTGGTACCCGCAGGTCAATGCGCTTGCCGGCGAGTATCGCGTCATTACCTACGATCAGCGCGGTCACGGCCGCAGCACCGTCGGCAATCTTCCGCTCGGCCCGGAAGTCCTCGCCGACGACCTGTCTGCAGTGCTGGCAGCCACGGTTCGCGAGGACAAGAAGGCAGTCATCGTCGGTCACAGCATGGGCGGGATGAGTATCATCGCCTGGGCTGGTCGCCACCCTGACGAGGTCAAGACGTACGCATCGGCGGTCATGCTCGCGAGCACCGCGAGCGAGAGGTTGATCGCGGAGACCACGGTCATCCCACTGCCCAATCGTTTTCCTCGGGTGCCGGTCCCGGTGGGCCGCGCCATCCTCAGCTCGCCCGTTCCGTTCGTCTCCTCGGGCGCGATGACGAAGGCGATCCAATACGTCTCGATGTCACCGAACGCGACCAAGGCCGAGATTCAGTTCTGCGAGAACATCGTTCGTGAGTGCAAGCCCCGCATCCGTGGCGGTTGGGGAGCAGCGCTGAGCACCCTCGACATTCACGAGGGACTCGACAATCTCGAAGTGCCGACCACCGTGCTCGTCGGCTCGCTCGATCGGCTCACTCCGCCGGTCCATGCGCGCAAGCTTGCGCAGGTCCTTGACGACGCCGGCAACCTCGAACGGTTGATCGTGTTGCCGGGCGTCGGTCATATGTCGTCGATCGAGAACATCGACGAGTTCGACAAGGAAATCGTGCGACTGCGCAACCTCTAGCGCACCGCTGCTCTAGCTGAAGACAACCGTCTTGCGGCCGTGGACCAGGACACGATCCTCCAGATGCCAGCGCAGTCCGCGTGAGAGTACGAGCTTTTCGATGTCCCGACCCTGACGGACCATGTCGGCGACATCGTCGGCATGGTCCACACGGATCACGTCCTGCTCGATGATCGGGCCGGCGTCGAGTTCGGCGGTCACGTAGTGGCACGTGGCGCCGATCAATTTCACACCGCGCGCGAAGGCCTGGTGGTACGGGCGAGCACCGATGAACGACGGCAAGAAGCTGTGGTGGATGTTGATCGCGCGGCCGGCCCAGTGCTCGCACAGTGATTCGGGCAGCACCTGCATGAAGCGTGCAAGAACCACGGCGTCGGGGTTGTGAGCGTCGACCAGGGCGCGGACCTTCTCGAAGGACGGTCCCCGTTCAGCCGGGTCCTTGGCGAACGGAACGTGGTGGAAGTCGATCCCGTGGCGCTCGGTGACACTGCGCAGATCCTCGTGATTGCCGATGACGGCGCTGATTTCAGCCGGGAGTTCCCCGCCCGCAGCGCGGCCCAGGAGATCATGCAAGCAGTGACCTTCCTTGCTCACGAGCAGCACGATCTTCTTGGGAGCACCCGAGTCGTGAAGAGTCCACTCGGTTTCCGGACCGATCTCGGCCGCAACAGCTTTGAACCGTTCACGAAGCTCGTCGATGCTCATGCTCACCGAAGACGCACGGACCGCCTGCCGCGTGAAGAACCATCCGGTGTCGGCATCGGCGTGATACGCAGCTTCCACGATCCATCCACCGACGTCGGTGAGAAAGGTCGAGATGCGTGCGACGATGCCCGTGGTGTCGGGGCAGCCGAGGGACAGAACATAGCGACGATCATCGATCGAAGGTGCAGCGGTCATGCGGCCTAGTCTCTCAGGTGCGGCTGCGGCGACGGTCGCGTGGTGGTGTGCCAAGCTTTCCATCATGTCTGAAGCCGCACTCACTCGTTCCCAGGTTGCCGCGATGGTGGACCACACTCTGCTCAAACCCGAAGCCACCGCGGCCGATGTGACCGCCCTGATCGACGAAGCACGCAGCCTCGGTGTGCTCGCTGTCTGCGTCTCGCCGTCGATGTTGCCGGTTCGCGCCGAAGGACTGGTGACGGCGGCCGTCGTCGGATTCCCGTCGGGGAAGCATCATTCACTGGTCAAGGGCGCTGAAGCGCGACTGGCCGTCGATCAAGGCGCAGCCGAGATCGACATGGTCATCGACGTAGGAGCGGCGGTCGCCGGCGACTACAGCGCGGTGTTGGCAGACATCCTAACCGTCCGCGAGGCGATGGGGGAGAGTGCGATCCTCAAAGTGATCCTCGAAACCGCAGCGCTGTCCGACGAGGCCATCGTCGAATGCTGCCGCGCAGCCGTGCGCGCCGGGGCGAACTTCGTCAAGACCTCCACCGGATTCCACCCTGCAGGCGGGGCAACTGTCGAGGCCGTCACACTGATCGCGCAGACCGTCGGCCCGGGCGTGGGAGTCAAGGCCAGTGGCGGAATACGTACGACGCAGGCGGCACTCGACATGATCGCGGCCGGTGCCACCCGCCTCGGATTGTCCGGAACCCGAGCAGTATTGGACGGTCTGACCGACTAGGTCAGCAGGCCGCAGCTGTCCGGCACCGCCGAGGTGTTCTGGTTGTTCGCGTCGGCGACGGGCATGGCGTAGGCGCCACCCTCGAGCGAGATCTCGATAGCGTCGTCGGTGACGGTCAGTTCCGTGGGCTTCATGTCCAGCGGGTATGTCTGCAGGCTGTCGGTGAGTGTCTGGACGATGCCGTCGACCAGGTCGGTCGGCAGACCCAATCCGAGAATCTCGGCACCGACGGTCTGAACGTCGACCACTCCGTTGGTGACGGTGGGCTTGACCGTGAGCTTCGCGAGCCCGACCGGTCCGACGTCGAATGCGAGTGTTCCGGCGCTCGAGTCGGCGGTGACGCCGGAGACGAGGCCACCGAAGGTCTGCTCCTGCAAAGTGGCGAGAATGCCTGCGGTAGACCAGTTGACGTCGGCGCTGGAGCTGCCGATGGTGCCGCTGTTACCCGCCGAGGGCTGCAAGTTGATGTCGTTCACCTTCGCGTGAACCTGCATTCCCGTTGCGGGGCCGAACGAAGAGTCGTCACTGTCGATGCTGATGTACGGCACCTTCTTGTCGACTGCCTGCAGGAGTACGGGCTTCCAGCTCAACCCGACATCGACCTGGGATCCCAGTTCGCTCTGGAACTGGTCGGCCATGCAGGTCTTCACCTGGTTGCGTACGTACAGTTCTCCACCGACGAGTGCCGCGACGAGTACGGCGATCACCACGAGAAGGATGATGAGCACTCGGTTGCGCGGACGAGGGTTGTTCGCTGCGACAGTCATTCGCCAGATTCTTCCCGACGAGTCTGAACGAACTCTGTGAATACGCACTTCTTCATTCCTGTGATGCGCGACACAGTCGCCCGTAGTCTGTTCGAAACGGCGTTTTCGACGGTCACCGGAGGTGGTCATGGCTTCGGACTACGAGTCACTCGAGCTGCTGGCGCTACGACAGTGTGGATTTGTCACGGCTCTGCAGGCATCCGAACTGGGTTTCGGTCTGGCCTTGATGGACGAGATGACGGAATCCGGAGCTTGGACGACTGAGTGTCGCGGACTTTTTCGCCTCGAACGCGTCAGACATACTGCCTTGGACGAGTTTGCGAAGTGGTGCACGTGGTTCGCCGGTAGCGCCACTGTTTCGCACTACAGTGCCGCAGATCTACACGGCCTCGGGCACCTGCAACCTCGCTTCATTCATCTCTCCGTTGCGCACCCTCTCGCGGCGCCGACCCGCCAGGTCGCCCTGCACCGACTGCCGCTCGCGGATGACGAGTGTGAACAGATCGGGCCCATCCGCATCACCACGCCGTTGCGTACCGTGCACGACCTGGCTTCCGGTGGAATTTCCCAAGTCCTACTCAACGAAGTAGTCGCCGATGCGGTGGCGATCGGTCGACTCGACGCGCACGAGTTGTATCTCTCGTGTGAGAACGCGAGTGTGGATGTTGCTGTTCGAGTGGAGTTGGCGCTCGCCGCAAGCCTGTAATCGAGATTGATTTTTTATGCTTCTGCGACCTTCTGGCATCACGTCCGAAATCGAATATGACGCCGATATCAGAGATTTGAGATGTGCAACTTCGGGGCGAATATTTTCTCTTTCCTGCAGTTAGAACGACATCGAGATCGGTGGTCTAGGACTTTCGGCCTAGTGTTATTGCAGATCGGCGATGTCGCAGATGAACTAAATCTGCGAAAAGCGTAGTTACTTTACAGTCAATGGGATAACGTCACGGCATCGAAAGCAGACGGACGCTTGTCCTGGACGGCTGTCTGCCCCCGTTGTCGAGAGGGTTGTGGATGTCCGTGAGTGGTGTTCGTCGTGTTGTCGGTGGTTTGAGTGTGTTTGCTGTTGCTGCCGGTTTCGCGGTGGTTGCGGGTGTCGGGGTTGCTGGTGCTGCTCCGGTGACGGCTGAGTTCAATTCCGATGGGTACAAGGTGACTCGGACGATCAGTAACGGCACGCCGTCCGAGGGTGATGTGATCACCTCGAAGACGGTGTTCAAGCGAACTGCTGCGGTTCACAATATGTATGCGGTGCGCGATTTTCATCCGGCGTGCATGACATACGTCGACGGTTCGGCGACGGTGAACGGTAGTGCGTTCAGGGTCAACGAGGTGGCTGCTGATTCTGTTCGGTTGAGTGCGGGTGCTACGGAGTGGCCGATGTGGGGCGGCGACGTTAAGACGTTCGAGTTCCAGTACCGCGTTGGTGCGGATTGTGCGCGTGGTACCGATTTGTCGACGACGGTGCATTTCGACGGCACGGTGTTCGTTGACGACACGACAAATGGTCGTGGTCCGTCGATCAATGTTCAGAAGAACGTCTCGACGACCGCCGTGTCGCCGGTCAGTGGGGCTCAGGTGGGGCAACCGGTGACCTTGAGTGCGACGGTAACCGGTGGTGCCGACGGTGATCAGGTGGAGTTCTTCGACGCCGGTTCCAAGATCGGTGCAGGCTCTCTTGCCAATGGTGTTGCAACACTTGCCTGGACGCCGACCACCCGTGGAGACCACTCGATCACAGCGAAGTTCGCCGACACGGCGCGTGCCGTCGGTTCGGCTTCGGCAGCGCTGATCGTGAACGTTTCGCAGGCCGACGTTCAGTCCAGCACGACCCTGGCGCCGATCTCGGGCGCCCAGGTCGGCAAGTCGACCGCGCTCAAGGCAACGGTATCTGCGTCGGGCACCGGCGGAACGGTCACGTTCAAGGTCGGTGGAACGGTGCTGGCTTCGGTACCGGTGGCAGGCAACGGTGAAGCCACCTACGCCTGGGTTCCGACGGTTGCCGGTGCGCAGACAGTGGAAGCCGTATTCTCCGGCCGATCGGGCGTCACCGGGTCGAGTACCACCGCAAATGTAACAGTGGCCGAACAGCCCGCTGGAACAACAAGTTCCACAACAGATCTCAGTGTAGGAGCGGGGCAGGTGGGCGTAGCGCAGACCATCTCCGCTCAGGTCAGCCCAGCAAATGCCGGTGGCACAGTCACCTTCAAGGACGGCGAGACCGTCATCGGCACGGCTACGGTCGATTCATCCGGAAAGGCCAGCCTTTCGTGGAAGCCCGCAACTCAGGGTCAGCGAATTGTCGCGGCGGAGTACTCGGGCGCCGGCACAGTGACGGCGTCGTCCGATCAGGTCTCCGTCCAGATCGCCGCACCGGTTGACGGTGGAGAACCCGGCAACGGTGGAACCGGTTCGCTCGGCAGCCTGGGCAACATCTTCGGCTCCTAGCCACCGACACCTGGTGATGCCCCGCCCGCGTTCGGCGGCGGGGCATCACCCATTTCGCTCACTTCTCGAGAAGGAAAAGCTATGTCTGTAGGTTCTGCACGTCGTGCAGTTGCAGGTTTGAGTGTGTTTGCTGTTGCTGCCGGTTTCGCGGTGGTTGCGGGTGTCGGGGTTGCTGGTGCTGCTCCGGTGACGGCTGAGTTCAATTCCGATGGGTACAAGGTGACTCGGACGATCAGTAACGGCACGCCGTCCGAGGGTGATGTGATCACCTCGAAGACGGTGTTCAAGCGAACTGCTGCGGTTCACAATCTGTATGCGGTGCGCGATTTTCATCCGGCGTGCATGACATACGTCGACGGTTCGGCGACGGTGAACGGTAGTGCGTTCCGCGTCAACGAGGTGGCTGCTGATTCTGTTCGGTTGAGTGCGGGTGCTACGGAATGGCCGATGTGGGGCGGCGACGTGAAGACGTTCGAGTTCCAGTACCGCGTCGGCGCGGATTGTGCGCGTGGTACCGATTTGTCGACGACGGTGCATTTCGACGGCACGGTGTTCGTTGACGACACGACAAATGGTCGTGGTCCGTCGATCAACGTTCAGAAGAACGTCTCGACGACGACCCTGTCTCCCGCGGACGCCGTCAAGGTAGGGCAGTCTGTTGCGCTGAAGGCGGCAGTGACCGGTGGTGCTGAGGGTGATTCGGTGGAGTTCTTCGACGGTGCCACCAAGATCGGTGCGGGCACGCTCGCCAATGGTGTTGCAACACTTGCCTGGACAGCTGCTGACGTTCGAACGCACAGCGTGACGGCCAAATATCTCGGCAATGCGAAGGTAGCGACCTCGACGTCGTCGGCCGTCGACGTCGTCGTCTCCGAAGCCGACAAGAGCACTGCAACGACGATCACCGGTCCCGCAAGTGCTGTGGCGGGTGAGTCCGTGACCGTCGAGGCTACGGTGTCGCCTACTCCGGCGGGTGGCACGGTGCAGTTCAAGGACGGTGTAACCGACCTCGGCGGCGCCGTTACCGTCGATGCCGACGGCAAGGCTTCGCTGACGAATTCCTTTGCAGAAGGCGCGCATTCGATCGTGGCGGTGTACTCCGGTTCCGGCGTATACCAGGCCTCGACGTCGGCGCCGCATGCGTTGACGGTCGCTCCGGTAGTGGTCGAGGAGAGCACCGCGACTACCCTCGTCGGCCCGTCGACAGGTTCAACAGGGGAGGCCTTGTCGTTCACTGCCTCCGTCTCGACCGGTGTTGCAGGCGGAACCGTGCAGTTCAAGGAAGGTGGCAGGGATCTGGGCTCCCCGATTCTCGTGGACGCCTCGGGTAAGGCAACAACCACGCCGACCTTCAACGTGGCGGGCGAGTACAGCATCACCGCTGTGTTCTCGGGCTCGGGCAACTACCTGGGTTCGACGTCGAACATCCAGACTGTGAACGTCAAGGCGCCGGCTCCCACCGACCAGCAGACCCAAACGGCCTTGACCGTTCCGGCGGATGCAAAAACCGGTACGGCAGTTGGTCTCTCCGTGATCGTCACGCCGACTCCGGTAGGCGGCACGGTGCAGTTCAAGGACGGCTCGGGCAATCTCGGCTCGCCGGTGTCCGTTGTGGACGGCAAGGCGTCGATCATGCACGAGTTCGCGAGCGTCGGCACTCACGACATCACGGCCGTGTACTCGGGTGCATCAGGATTCCTCACCTCTACCTCGGCCGCGCGGGCGGTTTCGGTCACAGCTCCGGCCGCGGAGGATCAGGAAACGTCCATCACCGTGAGCGCCCCGGCGTCAGCGGTCAAGGGCGCGAAGGTCGATCTTGTTGCGGCAGTGGTACCTATGCTCAGCGCAGGAACGGTCCAGTTCATGGATGGAGCCACCCCGATCGGTGGACCGGTTGCCGTGGTGAACGGCAAGGCCACGCTCTCGCATACTTTCACCGAACTCGGAGATCGCCGAATCACCGCGGTGTTCAGCGGAACTGACGGCTACCTCGGTTCCGAGACCCAGGCTGCAGTCACCGTCAAGGTCACGGCAGAGTCTGACGGCGGCGATCCCGGCAACGGCGGCAGTTCGACCGGTTCGCTGGGAAGCCTGGAAAATATCTTCGGATCCTAGCCCGACGCCGGCACACAGACGCCTCGCCGCAGAGACAACTTCTGCGGCGAGGCGTTTCCCGTCTGCGAGTTCAGGGGTTCGGCGCTACGACATGCCATGGCACCGTCAGGATGCAGTCGCGAAGACGTCGTCGCGCGGGCTGCACGGGAATTCCTTGCGCCCGAAGAATTTCCAATGCGGCAGCCCAGCGATGTCGAGGTCCGAACGAGGCGTGTGGCGCAGCGGTGGCCCAGGCTCGATCGGCCGCGCTGAGCAGAGCGTGGATCGGCTCACCTGGAACGTTGCGGTGAATGAGAGCCTTCGGGAGACGTTCCGCGATGCCGGAAGGACGCTCGATGTCGAAGGGGTCCCAGGCCAGCGTCAGGGTCAATGGACGATCGGCGTCGAGAAGCACCCAGGCGCAACGCCTTCCGAGCTCGTCGCAGGTTCCGTCGAGTAGCAGTCCGCCCGGGGCGAGGCCGGACTGAATGTGTGCCCACGCAGAGTCCACAGCGTCCTCCGGGTATTGCCGGAGGACGTTGAAGGCGCGTACGAAAACGGGTGTGAGACCGGCTAGTTCGAATCCGCCACGGGCGAAGCTGACACCGTCACGACTCTCGACTACGCGGGCGGGGTCGATCTCGAGCCCGATGACGCGTCGATCCCGCCGGACAGCGGTGAGGCGGCTTGCCATCTCGAAGGTGGTGTCCGGCCTCGCCCCGTACCCGAGGTCGACGATCAACGGATCGGCCGCGTTGTTCAGGGCATGCGCGATAGTGCGGTTGTGGACGATCCACCGGTCACTTCGTCGCAGTCTGTTGATCCCCGTCGTGCCACGGGTGATGACCCCCTCGATCTTCGGGGGTGGAGCCTTCTTCACGCCGCTTCAGCGTGCGGCGAGCCAGGTCGCCGTGACCTGAGCTTCGGTGCGGAAAAGATCGACGAGGTTGATGAGCATGAGCTGTTCCAACTTCGCGCCGATGAACGGTATGAAGACCTTGGCCTCGGACGTGGTTCGCAGCGTGGACCCGGTATCGGTCGCGAACAATTCCATGGTTCCGGACAGATTCCCCGGCCCGGCCGGGATGGACGCTTCGTACGTTCCGGTCACGGTGTCACCGAAGGCGCCGTACGACTCCTTGCGCGTGATGACCAGATCCTTCTTCATCACCGTCTGAGCAATGTCCGGCAAATCGGTGCGCGGGAGAATGTGGTGCAGCACGAGATCGATTCCGGAATCGGTGACCTCGAAATGTTCCACATGGTTCTCGGAATGCTTGCGCATCTCCTCGACGCGGGCCTCCCAGTACGAGCGGTCCGCCAGTGCCGCGTAGACCTGCTCGGGGGAGTGCTGATAGCGGGCGGAGTAGTCGATGCGGCGAGCCATGATCGGAAAGAATACCTGTTACGCGCTGTGACAAGCCAAATTGGCCGTATCCACAACTATCGCCGCCCGCAGGATTTTACTTAGCGATCCACTCCCGGGTGAAGTCCTGTTCGGCCTGGATGAGCCGGACAACCTCGTCGACGATCGCGCTTTCGATCTTTCCGCCGAGGAACGGGATCTTGACCTCGACCTCACCCTCGATCTCGAGAGTGGCGGAGTTCTCGTCACCAGTCAGGACCTGCGTGCCCTCGATACGGGCGGGAACACCGTCGACGTGGGCGGAGAAGGTGCCAGTGGCCTTGCCGTCCTTGAAAGGAGCCATCGTCTCACTGCGCTTGATGACGATGTCGCCGTTGACGACCTTCGACACCATGCTCGGGAGATGCTCGGCAGCGATGATCTGCGACATCGTGACCGCGACGGTCTCGTCGCGAACGGTCAGCTCTTCGATCGCCGCGCCGGGACCACCGACAGCGACGATTCGGTCGCGCCAGTACTGCTCGGAGGTCACCGCCTCATGGACCTTCTCGGCGGGGACTGTGTACTTCGACGAATGCTCGATGCGACGGCTCACGATTGTGGAGGCTACCGTTTATCGATGTGTGGGACGTAACCATTGGCAGACGCGTCGTGGAATCAGGCGCTTTCGTGTCCGAGAACGTTGACTTGTCGGGATTGACGACGCTCCGAATCGGAGGACCGGCGCGGCTGCTCGCAGAATGCCCGACGACGCAGTCGTTGATCGACGTCGTGACGCTGCTCGATCGCGAGCAGATCCCGACGCTGATTCTCGCCGGCGGATCGAATCTCGTGATCTCAGACGCGGGATTCGACGGAGTTGTCGTTCGTGTGGCCAACACCACCGTGAGCCTCGACACGGACCGCGTCATTGCCGAAGCGGGCGCAGTGTGGGACGAAGTAGTCGGCCAATCCGTCGCCGCGGAACTGGGCGGCCTCGAATGCCTGTCCGGGATTCCGGGCTCGACCGGTGCGACGCCGGTGCAGAACGTCGGCGCGTACGGTGTCGAGGTGGGCTCGCGGCTTCGGCAGGTTCAATTGCTCGACCGACGCAGCGGCGAAGTGTCGTGGGTCGAACCGTCGAAACTCGAGTTGGGTTACCGGTCGAGCGTTCTCAAGCATTCCGATGCAGCAGTGGTTCTCGCCGTCGAATTCGACGCGTCGACCGACGGACTGAGCGCCCCGCTCGCGTACCGCGAACTGTTCACCGCGCTGGGGGCAGAAGAAGGTGCGCGGTTGCCTGCGTCGCAGGTCCGTGAGGCAGTTCTGGGACTCCGGACAGGCAAGGCGATGGTCCTCGATCCGTACGACCACGACACTTGGAGCGCGGGTTCCTTCTTCACCAACCCCGTGGTGCCGGACGACAAGCTGCCCGCTGTGCTCGGAGCAATAACCGAACAGCTCGGAGACGTCACCGTGCCGCAGTTCCCGGGCAGTGGTGGAACCAAGCTCTCGGCCGGATGGTTGATCGAACGGGCCGGATTCTCCAAGGGTTATCCCGGTGAAGATGCACCGGCCAGGCTGTCGACGAAACACACCTTGGCGTTGACCAACAGAGGGTCGGCAACGAGCGCGGATGTGGTCTCGCTCGCGCGGACGGTTCGCGACGGCGTCGAAGCCGCGTTCGGCGTCCGCCTGGAACCGGAACCGGTAACTGTGGGCTTCACCATCTGATTCCTGACGGAGCCCGCAGGTAGCCTGTTGAAGTGCATGAGCTGGGTGGTCGGAGAAGTCGTTCGCGTCTTGTTGCGTTGGTAGCTGTATTGCTTGCTGTGATGGTGGCCGCCGTCGGCTGCACGATCGGTGGCAAGGACGGACAAGGCGGTGCGGCGGCCGCCGAACCAGCACCTGTTGTGACCGTGGTGTCGACGCCGGCACCGGGTACCAAAGACGTCAGCCCGGTCGCGCCCGTCTCGGTAGCGGTGACCCAGGGAACACTGTCCGACGTCAATCTCAGCAACGCGGCCGGTAAGGCCGTCGCCGGACAACTCTCGCCCGACAAGACGACGTTCACCGTCAGTGAGGCACTCGGCTACAGCACCACGTATTCGTGGTCGGGCTCGGCAACCGGAACCGACGGTAAATCCGTGCCAGTCCAAGGGAGCTTTACGACGGTTGCCCCGGAGTCGACCACCGGCGCCACCCTCAACATCGCCGACGGCCAAGAAGTTGGCATCGCGGCACCGATCACCTTGCAGTTCGACAACTCCGTCGTCGACAAGGCGGCCGTCGAGAAGGCACTTGTCGTGACCACAGTGCCGCCCACCGCCGGATCGTGGGCTTGGTTGGCTGACGACAACGGCGGATCTCGGGCCCATTGGCGCCCGGCCGATTACTGGGTGCCAGGAACGACTGTCCATCTGGATGCCAAGCTCTACGGCTTGAACTACGGCGGTGGCGCCTACGGCGATCAGGATCTCACGCTCGATTTCACGATCGGTCGCAGCCAGATCGTGAAGGCGAATGCACCGAGCCACCGCATGCAGGTGGTGCGCGACGGCCAGACGATCATGGACATTCCCGTCAGTTACGGCGAGGGCAACGAACCCCGAAATGTCACGCGCAGTGGCATTCACATGGTGACCGAGAAGTACGAGGACTTCATGATGTCCAACCCGCCGTTCTACGAGAACGTGCGCGAGCGTTGGGCGGTGCGCATCTCCAACAACGGCGAATTCATCCACGCCAATCCTGAAACCACCGGGGTGCAGGGCTCGTCTAACGTCACGAACGGTTGCATCAACCTGTCGACGTCCGACGCACAGGAGTACTTCGGAACGGCCCTCTACGGTGACCCCGTCGAGGTGACCGGCACGTCGATCGACCTGTCCGCTGCGGACGGCGACATCTACGACTGGGCGATCGATTTGCCGACCTGGAAGTCGATGTCTGCACTGGCATAGATCTCGACTTCTGTGAACCGAGAAATCCGTCGACGAGCGGAACCATCCGGGCGTTGCTTGCGTCAGTACAGGTAAGTGCTGTCGGCTCGGGGGAGTCTGACGGAGGTTTCGACGTCAGGGGGACGGCAGTGGGCATTCCATTTCTGGAAGACATGCTGGGCAGAATTTCCGAAGCGACGCGGGCCGTCCCTTCCGGCGTGGCGGCATTGCCAGTTGTCGGTATTCCTGTCGCGAGCGCAATCGCTACATCTGCTCTGGTTCAATCCGTGACCGACGACCGCGGCGCGTTCGACGGCGAGATGGCTGCTGCCACTGCTGTCGCCGATGCAGAGCGCGCACGAGCCTGGGGTGAGCGCGATGCTCTCACCGCCCAGACCTCGTCACTGGAGTACAGCGAACACGCAATCGTGGACGACGATCCTTTCGATGCGATGTCGCACTCCGAAATCTTCGATCACGTCAATGAGATGGATCCGGCAACCCTGCGTGCAATCGGCGAGGCGTGGAAAGCTATTGCCGGCCGGGTGGAAGCCGGCATCGGGAAGTTCCAGAACGATGTGAACGGCGCGATCACCGAAGGCTGGCAGGGGCGGGGCGGCTCGGCTGCGTTGGAAGCTGTGCTGGCCTACTCGGCAGATGCGGGTGAGCTGAAGGTGCGCGTCGATCTGATCTCGAACAAGATCGAGGAGGCAAAGATCGCACTCGACGAGGCCAAACGCTCGATTCCGGCACCCGACGGCGCCTCGACGGTCGAGAGGTTTCTCAGCTTGGTTCCCGGAGCGACGTGGAAGCAGGCCCAATACGAAGCGGAAGAAGCCGAACGTCAAGCGCGCCAGGTGATGAAGGACATGTATCTGCCGTACATGAAGCGCGCGGACGACCAGGTGCCGATTCTCCCGGCCGCGTTCAATCCGGTCACCGGCAGTGGAGGGGCTGGCAGTGGAGGGTCTGGGGGCGGCGCATTCGGTGGCGGTGGTTCCGGCGGCGGGAACACTTCGGGCTCGGGGAAAGGATCCGGCATGCCGTTCACATCAGGAGACGGAGCGGTTGAAGGGTCGGACGGTGGACACCTCGCCGGTGCACATCAGGCCGGAGACGGTTCCGGTCAGAACCCTTTAGTCCCCAATTCCGGAAATGGTGACAACCGTAGTGGTGTTGACGCCCAAGGGAATTCGGGCGCCGATGCAGCCCGGGGCGCACACGATTCCGGCCCGGCCGAGACTACCGCGGCACATGCCGGCGCGCTGCCGGCCGGTGCAGCGCCAGGTGGCCTGGCAGGTGCAACTCCGAATGGCGCTCAACTCGGTTCCGGATTGCCTTCAGGCCTCATGGGTAGCGGATCGGGTGGTGGCTCCGCAGGTGGAATCGGTACCGGCGGCTTCGGGCCAGGCGGCACCGGAGGTGGCGCTCTCGGCCCTGGCGGCGTGGGCGGCCTCGCCAATGGTGGGCGTGGGGGCGTCAACGGAACCGGCGGTACCTCGCCAACGGGCGCGCAGAGCGGTCGGGGCGCGATGGGTGGCGTCGGCGGCATGGCACCGGGACGCGGACAAGGACAAGGCGAAGACAACGTTCACGACACCCCGGGCTACCTCGTCACGGTCGAGAACGGCAACGCCCTGATCGGCGACCTACCTATGGTCTCCCCGGCGGTGTTGGGCGAATGACAACCAAGCAGTGGCAATTCACCGGCCTCGAATTCCAGATTCTCTGGGAAGCGGTCGGACGTGACCGACTCCCGTACCCGCTGCGGTTTCGTCCGACGGCCGACACCATGAACGAGCTGACAGCGGCACGACGTCGAGCGGGAGCGCACCTGGCTGCCGTGCTCGACGATCGGCTGCATCATGTTCTCGGTGCTCTTGCGAATCCTGATGCTCGTGTGGAGGTTTCCGGTTTTCACGGGCAGAAGATGAGTACGGTGACGCGATTGCACGGTGTTGTTGCCGGCGACCTGGGTGTGCTCCTGACTCAACTGCCCGGCAGGACTGTCGACTGTGGCTCCGACGTGGTTTTCACCGTGGCACGCCCATCTGCAATTCCGCAGATGCTCGTCGATCACCTGCCAACCTGCCCCGCTGGATCGGAGCGTGGCCTGAGCATCGAAAGGCCGAAAACTGCTGGGAGGCAGAGCTTTCTGAGCAGCGCCGCCGGTGCGCGCGGGAGCGAGGAAGTGAGCAGATTCTTCGGCCGAGAGCGGATCTCGATCGGTGAAGTCACCGCATACCCGGGAGGAGCCGTCGACAGCAGGCCGACCGACGACGGAATAACTTTTCACTGGTACGACTATGCTGGTGACGGTCGGTACATCATCGCCGCGGGTGAAACCGTGAGTGCCCGCGGCGCTTCTGCGGAAGTGACGGAGGCCGAGATTGCACGCAATCTCGACTCCGTCCTCCGTCAGTCGATTTGCCCGAGGCTCTAGCTGTTCGGTGCGATTCGAACTAGCTGGTGGTGCGGTGGAACCGACCGGGGCTTGCCTGATCCCGCGGCTTGACGATGATCTGATCGAGGTTCACGTGTGACGGCCGCGACGCGACAAAACCGATGATCTCGGCGATGTCCTGCGCCACCAACGGTGTGATTCCCTCGTACACCTTGTCGGCCTTGTCCTGATCGCCTTCGAACCGGACGAGTGAGAACTCCGTCTCGACGGCTCCCGGCGCAATTTCGGTCAGACGAACGGGCTTGCCCAACAGTTCACCGCGCAATGTCCGATGAAGGACGGCTTGAGCGTGCTTGGCGGTGGTGTAACCCGAGCCGTTGTCGTATGCCTCCAGCGCGGCCACAGAGGTGATGGTCACGACCAGACCATCACCCGAATCGATCAGCTTGGGCAACAGTGCCTTCGTCACACGCAACGTGCCCAGGACATTGGTCTCCCACATCCACCGCCAGTCGTCCAGATCGGCGTCCAGGACCGTCGCCAGGCCCTTCGCGCCACCCGCGTTGTTGACCAACACGTCGACACGGGGGACCACGGCGGCAAATGCGTCGACGGAATCCTCGTCGGTGACGTCGAGTTCGAGCGCGGTACCACCGATCTCCTCGGCGATCTTCTCGAGACGATCGACGCGGCGAGCACCGATAACGACGTGGAATCCCTGAGCTGCCAGGGTGCGGGCGGTGGCCTCACCGATTCCGGAGCTGGCTCCGGTGACTACGGCGATGCGGGCATCGGAAGAAATGGTCATGAAGCAATCGTAGGGCTAGTCGGCGGCATACTCTGCTTCCCGTTCGATGGATTCGATGTGACGACGCGGTACTTGTATCCGACCAGGTGTGTAGGTGACGGCGCGCAGAGTGATCGGGGAGTCGGGGCCGAATCGGCTGCGGTGCGGCCGATTCGGCCCTCGAAGCCTTCGCAACCGCGGGAATGCGGAGGAAGGGCGGAATCCGGTGAAGTCATGGGAGAGTCGAGGCACCTTCGATAATCGAGTATTCGGAAGCGTCGCCGGCGATGCTGCTGCTTCGTTCCCCGTGGATGTTGACCGGAATGTCACCGGCAAGTGTGATGCGCTCCAGACGGCGGTACTGATCGTCGTAGTCGGCGATCGCGTAGTGCTGGGTGGCGCGGTTGTCCCAGATGGCGACATCACCGGCCGCCCAGTTCCAGCGCGTCGTGTACTCGAGTTTGATGGCGTGATCCTGCAGGAGCTTGAATACACCGTTCGACTGTTCGGTGCTCAACCCGACGAAGTTCTTGACAAAGTGTCCGAGGACGAGCGTGCGTTCTCCGGTTTCGGGGTGGACACGAACCACTGGGTGTTCCGTCTCGAAGTACGTGGACTGGAACTCTTCGCGGTAGGCGGCCGTGCGATCTTCGGTGAGCCGCTCGGCGCTGGTGGCCGCGTAGTCGTAGACGTTCGTGTGGCGAGCCCAGAGGTTCTCCGCGAGCACCTTGAGCGGATCCGGCAGTCCGTTGTACGCGGCTACCCCTGACGCCCACGTCGTGGAACCGCCGTATTCGGGTAGCTGCACCGCGCGCAGGATCGACGCCTTGGGGATGCGATCGACGAAGGTGACGTCGGTGTGCCAACTGTTGGCCTTGCCGAGGTCCGAATCGATGGGGAGGACTTTTGCGCCGTGCGACTTCACCGTGGGGTGGGCAGTGGTCGGGGTGCCCAGCAGCTGGGCGAACTCGTACTGCGAATCGTTGTCGAGGTGGTCTTGACCCCGGAAGAAGATCACCTTGTGTTCGAGAAGTGCCTGTCGGATGAGCGAGATCGTCGCCGGGTCGAGATGCCCGCCGAGAGTGATTCCGTCGATTCGGGCGCCGATATGCGCGCCGAGGGTGGTGACAGTGCCGCGAGCGGCGTCAACGGCCGCTCCGTTCGTTGATGCCGCATTCGTGAGGGTCGGCTTGGCGAAAGCTGTAGACATGGTGCACCTTTCGTGGGGAGTGTGCCCACCCAAACACGCGAGATTTCGCCCCGACAGGGTTGCGTTCAGTGTGATCGTTACCGCACCTGATTTGTGAATCTCCCTGAAGCTGCTACTTTTGGAGCCATGTCGACCGACCAGCCTGCCGCTTTGCGGGTCACCTATGTGACCGCTGCGCTTGGTTCGCGTCTGCCTCTGGCGCGAGAGCTGTGTTGTCGCCGCCGTTCTTTCTGCAGCTAATTTCTGCGCCTTTTCTGTCTATTTCTTCTTGTGACCAGTGGAAACGCTGATTTCTCGGTCGACAGAGATATGCGCCTTCTCCTCCTTCTGCAAGGGACAGCCATGTCGACACCCACAATCTCCGCCATTCCGAGCATCCGATCGCGAACCGCGCTATCGGGAACCCGGACCCGTACCCAGATAGTTGCGCCCGAACTGCGCATTGCCGACGGTCCGTCCGCGACGGTGTTGCGCATTGCTCGATCCCGCGGGCCGCTCTCACGTGACACCGCGGCAAAGGCATCAGGACTGAGCATCGCCACAGTGAACCGGCAGGTCACGAGCCTGCTGGACCTCGGGATCCTGCGCGAACGCGCAGACCTGACGGCCTCCGGCGCCATCGGGCGTCCGCGGGTTCCGTTCGAGGTCAATCACGAGCCGTACCTGACCGTCGGCATCCACATCGGTGCCGTAGTCACCAGCATCATCGCCAGCGACATTCGTGGCAAGGTGCTCGGCGCCGTCGAGATTCCGACGCCCGCCACCAATTCCGCTGTCGCACTTGCCACCATTGCGCGGTCGGCCAAATCGTTTGCCTCACGGTGGCACAAGCGTCGCCCGCTCGCCGTCGGCGTGGCAATCGGCGGTCGCGTCGATTCAGCGACCGGAGTAGTCGATCACCCGCGCCTGGGGTGGAAGGGCGCCAAGGTCGGGTCCATCATCGGGGCCGGCTTGGACCTCCCCGTTTCGGTTGCCGCACACGTCGAGGCGATGGCCGCGTCGGAACTTCTGCTCAGTAACGACCGCGCCGAGGCTCCGACACCGGGAACCACCGGTCTGTACTTCTACGCCCGTGAAACCGCCGGTATCGCAATCACTTTCGAAGGACGAGTGCACACCCCGTCCAGCGGGCCCGGTTCGATCGCGCACCTCCCCACCGGCTCGTCGGCGCGGTGCACCTGCGGCGCGGTGGGTTGCTTGGAAGCGACGATCAGCGACCGCGCGGTCGTCGCGCAGGCGCTGTCTTCGGGCGCAGTGATCCAGGGCAGTGAGCGTGTCACGATCGCCGATGTCTATCGTGCTGCGTCGGCGGGTTCCATTCCGGCCCACGAACTTCTGGTCGACCGGGCGCGCGTGCTCGGCCGGACAGTGGCGATGTTGCGTGACCTGTTCAACCCGGATCGGGTGATCCTCGGTGGTCAGGCGTTCACCGACTACCCGGCCGGCGTGCCGCACGTCGCCGAGGCTTTCTCGTCGGCATCCTCCTTGGAGCGCAAGGACATTCGTATCACCGGTTTCGGCAATCGCGTTCAGGAATACGCCTCGACGGTCGTGTCACTGAGCTCGCTGTTCGCCGACCCGGCGGCGGCCATGCGGCGTGCGTCGGCCGTCTGACTGCGAAGAAGGCAGTCAGAGTTCCGGTCGATCGAGCACCCTCAACCATGAACCGTCGGGCTGGCGGCGCGCCACCTGTGTGCGTCCGCCGGTTCCGTCGGAAGGTTTGGTCGAGGTCATGGCGAGGTCATCGCTGATCACGGTCGGTAGGGCGTCTTCGACGGTGAATGTCGGTGCCGCTGCGAGCATCTGAGAAATCACTTCGCGGATAGCCTGACGGCCGATCGTGAGGGATCCGGGTGGAAACGCCATCACAGCGTTTTCCTCGTACAGTCCGGCGACAGCGTCTGCGTTTCCGGCGTTCGCGAACTGGACGAAGAGTCGGGCAATGTCTTCGGGGGTTGCGGCCCTCTGAACTTCATGTGTTGTTGTCATGCTTCCATCGTGCAAGCACAGTTTCGATAAGTCCAAGATCTAGTTTGTCTCAAAGCTAGAATCAACAGTTATGGAACTTCGGCAGCTCGAATACTTCGTCGCGGTAGCGGAGGAAGCCAATTTCACCCGCGCCGCCGAGCGGCTTCACGTGGCCCAGCCGGGTGTGAGTGCGCAGGTCAAAAGACTGGAACGTGAGCTGGGGCAAGAGTTGCTCGATCGTAGTGGTCGAACCGTTCGTCTGACCGACGCCGGGCGAGCCGTCCTCCCACACGCCCGCGCTGCACTTGCTTCCGTGCAAAGCAGTCGCGACGTTGTCGACGCCCTGAACGGACTGGTTCGGGGCTCCGTTTCGGTCGGGATGGTCACCGCCTGCGCTTCCGCCGATCTGACCGATCTGCTCAGTCGTCTACACACCAGGCACCCAGGTTTGGACATTTCGCTTGCCGAGGACGATTCGCGCAGCCTGCTTGCCGGAGTGGTGGACGGAACCTTCGACATAGCCGTCATCGGGGTTGCGGGTGAGCTACCGGAAGGCCTCGAATCGAGGGTGATCACCGACGAACGACTGGTGGCCGGAGTGGCGGCGGATCATCCGCTGGCCGAGTTGTCGTCTCTGCCGTTTGCCGAACTCGCCATACGATCGGTCATCTGTCTTCCGGAGGGAACCGGTATCAGGACGTGTCTGGACTTCGCGTGCGCCGCGGCCGGCACGAAGCCGACGGTTGCGCTCGAGGCAAGCAACCTCGGCATCATCGTTTCGTTGGCCGCACAGGGGCTGGGAATGGCTGTGCTTCCCGAGTCGGCGGTAGGGGAGTTGCATCGGATCGATCTCGAGCCTGAAGCTCGATCTCGGTTGGAATTGGTCTGGCGTTCGTCGGGCGGCAAGAACCCGGCGGCATCCGCTCTCATCGATCTTGCGAGAGCTGTTCCCTCCGAGTGAGTTCGGCCTGCGCCCGATCCAATCCGCCGTGCTCGAGAGCGGCCAATCGTGATCGGTCCTTCCAGACTATGGTTCCGCGTCGCCGGACGATAACCGACATGGTTCCACCGAGATGCTCGAGCGCTCCGGGTACGTTTCGACGCTCGGCAGGAATGGGTACCGGAAGTACGTGCGCGTCGGCGATGGGCGCGGTCCCGTCGATGTCGACGCTCCACTTTCGGCTGTAACCCCGAAGCGTCCAGCGATCGTCGGACACGGTCGTCTCCACCTGTGACGTCAGCGGATTGCCCAACCGCAACACCGTGCCGTCTGGCAAGGCGACTACCACGGCGGTGACTTCGGTGCGCAGAGGCCCGGCGCTGACCTGGCCGCCGGCGAACGCCACGCAGGCCCGTGGATCGGTGAATCCCTGGGCCTGCCCCCACCACCAGGATTCCGGGAATCCTCCCTTTCCCCAGTTCTTCTCGCCGTACACCTGTGCTCCGGTGAGATCCCAGCTGTGCCCGTCGATGACGGCGCTTCCCTCGACCCGGCCGCCGAGAAGCCACGGATGCCAGTACTGATTGAGCGCGGGAACAGATTGGAAGTAGCTCGATCCGCCGAAGCGGCGGTGCGGCCAGAATCGCTGATTACTGATCCGCACATCGAGATGGCTGTCGCCGAAATCGACCTGCAGTTGATCGGCGTTGCCACAGAAAGCGTTGTCGGCGTGAGCGCCCAGGATGCGGGGATCGGCCGATCCACCCGGGTACTCGGCGGTCCGGAGGAATCCGCCCGGATGCGCCGCGAGACCGAGCGTCGACCAGTTGCCACCGTCGGACTTGTTGATTCCGGCGAGCGCAATCACCACCCGTCCGGTCTCCGGCATCGTGAATCGCCAGAAGTAACCTTCCATCGCAACGTCATGGGAGGCAAGCAGATTGCCGAACGGAAGGGTGGCACCGGAGGCGCGGTACGAGGGAAGCTTCACGGTCCCAGAACTGCCTGTGATGCGGTGACCTGAGCGACGAGGCGGCCCTCGTCGTCACGAATCTCGGTCACGACCGCGACGGTGCTGCGTCCCGCGTGCAATGGACGGGCAGTTGCGGTGACCGTGCCTTTGCGAACCCCACGGGTGAACACGGTCGACGAACTGGTGGTGGACGTACTTGCCCCGGGCGGAAGATTGAGGAATGCACAGACGGCGCCGACGCTGTCTGCCAGCGTCATCAAGGCGCCGCCGTGCATTCCGTTGCCGGCGGTGGTGCGGTGGCTGTCCCAATCCAGATGGCCGACAACCTGTTCGGGTGCCGCGCTGTCCAACTGAATTCCGGTGTGAACTGCAAAAGGCATGCTCGCGACAAGTTGTTCGAGGTCCATGCCTACCGATGGTAACGAGCCGCCGAAACCTCCGTCGGGACTTCGGTTTATCGAAGGTGAAGACTCAGAGGGGAAGGGCGGTTTCCGACAGTCCCTCCGGCGCGTTTCGGCGACGGAACCACTCGGTACCGAATGCCGCGGCGAGTTGCTCCGTCGGCATTTCCAGGAACGGGCCGAAATCGCCGACCTGCGTTGCGTGCGCGTACATGGCCGCACGCTTGGACGAGATCACCGAACTGACATCGACGGCGGTGGTGAGTTGGTCTGCCGGAAGCCCGAACGATTCGATATCCGGCGGCTGCGCCTCCTCAGTCCACTCGGGGTTGGCCTGCATCAGCATCTTCATGTGATCGCGGTTGGTGGACGCTTCGTAGACGAACGGCGTGCCCGCGAGTTCCGCAGCCCGAACTCCGACGTGGTGAACCTGGATGTGATCCGGGTGCCCGTATCCGCCGTTGGGGTCGTAGATGGTCAGGACATCGGCGTTCTCCTCACGAAGAACCTCGGCCAGACGCTCGGCTGCCTTCTCGACGTCGACGTTGCAGAACGCTTCCGGATTCTCGTTCTCGGGCGTACCCACCATCCCCGAATCCGGGTAGTGCAGGGACACGACGCGATTGGCGCCCAACGCGTCGGTGGACGCCTCGAGCTCACGGCTGCGGCGCTGAGCCAATGTCTCGTATTCGTCCAACAGTCCGTCGGGGAATTCACCGAGAGCACCGTCGGTAGCGGTGACGACTACGACGCGGTGACCTGCGTCGGCGGCCATTCTCATCACGCCGCCCGTTGTGAAAACTTCGTCATCGGGATGGGCGTGGAAACACACCAGGACACTCATTCGCGCAATCGTAAGGCAAGTTACCGACAGGTCAACCCGAGCGCACAGTGAAAACGATTTGTCGAGTCGGCCTCGACTCTGTGAACCTTGTTCAGTGCACGAGAAGCTGACATGAGCGAATCCACCAACAAAGGCCTGCTGAGCGCCTACCGCGAGATATTCTCGGCCCCCGGATCGGTCGCATTCTCGGCCGCCGGATTTGTCGCAAGGCTGCCGATCGCGATGATCGGCATCGGAATCGTGACGATGATCTCGCAACTTCGTGGTGACTACGCGCTCGCCGGCGCGCTCGCCGCGGTTTTTGCGCTCTCGTCGGCGATCATCGCGCCCGCAGTCTCGCGCGCGGTCGACCGCTTCGGACAGAGGGCGGTCCTGCCGATTGCCGCGGCCGTAAGCGTCACCGCGATCGGGGCTCTGTTGCTCGCAGTCCGGATGGAAGCGCCCGACTGGCTGCTTTTCGTCCTGGTAATTCCCGGCGGCGCCACCCCGACGATCGGGGCGATGATTCGCGCCAGGTGGGTCGCGATCTACGTCGGAAAACCTCAGCTGCGCGCCGCCTTCGCCTTCGAATCGGTGGTGGACGAGCTCTGCTTCGTGGCGGGCCCGGTCATCTCGGTGGGTCTGAGCATCGGGCTCTTCCCCGAGGCTGGACCACTTGCAGGGTTGATTCTGCTGGTCACGGGGACCCTGCTGCTGGTCATCCAGCGCGGAACGGAGCCGAAGGTGCATCCGCGTCGACCCGGCCGCGGACGGTCGGTACTCGGTAACCACGTGATGTGGATCGTCATCGTGATCATGGTGATGCTCGGAACGATCTTCGGCGTCATCGACGTCGGCGCCATCGCGTTCACCGAGGAACAGAATTCACCTGGCTCCGCGACGCTGGTCCTCGCGTTGTTCGCCGGCGGTTCGGGAATCGCGGGACTGATCTTCGGATCGATGCACCCGGCGCGATCGCTGCGTGGGCAATTGATGATCGCGTCCGCCGCGGTCGCCCTTCTCAGCGTCCCGCTTCTCCTGGTCGGAAACGTGGCCGCACTTGCGGGCGCGTACGTCCTGGCCGGCGCGACCATCGCTCCGACGCTCATCATCGCGACAGCCCTGGTCGAGCAGATCGTCCCACCGGAAAAGCTCACGGAGGGAATGACCCTGACGGTCACCGGTCTGGGCGTCGGCGTGGCGCTCGGCTCTGCGCTGGCCGGGCAACTGATCGACCGCTACGACGTCTCCTCCGCCTACATGCTCGCCGTCGGCGCCGCAGTCGCAGCCTCTATCGTGACGGCATGTCTATTCGTGAAGCCGTCAGCGTCGACGGCACGTCCATCGTCTATCGAGTAACCGGAAATTCGGCGGGGACCCCGCTGGTGCTGCTGCACGGCTGGGCTCAGTCGTCACAGTGCTGGGGGGAGCAGGTCCTCGCGGACCTGGCAGAGGACTACCGCTTGATCGCCGTCGATCTGCGCGGCCACGGTTACTCCGATGCGCCCGAATCCGGATACGACGACTCCGCGAACTGGGCCGGCGACGTCGCGGCGGTTCTCGCTGCCGAAGGCGTCACCGAGAACGCGATCCTGCTCGGCTGGTCGTACGGCGGTCTGGTGATCTGCGATTACCTGGCAGCGCACGGAACCGGAGCGGTGGCGGGTGCGGTTTTGGTCGGTGCGATCACCAGCATCGGGCGCGGTGAGAAGGGCGGCAAGGTCGGCTCGGCGATGCGGAGTGCGGTTCCCGGCGCGATGTCCGAAGATCCCCGCGAGGCGATCCGGGCACTCGGTGCTTTCGGCAACGCGCTCACCGGCCCACCCGAGGGCAAGGGCGCAGCGTCGCAGGCATTGTTCGGGTACAGCCTTTCGACGCGTCCGCGGGTGCGCGCAGCGTTGTTCAACCGTGCCGTCGGTCACGACGACCTGCTCCGCAACCTGGACATCCCGGTCCTCGTTCTGCACGGAACCGAGGACTCCGTCGTCGACGTGAGTGCAGGTAAGCACGCCGAGGAATTGATTCCCAAGTCGCAGGCGTCGTACTGGGAAGGCTGCAATCACGGCCCGTTCGTGGAGGATCCGACACGATTCGTGTCCGAAGTCCGAACCTTCATCTCGAGCCTCGGTTAGAGTTCGCGCCCGGTGAGGGGGCAGTATGGAGTGGTGACGCCCATGCACATTTCGCGCCCTCGCCGGGTGGCCGTTCTCTCGGTCCACACCTCGCCATTGGCGCAACCCGGCACCGGTGACGCGGGGGGGATGAATGTCTACGTTCTGCAATCCGCCGTTCAGCTCGCCAAACGTGGCGTCGAGGTGGAAATATTCACCCGCGCGACGTCTTCCGCGGACGCGCCCGTCGTGGACGCCGCTCCCGGGGTGCGGGTTCGCAACATCGCGGCCGGTCCCTTCGAAGGACTGGACAAGGCAGATCTCCCGACTCAACTGTGTGCCTTCGTCGCGGGAGTTCTTCGGGAGGAAGCGCGACGCGAACCCGGGTACTACAGCCTGATTCACTCGCACTACTGGTTGTCCGGGCAGGTCGGCTGGCTGGCCCGCGACCGTTGGGGCGTGCCCCTCGTCCACACCGCTCACACCCTCGCGGCAGTGAAGAATCTTTCGCTGGCCGAGGGGGACACCCCGGAGCCCGCAGCACGGCAGATCGGCGAGCAGCAAGTTGTCGCCGAATCCGATCGGCTGGTCGCCAACACCACCGACGAAGCCAAAGCGCTGCACGAGTTGTACGGCGCAGATCCCACGCGTATCGACGTTGTTGCGCCGGGCGCCGACCTCACCCGCTATCGACCAGGTGACCGCGATGCTGCCCGCGCGTTGTTGGGATTGAACCCCAGCGAAGTGGTCGTGACATTCGTCGGCCGCATCCAACCGCTCAAAGCGCCGGACGTGCTGTTGCGTGCTGCAGCAGAAGTGATCAGCCGCCGGCCCGGTTTGCCCCTGCGCATCCTTGTTGTCGGTGGGCCTTCCGGCACCGGTCTCGCGCGGCCGGACGTGTTGATCGAACTGGCACGTTCGCTCGGCATCACGGCGCAAGTGACGTTCTTGCCGCCGCAGGCACCAGAGCGTCTCGCCGATGTCTACCGTGCCTCGGATCTGGTTGCGGTGCCGAGCTATTCGGAGTCCTTCGGGTTGGTCGCCATCGAAGCTCAAGCCTGCGGGACCCCGGTGATCGCCGCCGATGTCGGCGGACTGGGAGTGGCCGTACGCAACGGTGAGACGGGCCTGCTGGTTCAAGGACACCGCACCGAAGACTGGGCCGGCGCCCTCGAATCTTTGGTGACAACGCCGACGCGCTTGTCCGAACTCGCCGCGCAGGCACCGCGTCACGCCGAGAATTTCTCGTGGGAACACACCGCGGACGGTTTACTCGAGAGCTATCGCAAAGCCGCAGTCAACTACAACAACGGAACCGGTCCCAGCGACTTCTCGCCCCGCCGTGCGCGGGGTCTGTGGCGTCTGCGCCGGACCGGGGGAGTGCGTACATGAGCAGCATTTCGGACACTATCGAGCAGGCCCTCACCGAGCGCGAACTCGAGTTCACCAGGAAAGACGACGCGCATTTCATCGTCGAACTTCCCGGCGAGCACAAACTCAAGACGTCGACTCTGCTCACCGTCGGCAATCACGGCGTGCGGGTCGAGGCATTCGTGTGCCGCAAGGTGGACGAGAACTTCGAAGGCGTCTACAAGTTCTTGCTCAAGCGCAACCGCCGTCTGTACGGGGTGGCGTACACGCTCGACAAGGTCGGGGACATCTACCTGGTCGGCAAGATCGCGGAGCATGCCGTGACCGGCGATGAACTCGATCGAGTGCTCGGTCAGGTTCTCGAAGCCGCCGACGGCGATTTCAACGTCATCCTCGAACTCGGTTTCTCTTCGTCGATCAAGCGTGAGTGGGCGTGGCGGGTGTCGCGAGGTGAGTCGCTGGCGAATCTCGAACCGTTCAAGCACCTCATCGAGGAGGAGCCCGCGCAAAGCTGACAGAGCGGGGTGAGACACATTGCTGATGTGTCACGTAAAGTGACCTTTACTTGTGACTGTCATCACGGAATAATACTGTTCCCGTGAGTCACAGTAAGTTGGTCACACCACCCTGCCGCGCAACTTTTCGAGGAGCACAGTGAGCTTCAAGAGTCCGTTCCCCGACGTTGAAATCCCCAACCTCAGCGTCTACGACTTCCTGTTCGGAAACACCGACCCCGCAGACCTCGACAAAACGGCATTCGTCGAGGGCAGTTCTGGCGCAGTCACCACATACGCTTCGCTGATCGCACAGATCAACGGCGTTGCAGGCGCTCTCGCAGCGCGCGGACTCGCCGTCGGAGACGTGGTCGGGTTGCATTCGCCCAACGTCCCGGCCTTCGGATCCGTCTTCCACGGCATCCTTCGTGCCGGTGGTGTCGCGACCACCATCAACGCTCTCTACACCGCCGAGGACATCGCCAAGCAGCTCACCGATTCCAAGGCCAAGTTCCTCTTCACCGTCTCGCCGCTGCTGCCGCAGGCCAAGGCAGCCGCCGATCAGGTCGGCATCCCCGCTGAGAACGTGTTCGTGCTCGACGGCGCCGAAGGCCATCTGTCGCTGCGAGATCTGCTCGGCGAGGGTGCAGCGGCGCCCGAGATCTCCTTCGACCCGGCCACCCAGCTCGCGGTGCTGCCGTACTCGTCGGGCACCACCGGCCGGCCCAAGGGCGTCATGCTCACCCATCGCAATCTCGTGGCCAACGTCTGCCAGATCATCCCGCGGATGGGGATCGAGACCGACGACAAGATCCTCGCGGTCCTGCCGTTCTTCCACATCTACGGCATGACGGTGCTGCTCAACGCCGCGCTGTATCGCCGCGCGAGCCTCATCACGATGCCGAAGTTCGATCTCGTCGAGTTCCTGCGGATCGTCGCCGAGCAGAAGTCGACGTACATCTTCGTCGCGCCGCCCGTTGCCGTCGCGCTGGCCAAGCACCCACTGGTCGACCAGTACGACCTCTCGAGCGTGCACACCATCTTCTCCGGTGCGGCCCCGCTCGACGCGGCGCTCGGCAAGGCCGTCGCAGACCGCTTGAAGTGCCACGTCCGCCAGGGCTACGGCATGTCCGAGATGAGCCCCGTCTCGCACGCGATCCCGTTCGATCGTGACGACATCGCACTCGACACCTGCGGTCCCACCATCGCCAACATGGAATGCAAGCTCGTCGACCCGGGAACGGGCGAAGAGGTCGCGTACCCGGCACTCGGCACGGACGGGGTCAGCGAGCCCGGTGAACTGTGGTGCAAGGGCCCGAACATCATGGTGGGCTACCTCGGCAACGACCAGGCCACCAAGGACACCCTCGACGACGACGGTTACCTGCACACCGGTGACATCGCGACCGTCGACGGCGACGGCGTCGTCAAGATCGTCGATCGACTCAAGGAACTGATCAAGTACAAGGGCTACCAGGTTCCCCCGGCCGAACTCGAGGCTCTGCTGCTGACGCATCCGCAGATCGCCGACGCCGCCGTGATCGGTGTGCTCGACGCCGAGGGTGAAGAGGTACCGAAGGCATTCGTCGTGCTCCAGGACGGCGCCGAGTTGACCGAAGCCGAGGTGATCTCGTTTGTCGCCGAGCGCGTCTCGCCGCACAAGAAGGTCCGCCAGGTTTCGTTCATCAGCACCGTGCCGAAATCCGCGGCCGGAAAGATCCTCCGCAAGGATCTGCGAACTGCGGAAGTAGCCTCGAGCTGATTTCCAGACAGGGTTGATCAAGAAGGGTTCCGGTACTCGTGCCAGGATGAACGCCATGAGTATCGGAACCCTGGTCCTGCTCCGCCACGGCGAGAGCGAATGGAATGCACTCAATCTGTTCACCGGCTGGGTGGACGTACACCTGACAGACAAGGGCATGGCCGAAGGCAAGCGCGCCGGCGAACTGCTCGCCGAGCACAACCTGTTGCCCGACGTTCTCTACACGTCTCTCCTCCGCCGTGCGATCAGCACCGCCAACCTCGCACTCGACGCCGCCGATCGCCACTGGATCCCGGTAGTTCGCGACTGGCGCCTCAACGAGCGCCACTACGGCGCTCTCCAGGGCAAGAACAAGGCTCAGACCAAGGAAGAGTACGGAAACGAGCAGTTCATGCTCTGGCGTCGTAGCTACGACACCCCGCCGCCCGCCATCGAAGCCGGCAGCGAGTACAGCCAGGACACCGATCCTCGGTACGCAAACCTCGACGAGGTTCCCTTGACCGAGTGCCTGCTCGACGTCGTCAAGCGCCTGATCCCGTACTGGGAGGACACCATCTCGCAGGAGCTGCTCGCCGGCCGGAACGTGCTGGTCACCGCGCACGGCAACTCGCTGCGTGCATTGGTCAAGCACCTCGACGGCATTTCCGACGAGGACATCGCGGGCCTGAACATCCCGACCGGCATCCCGCTGCGCTACGACCTCGACGAGAACCTGAAGCCCCTCAACCCGGGTGGCACCTACCTGGATCCGGAGGCCGCCGCTGCCGGCGCCGCCGCGGTGGCGAATCAGGGCGGAAAGTAGCAACCCGATGATGTGCGTCGAGGCCCCCCGAACAGTGTTTTCGGGGGGCCTCGGCCAACAACAGATGAACGACGAACCAACGCCGTCCACCTGGCGGATTACGTGGGCGGGAACGTCCGAACCCGCCGTAACCGACACTTCGCGCGAACGTACGATTGCGCCGTGAGTGTCGTGATTGCAATGCTGCTGGTCGTGGTCGCCGGCTTGGTCGGCTACCTCGTCGGCGGGGTGCTGGTGCCAAGGCTGTCGTCGCGCCAGAGTCAGCGCTCCGACGAACAGACCGGGCTCACGATGTCCCAGGTCCTCGACCTCATCGTGCTGGCGTCGGAAAGCGGCATCGCCGTCGTCGACGGTTTCCACGACGTCGTTCTCTTCAACCCTCGCGCCGAAGAACTCGGCCTGGTCAAAAATCGTCTGGTGGACGAGCGAGCGTGGCGGGCAGCGCAGGAAGTCCTGCGGACAGGTCAGACCGTCGAGGTGGATCTGACAGCGCAGACCGCGCAGCGCGGCCGCGACAAGATTGCCGTTCGTGGCACCGCTCGGCTGCTCAGCAAGGACGACCGCAACTTCGTGGTTCTGTTCGCCGACGACGATTCCGAGCAGGTCCGCATGGAGGCGACACGACGCGATTTTGTCGCGAACGTCAGCCACGAACTGAAGACCCCGGTCGGCGCGATGAGTTTGCTCGCGGAGGCACTGCTCGAATCCGCCGACGATCCGGAGTCGGTGCGCCACTTCGGCGAACGGGTACTCGGTGAGTCGATTCGTCTGGGCAAGATGGTCACCGAGTTGATTGCTCTCTCGCGTTTGCAAGGTGCCGAGAAGCTGCCGGATCTCGACGTGGTCGACGTCGACACGGTGGTGTCCGAGGCGCTGTCGCGGGCGAATCTGTCGGCCGAGGCCGCCGGGATCACCGTCACCACCGACCATCCGAGCGGGCTCGAGGTGCTCGGGGATCAGACCCTTCTCGTGACTGCACTGTCCAACCTCATCGAGAACGCTATTGCTTACTCGCCCAAGGGTTCTCCGGTGTCTGTCAGTCGGTCGGTGCGAGGCGACAATGTCGCGATCGCGGTCACCGACCGAGGTGAGGGCATCGCGAAAGCGGATCAGGAGCGAGTGTTCGAGAGATTCTTCCGCGTGGACAAGGCGCGGTCACGGCAGACCGGTGGAACTGGTCTGGGGCTGGCGATCGTCAAACATGTCGCGGCCAATCACAACGGCTCCATCGAACTGTGGAGCAAACCGGGAACAGGGTCTACCTTCACGTTGCAGATACCGGCACACGTGGAGTCGGACGACGACATCGACTCTGACGACGCGGGAACCGCCGGTTCTACGCGGATCGGCAGACGAGAACAAGGCAGTAGAGAAAACGGCATGGAGGCCAAACGATGACGAGTGTGCTGATCGTGGAGGACGAGGAGTCCTTGGCGGACCCGCTGGCGTTCCTGCTCCGCAAGGAAGGCTTCGAGACCACCATCGTCAACGACGGACCGTCGGCGTTGGCGGAATTCGATCGCTCCGGAGCGGACATCGTCCTGCTCGACCTCATGCTGCCCGGCATGAGTGGCACGGACGTCTGCAAGGCGCTGCGGTCGCGTTCCGGCGTTCCCGTCATCATGGTGACGGCGCGCGACAGTGAGATCGACAAGGTCGTCGGCCTGGAACTCGGTGCGGACGACTATGTGACCAAACCGTATTCGGCGCGCGAGCTGATCGCCCGCATCCGTGCGGTGCTGCGCCGCGGGGTGGAGAACGAGGCAGACCTCGCCTCCGACAACGGTGTGCTCGAGGCCGGACCGGTACGGATGGACGTCGAGCGTCACGTCGTGCAGGTCTCCGGTAACCCGGTGACGTTGCCGCTCAAGGAGTTCGACCTCCTCGAGTACCTGCTCCGCAACTCCGGCCGGGTGCTGACCCGCGGACAGTTGATCGACCGCGTCTGGGGAGCCGACTACGTCGGTGACACCAAAACCCTTGACGTACACGTGAAACGGTTGCGTTCGAAGATCGAATCGGATCCGGCCAAGCCGGAACATCTGGTCACCGTCCGCGGATTGGGCTACAAGCTCGAAGCGTGATCGAACCTCGTCGAGAAGAAATGTCGAGAAAGACTTCAGCCGCTCACACGATCGTGTGAGCGGCTGAAATCTTTTCGTTTACGTGGAGCAGCCCTGAGCTTTGTTCTGAGCGATCGTGGTCGCCGGGTGGACCGCTATGAGGCCGAGGCCGGCGCGACGCCTGCAGAGGCGAGCCAGCTCGTCGTACGCGCGCTTTCCGAGAAGCTCCGTCAGTTCCGGCCCGTAGGACTGCCAGACTTGCCGCTCCCCGACATGAGCGTCGGGGGAGCCGGAGCAGTACCAGGCGAGGTCGTCGCCGCCCTCACCCCAGCCGCGGCGGTCGTACTCGGTGATCGTGGTCTTGAGGATCTGCACGCCGTCCGGCCGGTCGACCCAGTCCTGAGTGCGGCGGATGGGTAGCTGCCAGCACACGTCCGGCTTCACCTCGAGCGGCTCGATGCCCTTCCTCAGCGCCATCGAGTGAAACGCGCAGCCGGGACCGCCCGCAAAACCCGGCCGGTTCTGGAAAATGCACGCACCCTTGTAGCGGCGGGTGCGCAGTGCGGGCTCGTCCTCGAGGTCGTCTTCTTCGACGTAGCCCTTCTTGCCGAGACCCTTTTCCATGTACTGCCAGTCTTCGGCTGTGAGCATTTTCACTGACGCATCGAGCTTGTCCTGATCCTCCTGATCGGAGAGGAAAGCGCCGTGCGAGCAGCAGCCGTCGTCCGGGCGGTCGCCGATGATGCCCTGACACGCCGGCGTGCCGAACACGCAGGTCCAATGCGAGAGCAACCACGTCATATCAGCGGAAATGAGGTGCTCGGAGTTATCCGGATCGACAAATTCGACCCACTCGCGCGGGAAATCGAGATCGACCTCGGGGCTCGGAGTCATCTTGTGGGACCGGTCTGGGTTACCTGCTGTCACAAGGGCCGACGGTAGACCCAGTAACGTGGCGATGTGCGACTAGGGGTACTCGACGTCGGAAGCAATACCGTCCATCTATTGGTTGTGGACGCCCATCGGGGCGGCCACCCAACACCCATGAGCTCGACCAAGTCCACGTTGAGGCTGGCAGAGAACACCGACGACCGCGGCGATATCACCACGTCAGGAGCTGATCGGTTGGTGTCGACGGTCTCCGAATTCGCCGGTATCGCCAAGACGTCCGGGTGCGAGGAAATGATGGCTTTTGCCACTTCCGCCGTCCGTGACGCCAACAATTCCGAAGCCGTGCTCGCCCGCGTTCGCGCGGAAACCGGAGTCAATCTCGAGGTTCTCTCCGGGGTCGACGAAGCCCGCTTGACCTTTCTGGCCGTGCGCCGCTGGTACGGCTGGAGCGCCGGACGCATCCTGAACCTGGACATCGGCGGCGGCTCGCTCGAACTCACCGCAGGTGGTGACGAGGATCCGGACGTCGCCTTCTCACTGCAACTCGGTGCCGGACGGTTGACACGCGACTGGCTACAGGCCGATCCGCCGGGCAAGCGCAGGGTCGCTGTCTTGCGTGACTGGCTCGACGCGGAGTTGGTCGGACCAGCCAAAGAACTGCGTGCCGCAGGCGACTGGGACCGCACGGTCGGGACGTCGAAGACCTTCCGATCGTTGGCTCGGCTCACCGGCGCGGCCCCCTCGGCCGCAGGCCCCCGGGCAAAACGGACCCTGACTTCCAGCGGACTCAGGCAACTCATAGCCTTCATATCCAGGATGACTGCAGCGGACCGTGCAGAATTGGAAGGAGTGAGCTCAGATCGGTCACAGCAGATTGTGGCCGGCGCGCTCATCGCAGAGGCAACCATGCGGGCGCTCGGAGTGGACGAACTGGAAATTTGTCCCTGGGCGCTGCGTGAGGGTCTGATTCTGCGAAAGCTCGACACAGAAATGGGCGGTGAATTGGTGGTGAGTGCTTGATGACCGAAGACAGTCAGCAGATTTCCGTAGCGGAACTGCTCAAGCGGAACGGTCAGAGCGTCGAATCCCGAGGTGGACGACGTCGGCGCGGCGTTGCCGGTGGCATCTCCGTCGCCGAACTGACGGGTGAGATTCCGATCGTTCGCCAGTCGGGATCGCGCGCGGCAGCCGAGCCCGAGTCGGCTGAACCAGCGGCGTCCGAGCAGGCAACCGCAGCACCTGAAACCGCTGCACCTTCCGCGCCGGCCGAGACTGTTGCGGAAACCGCAAAGCCCACCGCGCCGGCACCGAAGGTTCCCGCCGACCGCACCGCCGCCTTCGCCGTCTCGTTCGACGATGACGACGACGATGACGACCCGCAGGCACCCAAGGCTGAATCGAAGCCGGTTGCCGCGCCGCCGGTCACCACCCCGAAGCCGCCTTCCACACCGTCGCCGGGACAGACCTCGAAGTCCTCGCCCGGACAGTGGGTGAGCCGGGCACCGCTCGGCTCCTCGTCGCCGACGCAGGTAACGCAGGAACCGGCACTGCTGTCGGGTCAGACCCTGGCAGGCGACCTGATGCGTCAGGAGCGTGCCGCAAACCAGTCGCCGTCGTTGCGTCCGCCGATCCTGCCGCCGCGTGTCCCTACTCCCGTCGTCAAGACACCTACTCCTGCTCCGGCCGCTCCGGACGACAGCACCGAACTGATCGACAAGATCGCGGACGCGGATGCCGGCGAGGCCGAATCGACCTCCGTGGTCGATCTGGTCAAGGCACCGGCAGTCGCTGACAGTGCAAAAAAGTCCAGTGCCGTCGCGGAGTCCGACGTCGAAGCCGAACCGGCAGCGGAAGAGGCAGGCGAGCGCAACTCGATCCGTGAATGGGCAGTGCTTGCCGGTCAGGTTGTTGTTGCACTGATCGTCGGCGGCGCGATGTTCAAGGGCTTCGAGAAGCTGTGGGACATGCTGCCGTGGGTGGCGTTGGTGCTCGCGCTGATCGTGATTGTCGGCTTGGTGGCCGTCGTGCGGGTTCTGCGCAAGACGGACGACATCACGAGTTTTGTGATCGCGGTGGTCGTCGGCATGATCGTGACGCTCGGTCCATTGGCGTTCTTGTTGACTTCGGGTTGATCGGACGATGATCGGGGGATCGCAGCGCATGATTCGTCGGCCGATAGCCGTCGGCTTGTCGACGGCTTCTGTGTATCCGGAGAACACGGAAGCGGCATTTCGTTACGCCGCCGATCTGGGATACGACGGTGTCGAACTGATGGTGTGGGCCGAATCCGTCAGCCAGGACGTCGGTGCTGTTGCTGCCCTCGTTCGCAAATATGCGATCCCGGTGCAGGCTGTGCATGCGCCGTGTCTGCTGATTTCGCAGCGCGTGTGGGGTTCCGATCCGGTCGAGAAACTCGAGCGTTCGGTTCGCACCGCCGAAACCTTGGGTGCCACGACGGTGGTCGTCCACCCGCCGTTCCGGTGGCAGCGCAAGTACGCCGAAGGCTTCGCCGAACAGGTTGTCGACCTCGAATCGAAGAGCAGCGTCGTCGTGGCGGTGGAGAACATGTTCCCCATGCGCGCGGACAGCTTCTTCGGCGGCAAGGACAAATCTGCGGAGCGTTTACGCAAACGGGGCGGTCCAGGCGCGGCGCTGTCGGCATTCAGTCCGTCGTACGACCCGACCGATTCCGATCACGCTCACTACACACTCGACCTGTCGCACACCGCGACGGCGGGCATGGATGCCTTGGAGTTGGCCTCGCGTATGGGTAGGGGACTCGAGCATCTGCACCTGGCCGACGGTCGTGGGGCGTCGATGGACGAGCACTTGATCCCGGGGCATGGTTCACAGCCGTGTGCGGAGTTGTGTCAGCAGTTGGCCGCGAGCGAATTCAGCGGCCAGGCCGTCATCGAGATCAACACTCAGAACGCGCGCACCCGGCGGGAGCGGTCCTCGATGCTGGCGCAGGCGCTCGCGTTTGCACGCGAGCACCTGGCACGTTCAGCGGTGGCCGGCAAGTAGCGCAGCCTCGAACTGCGTGCGCACCTTCTCCACGTGAGCGTCGAGGTCCTTGGTCTCCCAGCCTTCGGTCGAGATGGGATCGAGCACCGAGACGTAGACCGGGCCCGGATGAGCGACAAGCGAATTGCGCCACATCCTTTCGCCCGCATTGTGAATCACCACGGGCACGATCGGCACACCGGCCTGGATCGCCAAGTGGAATCCACCCTTTTTGAAAGGGCCCAGGCGTGGCGTCGGAGAACGGGTGCCCTCCGGAGCGATGACTATCGAGACGCCGTTCTTCAGCTTGTCGACCGCCGGTTGCAATGCGGCCTTCGCTTTTGTGGTGTCGGTACGGTCGATGTACGCGACGTCGAGCAATGCGCCGACCGGCATGAACCGCGGATCGCTTGCCGCTTCCTTCTTCGCGACACCGGTCACGTCACGCTTTATGACGGTGCCGAGGACCAACATGTCCAGGGAACTCTGATGATTGAACATGAACACCGCCGGGCGGTGATCCCACACGTTGTGCTCGCCGTCGATCTCGACGTCGATGCCGAGCAGCGAGAGCGAGATGTCGGGACCGTACGTTCCGACGAGGTTCGCGCCCAGTTGTCGGTTGCCGGTGACGATGCCCGCCGACGCGCCGAGGGCGGCGGTGGCAGCAAGCGCGCCCATGGCCGTCGCCGTTCGGATCGTGGAGATCGGGGTAGCGCCTCGTTGCGGTTTACGCAGGCTGACCGAAGGCCAGTGATTGCGCAACGCGATCTTGGCCAGGCCACGATCGGGATTCAACGCGACAGGTCGCCCGACGGCCTCGAGCATGAAAACATCTTCGACACCGTTGGAGTAGGCAAATGCGTTCTTCAAGTCGGCGCCCATCGTCTCGGCATATTCCGCAAGGGCATTGGCCTTGGCCGGACCCCACAGAGCGGGTGAGGACAGTTCGCCGGTCAGCATTCCGTCGACGACTTCGGGTTCGGTACACAGCACATCTTCGATGTCGAGATCTTCGGCGACGTACTTGGCCTGGAACGGAGTCGCCGACGTGGCCATCACGATCGTGTGGCCGGCGCGCCGGTGCGCTGCCAGAAGCCCGCGTGCTTCCGGGTAGATCATCGCGGCGATCTCCTGCTTGAACAACCGTCGGCCCCAGTCGTTCAGTTCCTCGACGGTACGGCCGCCCAGGGCGCGAACGCCGATGTCCATCAGTGCTCCGACATCAGCGCCACGGAACTGGGTGTCGATCGCGGCACCGGTGGTGCGCAACAATTCGCCGACGCTGATATCCAAGCGTCGCAGGCGGTCTCGGTACACGACACTGGCCGAGTAACCGCTGATCAAGGTGCCGTCGAGGTCGAAGGCGGCGATCGTTCCGGGCCCGGGAGGGGCGGCTTCGATGGCTGAGTGCAGACGCTCGAGTCCGGTCACAGTCCTACTTCCTCGTTCTCGGCGGGTGCTCGGTTTGCTTCTGGAATGGTCACTACTGCGGCGGCGTCGGGCACCGGCATGGCCACCTGATCGAGCCGTGCATGCGCGAGTGCGCGAAGGTGACGCAGGCGCTCGACCTGAACCTTGATCTCGGCAGCGAATGCCAGGCGCCGGGCCCTGACTCCGTCGTCGTCGACTTCGATCAGGTTACGGTTTCGCGCCCAATTCAGTGCAGTGGAGAACAATTCGCCGGAGACGGATTCGTTGCTGGCGATCTGCTGCCGCAGGCGACGCTGATGTGCGACGTCGATGCAGTTGCTGATGAAAGACTTCTCGTCGAACGACGTCGAAATCGGTGCAAGCACAAGCTGATCGGCGACAACCTGATATGCCTCGAGAAACGGTTGGAGCACGCGGTGCGCAAGGTACGGCCGAACCGTCTCGATCATGTGCTCAGTTCGTTTGTCGTCGGCCATGACGGTTTCCCACTCGGGGTCGATCAGGGTCAGTTCGGTCCTCATCTCCTGCTCGAACGTGTCCCGGTCGCTGAAGAAGAACTCGAATTTCAACAGATCCCGGATCCGTTTGGCCTCCGCCCACCCGTCCCCGATGGGATCCTCGAACCGTTCTTCGACGGCTGCCTGGAGTACGAGTTCGGTGATGGCACGCACGACGAGGAAGTGAATTGTGTTGTTGCGGTAGAAGGCAGCGACAAGATGCTGGTCCTTGCCGAGGTAGAAGACCTGCTCGCCGCCGCGATCGAAACGCTCGAGCACGCCGGAATCAACGTGTGTCTGCAATGCCTTCTCGATGACATGCGGATCGGACAGTTCGACGTCGCCGGCGATCGGAAGATCGCGCGCGGTGATGTACCCGAACAGCGGCGTCAGGATCGCCGTGAGTTCACGAACGGTCAACGCCCGGTCTTCGATTCCGAGGAACGCCAACATCGCCAGCGACGACACGGTCACCGGTGTGACCTCGTTGATTCGGTGACACACCTCGATTCCGGCCTTCTGAATGGCGAGACGCTGGTCGGTTTCTTGGCTGAGTGCCTCTGCGAGTGAGAGTGGTCGGCCGATGGTCACGTGCGCGACGCCGTTGCGTTTCCCCTGTGCGCGTACGTAACCCACCATCCAGCGCAGGCCTTCCGGTGTCTTCTCGGCGCCGAGAGCCTCGGCAGCCATTGCACCGACTTCGTAGAGTTGGTCGTAGCTCAGCGCGACCGGAACGAGGTACACGTCGGATGCGCCGCTCACCTGAAATGCCTTGGTCAGGTAGGTCAGGAGACCGAAGCGCGGCGGGCGCAGTTTCCCGGTGCGCCCGCGTCCACCCTCGATGTACCACTCCAGATTGAAGCGCTTGGTCAGGAGATAGCGCATGTACTCGTGCATCGACCACTTGTAGACCTCGTCGTTGCCGATGCTTCGACGAATGAAGACGGTGCCGCTGCGCTTGAGGATCGAGCCCATGGGCCAGAAGCTGATGTTGAGACCGCCCATGACGTGATTGAGCGGCAAGCCGTTCGCGATCAACGCCGGACGCAGAACGAGGGGATCGAGATACGAACGGTGACTGGGGAGGAAGACCAGTGAGTGTTCCTTGTTCAGCTCACGGAGTTCCTCGAAGCGGCTCGTGTCCACGTCGAGCTTGTACGCGCGGGCGAAGTAGCGGCCCAGACGATCCCACACCGCGATGGCTTGGCGACTTTGGGTGGCAACCATTTCTTCGAGTGCTTCACGCGCACGGCGATCGACGTCGGCGACGGCGATGTTCAACCGGTCGGCCAACGCCGTGACCTCGGTGGCGAACCGGCGGGTGTCGGTGATCTCGTCGACGACGAACCGCGACACCTTGTACTGACCACCCAGAAGGCCCAACTCGGCGCGCTCGAGCGCCAGCGCGGCCTGACGACGGATGAACTCGGGTAGCGAACCGCCACCACTTTTTTCGAGTCGACGCTCGAGATCGCTCAGTGGCGCGGGTTCACCTTCGATGACCTGGCACCGTGACGGGTCGGTGCGCAGGGTTCTGCGCTGCGCACCGCGTCCAGGGTGGAGGGGATCGCGTGGTGCCAGTGCATCGCGCAGTCGCACCGCGACGTTGTGTTTGGTACGGGTGTCCGGAATCCACACAACGCGAAGCGGCGCGAGCATCGGGTCGTCAGTCCGCGCCGCCAGTTCTGCCAGGGTCTTGTCGGTGATGTTGACGGTGACCGGCCGCGTTTCGGATGCGGTTGCCTTGTCGGCAAGCCACTTTCGCAGTACTCCGGCTTCGGCCTCTGTCATGGTTTCGGTGAGGTATACGCGCGGGTTGCTCGTGTTTTCACTCATGACTCACGCACCTTCCGTTGGAACTCCGAGAGCCACGATCTCGTCCAGGCTCTCCTGCAAGCACTGCATCAGCAAGGCGGGTTTCGTGATCGCAGCGGTGTCGAGATTGATTCCGATGCAGCACACTCCGACGTGGGAGACCAGTGTTGCCATTGCCGCGCAACCGGGCGCCGGCCCGAACGGGAACATCCGCTCGATCTTCGCGCCGGCGAGATACACCGGTACCGGTACGCCGGCGACATTGCTCGCCTGCAGATCCAGTCCAGTCGACTGGGACAGATACCAGTTCGCGAGTAGATAATTTGGTAGGCGGGCGAGGATCGGGGCAGCGACGTCGAGAGCGTCCAACGCCGGTTCCTCACGCAGACCCAGGACGATTTCTCGTACCTGCCTTATGCGTTTGGCCGGATCGGTCTCGGCGACCGGGCCGTTGAAGCGGACTGCTGCAAACCGGTTGCCGCCGTTGGCATCCGCGCCGGTTCGCATGCTGATCGGCATCCCCATCGGAATGCTGTCGACGGATTGTCCGAACGATTCGTGGTAGCGACGGAACCCGCCGAGCAGGGCAGCAACGTACGCGTCGTTGAGTGAACCGCCGGCAGCTTTCGCCCCGGCCTTGAGTGCGGGGACACCCACTTCGAGAGTTCCGAACCATCGTCCGAGACCGCGATCGTGGAGCAGAGGGGAACCGGAACGAGCTGGGGGAGTGACGATCTTGCGGAGTGAATTGGCGTACCCGAGGACCTCGGAAGCCGTGCTGAACGGACTCGAGATCGCTGTGGTCGCAACATTGGTGGCGCCGCGAACCAGCTTGGCGATACGGGAGGGCGCACGCCGGATCTCGCTGACGACCTCCTCACCGAAGGCGCCTACCGAAGACAGGTGCTCAGGAGCCGGCGGTATGCGGTCGGGCTTGTTCGGAGTGGGATCCGGGCGCCTGCTGTGCAGAAGCGTCATCATCTGGATGCCACCCATGCCGTCGGTGATGGAGTGGTGAGTCTTGACCACGAACACGGCACGTCCGTCGTCGAGACCTTCGATGAGCAGCGCGCTCCACGGCGGCCGAGCCTTGTCGAAAGGTTCCGTGGCAAGGTGACGACACATGCGCAGCGCGTGATCGAAGTCGGCCGGTGCAGGCAAGCGGACGCGTCGTAGGTGGTAGCCGATGTCGAACTCGGGATCAACCGACCACACCGGATTGCCCAGCTGCATTGCCGGTTCCACCGCGCGCATACGAATGCGCGGAACCACGTGCGATGCCCACTCGACTGCGTGGAGCAGACGGTCCCAGTCCGGGGCGCGATCGAGAACCTCTACCGCAACGATCGGTGAGCGCAGTTGCGGCTGCGCCTCTTCCATCCGCCACATTCCCGTCTCGAAGTCGGACATCGTGCGGTTCGCTCCCCAGGCGACCGCGGAAAGGTCCACGTCGACCGCGCTAGGAGGAACAAATGGATTGCTGTTGGCCATACGTCAAGAACTCCCTCGGTCTGCGGATCCACCCCGCGCATCTCTGCTTCTAAGTGTGGACCCGTGACCGTGGACGCGTCCCGGTTTCGGTGTCAGCCGGGATGTGTGACGTTCGTCAGTCTCAGGGCTAGTCGGACGTGACTGGAAATTCGACCAGCGCTCAGGCAGTGACACCGACGGCTTTCAACGCTATCTCGCGGTACAGAACACTGACTTCGCGCGGAGTCTGCGGTCCGTCGAGTCGATACCAGAGGACGACGGACTGACACATGCCCAGCAGTGCGCGGCCCGTTCCGGTGATGTCGGGGACCGTGAACTCACCGCTCTCGACGCCTGCCGTCAGTACGTCGACGAGTAGGTTCTCGAGCTTCTTTCGCTTGGCCGCGTAACTCTTTCGTTCCGCGTCCTCGAGGTATCGGAGTTCGGAATCGAGGAACGCGATGTCGGAGCGACTGGTCATGTGAAGGACGCAGGCCTCGATGAGATTGCCGAATTGCGCCGTTGGCGACGGCCCGGCAGCATCGACGGCAGCGCTCGCGCGCGCGGTGACGTTCTCGATTCCCGGTTCCATCAGTGCGACGAGGATGCCCTGTTTATTGCCGTGGTGGTAGTACAGCGTCGGCACGGTGACGCCGGCGCGTTTGGCAATGTCACGAACCGACGCTCCGTGGTAACCGAGTTCGTGGAACACCTCGAGTGCGGCGGTGAGCAGGGGAGTCAGCGCCAGTGGTTCGACGATGCGCCACTGTTCGTCGGGCTGGGCCTCCGACTGCAAGTCCGTCATTCCGCCTGTTCGCTCCGTTCGGAAATTTCTGGTGGTGTGCGCAAAGAAGGTTCAACCCTAGCGCAACCCGTGCCCTCTGTTCGGGCGTGCCACAGTCATTGGATAGCATCACTATCCAATGAACTCGGCGAGTCGACGGATGGAGGAACGGTGAAGGTTTCCGAACTGGCCGCGCAGTCCGGCGTTGCTCTCGCCACGATCAAGTACTACCTCCGTGAAAGTCTGCTGATGCCGGGTGAGCCGACCAGCGCAACGGGAGCGAGGTACGGCGAACAGCACGTCCAGCGACTCGCGTTGATCAGGGCCCTGGCCGGCGCGGGACTCGCGATCCCACGAATTCGCGCGGTGCTCGAATTGGTGGACAGTAACGAGCGATCCGAATTCGAGACTTTCGGTCGCGCGATCGCACAACTACCGCCCTACGTCGATCCGGTGCCGGATCAACAGTTTCCCAGGGCTCGCAAGGTTCTGGAGTTTCTCGGTCAGGTCTACGAGCCGAGGTACGTGGCGGTTGCTCACCTCGAGCGTGCACTGATAGGCCTCGAGGATGCCGGACTGAGCCTGTCGGACGAACGATTGCGCGCCTACGGCGAGCACATCCGAGGGATTGCCGAAGTGGAAATCGAGCTGATGCCCACCGGTACGACGAAGGAGGGCGTTCGCCACGCCGCTTCGACCGAGGACGGCATTCGCTATGCAGTCCTCGGAACCGCCATGTACGAACCCGTCCTGACAGCTTTGCGACGCTTGGCGCACCAAGACCTTGCCGCACGACATTTCCCGCAACACCGAGACAGTACCGAACAGGAAAATCGATGAGCACCAGCCCCTTTCAAGATCTCAATCGCCTCACCTCGCTCGGCGACGGGAGATACACCGCAACGATCGACCCGATCTGGACCATCGGGCCGAAGGTGCACGGTGGCTCCATGATGGCGGTGTGTGCCGCTGCCGCGCGTCAATGTCTGCGAGACGGCGCGGGCGAGAACGACTCGCTTCTGGCGATGCAGCCGCTGGCCGTGAGCGCTAACTATCTCTCCGCCCCCGACCCCGGTGAAGTCGACTTGGAAGTGACCGTCCGCAAGCAGGGACGGCAGGTCGCGTTGATCGACGTCGAATTGAGCCAGGCCGGTCGCAGCGCCGTTCGCGCGGCGGTCACGCTGGGATTCCCGGACGACGGCGACCCGACATTTGTCACAGCCTCGTCGATCGACGACATGTCACCGGAACCGCCGGAGAGTGCGGTGGCAGTCATCGGTGATCATCCGATGGCTCAGGTCGTGCACGTCGGGCAGGGCTGCGACATGCGAATCGACACCACCTCGGCGCACTTCCTGACGGGGAGCCAAGGCGAGGCCGAGGTGAGGATGTGGGTCCGCCCCCGGCCCGAAGACGAGAACGATCTCGACACCGCTGTGCTGTTCGCCATCATGGCAGGTGACATCAGCGCGCCGGTGACGATGAACCGCGGCTTGTTCGGGTGGGCGCCGACAGTGCAGTTGACGACGTACCTGCGCCGACTGCCCACGCCGGGATGGCTTCGTGTGCGAGCAAGTTCGGATGTTCTGGGCAGCACGTGGTTCGAAGAGGACCACGCAGTCCTTGATTCGACTGGAGCGGTTGTCGTACAGAGCCGTCAGCTGGCGATGATGCCCCGCTAGGGTCGATCGCTGCGGTCGTGGCAGGCTGTTCGCCATGACAAGAATTGCGATTATCGGTGGCGGCAAGATCGGCGAGGCGCTGATCTCCGGGCTGTTGCAGGCCGGCCACGCCATCAAGGATCTGGTTGTCGCCGAGCAGTATCAGCCTCGCGCGGACGAATTGATTGCCGAATACTCCATCCGTGTCAGCACGGTCGCCGATGCCGCGGAGGGTGCAGACGTCATCGTCATCGCAGTCAAGCCCAACGACGTCGAATCAGCGCTCACCGCGTTGACGAAGGTCGATCTGGACGGTGACCTCGAGCAGTTGATCGTTTCTCTCGCGGCGGGAATCCCCACCGGGTTCTTCGAAACGCGTCTGCCGGCAGGGTTCCCGGTCGTCCGCGTCATGCCGAACACCCCCATGTTGGTGGGGGAGGGCGTGAGCGTTCTGTCACCCGGACGCCACGTCAAGGCCGAGCACCTCGAACTTGTACGCGGCATCCTCGGCAGCGTCGGCAAAGTAGTCACAGTTCCCGAATCGCAGATTGACGCGGTCACGGCTGTCTCGGGTTCGGGGCCGGCCTACTTCTTCTTGGTTGCCGAAGCGATGATCGACGCGGGAGTCGGTCTCGGCCTGACGCGCCCGGTCGCTACCGAATTGGTGGTGCAGACGATGGTCGGTTCCGCAGCGATGCTCGATCGCACCGGCGACAGCGCGACGGATCTTCGCGCCGCGGTGACGTCACCGGGCGGAACGACGGCTGCGGCACTGCGTCAGCTCGAAGCAGGCGGCCTGCGGACGGCGTTCTTCGATGCCTTGGATGCCGCCAAGACACGCTCGGCCGCGATGGGTGCAGCTGCGGAATAGTCGTCCGTTTAGCCACACCCGTCGCTTTAACCCCACCAGTACAGCTAAGCTCGACTTAGTACGTACGTGTCTGTTCCGCCGGAGGGGAAGCCGGCGGCGCGAGTCGTGCTGGAGGTATGTGGATTAATGGTGTCTGCAAACAAGCCGTCCATGGGTTCGTCCCACGACGGAAAGCCGGCAGTGGCCGGCACGCAATTCCTCACTGTTGCTGAGGTAGCAACTTTGATGAGGGTGTCGAAAATGACTGTGTACCGGTTGGTGCACAGTGGCGAATTGCCCGCTGTACGAGTGGGCCGTTCGTTCCGTGTACATGCGAAGGCAGTGCACGATTACCTCGAAACCTCGTACTTCGATGCCGGCTGACCAGCCGGTTCGAGGAGGATGACCTCGGCGTGAGCTGAGTCGCGGGCACAGCGGTTGCTGTGCCGGAGGCTCGGTTTATGCCGAGTGAGTCCACACCGGTACGATGAGTCACTGTCGTACCAGCAAGCTGGTGTCGTAAGGCGCTGAGCTAGTTAAAACGAGGGCCAGGCGCCAATTGCTTGGCGCAGGCGTACGTGACCGGCGTGCGCAGGAACGCTAGAGAAGAACGTGAGGGACACCCGCTATGGGTTCAGTGATCAAGAAGCGTCGCAAGCGCATGTCGAAGAAGAAGCACCGCAAGCTGCTTCGTCGTACCCGAGTACAGCGCAGGAAACTCGGTAAATAAGCAATACCTGTTGATGCCCGCCGCCCCTCCCGGGGTGGCGGGCATCGATCTATTTCAGGGGAGGGGCGACGTATCTCAGGGGAGAGATGTGTCGGCCGTCTCATTGTCTGGGCGGTTTGTCTTGAATGGCCGAATTTTGGGTAGTCAGCGCGGGACCCCCTCTGCCCGTAAAGTGGGGGAAAATCGCGGGAGGAACGCTTCGGCAGAGCGCGTTTCTACTGGATATGGGGGTACTTGGTGGTTGAAGGTGACAACACTTCAGGGGGCACGGCGCCTCGCGTCGTACTGGTGACCGGGGCGAGCAGATTCCTCGGCGGCTACCTGATTACCAGGCTTGCGCAGAATCCGTCGATCGAGCGTGTCATCGCCGTCGACGCGGTCAGTCCGAGCAAGGACATGATGCGCAGAATGGGCCGCGCGGAATTCGTGCGAGCAGACATCCGCAATCCGCTGATCGGTAAAGTGATCCGAAACGCCGAGGTCGACACCGTCGTGCATGCGTCGACGCTTCAGAAAGCCCCCAAAGCCGGCAGCCGCGCCGCGATGAAGGACATGAACGTCATCGGCGCCATGCAACTGTTCGCGGTCTGCCAGAAAGCTCCGACGGTTCGCAAGGTGGTCCTGCGCTCGGCCTCGGTTGTCTACGGGTGCAGTGCCAAGGACCCCGCCCAGTTCACCGAAGAAATGAGTGCGCGCCGCCGGCCGCCGGGCGGATATGCCCGCGACAGTCTCGAGATCGAGGGATACCTCCGCGGGATGGGGCGTCGGCGTCCCGACATCTCGGTCGGGATTCTGCGGTTGGCGCCGCTGATCGGACCTCAACTGACGGCAACTGTCGGGCATTACGTCACCGCCCCGCTCGTGCCGACCATCGTCGGGCGCAACGCGCGTCTGCAATTGCTCCACGTCGAGGATGCCCTCGCAGCGTTGGAGAAGGCGACCATCGGACACGCCTCGGGTACGTACAACATCGCCGGCGACGGGGTGGTGATGATGTCGCAGGCGATCCGCCGGGCAGGAAGGGTCGAAGTTCCGATGCCGCTCGCGCTGTTCCGCAGTGTCGGGAGCGCGTTGGTGGGATCGTCCATGAGGCTGTACACCGACGAGCAACTCGAGTACTTCCGGTTCGGCTGCGGACTCGACACCACTCGCATGCGCAGCGAATTGGGGTTCGAGCCGCGATGGACCACCATGCAGGCACTCGACGATTTCATGCGTGCGATGCAGACCCGCCGGATCATCAAGTCCGAGTGGATCGATCGGGCAGAGAATGCGTTGAGCACCATCCTCGGCGGTGACACCGCCGAGGCAGCGGCAACTGCAGACGTGATGCACATGCCGGTGTCGGGACGAAGTGCGGTGAAGGGGTGAGTGACGTGGCAAAGGTAATTCCCTTGCGGCCCAGTGTAACTCACACCGGAAAGTCGGCAACCTCTCGGTCGCGTGAGTCCGTCACCGGCACGGAGCGTGACATCCGTGAACAAAGTGAGCGTCGGCATCCGTCCGGAGTTTCGTCGGCGGCCGACCAAGGCGGTGAGAGCACGTTCGTCGATGCGGCCAGGTCGGCGATCGTCGACCAGATCGGCTCGGCGGCAGAATTCTTCCGACGTCGGGTGTCCGGTGACTACGAGGTAGACGAGTTCGGATTCGACCCGCATTTCGCGGACAACGTCGTCATGCCGATGTTGCGGCCGTTGTTCGAGAAGTGGTTCCGCGTCGAGGTCAGCGGGATCGAGAACATTCCCCTCACCGGGGGAGCGCTGGTGGTTGCCAATCACGCCGGTGTGATCCCGCTTGACGGCCTGATGACGTCGGTTGCGGTGCACGATCATCATCCGGCGCACCGCCCGCTGCGAATGTTGGCTGCGGACATGGCTTTCGAGATGCCGGTGGTAGGCGGTCTGGCGCGCAAGGCTGGTCATACGTTGGCGTGCAACCCCGATGCCGAGCGTCTGCTCAACGAGGGGGAAGTTGCGGCGGTGTTCCCGGAAGGATTCAAGGGCATCGGGAAACCGTTCAGTGAGCGGTACAAGTTACAGCGGTTCGGGCGCGGTGGCTTCGTGTCGGCCGCAATGCGTACCGGTGTCCCGATCATTCCGTGCTCGATCGTGGGTTCGGAGGAGATCTATCCCAAAATCGGTGATCTGACCACACTCGCGCGGGTTCTCGGGTTGCCGTATTTTCCGGTGACACCACTGTTTCCGCACTTCGGGCCGCTCGGCCTGGTTCCGTTGCCGTCGAAGTGGTACATCGAGTTCGGAAAGCCCATCGTCACCGACACCTTCGAGAGCGGTGCCGCCGACGACCCGATGGTCCTGTTCGAGGTCACGGACCATGTTCGAGAAACGATTCAACAGACGCTGTATCGACTGTTGGCCAAGCGTCGCAACGTCTTTCTCGGCTGAGTGCGGTCCGGATCGCCAGTCGATTCGGACCGCACCCGCTCAGGCGTTCTGTTCTTTGCGCCTTGCAAGAATTGCCGCGAGCGCCCCGCCGACAGCTCCGAGCACGAGCGCCGTCGGTACGCCGATCTTGGCCGCTTTTCGTCCGGTGCGGAAATCGCGAACTTCCCAACCACGGTTCTTCGCGAGTTCACGAAGATCTGCGTCGGGATTGATCGCCACGGGCGTCCCCACCAAAGAGAGCATCGGCACGTCGTTGTGGCTGTCGGAGTAGGCGGAACAGCGCTTGAGATTGAGTCCTTCACGTACGGCCAGTGTCCGCACGGCGTGAGCCTTGCCCATGCCGTGCAGGATGTCGCCGACGAGCCGGCCGGTGAAGACGCCGTCCTCACTCTCGGCGACGGTGCCCAAGGCGCCGGTCAGTCCCAGTTTCTCAGCGATGACCTGAGCAAGTTCGACAGGAGTCGCCGTCACCAACCACACCTGCTGTCCGGCGTCGAGATGCATCTGGGCCAACGCTCTCGTGCCTGGCCAGATCTTGTCGGCGATGACCTCGTCGTAGATCTCCTCGCCGAGGCGGGCGAGTTCGGCAGTGGATCGACCGGCCACGAATGACAGTGCTTTCTCACGGCCCTCCGCGACGTCGTCACTACTTTCTCTGCCGGTGACTCGGAACTTGATCTGCTTCCATGCGAAATCGACCAGATCCGAGGTCTTGAGATACTTGCGAGCAGCGAGACCACGGGCGAAGTGGATGATCGATGCGCCCTGCACCATGGTGTTGTCGACGTCGAAGAATGCGGCGGCCGTGAGGTCGCGCGGAACGGTCGGCGGCTCTTCGCCAGTTTCGGGTTCTGTGGGGTTGGAAGCTTCGTGCAACGCCAGGGCTGCATCAGCACTCGCCTCGCCGGCGAGATTGGCTCGAACTTCCGACTCACTCGGGCCCAGCGGATTTTTCACATGGCGACGTCCGGGGAGTATGACCCCGGCCAGCCCTGATCCGAATCCGGAGCCGTTCGGTAGTGATCGCGCAGGCACCCGCACCTCCCGTGTTGCACTCTCGAGCAGAGAACTCTTCGAGTCAGCCTATCCTCCGCAATGAGGCCCGATGGGTTGGATGGCGACCTTCCCTGGGGTGTGTGACGTTCCTCTCCGCCGATTTGGTACCGAGTGGGGCTCTGGAGGCACACTCGACCGATCAAGTAGATGGCATCCCAGCTGAAGAAAGGTCTGCGTCGATGACTGCAGCTACGCATGAAGTAACCCTGTTGACACGCGCAGGATGCGCGTCCTGCGTCGGCGCGGCGGAGGTACTGCGACGGGTCTGTTCCGAGTTCGAGCTGGAATTGACGTGCATCGACGTAGACGAAGCTGCCGCGACGGATCCAGAGCTGAGAGCGGAGTACGGGGACAGATTGCCGGTCATTCTTCTCGACGGACGCGAGCACGGTTACTGGGAAGTTGACGAAGAACGCCTTCGCGACGATTTACGCAAGTAAGGCAACCCTCAAAGATGTCCGCGGAGCCGCTTTGCAGGTGAACGGCACATCGAACCCGTCTCGAGCAACTTTGTGCATGGGTTCACAAGCGGTTACCGTGGTGTGAACATTCCCCCCGGAGCATCGTGGAGGTCGACAGTCGTGTCGACCGGACGAGGAGCCAGCGACGTGACCGAACCGCACCAGACGCATGAGCCTGTGGCTCAGCGCGTCACCGGCGCTGCGGGCTCTTCTGTCACCGACGCTGCCAGCGCCTCGGTCACCGACTCGATCGTTCAGGATCGCGTCATCCCCCAGGCTACGGTGACGCGCTTGGCCGCATACCTGCGGGTCCTCGGAGTGATGTCCGACCGGGGTACCTCCATCGTCTCGAGCGAGGAGCTTGCCCAGGCGTCAGGCGTCGGATCAGCGAAATTGCGCAAAGATCTGTCGTTCCTCGGACCCAACGGCGTCCGCGGCGTCGGGTATGACGTCAACAGGCTCCGCATTCGCATCGAGCGTGCACTCGGACTCGATCGTGGGCACAAGGTCGTCCTCGTCGGAGTCGGAAACCTCGGCAAGGCGCTGGTCGGCTACGGCGGATTCAGCCGCCGCGGTTTCGAGATGGTCGGACTCTTCGACAGTGACGCAGATCGAATCGGAAGCAGAGTCGGCGACCTCGTCGTGCGTAGCACCGAGGAACTGACCGTCGCCTGCCGCGAACTGAACGCGACCATCGGCGTCATCTCCACACCGGACGAAGCAGCGCAGGGCGTGTGCGACCAGTTCGTCAGCGCCGGGCTGCGCTGCATCATGAGTTTCTCGCCGATCGCCCTCGACGTTCCCGATCACGTGGAACTGCGGCGCGTCGATCTGGCCGTCGAGATGCAGGTTCTCTCCTTCAACAGTGCGCGCAATGCCGATCAGGCATCCAGCGCGCCGCGAGTACGCGTGGCTCACGCCGCATCCGCTTCGTCAGTTCCATCCACCAGTTCACCCGCTCCGGTCGGAGCAGGTTCGACAAGAAACGGATCAGTGATCGCGCCGTGAGTGTTCTGCTTGTCGGGGTCTCGCATCGAACCGCGCCCGTCCCGGTGCTCGAGCGAGTAGCTGTTACCGACACCGATCGTCCGAAGCTGATCGACAAGCTTCTGGCGTCCTCGCACATCTCCGAAGCGATGATCGTCTCCACCTGCAACCGCGTGGAGGTCTACGCGGTGGTGGACGCGTTCCACGGTGCTCTCACCGAAGTCGGCGAGATCCTGGCCGACCATTCAGGTCTCGACCTGACGGCGCTGCACGCTCACGCTTACGTCCGCTACAGCGAAGCAGCGGTCGAACACCTCTTCGCGGTAGCCAGTGGCCTCGACTCGATGGTGATCGGCGAACAGCAGATTCTCGGCCAGATCCGTTCTGCCTACGCATCTTCGGATGCGCAGCAGGCCGCTGGACGCGTCGTCCACGAACTGGCTCAGCAGGCACTGCGCGTCGGAAAGCGAGTGCATTCCGAAACCGGAATCGACTCCGCCGGAGCGTCAGTCGTGTCCGTGGCTCTCGATCGTGCAGCCGGCATCATCGGCGAGGGCGGCCTGGTCGGCCGCACTGCCGTGGTCGTCGGGGCAGGCTCGATGGGCGGTCTGTCCGTCGCGCACCTCACCCGTGCCGGAATCGAACGCATCGTCGTCGTCAACCGGACGCAGGAACGTGCCGAGCACCTCGCCGAGACAGCACGCTCCAACGGCGTCGACGCCGACGGTGTTGCTTTCGACCAGCTTTCGGCCGCGATGGCGCAAGCCGATGTCATGGTCACCTGTACCGGCGCGGTCGGGGCAGTGGTCACCCTGGCGGATGTGCACCGCGCACTCGCCGAGCCCGATCGCAACAACACCAAGCACCTGGTCATCTGCGACCTCGGGCTGCCGCGCGACATCGATCCCGCCGTCGCCGGCCTGCCGGGTGTCACCGTTCTCGACATGGAGACGCTCCAGCGTGATCCGGCGGCAGGCGCCGCCGCTTCCGACGCAGATGCCGCACGCACCATCGTTGCCGGCGAGCTTGCGACGTACCTTGCGGGACAGCGTCTCGCCGAGGTCACTCCGACCGTCACGGCTTTGCGTCAGCGCGCCGCCGACGTCGTCGAAGCCGAACTGATGCGGCTCGATTCGCGTCTACCCGGCCTGGACGATCCGCAGCGCGACGAGGTTGCGCGCACCGTGCGCCGCGTCGTGGACAAGCTTCTCCACGCCCCGACCGTGCGCGTCAAGCAACTGGCGTCGGCCCCCGGCGGCGACTCCTACGCAGCAGCGCTGCGCGAACTCTTCGAACTCAGCCCCGGATCTCCCGCGGCCGTGGCCACACCCACCGATCTGGTGGACGGCGACCGCACTGGAAGGGACCTGCAGGCATGAGCGTCACCACCCCGCAATCGGGGAGCCCGCTGCGGATCGGCACTCGCGGAAGTCTTCTCGCGACCACACAGGCCGGAACCGTGCGCGATGCCCTCATTGCAGCCGGACATCCCGCCGAGTTGGTCATCATCAAGACCAAGGGCGATCAGTCCACGGATCCAGTCCAGAAGATCGGCGTCGGAGTATTCACCGCTGAGCTTCGAGAAGCCTTGCTGGACAACCGCGTCGACGTCGCAGTGCATTCCTACAAGGACCTGCCGACCGCGCAGGATCCACGTTTTGTCATCGCTGCGATTCCGCCTCGTGAGGATCCGCGTGACGCGCTCGTCGCCCGCGACGGTCTGGTCCTCGGCGAGCTTCCGGCCGGTTCCAAGGTGGGAACCTCGGCGCCGCGGCGTGTTTCACAGCTGAAGGCACTCGGGCTCGGCCTCGACATCGTGCCGCTGCGGGGCAACCTGCAGCGTCGCCTCGGCAAGGTCGAATCCGGTGAACTCGATGCCGTGATCCTCGCCCGCGCCGGCCTGTCCCGGATCGGCCTGCTCGATCTCATCACCGAGAACATCGAGCCCGTACAGATGCTCCCCGCCCCGGCGCAGGGCGCGTTGGCCGTCGAATGTCTTTCTGCCAATACGGAATTGGCAGCAATTCTGGCCGAGCACGACGACGCGGGTACCCGAGCAGCAGTCACTGCCGAGCGTGCACTTCTCGCCGAGTTGGAAGCCGGATGCACAGCGCCGGTAGGTGCGATTGCAGAAATCGTCGAATCCCTCGACGACGACGGCAGAATCTTCGACGAACTGTCGGTACGCGGCTGCGCAGCCGCCATCGACGGCTCGGACGTCATCCGTACCGGCGCCGTCGGTGCGCCGGACAAGGCCGAGGAACTCGGCCGAGCGGTAGCGCGCGAGTTACTCGAACTCGGCGCCCGAGAGTTGATGAACGTGACCACAGGCGAGGCAGCCGATGTTTGACGCCCCACTTTGCACTTGCACCAAGTTCCCATTTCGATACAGCGCACTGGAGAATCACCGATGACCCGAGTCCGAAAGAACACTCCCGGACGGATCCTGTTCGTGGGATCGGGACCGGGCGACCCCGCCCTGCTCACCGTTCGCGCACGTGACGTCCTCACCGGCGCCGCAATGGCATTCACCGATCCGGACGTCGACAAGGGCGTCGTCGCGCTCGTCGGCATCGACATGGGTCGTGACGAGGAGACCGGCGAGCTGATCGCGGACGTGCGTCCGGCACTCGGTGAGCCGGCCGAGGTTGCAAAGACATTGGTCCACGAGGCCAAGAACGGCCACGACGTCGTGCGTCTGGTCTCCGGTGACCCGCTGACCACGGATTCCGTGATTGCAGAAGTCACCGCGGTCGCTCGCACGCAGGTTCAGTTCGAGGTCCTCCCCGGTCTTCCATCCGGTTCGGCAGTGCCGAGCTACGCCGGTATGGCGCTCGGCTCGGGTCACACCGAGGCCGACGTTCGCGGTGAAGTCGACTGGGCTGCTCTGGCCGCTGCACCGGGACCGCTTGTCCTGCATGCAACGTCAGGACACCTCGCCGAGACCGCCAGCGCGCTGGTCGAGAACGGCTTGGCTCCGCAGACGCCTGCTGCCATCACCGTCCGCGGCACCACTCGTCAGCAGCGAACCGTCGAGGCAACTCTCGCCACGCTCAACGAAGCGGGATCCGAACTGGTGGGCTCGCTCATCGTCACCGTCGGGAAGGTCGTCGCGCAACGCAACAAGATGTCGTGGTGGGAATCTCGCGCTCTGTACGGCTGGACCGTCCTCGTGCCGCGCACCAAGGATCAGGCCGGCGAGATGAGCGACCGTCTGGTCACTCACGGAGCGATCCCGATCGAGGTTCCGACCATCGCCGTCGAGCCGCCTCGTAGCCCGGCTCAGATGGAGCGTTCGGTCAAGGGTCTCGTCGACGGTCGTTACCAGTGGGTCGTCTTCACTTCCACCAATGCTGTTCGCGCAGTGTGGGAGAAGTTCGAAGAGTTCGGTCTCGACGCTCGTGCCTTCTCCGGCGTGAAGATCGCCTGCATCGGTGAAGCAACCGCAGCCAAGGTGCGCTCGTTCGGTATCAACCCCGAGCTGATCCCGACCGGTGAGCAGTCCAGCGAAGGCCTGTTGGCCGAATTCGCCCCGTACGACGACGTTTTCGATCCGGTCAACCGGGTTCTGTTGCCGCGCGCGGACATTGCAACCGAAACCCTCGCCGAGGGCCTGCGTGAACGTGGTTGGGAGATCGACGACGTGACCGCATACCGCACCGTCCGGGCAGCGCCGCCGCCGGCCGAGACCCGCGAGATGATCAAGACCGGTGGGTTCGACGCCGTCTGCTTCACCTCGTCCTCGACCGTGCGTAACCTCGTCGGCATCGCCGGCAAGCCGCACGCTCGCACGTTGGTCGCGTGCATCGGCCCGAAGACGGCCGAAACCGCTATCGAGTTCGGTCTGCGCGTCGACGTGCAGCCCGAGACCTCTCAGGTGGGACCGCTGGTGGAGGCTCTGGCCGAGCACGCAGCTCGTCTGCGCGCCGAAGGTGCTTTGCCGCCCCCGCGTAAGAAGTCTCGAAGGCGCTAGCGCACCCGTGAGTGGTTGAGGAGTCTGTGGGCTCCTCAACCACTCACAGGTCCCGACGAAGGAGGGCTACTTCTCGTGTTTCCCACTCATCGCCCTCGCCGGCTCCGGCGCACCCCAGCGCTCCGGCGACTCGTGGCAGAGACCTCGCTCGAACCCCGGCACCTCGTTTTGCCGATGTTCGTTGCCGACGGCATCGACTCGCCGCGTGAGATCAGTTCCATGCCAGGCGTTTTCCAGCACACACTCGATTCGCTGCGGTCCGCCGCGGTGGAAGCGGTGGAAGCCGGTGTCGGTGGCCTGATGCTCTTCGGTGTCCCCAAGGCGGAGGACAAGGACCCACAGGGTTCCGGTGCCTCCGATCCCGACGGCATCCTCAACGTCGGATTGCGTGCGCTGGCAGAAGAACTCGGTGATTCGACGGTCATCATGGCCGATACCTGCCTCGACGAGTTCACCGATCACGGCCACTGCGGCGTGTTGACTGCCGGCGGTGCTGTCGACAACGACGCAACCTTGATTCGATACGTCGAAATGGCTCTCGCGCAAGCGGAATCGGGTGCGCACCTGCTCGGACCCAGCGGCATGATGGACGGTCAGGTGGCTGCTATCCGCGGTGCGCTCGATGCATCCGGGTATGTCGAGGTCGGTCAGCTCGCCTATGCCGCGAAATATGCGTCAGCGTTCTACGGACCGTTCCGTGAAGCTGTTGGATCCTCCCTGCAAGGTGATCGTCGTACCTATCAGCAGGACGGTGCCAATCGCCGCGAGTCGATGCGCGAAGTAGACCTCGACATCGCCGAGGGTGCCGACATGGTGATGGTCAAGCCGGCGATGTCCTACCTCGACATTCTGCGTGAGACGGCAGACCGGTCTCCAGTTCCGGTCGCGGCGTACCAGATCTCGGGCGAGTACTCGATGATCACGGCCGCTGCGCAGAACGGGTGGATCGATCGGGATGCCGCGATTCTCGAATCGCTCACCAGCATTCGCCGGGCCGGTGCCGATGTGGTCCTCACTTATTGGGCGTCGGAAGTCGCCGGATGGCTGTGACGGTGTCACTCATGGTGGCTGTGACGGTGTCACGCATGGTGGCTGCGCCGGTATCGACCGATACGCTGGTCTCATGACCGAGCAGTGGCCGCCGTCGCGCCAGGAACCGCCCCGCCGGGAACCTCCCTACGAGAACCAGCCGTTCGAGAACCAGCCGTACCGCGAACTCGGACCGATGCCTACCGGTCAGATCCCGGGATACGGCCCCGGTTACAACGGATACCCGGGGCCTGCGCCGAAACCCGAGCCGCCGACGGATGTCGTGACTGCGATTCAGTTGTGGTGGGCTGTGACGGCGCTGGGGTTGGTCCAGGGCGGCGCGATGATCTGGATGCTGCTCGGGCAGAAGTCGATGTTCGTCGACGAGATGCTCAGAAACCAAGCAGCTGTCGATGCCGGCCTGACGCGTTCCGACGTGGACGGTATGTTCCCACTGGTCATCGTATTCTCCGCAGTGCTGGTCGTGATCGTCACCGCGGTGTTCCTTCTGTTCGTGCGCTCGATGAGTCGCGGCAAGAACTGGGCTCGAATGTTGCTGACGTTCTGTGGCGTCTTCATGCTGGTCTCCGCGATCCCGGTGATCTTCGGGCTCGGCGGCGACGGCGGCGCGGCCACTTTGCTGTTCGGTGGAGCGGAAATCCTGCAGGCAGTTGCTGCTGTCGGCGCGATTGTGATGATGCACCGAAAAGAGTCCAATCCGTACTTCCTTCGTTTCCCCCCGGCGGGGAACCGGTAGGTAGCTCGGGGTACTGTGAAACGGGTCACTGCAGTAGTAGGGGAGAGGTCGCACGCGATGAGTTCTCAGGACGCCCTGCGCACAGAAAGCACCCACGACGCGCCACTGCGCCAACGTGGTTCACGCACCGAAGTGATCTTGTTCGCGATCCTCGGCGCCTCTGTTCTGGTGACACTCCTGATGCTCATGATTCCGGGCATCGTCAGCGGATAGCGCACACTTGAACCCGTGAGTATCTCTACGAAGGTCAGGCGCCCGACAGCCGTCGAGGCAGCATTTTGGCTGTGGATCGCCAGCGCGTTCCTACTCATACTCTTCGGCCTGATCAACGTCACCAGCGCGTCGTATTCGCTGCGCGAGCAGTTCACCGATCAAGGCGTATCGGCTGGAAACATCGATATCTACGTCACCTTCGTGCGGGTGTCCGGGCTGGTTCTGCTGTTGACCGGTCTCGCGATCGGCGGCCTCGCCGGTCCTACGCGCGCCGGAAAACCTCTCTGTCGACGGATACTCGTGATCGTGTCCGGAGTATTCGCGGTGCTGCAGATCGCGCTGGTCGTGGCCGGGATCAGTACCGTGCTCGCGCTTGTTGTTCCCGTCATGCTGATCTGTGCCTGCATTGCGATCTACCGAGACACCACACGAAGTTGGTTTGCCCGTGGCTGACCATGCTCCCGAAAGCGGCCCGGACGTTCTCTACTACGAACCGGGTTCGCGGTGGTGGGCCGTCGCGTTCGGTCCGATCTTCTGCCTGATCGCTTTGGTCATCGAACTGTTCACCGGCCCCGTCGTGCATTGGTTCGGTCTGGCGATGTTTGCTGTGATTCTCACCGGATTGGTGTACGTGCAGGTGATTGCCGCGCGCCGGCATGCGAGCGTACTTCTGACCGCGACTACTTTGCGTCAGGGAACCGAAGAGGTGCCGATCATCGAGATCGCCGAGGTGTTCCCAGAGTCCGACGACGCGGCCTACGAGGACGAAATGGAACCGTGGGAAACCGCACGCGCACTCGGTGAGCTGTCCGGAGTGCCGAGGCGTCGGCACGGTATCGGCTTGCGTCTGACCACCGGGGGATTGGTGCGGGCGTGGGCCAAAGACGATCAGGCACTTCGGGAGGCGTTGAGCCAGGTTGTCACGGTTGGTGTGGAACCAGACGGGTGTGCCGATGACTGAGTCGCAGCCATCTCCGCTCGTCGACGTGAAGACGTGGATCGGTGTCCTCGGCATCGTCGCCGCCACGATTCTGGCGATCGTGTGCTGGCGGTCGGGTACGACGACTACCGACTTCGGCCCGATATTGGAGGGCGCTCCGCCGTTCGAGAGCACGCACTACGACGGCCTCTGGATCTCGGGTGCCGGGGTGTCGATTCTGGTTGCGGGGCTCATGGCCATCGATGTCGTGCGCCGCGTCCGGGTGGGCTTCGTCGCATCCCGCTGGCCCTCATACGGGTAGGGGGTATACTTGCGGTATGAGTAGTTACAGCCCCGAGCAGGACGATCTGCTCAAACGCCTTCGTCGTATCGAAGGTCAGGTAGCCGGAATCTCGCGCATGGTCGCAGACGACCGGTACTGCATCGACGTGCTCACCCAGGTGTCCGCCGCGACGAGCGCGCTGCAGTCCGTATCCCTGAAGCTTCTCGACGCCCACCTCGCAGGTTGCGTCGTCGAAGCTGCCAAACAGGGCGGTCCGGAAGCGGATGTCAAGATCAAGGAAGCTCAGGCAGCTATCGCTCGCCTCGTTCGTTCCTGAACGACACGGTTCGTTCGACCCCTTCGGTATCAACATCCCCCCGACGGGTGTTCGTGATCGCGATTCGATTCGATTCGATTCGACGGTTCGCTGACGAGGTCTTCGCTCAGTACTGATCGATCAGTGTCTGCATCGCCCGACCGCAGTGTTTTGCGGCGATCTTTGCAGTGTTGACGGTGCTGGTCTTCGTCAACTTCCCGAGTTCGGGCGGCGCCATCACGGTGTCGTTCCAGCCCGGTGTCGTTCCTGCCGAGATTCTGGCAGCACATTCGTTCATTCTGGCGCAGATCGGCGGCCATGGAGCCCCATTCGCTCCGTCGTCTACTTGGGCGGCGAGGCGGTACTCGTTCTGGGCATCTGGTTGATCGCGGCACTCGGCCTGACCGGACTGGTCGCCTCTCGCCAGTCGAAAAGGGCGGCAGCACACTAAGTGCGGTGGGGTCGGCGATTGCCGACCCCACCTAACCGCCTACTTCAATCGCACAGTGTCCGTACCCGGTCCGTCCAACATTGCCGACCCCAGCAGGATCTCCGGAATGCCGAACCCGTCGATCAGCGTCTCGACGTGGGGGCGCAGGGTGCGGCAACGCTCGTTGATCCCGCGCGTAACGGCCTTCGAACGCTCCACCGACAGCTGCCGGTGCTCCATGAACCAGGCCTTGTCCTCCTCGATGACGGACAGTGCATAGAGGTCGCACACCTCGCCGAAGAGTTCCTTTGCGGTCTCGTCCTCACAGGAGTCGATTCCGGCGACGAATGCTTCCAGGATGACGCGCTCGATGTGTGCTTGCGCGGCTTTGAGCACGTGGTCCTGCACGAAATTGAACGCGTCGAAGGGGTTCTCCTCGCGCTTCTGTGCAGCCTGCAATCGCCTTGCCGCAGTGGCGAGTAGGTACTCCTCGCGGTCCTCGAACATCTTCATCTGGGTGCCGCGGTTGAAGAGGCTGCCGTCCTCTTCGTTGTCCTGGCGGGTGTCGACGATCGTCTGCAGGATCTGCTGCGCCGCCGTGCGCTTCTTGACCACGTCGGAGACCGTCGTAGCGGCGAAGCGCATCCAGTCGACCGGGCTCATGCCGCGTACTTCGTCGGCGTAGGAGGTGAGCAGTTCCTTGGCGACCAACTGCGTCAGAACGTGGTTGTCGCCCTCGAACGTGGTGAACACGTCGGTATCCGCCTTGAGCGCGGTGAGACGGTTCTCCGCGAGATAGCCTGCGCCGCCGCACGCTTCGCGTGCCTCCTGGATGGCCCGCGTGGCATGCCACGTGTTGGCGGCCTTGAGTCCGGCGGCGCGACCCTCGAGTTCGCGCTGCTCCTGTGGATCCGGGTCGTCGCTGCTCTGGATGTCGTGCATCGCGGCAACAAGTTCGTTCTGTGCGAACTGCAGTGCGTACGAGCGGGCGATCAACGGCAACAGACGCTTCTGGTGGACGAGGTAGTCCATGATCAGAACCTCGTCGTCACTCTTCGGAGCGCTGAACTGCCTGCGCTGCAAGGCATATCGACCGGCGATGGCCAATCCTACGCGGGCGGCAGCTGCTGCCGAACCACCGACCGTGACACGTCCGCGAACCAACGTGCCGACCATCGTGAAGAAACGGCGGTTCGGGTTGTCGATCGCCGAGCTGTACGTGCCGTCCTCGGCGACGTCGGCGTAACGGTTGAGCAGGTTCTCACGCGGGATTCGAACCTGGTCGAAGACGATGCGGCCGTTGTCGGCTCCGGGTAGTCCGCCCTTGAGTCCGCAGTCGGACGTCGTGACGCCGGGGAGGTCGTTGCCGGCGTCGTCGCGGATCGGCACGACAAAACAGTGGACGCCCTGGCTTTCGCCACCGGTGATCAACTGAGCGAACACCGCCGCGACGGTGGCGTGCTGTGCAGCGCCGCCGATGTAGTCCTTGCGCGAGGACGGAGTGGGGGAGTTGACGACGAACTCGCCCGTCTCGACGTCGTAGGTTGCCGTGGTCTCGAGTTCTTGTACGTCGCTGCCGTGGCCGGTCTCGGTCATCGCGAAGCAACCGAGTAGGTCCAGATCGATCAGCGGTTTGACGTACGCCTGGTGGTGACGCTCGGTGCCGAGGTTTTCGATGGCGCCGCCGAACAATCCCCACTGGACGCCGGCCTTGACCATCAGTGAGAGGTCGGACATCGCGAGCATCTCGATGCTGGTGACGGCGCCGCCGGCGTCGCCCGTTCCGCCGTGAGATACCGCGAAACCGTTTGCGGCGTAACCGAGATCGGCGAGAACCCGCATCTGTTCGAGAGCCTTGGAACGCGCTATGGCGGTGTTGGGTGTGTAGTGCGGAGCAAAACGTTCGTCGTTCAATTCGCCGCGAACGCGCTCACGCACCTCCCGCCAGCGTCCGTCGAGTGTTGTCCTGAGGTGGTCCGCTGTGGTGGCCATGGAACCGACGATAGCGCGTAGCGCACCGCGGGCAACCCGGTTCGATCCCAACCCTCACATTCAGCAGGAGCCTGCGGCGCCCGCTTCGATTCCCTGACGGAAGAGTTCCTTCTCGCTCTCGGACATAGCCTGGTACGAAGGGTCGTTCTCGACGATCTTCAGGAAGTCGGCTCCCGCCGTCTGTGTCGACGTGTCGCCGCTCTGAACACGCTGCTGAACGTAGACGGATACGGCCGAACACCCGCCGAGAAACGCGGGCTCGGTGCTCGTTGCCGCGGTCGTTCCAACCGCCTCCGTGGCACTTGGCGACGACGAAATTGTCGCCCTGTCGTCACTGGAAGCGTCCGAACCACACGATGTGAGAAGAATCGCAGCCGAGACCATCAGCGTCGTCAACAGTCGCTTCATGCCCGGAATCGTCTCACGCGGGGCCCGGTTCGACCGGAAAACTCGCCCCGAGCACCGAAGTCCTACACCCTGTCGTTGTCAGATTCGACAGAACTGGGACACTGGAAGCCGTGACTGTGTCTTCCGGTGATCCCGACGTGCATGCAACGAACTCCGCTCGGCTCTTCGAACGTGCCGGCAACGTGATTCCGGGTGGCGTCAACTCGCCCGTCCGCGCGTTCGGTTCGGTCGGCGGAACACCGCGATTCATTCGCGAAGCGTCCGGCTGCACCCTCACCGACGTCGACGGGAACAACTACGTCGACCTGGTGTCGTCCTGGGGTCCGATGATTCTCGGGCACGCTCACCCCGCAGTCGTCGAAGCCGTTCGCGAAGCAGCCCTCGGAGGTCTCTCCTTCGGTGCGCCCACCGAAGGCGAAGTTGCTCTCGCCGAGGAAATCGTCGCCCGCGTCGCGCCCGTGGAAAAGGTTCGTCTGGTCAACTCCGGAACCGAAGCCACGATGAGCGCAGTCCGCCTCGCCCGCGGATTCACCGGGCGTACCAAGATCATCAAGTTCTCCGGTTGCTACCACGGCCACGTCGACGCCCTTCTCGCCGACGCCGGATCAGGCCTCGCGACCTTCGGACTGCCGACCTCGCCCGGTGTGACCGGCGCGCAAGCCGAAGACACCATCGTCGTCCGCTACAACGATCTCGACGCAGTGGCCGCGGCGTTCGCCGCCAACCCCGGCGCCATCGCGTGCGTCATCACCGAAGCTGCCGCCGGAAACATGGGCGCTGTCGCGCCGCTTCCCGGCTTCAACGAGGGTCTGCGTCGTCTCACCCGTGAGCACGGCGCACTCCTGATCATGGACGAGGTGATGACCGGATTCCGCGTCAGTGCCTCGGGCTGGTACGGCATCGACAACGTCGCAGGTGACCTCTACACCTTCGGCAAGGTCATGAGCGGCGGCCTGCCCGCCGCAGCATTCGGCGGCCGCGCCGACATCATGGGCCACCTCGCACCGGACGGTCCCGTCTACCAGGCCGGCACCCTTTCGGGTAACCCCGTAGCCGTCGCCGCCGGACTCGCGAGCCTGCGCGCCGCCGACGCCGAGGTGTACGCCAAGCTCGGCCGGAACGCGACCGCCCTCGGCGACCTCATGACCCAAGCACTCACCGCCGAAGGCGTCGAACACCGAGTGCAGTACGCAGGCACCTTGGTGAGCGTGTTCTTCACCGAGAACACGGTGACCAACTACGACGAAGCCAAAGCTGCGCAGACCTGGCGATTCCCCGCCTTCTTCCACGCGCTGCTCTCCCGTGGCGTATACCCGCCGCCGAGCGCATTCGAAGCGTGGTTCGTCTCCGCAGCACTCGACGATCGAGCATTCTCGATCATCGCCGACGCCATGCCTCACGCAGCCAAGGCCGCAGCTGCTGCCGTCAAGCCCTGACCGGTTTCAGAACACCCGCACGCTTCCGACATCCATCATCTTCAGCGAGGACCCTCGACTGTGACCGACGCCGATCACCCCGACCACACGTCCACCCGCACCATCGTCCATGTCCTTCGCCACGGCGAAGTTCACAACCCGCGCGGGATCCTCTACGGACGGCTCCCGGGCTTCCGGTTGTCGGTGGCGGGCGAGGCACAGGCTCGTGCGGTCGCATCCGTGCTCTCCGATCACGACATCACCCACGTGGTCGCGTCGCCTCTGCAGCGCGCGCAGGAAACCGCGGCTCCGATCGCCGAGGCGCACAAGCTCGACATCGTCACCGACGAGAACCTCATCGAGGCGGGCAACGAATTCGAGGGTCTCAAGGTAGCTGTCGGTGACGGTGCGCTCTCGCGTCCGCGTCACTGGTGGAAACTGCGTGACCCGTTCACCCCCTCCTGGGGCGAGCCTTACTTGCAGATCGCCCATCGGATGCTGGCAGCCGTCAACGCCGCACGCGTCGCGGCAGTCGGACACGAAGCCGTCGTTGTCAGCCATCAGCTTCCGGTCTGGACTTTGCGTCGATTCCTGCAGGGCGAGCGACTCTGGCACGACCCCCGTCACCGTCAGTGCGGACTGGCCTCGTTGACGTCACTGGTCTACGAGGGCGACACCTTGGTCGACATCGTCTACTCCGAACCTGCCGGTGCCTCCGACCCGAGAGTGACAGGAGCATGACTCCGCTCCGCTCCGGTGGCATGATTTCGCGCCGCATCGCCGCAGCATTCGCAGCCGCTGCGTCGGCGATGCTTCTTCTCTCGTCCTGCGCGACCGGCGACGACGCCGTCGCACAGGGCGGAACTTTCGACTTCGTCTCACCGGGCGGACAAACCAAGATCTTCTACGATCCGCCGTCCGACCGAGGCACCATCGGCAAGCTCTCCGGGCCCGATCTGATGAACGAAGGTCAGAAGGTCGGCGTCGAGGACTTCGAGGGCAAGGTCGTCGTCCTCAACGTCTGGGGTCAGTGGTGCGGGCCGTGCCGCGCCGAAGCCGACGATCTGGAACAGGTCTACGAGCAGACCAAGGATTCGGGCGTGCAGTTCCTCGGCATCAACGTCCGCGACGACACCAAGAACAAAGCGCAGGACTTCGTGGTCGACAACAAGGTCTCGTACCCGTCGATCTACGACCCGTCGATGCGTTCGCTGATCGCCCTCGGTGACGGCTACCCCACGTCGGTCATTCCGACGACGATCGTCCTCGATCGCCAGCACCGCGTCGCCGCGGTATTTCTCCAAGAACTTCTCGCCGAGGATTTGCTGCCCGTCGTCCAGCGAATAGCTCAGGAAGACGCGCAGTAGAAATGACAACCACGACCACCACGCTGCTGGCCGGCAGCGACACACTGAGTGCCGGTGTGGGCGAAGCGTTTCAGAACGCAGCGTCGTCCGGTCCGCTGCTGCTGGCCCTCGGCGCCTGCGTGCTCGCTGGTCTGGTGTCGTTCGCTTCACCGTGCGTCGTGCCGCTCGTTCCCGGCTACCTTTCCTACCTCGCCGGCGTCGTCGGCGCCGACGCCCCCGCGATCACCGCCGACGAGGCGAGGACCCGGACGATCACCCGAAGCAGTCGCTTGAGGGTCGCCGGTGCGGCCGGACTGTTCGTCGCCGGCTTCACCGTCGTCTTCGTTCTCGCCACCGCGTCGGTTTTCGGCGTGATCTCGACTCTGCTCGTCAACCGCGAGGTCCTGATGCGCGTGGGCGGTGTGGTCACGATCGCGATGGGCCTGGTGTTCATCGGACTGATCCCGGCGCTGCAGAAAGATGTTCGTTTCGAACCGCGTCGTGTGTCGTCGCTGGTGGGGGCACCGCTACTGGGGGGAGTGTTCGCCCTGGGGTGGACGCCATGCCTCGGACCGACATTGGCAGGTGTGATGTCCGTAGCCGCGGGAACCGACGGGATGACCGCCGCGCGCGGTGTCACCTTGATCGTCGCGTACTGCATCGGGCTCGGCCTGCCGTTCATCTTTCTGGCGCTGGGGTCGGCCCGTGCGCTGACCGGCGTCGGCTGGTTGCGGCGTAATGCACGCACCATTCAAATTTTCGGCGGAATCATGTTGGTGGCAGTGGGAATCGCCCTCGTCACAGGCGCGTGGGACCAGTTCGTCGGCTGGGTTCGTGACGCATTTATCTCGGAGGTGACGCTGCCGATATGACAGCTGACGACAATAACGACAACTCGATACCCGTGCTGCCGAAGCAGTCGGTGATCGGTCGAGTCGTTGCACTCGGGCGCAACACCTGGCGCGGGCTCACCTCGATGCGGACCGCGCTGGTACTGCTGTTCCTCCTCGCGCTTGCTGCTATCCCCGGCGCCCTGCTGCCACAGCGAACCCTCAACGAGGGCAAGGTCGCTGACTACATCGCCGCACGGCCGACGCTCGGTCCGTGGATGGATCGCCTCGAACTGTTCGACGTGTTCAGCAGCTTCTGGTTCACCGCGATCTACGCATTGCTCTTCATCTCGCTGGTCGGCTGCATCCTGCCGCGTTGCGTGGAGCACGCGAAGGCGCTGCGTACCCGTCCGGTGAACGCGCCGCGCAATCTTGCTCGCCTGCCGCACCACACCAAGAGCGTCGTCGACGGCGAGAGTCCCGACGAACTTGCCGCCCGGGTGTCGAAAGAACTGCGTGGGTGGCGCGTCGAAACGCGTCGCGGCGATACGAAATCGCGCCGTGAAGGCGAGATCACCATCTCGGCGGAGAAGGGATACCTCCGCGAATTCGGCAACCTCGTGTTCCACCTGTCGTTGGTCGGATTGTTGATTGCGATCGCCGCGGGCAAGTTGTTCGGCTACGAGGGCAATCGCATCGTCATCGCCAACGACGGACCTGGCTTCTGCACGACCTCGCCGGCCGTGTTCGACTCGTTCGTCGCCGGTCTGAGCCTCGACGGCACCGGCATGACCCCGCTGTGTGTACGTGTGAAAAATTTCCAGGCCGACTACCTCGAGACCGGTCAGGCAGAGATGTTCACATCGGACATCTCGTACCAGGCAGGCGACGACCTCGAGTCCGATACCTGGCGGGACACGACCATCCAGGTGAACCACCCGCTGCGGATCGCCGGCGATCGTGTGTACCTGCAGGGACACGGATACGCGCCGACCTTCACCGTCACGTTCCCGAACGGCGAGACCCGCACCGAGACGCTCCAGTGGCGTCCCGACGACGCAACGACGTTCCTGAGCAGTGGCGCGATGCGTTTCGACCCGCCGGGCGGCATGTATCCCGATGCGGACGAGCGTCGGAAGAATCAGATTGCCATCGAAGGATTGTTCGCGCCCACCGCGCTGTTCCACGGCAACCTTCTGTCGTCGAGCTACCCGGCGATGAACGACCCGGCCGTCGCCATCGACATCTACAAGGGCGATACCGGACTCGATACCGGTAACCCGCAATCGCTGTTCGAACTCAACACCGAACTGATCAATCAGGGTCGACTGGTCAAGCAGGATCGAGTCAATCTCTTCCCAGGGGAGAGCGCGACGCTTGCCGACGGCACCCAGGTGCGATTCGATGGTGCCGTCGACTTCGTGAACCTTCAGGTCTCCCACGATCCCGCTCAGGTGTGGGTGTTGGTTTCGGCGTTGACGATGATGGCGGGTCTGCTTGTCTCGCTCGTGATCAAGCGTCGCCGCGTCTGGGCACGTATCTATCCCGATGACGAACGACGTACTGTAGTAGAACTTGGTGGGCTTGCCCGCACCGACCACGCAGGCTGGGGCGACGAGTTCGACCGCCTCACCGACCGCTTGCTGAAAAGCAATCCGACCACCGCGGTGAAACAACCGCACGCCCAGGAGAACGCCCGATGACAACCAACGAGACACTCGCGCAGTACAGCGACTGGGCCTTCAAATCCGCCTTTACCGTGCTCGTTCTGGCGTTCGTGCTGCTCATCGTGCAGTACGCGTCGGCCAGAGCCAAGGCGGTTCAGAACAAGGAACTGGTCTCGGCCGGCGGAGTCGACGCTTCCGTGCCGGGCAGGGTCACGGAGACTTCGACCAAGTCGCTCTCGGAGCGATTCGGCGGAATGGGCCGAGCTGTCCTGGTCGTCGGAACGGTTCTGATCATCGCGTCGATCGTGCTCCGCGGATTTGCGACGGAACGATTCCCACTCGGCAACATGTACGAATTCGTGGCGATGGCGTGTGCGGCGTCGTTGCTGGTCGGGCACGTCCTGTTGATCAAGCCGACTTACCGTCCGATGTGGGTCTTCCTGCTGGTTCCCGTTCTGATTCTGATGTTCCTCGCCGGCACGGTCCTCTACGCCGACGCGGCTCCCGTGGTTCCGGCGCTGCGCTCGTACTGGCTTCCGATTCACGTGACGATCGTCAGCGTCGGCTCCGGCATCTTCATGATCGGCGGTATCGCGAGCCTCCTGTTCCTGCTGCGACTGAAGTTCCCGCCCGGTGACGAAGGCACGAGCATCGGCGGCCGGATCGCAGAGCGACTGCCGGACGCCCAGACTCTCGACCGCTTGGCGTACAAGAGCACGATCATCGCGTTTCCGCTGTTCGGCGCGGGCGTAATCCTGGGTGCCATCTGGGCGGAAGCTGCGTGGGGACGCTTCTGGGGTTGGGATCCGAAGGAGACGATGTCCTTCATCGCCTGGGTGATCTACGCGGCCTACCTGCATGCGAGGGCAACGTCCGGGTGGCGGGAGACGAAGGCTGCTTGGATCAATATCGCCGGTTTCGTTGCGATGCTGTTCAATCTCTTCATCATCAACATGGTCGTCTCCGGCTTGCACTCCTACGCGGGACTCAACTGATCCTCTCGAGGTACCGTGGGTGGCTGCCGACCGGTCTGTAGGTATCACCGGTAGGTAAGTCAGGGGCGGCACCAGCTACGATGAAGCTCGGTGAATAACTAGCTGTCTCGTAGCTGTGGGATCGACGAGGGGGAACGGCGAGATGGCCGACAAGATTGAAGACGCCGGAGCAGGCAAGATTGAAGACGCCGGAGCGGGACTGTGGGAGCCGGTGCGCCCTGCCGAGCCGACGCGGCGACATCCGCGCGCATCCGCGCCCGAGCCCTCATCCGCCTCGGTTCCCGGCGATGTTCGCAGTCTCTTCGTGGCGCCGGTCGACTCCGGTCCGCTCCAGCAATTAGCCGGCCAGGCGCCCAGTGCGCCCGCGGGCCCGCCGCCGCTGACGACCTCAGTGACTCCGGCGGCAGGAACACCTCAATCTCCAGGATCAGCTCAGGCTCCGGACCCCAAGGCTCCGGCTCCTGACACTCCGGTACCTAACACTTCGGCTCCTGAAACTTCGGGCCCCAATACCCCGGTCATCCAGTACCCGGCGGCGCAGCCCGGCCCGGTCAACGGCCTGTTCGCGTCCTCACCCGCGATGCCGATGCAGACCTACGAACCCACGAATCGTGCAGGGTCCGTTCAGAACTCGCAGCGCGTCCAGAACCAGCCCGGTCCGACTGCGCGCCCAACCGCGAGACCGCTCCAGCAACCGCAGGCACCGTCTTTGCCTGGCATGCATCAGCCCAATCCCGTGATTCGGCAGTTCGGTCACCCCGGCGCTGCGCCGGTGCAGAACGGTCAAGCGCCGCAGAATGGTCACACCCTGCAGAACGGGCAGGCGATGCCGGTTGCTCCGCCGCCGGCGGTACCGGTTCACCCTCCGATACAGCAGGCCGGATTCAACCCCGCTCCCGGCAATCGTCCCGAACCGGCTCTTTCGATGACGGCGCAAGACCTCTCGGCTGCGCTCCTCGTCAAGCCTGTCCGGCCAGCCCCGGCTGGTGGCTGGCGCAAGGCGCTGTACACGATGTCCGGCCGTTCGGTGAACCTCGGGAACGGTGCGAAGGATCAGCATGTCGTCGAGTTGACGCGCCAGATCAACCAGCCCCTGCAGGGCTGCTACAAGGTTGCGGTGCTCAGTCTCAAAGGTGGCGTCGGCAAAACCACGACAACTGCGACGCTGGGATCGATGTTCGCCTCGATTCGCGGCGATCGTGTCGTCGCAGTCGATGCAAACCCGGACCGGGGAACCCTGAGTCAGAAAATCCCGCTCGAGACGCCGGCAACGGTGCGCAACCTGCTGCGTGACGAGAACAGTATCGAGAAGTACAGCGACGTCAGAGGCTATACATCGCAAAACCAGCACCGGCTCGAAGTGCTTGCGTCCGACAGTGATCCAGCAGTCTCGGAGGCATTCAGCGGCGTGGACTACACGCGCACGGTCGACATGCTCGAAAAGTTCTACAGCATAGTTCTGACCGACTGCGGCACCGGCCTGATGCACTCGGCGATGCAGGCCATTCTCGAGGGTGCAGATTCGTTGATCGTCGTCAGCTCCGGATCCGTCGACGGTGCGCGTAGCGCCTCCGCAACTCTTGACTGGCTCGACGCTCACGGTTACGGCAGGCTGGTCGCCACGTCCGTGGCCGTCATCAACGCGGTGCGGCCTCGCTCGGGCAAGGTCGATCTACCGCGGGTCGTCGAGCACTTCGAGCAGCGCTGTCGAGCAGTGAGACTGATTCCGTTCGACCCGCATTTGGAAGAGGGCGCCGAAATCGACCTGGACCGGCTCCGCCCAGGTACTCGGGAAGCGGTGCTGGAGTTGGCTGCGGTGGTTGCGCAGGACTTTCCGGCCTCCCCGTTCGGGTTGCCGGGGCGGTAATCGGACAGCCGGGTGACGCCCGGACGCTACATCGACGTGTCAGTCGGCGGTACGTCCGGACCTTCCGTGCGCTTGCGTCGTGTTTGCTGGTTCACATTCCACAGGAATTCGGGATCGTCATCCGGCCCGCGCACGCCGCTCACCGGGGCACGCGTCGACGGATCGGGCCCGAATGCCTTCCACATCAGAACGATCAATGTCACCAAACCCACCAACGCCAACAGATACAACACGGCGCACCTCCTCAGGGAACTGAGTTCGAGCCTACTCAGCCTCCGGCCCGCATCACCAGAAGTAGTGCGGACAAGCGTTTCGGCTCAGTGCGTCAATGCTGTATCTGTCGGGTAGTACGTGTTTCTCTTTGCGGGCTGCAGACGCTCAGTTGTGGTCCGCTTCCGTGGTCAGCGAGCGCAGAAGCTGCATGACCTCGGTCTCACGGAATCGACGATGTCCCCCTGGTGTGCGAAGCGAGCCGAGTCGTCCTGCGTGTGCCCAGCGGGTCACGGTCTTGGGATCGACATGAAACAATGCCGCTACCTGTCCGGGCGTCATGAGTGCGTCTGCGGCGGTATTGAAGGTTGGTGCGCTCATTGTGAGGTCCTCCATGTTGATGTCGAACGTTGACGGGCAGTGACTCTGAACCGAGCAGTGGTTCCGACCTTGGTTCCGAACTGGCGTGTCGAGCAGTTGCCAAAAACCTGCGTCGAGTTTGTTTCGAAGTCCTTCGCTCACATTCGACCGTTTTCTGAGTGGTAGCGCAATGTTTGCACAGTTATGGCCGGGTAGTCGATCCTTCAAGTCAAGGTAATGTTTAAGTAAAGGACAAAATGGATATAGCGGGCTCGGTGCCACCGGTATTCGGAATGGGTAACCTGAGAGGGTGAGTCAGTTGTCTGAAAACCCCGAAAATGTTCCTTCCGAGCCAGCGAAAGCCAGTAAACCTTCCGCAAACTCTGGGCAAGCAAAGTCGGCTGCCGGGCCGGTGACCAAGGGTCAACTGGCCCGCGACGTGGTGCTGTACTCGGTCGCTCGACTGCTGCTTGTCGTCGCTATCGGTGCCCTCATCATCGGCGGCGGAAAGCTCGCCGGCACCGACGTTCCCCTGATTGTCGCCGCACTGTTCGCAGTGCTGATCGCGCTGCCGCTGTCGCTGCTGCTCTTCGCGAAACTGCGCAAACGCGTCAACGCGGGCATCGCGGCCGTCGACGCCCAGCGCCGGTCCGATCGTGACGATCTTCGTTCCAAGCTGCGTGGAGATGGGCGGTGACCACGGAGTCGCTCGACGTCGACCGGCGGACGTCGCGCCAGTGGGTCGACAACGCGGTGCGGTTGATCGAAGCCGACGCACAACGCAGCGCGGACACTCACCTGCTGCGCTATCCGCTGCCGAGTAACTGGACCGTCCAGCTCTATCTGAAGGACGAGTCGACCCACATCACGGGAAGTCTCAAGCATCGACTCGCACGGTCGCTTTTCCTCTACGCGATCTGCAACGGCTGGGTTACCGAAGAGACCACCGTCATCGAAGCGTCGTCCGGTTCGACGGCTGTCAGCGAGGCGTATTTCGCGAAGTTGCTCGGCCTGGATTTTGTCGCGGTGATGCCCGCGAGCACGAGTCCCGCCAAGATCGCATTGATCGAGGCGCAGGGTGGACGTTGTCATTTCGTGAGCGATCCGTCGTCGATCTACTCGGAATCGCATCGGCTCGCGAGTGAGTCGAACGGCCACTACATGGACCAGTTCACCCACGCCGAGCGCGCGACGGATTGGCGCGGAAACAACAACATCGCCGAATCGATCTTCACTCAGCTCGAGCACGAGGAGCATCCGATTCCCGACTGGGTGGTCGTCGGAGCCGGGACGGGTGGAACCGGCGCCACGATCGGCCGCTTTCTTCGCTACCGGAAATTCGACACGGGGCTGTGCGTGGTAGACCCGGAGCACTCCGTGTTTTTCGACGCGTGGCGAGCGAGTGATCCGTCGATCGTCGGTACACGGGGTTCCCGGATCGAGGGCATCGGCCGTCCGCGCGTCGAACCGTCGTTTGTCGGTCAGGTGGTCGACCGAATGATCAAGGTGCCGGACGCAGGCTCGATCGCCGCCGCCCGGCATGCCAGCGCAGCCCTGGGGCGCAAAGTGGGTGGCTCGACGGGGACGAACCTGTGGGGAGCTTTTGCGTTGATTGCGGAGATGATGGCAGCCGGGCGCAGCGGCAGTGTCGTCACGCTGCTGTGTGACGGCGGAGAGCGTTATTCGGGCACCTATTACAACGACGAATGGGTGGCGTCGGAAGGGATCGACCTGCTCGGCCCGACGGCAGTGCTGGACGAGTTCGTACGTTCGGGTGCGTGGACCGCCAACTCCTGAACCGCGTACTTCTGCATTGCTGACACGTGACCACGGGCGGGGCGGCTCATCGTCACGCGTGGCCAGGCGTCCAACCCGGACGACTGCTCGTCCGTTCTGATGCGTATCAGGCCGGGGGAGAGCGTGTTGTCGGCCAGGCGTACAAATCCGAGTCGCTCGTAGTACGGCGCGTTCCACGGAACGTCGACGAAGGTCGTCAGAGTCACGAGATCGTGGTGATGGTCCGCCGCCCATTCGGTGACGGCGTCGATCAGCTGGGCTCCGAGGCCTTTGCGTGCATGGTCGGGGTGAACGGATACCTGCTCGATATGCGCGCCGCCGTCCACGATCTCGACGAGTGCGTACGCAACGGGCACGTCGTTTGCGTCGGTCTGAACCCAGATGTGCTCGGCTGCGAGAAAATCGTTCAACTCGTCGAGCGTCGGCGGTGGATCGTCTGCGATGGCGTCCATCCCGATGTCTCGGAACGGTTCGCCCGCGGCGATCTCGATCTGTTGCAGTGCGGGTAGGTCGGTAGATATGGCCGAGCGGATCACAGAAACCGTTTTACCTCGAGAAGTGCGTTTCTCCCAGCGCTACGCCATGTGAAACACAAACCTACGCAACCGTAGGTTGTGTATCGTTTGTCCAAGGGACACTTCTCCAGCGAGGGCGGATCATGGGCAATCCTGAAGTTTCACTCGACAATTACGAGGCTGTGTACGAGTACTACCGCAGCCATCAGCAGAACCGGTTTGTGGCGAAGCTCGCCTATGCCGCTCTGGCGTTGAAGTACCGCCCACGGGTGAAGTATGCGCCGGGTGCGGAAGCTGCGCTGAAGACTCTGCTCGAACGCAAGACGCAATTGGTCGTGGCAGTCAATCATCTGACGGAGAGCGACCAATTCACGCTCGCCGCGACCGCGTGGCGTACTCCGTTGCGGCGGGTGATCGGACGGACCAGGGTCCTCGCCAAAGACGAACTCTTCGTTGATCCTTCGCAGCGCAAGAAGGTCGACATGATGGGCAGCATTCCGGTTTTTCGCAGCAAGAACCACGGCCTTCGCGCTGTTTCGGATGCCGGCCGCGTGATGATGGACGTCGCGGCCGAGCGTCTGGGCAATGGGGATTGTCTGGCGATTTTCCCGGAGGGGACGTGCAATACCGAGGATCCGGCGCGGCTGCAGCACGTCAACAGCGGTATCGGCCACATCGTCGCCCGGGCCGGGAAGTTGGGATGCTCGCCGGCCTTGGTGTCGATCGGCATCAACTACGGCCCGGTGGCCGGCGACGTGAAGGCTGCGAGCGTCTTTGTCGGGGTGCCCGTGACCGAACTACCGGACAAGCCGATGGATATCGCCCGCACTGTGCAGGCTGACTTGCAGTTGGCAGTGGACGGGGCAGTCGCCGGGTACTGACATGACGGTGTCAATTTTGGTTGACAACAACGGGATGTCAATCTAAATTGACACTATGACCGAAGCAACCTCTCTCGCCGCTGCCGCCGGCAGTCCGGATCCCGCCGAGGGATTGCGTGCCGTTCGAGCGCTGCGACGTCTACTCGAAAAACTCGAGGCCATTCAGGTCGCCAATGCGCGTCGCCACGGATGGTCCTGGCAGGCAATCGCGGAAACCCTCGAGGTCAGCCGTCAAGCCGTACACAAGAAATATGCGTCCGCTCAATCGGAATCGATGCTGCGTTCACTGCGCGAGAAGGGCAGGTAAGTGCCATGTTCGAAAAGTTCTCCGCGCAGGCGAGGGGAGTCGTCGTCGATGCTGTCGCCGGCTCCGGTCCTGTCACTCCGATGGAACTGTTGACCGCGCTACTCACAGCTGATCGAGGCATCGCCACCGAGGTGCTCACCGAGTCGGGTGTCACGCTACATGCGATCCGCCACGCCGGCGGCGGCTCGAACGAAGGTAGCTCGAACAATCTCGACGACGACGCCGAGATACTCAAGTCGATCGGCATCGATCTCGATGCGGTCCGGGAGAGTCTGGAGCAGTCCTTCGGCGAGGGTGTGCTGGACGAGACTCCTGTGCCGGACAGCGTCGATTCCTCGCGCAAGAGCCGATTCGGGTTCCCTCGTTCACGATTCGAGAAGGACTCAAAGAAGGTGTTGGAACTCTCGCTTCGTGAAGCGCTCGCGCACAAGGACAATCGCATCGGCGCCGAACACATCCTGCTCGGCATCTTGCGTGTCGCCGACGGACCCACCCGTGAGGCCCTCGAAACGCAGGTCACGGTGCCGGTAATCCGTGAGCGGTTGGAAGCGAAGATGAATCGCGCCGCCTAGATTCGGCACGGTTCCGCATGCACGGGAGGGATGTGCCAGCATTCAGACATGACATTTCTGGCACGTCTCATCATCAACGGCATAGCCATCTGGCTGGCGTCGGCGTGGGTCACCGGCATCACGATCGCCAACCACGACAACGGCACCTGGGGCACGGTTCTCGTGATCGCGGTGATCGCCCTGATCTTCACGGTGGTCAACGCCTTCATCAAGCCGGTAGTGCAGCTTCTCTCGCTACCGCTGCTCATCCTGACGCTTGGACTGTTCACTCTCGTGATCAACGCCCTGATGCTGATGCTGACGGCGTGGATCTCGTCCGGAACGTCCTACGGATTGACGGTCGACGGCTTCTGGACGGCAGTCTGGGGGGCGCTGATCATCTCGATCGTGAACTTCCTGCTCAGCGCGTTCGTCCCCGACAACCGTTGAGTGCGTCGACGTTCAGGCGAGACTGAGCGCAACTGCGGTCGCGGCACCCCAGACGAGCATGGCGAGTCCGGTGTCGCGCAGCGCAGGGATCAGGGCCATTCCCTGCCCGCCTGAACGCAGCGGGGCGTTGGCTCGGATTGCCAGTGGCAACGCGAGCAATCCGAGCAATGCCCACGGAGTGCGCAGGATCAGCAGCAGGGTCGCGACGAACGGAACGGCCAGCAGGATCACGTGCAGCGTGCGGGTCTTCGCGTCGCCGAGCCGTACTGCGAGAGTGATCTTTCCGGACTCGGTGTCGGTCGGGATGTCGCGAAGATTGTTGGCAACGAGCACCGCGCTCGAGAAAGAGCCGATGGCGATCGCTCCGGCCAGCCCGGCCAGATCCACCCGCTCGGCCTGCACGAACTGAGTTCCCAGCACTGCGATCAGCCCGAAGAAGATGAATACGGCGATCTCGCCGAACCCGCTGTATCCGTACGGCTTCTTGCCGCCGGTGTAGAACCAGGCACCGATGATGCAGAACACGCCGACCGCGACCAGCCACCACGCTGTGGTCGCCGCCAGAACGAACCCGGCCACGGCGGCAACGGCGAAGCAGCTGATCGCTGCGGCCTTCACGGTTCCGGGACTGACCAACTTCGATCCGACCAAACGCAGTGGCCCGACGCGGTCGTCGTCCGTTCCACGGATTCCGTCGGAGTAGTCGTTCGCGAAATTCACCCCGACGATCAAGGCCAAGGAGACGACCAGTGCCAGGAGCGCCTTCCACCACACTGCGAGGTCCAGGGACGCCGCGGCTCCGGTGCCGACCAGCACGGGCGCAATCGCGTTCGGGAGTGTGCGCGGCCTCGCGCCTTCGATCCATTGAGCAGCTGTTGCCATACAACGATCTTTGCACTGTGCAATACGATCGAACGCGGTGGATCAGCACATGACTCGAGACGTGAGTGAGCGCGCCAGGTACGCGCAGTCGGGCGAAGACCTGGCCGACATTGCCTTGCTCGGACCCGTTTCGACCAAAGTGGGCGATCGCCTCGTTCCGCTGCCGGGTCCGCGGGCTCGAACTCTGCTGGTTGCGCTGGCTCGCAATCCTGGCGAGCCACGTACCGCGCAAAGCCTGATCGACGACGTCTGGGGGTTGGAGCCGCCGCGCTCACCGATGAACGCCCTCCACACTCAGGTCTCGCGCCTGCGATCTGCACTCCCGGACGGGGCCCTCGAGGTCACGGCGGCCGGATACCGACTCACTCTCGCCAGGCCGCGCGTCGACCTGGCCAGGGCAGCGGACACGGCCCGTCGTCTGCGCGCCGGCGACGCCGAGGCGTCCGAGGCACTTGCGGCCGCGACCGAGGCGCTGCGCCTGTGGCGCGGTACACCCGGGAGCGACGTCGTCGGCGACGTCGCAGATCGTCTGGCGCTCGACGCGGGCCGCGTGTACGACGAACTGGAGACGGCGCGGATCGATGCGTTCCTCACGTTGGGGGAGTACGCGGCAGCCATTCCTCTGGTGCGCGGACGGCACTTGGCGAGTCCATTCGACGACACGGCAGCCGAAGCGCTGATGCGTGCGCTCGCCGGAGCCGGCCGGGTCAACGAGGCACTCGAAGTGTTCGCGGAGTTCCGCAACCACCTCGCCAACCGTCTGGGCGCTGATCCGTCACCTGTATTGGTGACTCTGAACGCAGAACTTCTGGGGGCGCCGGCGGCAATACCGCGGATTGCGCGTGCGATCGGCCTGCGCGCTGCGCCCAACACCCTGCTCGGTCGCGACAACGACATCGACCAGATCGAATCCTTGCTCGCCCGCTCACGTGTGGTAACGATTCTCGGACCCGGCGGTGCCGGAAAGACCCGTCTTGCACACGAATTGGGTCTACGTGCATCCGTGAACCAGCCGGGCGTCTCGGTGGTACTGGTGGAGTTGGCGTCGTTGCGCAGCAGCGAAGATGTGATCGCGGCTATCGGTGGCACCCTCGGAATCAGTGAATCCGACCTGGCGCCAGGAAAATTGACCGTCGGCCGGACACATTCGGCGCGAGAGCGACTCAAAGAGGCACTGTCCGCCGGTCCGATGTTGCTCATCCTCGACAACTGCGAGCACGTGATCGGCGCGTGTTCGGAGATCGTGGCCGAGATGATCGCGGCCGGCCGTCAGCTGACGGTACTGACCACCAGTCGATCTCCGCTCATGATCAGCGCCGAGGCGGTGTACCCGTTGCCGCCGTTGGCGATCGACGACGGAACCGGCTCGGCAGTCGAGCTCTTCTCGGCGAGAGCCCGCGCGGTGCGGCCTTCGGTTCATCTGGACGTCGACGCCGTCGTCAAGCTGTGTACGACGCTCGACGGACTCCCGTTGGCGATCGAACTCGCCGCCGCTCGGGTCCGGACGATGAGCGTCGACGAAATCGGTTCGAGACTGCGAGATCGGTTCGCGTTGTTGCGCTCCGATGATCCGACGTCGCCGGATCGGCATCGCACGCTTCACGCGGTGATCGACTGGAGTTGGAATCTGCTGGGCGGCGGAGATCAGATTGCGCTGCGTCGGTTGTGCCGATTCCCGGCAGGCTTCACGCTTTCTTCGGCGCAGGCCGTTGCAGGGTGGGGCGAGTTGACCGATGTGGCCGGTGCCGTCGAAGCGCTGGTGAATCAGTCGCTACTTTCCGTCAGCGACGGGATGGGTGAGCTTCGCTACTACATGCTCGAGACGGTCCGTGAATACGGCGAGGAGCAGCTCGCTGCGTCCGGCGAGGGGCCGGAAGTGATTCGGCGCCTGGATGTCTGGGCGATCGCGATCGCCGAGGACGCCGTTGTGCGATCACGAACGGATCAGCTTCGCCTGATTGCCGACCTGGACGCCGAGCACGACAACCTTCTCGCTGTACTGCGCTGGGCAGTGGAGCGCGGCGACGCGGTCACCGTGGCCAACGTCTTTCCCGTCCTCGCGATTCTGTGGGCAGTACGAGGATCGAACTCGGAAATCTCGAACTGGGCGTCGAAGATCGTCGAGGCGACCGCGGACAACGATCTGCGCGATGTGAACGCAGAACTGGTGGGCGCGACGTTCATTCTGGTGGCGATGCATCTCTTCTTTGCGGAGGCCGATCGAAACCATGCCCGTGCGCGGGTTCGTCTTCGAAAGCTGTTGCGTGAGCGCGATGATCTCGGTCCGTTGTTCGCCTTTCTGATCAGGCTCTCCACGAGTGGGATCGCCAACCACAAACTTGCGCGGTTGGTTGCGGAAGGCGTTCGCAGTTCCGACCCCGAGACCCGAATGGCTGCGCTGGCCGCGCGTTCGAACATGCGGGAGAACATCGGCGATCTGCGCGGCGCATTGCTGGACGGGCAGACTCTGTTCGACTACGCGACCAGTGTCGGTGACGAGTGGGGACTGGCGATGGCAGCCCAGCATGTCGGGTCGGTTCACAGCCAGTCCGCCCGCTACAGCGACGCCATTGCGTTCTACGCGATCGCAGCGGCGTCGATGGAACGTCTCGGTGCACGTGACGAGGCGATGCAGCTCATCTGCTTTCAAGCCGGAGCGATGATCGCATCCGGTGACACCGCCGGCGGGCGAACACTTCTCGATCGGGCACGGCCGGCCCTGGCACACTCGACCGGGACCGGTGCCATCGAAACCGATCAACGGCGCGCGGCGCTCATGGCGAGCATTGCCGAGGCGGATCTCGCGGACGGCCGTATCGAGGACGGACTGGCTCGGTATCGAGAAGCACTGGAGCTGTTGGGTCCTGCAATCGAGAACATCTTCGGTGATCCCTTCGTCGTTCTGCTCGGTGCCGCGGCAGTGTGCGCTCACGTCGTTCACGGACGACATGAACTCGTGGCCGATCGTGTTCTGCAGATGAAGGATTCGGGTGCTCTCAAGTTCGATCCGAACGGCTATGCGGACCTGCCGCTCGCGGGTTCCTTGGCGTCGGCGATCGGCTCGTTCGATCTTGTCACGGGCAACATCGACCGCGGGGTCGAACTGATGGCTCTGTCGTTGAAAATGCCCGGGAGACAAGACTTCGTCTCGCTCCACCATGCGCGCCTCTCCGACTTCGCGGTTGGTGTGGTCGGAGCCGACAGGTGGTCTGTGGAAACCGAGAAGGTGTCGGGCTACTCACGCAGAGCGGTCCGCGAAGCAGTGTTGGCTGCGCTTCGCGGACCGGCGCTGGATTAGGTTTGGACGATTTTGCGGGACTTACGTCTTGCGCATGTACATCCGCACGGTCAAAGGTGCCATGACGGCAACGATCACTGCGGCGCCCACCAGCGACCACACGACGTGGATACCGAAGTGGCCGTCGTTGGCCAACTCGCGAACCGCGGTCACCAGGTGTGAGACCGGATTGACGTTCACGAACTTCTGAAGCCAACTCGGCATGGTGGCAGGATCGACGAACGCATTCGACAGGAAAGTCAGCGGGAACAGCACGAGCATCGAAACACCCTGCACCGTGGACGCTTTGTTCATCAGCACGCCCATGAGGGCGAAGATCCAGCTGATGGAGAATGCGCACACCATGACCAGAATCGCGGCAGACAGAATGCCGACCACGCCGCCAGCGGGGCGGTAACCCATCGCGAAACCGACGATGAACGTGATAGTCGTGGCGATACCGTAGCGCACGACGTCGGCGAGCAATGCACCGGACAGCGGGGCGATTCGAGCGATGGGAAGGGACTTGAAGCGGTCGAACACGCCCTTGTCCATGTCCTCACGAAGCTGAGTGCCCGTGACGATGGAACCGGTGATGACGGTCTGGACGAGGATGCCGGGGATGATCGTCGGCAGATATGCCGTCACGTCACCGGCGATCGCGCCGCCGAAGATGTAGGTGAACATCAACGTGAAGATGATCGGCTGGATGACGACGTCGAACAGTTGCTCGGGGTTGTGCTTGATCTTGAGAATTCCGCGGTAAGCCATCGTGAACGTGTTCGCGAAGCTCTGCTGCAGGCTGATGCGGCGGGGTGCGGCATCCGGCTGGGCTATCGGCAACCGGGGTTTGGTGAGGGTGGTTGTCATGCGACGCTCCGATCGGAGTCGTTGTCGGACTGGGCGTCGTTGCGTCCACCGTCTTCGGGCTGGTGCCCGGTGATGGTCAGGAACACTTCGTCCAGGCTGGGTTTCTGTACGTTGATCTCGTCGACGGCGATACCTTGCTCGCGCAGGCGGATCAACAGGTCGGCGGTGATGGACGGGTCGCTCAACGGGGCGGTGATCCGTCCGACCTCGGGCGTGACACCTACCTCGACGCCGAGCGCCGACGCGATGAGCGAGCGAGCTTCCTCGGTGCGATCACGATCGACCAGCTTGAGCTGGAGCGAGGAGATCCCGACCGAAGCCTTGAGTTCGTCGGCGGTGCCGTTGGCGATCACGCGGCCGCGGTCGATCACCGCGATGCGATCCGCCAACTGATCGGCCTCGTCCAGATACTGCGTGGTGAGCAACACCGTCGAACCCTCGGCGACCAATCGTCGGATGGTCACCCACATCTGGGCGCGGGTGCGCGGATCGAGGCCGGTGGTGGGCTCGTCGAGAAACAGCAGCGGCGGGCGAGCGATCAGGCTTGCCGCCAGATCCAGGCGTCGACGCATCCCGCCGGAGAAGTTCTTCAGCGGTTTGGTTGCGGCCTCGACCAGGTCGAACTCCTCGAGGAGCTCGAGGGACTTGGTACGCGCATCGCGGCGGCTCAGGCCGAGCAGCCTCGAGAAGATCACGAGGTTCTCGGTCGCGGTCAGATCCTCGTCGACGGAGGCGTACTGGCCGGTGACGCCGATCAGAGATCGGACCGCGGTGGGTTCACGGCTGACGTCGTGGCCGAAGATGCGCGCCTCACCGCCGTCGGGGCGCAGGAGGGTAGCGAGCATACGGACGGTGGTGGTCTTGCCGGCGCCGTTCGGCCCGAGGACGCCGAAGACCGAGCCGGTGGGGACGGTGAGGCTGACGCCGTCGACCGCGCGGTGCTCGCCGAACTTCTTGACGAGTCCGTCGGCCTCGATGGCAAGAGGCGAAGCTGTGTGGTTCATGGGATGAAGCTTGGCAGACCGATCTTGCATGGACCTTGCGTGGAACTTGCGGTTACTTGCACAGCGCGCGAGGTCGGTGCTCCACAACCGGCAAACAATCCCCAGACGGATCTTGCTTGTCGGTGTGCGGGCGCGGCGGCATCACGCTCGCTGCATGGAGATTCTCACGCGGGCACAGGCTCACCGCGACGGCACCAGCGACGCGCAGTTGCAGCGAGCGGTCAGGCGCGGTGAGCTGCACCGAATCGCAGCGGGGATCTACATGCGCGCCGATCACTTCCGCGAACTCGATGCGAGAGCACGCCACCGCTGCGCTGTCATGGCAGCCGCGGAAAGCTGTGGACCAGACGCAATCGTGAGCCACGCTTCGGCAGCGGTCACGCACGGATTGGATTGCGGCGGATTGCGATTGGACACCGTGCACATGACGCGGAACCGATGCTCGGGTGGGCGGAAGAGCCAGACCTTGCATCTTCATCCAGCAGTGGTCCCGACCGAGGAGGTCGTGCTGATCGACGGCGTCGCAACCACGTCGCTTGCGCGAACGTTCGTCGACCTCGCACGGACGACGCCGTTCGAGACCGCCGTGGTGATCGGTGATTGCGCCCTGCGACGTGGGATGAGGCGTGAGAACGTCGACGCTTCGCTCGATCATGCGCGCGGACGGCTGGGGATGAGTCGCGCTCGAGTGGCGGCGACGTTCATCGAACCTGGTGCCGAGAGTCCGGGGGAGTCCATCAGCCGGGTACGCATGCGCGACGACGGTTGGCCGATGCCGACCCTGCAGCACGAGATCCGTCACGTTGGCCGGTTCATCGCAAGGGTCGATTTCTTCTGGAAAGAGCACGGTGTGGTGGGCGAGTTCGACGGGATGGTCAAGTACCGCGGCGACAATCCGGGTAGGGCGGTAGAGCGGGAGAAACTGCGGGAGGACGCTATCCGGGACGCGGGGTTCGAGGTGTTCCGGTGGGTATGGGCGGATCTTCGCGACTTCGAACGCGTCCGCGAAAGGTTCGAGCGGGCTTGCCTCCGCGGAGCCGCGCGCTGATTGTGCAGCCGCGGCGCTGATCAGGCCTGCGGCTGAACAATCGTGCTGCGGCTGCTAGCTGAACCGCGCCACCAGAGCGGCGCGATCGAGCTTGCCAGGTCCACGCAGGGGGAGTGCGTCCACGACGAACAGCTCCCGCGGCGCTGCAGTGACGTCGAGTGTCCGCTGAGCATGTGCGCGAAGTTCTTCGAGCGTCGGAGCTTCGCCCTCGGGTACGACCACGGCCACCACCCGCTGCCCCAGCCGCTGGTCGTCGACGCCGATCACCGCGCACTCGCGCACGGCAGGATGATCGGCCAACGCGGCCTCGACCACCTGCGGTACGACGGTCAGCCCGCCGGTGGAGATTGCCTCGTCCAACCGGCCGCTGATGCTAAGGACCCCGTCGACCACTGATCCGGCGTCGTCGGTCCGGAACCACCCGGGCTCGGCGAAGGCAGGGTGGTCGGGAAGCCCGCGGTACCCGGACGCGAGCATCGGCCCACCCAGCAGAACCCGGCCGTCGTCGATACGAATCCGTGCCCCGGACAATGGGATTCCGTCGTACACACAGCCGCCTGACGTCTCGCTCATTCCGTAGGTCCGGACGACGGTGACGCCAGCTTCGGCTGCCTGCGCGAGTACCGGTGCTGGAGTCGCAGCGCCGCCGAGCAGGACAGCGTCGAGCGAAGCCAACGCCTCGACCGCGGCGCGATCACCGAGCGCCTTGACCAACTGCGTCGGCACCAACGAGGTGTAGCGGCGCGGTCCGCTCATCGCGGCGACAGCGCCCGGCAATGCCGCCGGGTCGAAACCCGCACTGACGTCGACGATCACCGGTTGTGTTCCGGCGAGGACACTGCGCAACAGAACCTGCATACCGGCGATGTGGTGCGGGGGGAGAACTAGCAACCAGGACCCCGGCCCGCCGAGGCGTTCATGCGTCGCGTCGCAGCTTGCCCGCAGTGCGCTCGCCGTGAGCATCGCACCCTTCGGAGTGCCGGTGGTTCCCGAGGTCGCGACTACCAGCGAAGCACCGTCGTCGATGGGCTGATCGGGGTGCAGAGCATCGCTCAGGCGGGCCGTCTCGCGCGCGTCGGACGCCGGGACGGGGAGCACGGCGTCGTGCTTGCCTTCGAGGATCTGCGCGATGCGCGGCAGTACCTCGTAAACCGCCTCACCCTGCGGAACGGCCAGTGTGCGAAGAACGTTCACCGGACATCCGGCCCGGCCAGCGGCCAACCACCGGCAGCCAGATGGCTTCGCACGCGGTCGACGTCGGTTTCGAGTGGCATCTCGTTGGTGATCTTCGTGATGAGGACCTGGATGTCGGTCTTCTCGATGGGTAGATCGCCGTCCTCGATCAACGCGTCGGCGACGGCGTCGACCTCGGTTTCGGAGAGTCTGCGAGTGAGAAGTGCGAAGAGCGGGATGTAGTCCTGCTCGGGGACGCCATTGGGATAGCCGGCCCGCAACCAGCCGACTATCGACGTGAGGAAGGGCGGAAGGGCCATGAGGTCAGCTCACGTCTCGAACTTCGTTGTCGGATTCCGCGTCTTCGATGACTGGCCACCCACCTGCGCGCAACCTCTCGGTGACACGATCGACGTCGTCCTCGGAAGGCTCCTCGTTGAGGATTCCCTCGATGATGGCGCGGATGGTGTCGTAGTCGACGTGCCGGTCCGGTACCTCGTGTGCGGACTCGATGGACATCGAAACGACCTGCTCGATCTCCTCGTCGGTCAGACGACGACGGAGAACGGCGAGCAGTGCAAAATGATCCTTGTCCGGGATGCCCTCGGGGTACCCGGCACGCAGCCAGTCGAGCACGCTGCGCAATGAATACTTGCTCAAATCCTCGGCCTCATTTTCGTTTCGGTGGTTTCAGTGGTGTGCCGCGACGACCACTCAGAAGACGTGGATTCCGAACGTGCTGGCCAAGAAGTTCTTCATCAACAACAGTATTCCGGCGAAGATCGTGACGAGCACGACCACAAAACAGAGGTACGCACCCATTTTACCCAGGGTGGACGGTCCTTCGGTGCCGTCGGCGTTCGGCAGGCTCAGCGACTTGAGACCGAAGGCGAAGATCGCCGGCAGTCCGGCTCCGAAGAGCAGTCCGACTGCCACTACCTGCCAGAGCGAATCGAGGGTATCGGTGAGTAGATGCATTCTCTTGCGCCCCTTTCAGGAGTTGCGAGTGGGTTCGGTGGACGGAGTGGGATCGGCGACCGGAATCTCTCGAGCCGTCACATCCGGATTCTCGTCCCATTCGGCGGTCACGTTGGCCGCGTCTACGGGTTCCTTACGCGAACGCAGGTACATGAAGATCGCGAACGCGATGAGAGCGGCGAAGACGACGAGCACCCCGGCAAGTCCGCCGACCAGATGCGCGAGTGCCCAGCAGATAGCGCCGACGACGGCGGCCGACGGCAAGGTGATCAACCAGGCGGCGGCCATCCGGCCCGCGACGCCCCAGCGGACCTCGGCGCCCTTGCGGCCGATGCCGGTACCGAGGATCGATCCGGTGGCGACGTGGGTGGTCGAGAGGGGGAGTCCGAGGTGGCTCGACGTGAGAATGATGGCGGCGGACGAGGCTTCGGCTGCCAGACCCTGCGGCGCGGCGATCTCGACAAGGCCCTTGCCCAGCGTGCGGATGATGCGCCAACCGCCGAGGTATGTGCCGAGAGCGATCGCGACGGCACAGGTGAACTTCACCCAGAACGGCATCTCGGTTTCGGCGGTGATGGTGCCGTGAGCGACCAGGGCCAAAAAGATGACGCCCATCGTCTTCTGGGCGTCATTGGTGCCGTGTGCAAGTGAGATCAGTGAGGCGGTGCCGATCTGTCCGAAACGGAAACCGCGCTCGCGCTCGTCTTCCTTGACGGATGCGGTGATGCGGTACACGAGCTTGGTGCCGACGCCGGCGACCAGAGCCGCGACGACCGGCGCGAGAATTGCGGGGACGACGACCTTGGTCAGAACTCCACCCCACTCGACTCCGCCCATACCGATGGAGGCGATTGCGGCGCCGATCAATCCGCCGAACAGTGCGTGCGAGGAGCTCGACGGCAATCCGAGAAGCCAGGTCGCCAGGTTCCAGATGATTCCGCCGACAAGACCGGCGAACACGATCAGCAGCAGATCCTGCCCGCTGACCGCGCCGAGGTTGACGACACCTTTGGCCACCGTCGCGGCGACCTCGACGGACAGGAACGCACCGACCAGGTTCAGGATCGCGGAAAGTGTGACCGCAACTTTGGGCTTGAGTGCACCGGTCGCGATGGAGGTGGCCATTGCGTTACCGGTGTCGTGAAAACCATTCGTGAAATCGAACGCGAGGGCGGTGACAACTACCACCAGGAGGATTACGAGCTCTGCGGTCACAACGTGAATTGTGCGTATCGAACGCGTAAAAGTACAGCGAACGGGATGCGAACAGGGGCTCCGTGGAGTACGTCCCCGCGCGTGGGCTGCGGCGCTGCCGTTCGTGATGTGTTCAGCGCCACGAAATTGGAACCCTGTGTGGGACCTCACTTTTTGGTCTCACTCACCGGGAAGGCACATTCGGACCGTTTTAAACGCTGATTACCTACGGGCACCGAGCGCACCGGAACAGGGGTTTCACCCCTGTTTCTCGGTGTCTGTCAGTGAGAAGGAGAGCTCCGACCGTGAAGCCCAACAAGTCCACGAAGCTGATCGTGGCACTCGCCGCGACCGCCGTTCTGGCGTCAGCCTGCGCATCGAATCGTGGTGACGATCCCTACGCCGTCGCTGTCGGCGGATCCGGCGTCAGCGCCGACCTCGCGTCGAGCACCTCCGATGCGAAGTTCGGCACCCTCGATTCGCCGTGTGGCGAAGGAGACGCCACCGGCGCAACCGATCAGGGCGTCAGCGACACCGAGATCAAGATCGGATTCGGCGACGACCGCGGGTACGTGAAGTCGCCGGGGCTGAACAAGGAAATGAGCGACGCGGTGAACGCGCTCATCTCGTGGTGCAACGATCAGGGCGGCATCAACGGCCGCAAGGTCGTCGGAACCGACTACGACGCCGCGATGACGCAGGCCAACTCGGTCATGCAGGAAGCGTGCGCAAGCCAGTTCATGATGGTCGGCTACGGCTTCGCGATGGATCAGACCGCCGAGCAGACGCGTGTCGCGTGCAATCTGGTGTCCGTGCCAGGCTTCACCGTCTCGCCCGACGCAGCCAACGGACCGATGACGTTCCAGGGTGTCCCGTTCCCGGTCGATTACGCGAACGGCTCGCAGTGGTTCCAGATGGCCGAGATGCACCCCGACCTGGTGAACGACTTCGACGTCGTCAACAGTACGATGCCCACGATCATCAGCTCTACCACGAAGATTCGCTCGATCGCCGAGGCTGCGGGTTTCAAGCTCAAGGATTGTGGCGTCACCCTCAACTACGAGGGCGAATCGAGCTACGTGCCGTTTGCCGAGAAGTACAAGGAGTGTGGCGCGAAGGGTATCTGGACGTCACGATCGGCGAGCCCGTCGGAGCTGAACTTCGTGAAGGCTCTCGACCAGGTCGGGATCGAGCCCATCTTCTTCGGCGAAGCCACCTGGTACGGCGCGACCGTCTCCGATTGGAACAAGGACACCGGCCTGCTCGACAACCTCAACGCGGGCATGACCTTCCAGATGCTCGAGAACGCGGACAAGGTGCCCGCAGTGAAGAAGTACGTGGATCTGGTCTCCGAGCAGGGCGGAAAGACGGCGCTCCTCGGGATGCAGGCGGCGTCGTCGTTCCTGCTGTGGGCGGCCGCCGCGGACGAGTGCGGCAGCGATCTGACGCGCCAGTGCATGGTCGACGAACTCTCGAACATTCACGAGTGGGACGGCGGCGGATTGCACGCCGCCACCGATCCCGGCAAGAACATGCCGGCCACTTGCGGACTCATGACCTCGCTGAAGGGCAATACCTACTCGCAGGCATTCCCGTCCACCGCGGGCGAATTCAAGTGTGACCCCAAGTACCTCGTCGCGACCGACAAGAGCACGTGGGGAACCGAACTCGGCGCCGACCGCGTGTCGACGAAGTACCAGAACGCGAACGTCATCAAGCCGCAGTCCTGATTCTCCTGACTCGGGCGGTGAGCGCCAACCACCGCCCGAGTCCCTAACGAGGGTTCAGCTATGAACACTTTTGTCACTTTCACGATCTTGGGTTTGGTCCTGGGATCGGTGTATGCGATCGCCGCCTCCGGGCTGGTGCTTACGTACAACACGTCAGGCATTTTCAATTTCGCGCACGGTGCTCAGGCAATGCTCGGTGCGTTCATCTACTGGCAGTTGCGCTACGGCTGGGAACTTCCCACCGCCGTTGCCTTGCTGATTTCACTCGTCCTGGTCGGGCCACTGATGGGCCTCGGCCTCTACGTCTTGATCATGAAGGGTCTGCGCGATACGGCGGAGGTCACGAAAATCGTTGTGACGGTCTCGATCCTGCTCGGTATGCTCTCGATCTCGCATTGGTTCTGGCACCCCGAAACTGCTCGGACGATGCAGATGTTTTTCGGCGACCAGTCCAAGATCACGGTGTTCGGCGCAAGCATCCGCTACCACGAGTTGATCTGCATCCTCGTTGCGATCGCTATCGCCGTCGGCCTGCGGCTCCTGTTTACGCGCACCCGCGCCGGCGTCGCGATGCGCGGCGTCGTCGACGATCCGGAACTACTGCGCCTCAACGGCCACAATCCGGAGCGTCTCGCGGCACTGTCCTGGGCGATGGGTTCGACGCTCGCAGTCCTGGCCGGCATCCTGATCACCCCGATCAGCGGCGGCACACTCGAGGCGAACATGTTGACGCTCTTGGTGATCGACGCGTTTGCCGCGGCCATGTTCGGCCGGTTGCGCAGCATTCCGCGCACGTTTGTCGGCGCCGTGGTTCTCGGGCTTGCCGGTACGTACGTATTGGCGTACTTTCCGACGAGTTGGAGCTGGACGTCGAATTTCCGTGTCTCCCTGCCGATGATCGCGCTGTTCGTGGTGTTGATCGTGCTCCCACAGGACCGGTTGCGTGGCGCGGTCACTCGGACTCGCGAGCGTTACCACGTGCCGAGCGTGCGCAAGGCCGTCGTCTGGGGCGTGGCGCTGATCGTCATCGTGTACCTGATCCGTCTGCTGATGGTGACCTCCGCGGTCACCACACTGACCATCGGAATGACGTTCGCGATCATCGCGCTCTCGCTCACCCTCCTCACCGGTTATGCGGGTGAATTGAACTTGGCGCCGGTATCTTTCGGTGCTATCGCCACCATCGTGGCCTTCCATTTCGGGATCTCCGGTTCCGGGTTGGCCGCGCACCTCAACCTGTGGGGCATCGTCGTCGGAGTCCTGGTCACCGCAGTCATCGGCGGCCTGGTTGCCCTGCCGGCGCTGCGGCTGCGAGGACTGTATCTGGCGCTTGCGACCATGGCCTTCGGAGTGTTCCTCTCCAACATGGTCCTTCGTGACACCACCGAGCACGAGATGTTCGGCATGAAGTATTCGCTGTTCAAGGACGGCAACATCGCCCTCCCGCCGCTGAAGATCGGCCCGCTCGATCTGAGCAACGAGACGGTGTTCCTGATGACCGTGACCGCGCTGTTCTCGGTGCTCGGTGTCGGCGTCATCGCGTTGCGTAACAGCGGCTACGGGCGCCGACTCGCTGCGATGAAGGACAGCCCGGCCGGTTCGGCCATGCTCGGGCAGAGCCTGGTTCGGCTCAAGCTGAGTGTCTTCATGATCTCCTCGGGGATCGCCGGTCTCGGCGGCATTCTGATGTCGAGCGCCATGGGCTCCGTTTCGGGCGAGAGCTTTGCCATCATGGTCAGCCTCTCGCTGCTCATGCTGACCGTCGTCGCGGGTATCGGATACGTCACCGGTGCCCTGTTCGGTGGACTGATGGCCGGAATCGGTTTTGCCGTCATCATGGTCTCGTTCACCAATCTGGCTTCGGCGCAACCGGAGTTGGAGGGAATGTGGCTGCTCTTCGGCAACATCGCGGCCGTCAGCCCGGCACTGATCGGCATCGGGGTCGGCGCGAACCCCAGTGGCACCGTGCACAGCGTGATCGAGGGATACCGTCGGCTCACCGATGCCAGGCCGGTTCTGATCGGCGGCGCCGCAGTCGTTCTGCTGACCTACGTCCTTGCTCTGACCGGGGTGCTCGGCAACTGGTGGTTCGCGTCCATCACGATCGCGGTGGTGTTCATGCTGCCGGTGATCGGTGAGATGGTCATGCCCCGTGCGGTTCTCACCCCGGAAGAACTGGCTGCCAAGTCGACAATCGTTCCCGAGGACGTCGGGATCGACGTTCCGTACAGCCCCGAGATCCGTGACGAGATCGACCGCGAACTGGGCATTCCTCAGTACCAGGGCGGCTCACCGAAGGAGTTGACCGCTCATGTCTGAGACACCTCTGCTCGAAACACGCGGTGTGAGCGTTCGTTTCGGCGGGCACGTGGCCGTCAAGGACGTTTCACTGACGGTGGCTCCGGGAACGGTGACCGGGTTGATCGGCCCGAACGGCGCCGGTAAGACGACGCTCTTCAACACCATCACCGGGCTGCAGAAACCCACCTCCGGTCAGGTGTTCCTCGGCGGCGTCGACGTGACGAAGCTGCCGCCGCACAAGCGGGCAGGTCGCGGGCTGGCACGTACCTTCCAGCGGCTCGAACTGTTCGTCTCACTGTCGGTGCGTGACAACCTGCGCGTCGCGGGAGACATCCACAAGGCGAACGGCCGCAACAAGATCGACGTGGACAGCGAGACGGATCGTCTGCTGGAGCTGACCGGGCTGACGGATGTTGCGGACAAGGACGTCGCGGACATCCCCACCGGACGCGCCCGCGTCGTCGAAGTTGCGCGAGCCCTCATGACCGACCCGCGAGTGCTGCTGCTCGACGAACCGGCGTCGGGCCAGACCGAGCAGGAAACCGAGGTCTTTGCCGAGATGCTCACCGAACTGGCAGCGGGGGGACTCGGAATCTGTCTGGTGGAGCACGACATTCCGCTGGTGATGAAGGTGTGCTCGACCATTCACGTGCTCGACTACGGCGCAGTCCTCGCCTCGGGCGATCCGGAGAAGATCCGGACGGATCCGGAAGTGATCGCAGCCTACATCGGGACCGAGGAGGAGGCGGTATGACTTCAGCGAAAATTGGCGAGGCGAAAATCGACGAGGGCATACGCAGCCCCGACCGCACCGAACCGTTGCTCGAACTGTCCGGTGTCCGTGCCGGTTACGGATCCATCGAGGTTCTGCACGGGGTGGATCTGGTTCTCGAACCGGGCGCCGTGGTGGCGCTGCTCGGACCCAACGGCGGTGGCAAGACGTCGACGCTCAAGATCTGCTCGGGTGTCCTGCCGGTCACCCGCGGCGAGTTCCGGCTCGCGGGCCAGGTCGTCAACGGCGTCGAGCCTTCGGAGTTGGCTCGGCTGGGGGTCTGCTCCATCCCCGAGGGGCGCGGGATCTTCGCCAACCTGACCGTGCGCGAAAATCTGTGGATCGCCACCGGAACGGGCGTCGGGTTGGCCGAACTCGAAGAGGTTGCGTACGGCAGGTTCCCGATCCTGGGGGAGCGGCGCGGACAGTTGGCCGGATCGATGTCCGGCGGCGAGCAGCAGATGCTGGCGCTGTCACGGGCACTCGGCACTCACCCGACGGTGCTCCTGCTCGACGAGCTGTCGATGGGCCTCGCACCTCGAATCGTCTCGCAGATGTACGACGTCGTCGGCTCGCTTGCAGCCGAAGGCATTTCCATTCTCGTCGCTGAGCAGTTCGCACGAGCGGTGCTGCCCATCGCGACCTCGGCCGCACTGATGTTGCAGGGACGCGTCGTCAAGACCGGCGATCCACACGACATCGAAAACGAACTTTCTACCAGTTATCTAGGAGGATGACGATGACTACTCTCGCCGAAGATCGCCGTGAGGAATTCAAGAAGAACATCGCAGAGTTGAAGCTGGACAAGAAGCAGGCAGGCGGCGACGCGGCGACGCGCATCGCGGGCCTGGTGCTCATGGTCGTCGGAGTGGTCGGCGCCTTCGTCGTCTACATCTCTTCGCTGACGCTTTCGGACCTGCGGGATCTGGTGTCGTACCAGATCCTCACCGTGGTTTTCCTCGCCCTGACAGTGGTCGGTGCTGCGCTCTTCCTGGCCGCATCGGTGGCAAAGGTATTGCGGCTGTGGCTGGTTCGTCAACTACTCGAGGGTCAGGCCCAGAGCGATCAGATCTCGCAGGCGCTGAGCACGCGCAACTGATCTCTGCGAAGAACCGACAGATGCCCGCCACGGAAGTTCGTGGCGGGCATCTGTCTCTGCTCGGCTACAGCTGTGTCTCGACTACACGGACGGCGGTCGGGAATCGCGTCGGATGGGATGGTCCTCCGGGATCTGCACCATCACGATCGGCGTCCCGTCCGGGTCGGCAATCCACATCTCGTGCAGTCCCCACGGTTCTTGTCTGGCCTCGCGGGCGATCTTGACCCCGGAGAGAACCAGTTCGGTCTGAGCGGCAGTGAGGTCACGGACCTGCAGCCAGATCGCGCCGCGAAAGCCACCCTCGCCGGTGCCGCCGTGCGCAGCGACTTCGATCAGCCCTTGGCCGGCGAAGAAGACTGTGCCGCCTGGATATTCACGAGCGATCGCCAGGCCGAGGGTGTCCCGGTAGAAGCTCAGCGTTCGTTCGTACTCGCTCGGGCGCAAAATCGTCCGACTGCTCAGAATCTCCACGTCCGACCTCCCCTCTCTTCACTACTGTCTCAGAAATACCAGGGATATGGTGACCAGTCGGGATCACGCTTTTCGAGGAACGAGTCGCGACCCTCGACGGCCTCGTCGGTCATGTATGCCAAACGGGTTGCCTCACCGGCGAACAACTGTTGACCGACCAACCCGTCGTCCTGCAGGTTGAACGCGTACTTGAGCATTCGCTGCGCCTGCGGCGACTTGCCGTTGATCTTGCCGGCCCAGTCGATCGCGACGTTTTCGAGTTCGGCGTGGTCGACAACCTTGTTGACGGCGCCCATCTGATGCATTTCCTCGGCGGTGTACGTCTCACCCAGGAAGAAGATCTCGCGGGCGAACTTCTGGCCCACCATCTTTGCCAGGTAGGCGCTGCCGTAGCCGCCGTCGAAGCTTCCGACGTCGGCGTCGGTCTGCTTGAACCGTGCGTGCTCGCGGCTGGCGAGGGTCAGGTCGCACACCACGTGCAGGCTGTGGCCGCCGCCCGCAGCCCAGCCGTTGACCAGGCAGATCACGACCTTCGGCATGAAGCGGATCAGGCGCTGGACCTCGAGGATGTGCAGGCGCCCTGCGCGTGCCTTGTCGACGGTGTCCGCCGTTTCTCCTTCGGCGTACTGGTAGCCGCTGCGACCACGGATGCGCTGGTCTCCGCCGGAGCAGAACGCCCAACCGCCGTCCTTCTCGCTCGGTCCGTTGCCGGTGAGGAGCACCGCGCCCACGTCCGAGGTCATCCGGGCGTGATCGAGCGCGCGGTACAACTCGTCGACGGTGTGCGGGCGGAACGCATTACGCACTTCCGGTCGGTCGAAGGCGACGCGAACGGTGCCTTGGCTGACATGCCGGTGGTAGGTGATGTCGGTGAGGTTCTCGAATCCGGGGACGGGGCGCCAGAGCTGCGGGTTGAAGGTCACCTGAGTCACGATAGAGGCAAGCGTCGCGCGTCTAACGGATACCTGAGGTAGAACACGTTCCCGGGCGCGCTAACGTGCAGGTCATGAGCGAACAAACCGCAGATGGCACGGAGATCGTCACAGACGGTGAGAACCGGGGCGGATTTCCGCGGTTCCGGCACACTCCCGCAGGTCCGGACTTCGGCCGTTTCGTCGAAGCGATGCGCAGGTTGCAGGACCTTGCGGTCTCGACCAACGTGCCCGACGACGTACTCGCAGACATCGCTACGCAGGCCGAGGAACTTGCCGATCGGTTGACGCCGTACGAGGTCCCGGAAGGCAAGTCGCCCGCGGGTTCCAACATTCAACTGCCCGGTCGCGGCAGCCTCCTCATGCTCCCGTGGATGGTCGAGAAGTTCGACACCGAAGGAGTCCGCAGTACCGGTGTCTTCCGCCGCTACCACCTGGGCGGCAACGGCGCCGCTCACGGAGGTGTCCTGCCCCTGCTTTTCGACGACGTCTTCGGGATGACGGTCCACGCGGGTGGCCGTCCGATCTCCCGCACCGGCTACCTCCACATCAACTACCGCGCCATCACTCCGCTCAACACACAACTGGTGATCGAGGGGAAGGTGGATCGGGTCGAGGGTCGCAAGACTTTTGTCAGCGCGCGCCTGACGGACCTCGACGGCAAGCTCCTCGCCGACGGTGAGGCGCTCATGATCGAACTGCTTCCAGGACAGCCCTGACATGTTCCCCTCGTTCGACGATCTGATCGCGGACGCCGCGGTGCTCGCGCTGCCGATGCGAGTTCGCTTTCGCGGCATCACGACTCGTGAGGCCTTGCTCGTTCGTGGCCCGGCCGGGTGGGGAGAATTCGCCCCGTTCGTCGAGTACGACGACGAAGAGGCGTCGCAGTGGCTGCTCGCGGGTATCGAAGCGGCGTGGCTGGGTCCGCCGCCGGCGCTTCGTGATGCAGTTCCCGTCAACGCGACAGTGCCGGCGATCGACGCGTTTGCCGTTCCGGAATTGCTGGAGCGCTTCCCCGGGGCCCGGACCGCCAAGGTCAAGGTCGCCGAGAAGGGGCAGTCTCTGGCGCAGGACGTCGCGCGGGTGAACGAGGTGCGTCGGCACATCCCGAACGTACGCGTCGACGCCAACGGCGGTTGGGGTGTGGACGAGGCGATCACGGCTTTGCGTGCGATCACCGAAGACGGTGAACTCGAATACGCCGAGCAGCCGTGTGCAAGCGTCGAGGAGCTGGTCAGGGTCCGCGCGGCGGGGACCGGTGTGCGGATCGCTGCCGACGAGAGCATTCGCCGTGCCGAGGATCCCCTGCGCGTCGTACGAGCCGGGGGAGCGGACGTAGCCGTCGTGAAGGTGCCGCCGCTGGGCGGAATGCGTGCTGTGGTGGCGCTGTCGGCGCAGCTGGCGGACTACGGGGTGCCGGTGGTGGTCTCGAGTGCGCTGGACACGGCTGTGGGGATGTCAGCGGGGCTGGCGGCCGCGGCAGCCTTGCCTTCGCTTCCGTTTGCCTGCGGCCTCGGCACCGGCGGCCTGTTCGTCCGGGATGTCGCGGTTACCGGGGCAGCTGTCGACGGTGCTTTGTCGGTGGGTGCCGTCGAGCCTGATCCGGTTCTGCTCGAGACGCTGGCCGCATCCGCGGACCGACGCGACTGGTGGCTGAAGCGGGCTCGGCGCTGCCATCGGATACTCGGCAGTAGGGACCAGCCGAATTTCGTATAGTCTCGGGCGCGACCTGATGAACATCAGTGAAGAATGAAGGGATCGAAAGTGGTTGCAGCTCTGAACGAAACCCTGCTCGAGGAATCACGGGTTCCCGCGGTCGTCGCGGACGTGCAGACCTTGATCGACGCAGAGGTTTCGGATAAGTCGGGGGCCTCAGGGCTGGCTCTCAAGGGTGGCTACGGCGCGGTCAAGAAGGTGAGCCCGTCCATCGTGCCGGACGCCGTCACCGCGCTTCTGCCGGCTTTCGTGTCAAAGCTCGAGCCGTACTGGCAGGACTTCTCGGCTTCCGGCGAAGGTAGCTTCGCCGATTTCATCAGCGCCCGCGGTGACGCGGTTGCCGATTCCCTCCTCGAGGTGACGGACGAGCGTATCGACGGCAGCGACAAGGCCGTCGTCAAGTCGATGTACTCGAAGCTGCGCGGTTCGGCCAAGAAGCATGTGACTGCAGCTCTGCCCCGTCTGGGCGAGCTGATCCAGAAGCACGCTGCCTAAGCGAACATAAAACAACGAGCGGCCCGGGAGAATCTCCCGGGCCGCTCGTTGCTTTTGATGTGTCCGTCAGTGAGCCGAATGGCCGTGGCGCCAGAAGCCGGTGAAGGTGATGTCGGTTTTGGCGAACTTCCGGTCGTTCACGAGATGCCGACGCAGCCCGGTGGTAAGCGCCTGTTCGCCGGCGACAAACGTGTACGACGGCCCCTCTGGCAGTTTGGCATCGCGGACGGTCTCGAGGGTCAGAACACCCGGTGTCGTGTGTTCTTCCTCGCGAACCAGCCAATGAACATTGACGTTCACCAGCTCCGGAATGTCTTGCTTGTCTTCGATGTTCGGAATCTCGACGAAGACCTCGGCACGCAGATCTGCGGGCGCGGTTTCCAGAATGCCGATGATCGCGGGAAGCGCACTCTCGTCGCCGACGAGCAGTTGCCACGTGGCCTCGGGAGTGGGGTTGTAGATGCACCCCTCGTCCAGGAGGGCGACCTTGTCGCCGGCCGACGCGGCGTCCGCCCACGCGGATGCCGGGCCGATGTCCCCGTGGTAGGCGAAGTCGATGTCGATTTCCGTGGTCTCGCCGAAGAGGCCTGATCCGGCCGCGCGGTAGGCGCGAATCGTGTAGTTGCGCACGACAGGTCGCGTGTCCTTGGACATCAACAGATACTGCGCGTACCAGAGATTGCTTGCCGCGCTCGGCAACCGGAGTTCACTCTGACCGAGTTGCGGGATGAACATGCGGAACCACTGATCGGCACCCATCGGTGCGATGGTGGACAGTTCCTCGCCCGCAATGGTCACTCGGATGAAACTGGGGCTGATTCGCTTGTTCGCCACGACCTGCGCCGACACGATGCTGCGTGAGGCCGGTTTCACGAACTTGGCGCGCTTGGCCATGACTGGTTGCTCCCTGATTATCTGTTACTCGTACCTAATCAGGTAACCCTAACCTGATTTAGTGTCGCTGTGGAGTGGTGGGTCTGTCCTTTTCGACGACTTCGGGCGGAAGGCCCCACTGTGCTCGGCCCAATCGACTCATCGGCGCGATAGCCGCGAAGTCCGGTAGGCCGTCGTCGGCCACGGCTTCGGGACGAACAGCGACCGCGACCACATTTCCCATCACGACAAACGAATTGCCGACCTCGATGACCTGGTGGAGCGTGCATTCGATGGCGATCGGGGAGTCGGCGACCCGGACGGGGCGAACCCGCTCACTAGGCTCACTCGCGATACCGAGCTCGAGAAATTCGTCGGCATCGGCGTCGTAGAAAGCCGAACTGGCGTTCACGACGTCCGCGAGAGGAGCCGTCGCGAGATTGACGACGAATTCGCCGGTCACTTCGATGTTGCGCAGACTGTCCTTGCGCCCGACCGACGTGAACTGCACGATCGGCGGCGCCGAACTGGCCACGGTGAAGAAGCTGTACGGAGCCAGATTGCCTACGCCGTCGGCCGACACCGTGGACACCCACGCAATCGGCCGGGGGACCACCGAAGCGGTGAGTAACTGGTAGAACCGGCGGGGTTCGAGCTCGGCTGGATCGAAGAGTGTGCGCACCCCCACATAATGCCGCTGTCCCCGCCCCTGGGCATGCTTGGGCCTGAACATCTGACACTCTTGAAGGCGTGAATCCGTCCACTGCACAAGCCACAGCCGTCGTCGACGAACTGGTTCGTGGTGGCGTGCGTGAAGTCGTGCTGTGTCCAGGCTCTCGCAACGCGCCCCTCGCATTTGCCCTACAGGCTGCCGACCTCGACGGCCGGTTGCGTCTGCACATGCGGATCGACGAGCGGACCGCAGGCTTTCTGGCACTCGGACTGGCAATCGCAGGGAAACGACCGGTCCCCATTGTGATGACCTCCGGGACCGCCGTCGCCAACCTCGGACCCGCTGTCCTCGAGGCCAACTATGCGCGAGTGCCGCTCGTCGTCCTGAGCGCGAACCGGCCGTACGAGATGCTCGGCACCGGCGCCAACCAGACCGTCGAGCAGCTTGGGCTCTTCGGCAGTCAGGTTCGCGCAACCATCAGCCTGGGCCTGGCCGAAGACGATTCGACGCAGAACAGCCAGTGGCGCTCCGCGGTCTGCCGTGTCCTCGCCGCTGCCCGCGGAACCCGATCCGGAAACGCGGGCCCCGTGCATTTCGACATCCCGCTCCGTGAGCCGCTGGTGCCGGACGTGCACGTCCAGGGACCGGTTCCGGAGGGCCGTCCCGGCGGTGCGGCCTGGACCACCACGCAGAACGCGACGCTCGACGTTCCGGTCGATCTGGACCTCACCGCGGACACGGTGGTCATCTCCGGACACGGCAGTGCACTTCGACCCGAGCTGGCCGGCTTGCCGACGGTGGCCGAGCCGACGGCTCCGATGCACGGGATCGCGCTGCATCCACTCGCTCTCTCGCAACTCAAGCCCAAGCAGGCCATCATCACCGGCCGCCCGACGCTGCATCGCCAGGTCTCGAAGGTGTTGGCCGACCCGAGCGTCGACGTCTACGCGCTGACAACCGGGCCGCGCTGGCCTGACGTGTCCGGCAACGTACTCGCCACCGGTACCAGGGCAGTGATCACCGGAACGCCAGATCCCGCGTGGATCGCTCGGTGCGCCGCGCTGACCGAACACGCCGAAACTGCCGTGCGTAAGCAACTCGACGCCCACCCCAAGGCCACCGGCCTGCACGTCGCAGCGGCCGTGATGGATGCGTTGGTGGACGGTGACCAGCTTCTGCTCGGCGCCTCCAACCCCGTTCGCGACGCGGCCCTCGTGAGCTACCCCAAGCCCGCCGTGCGGGTGCTGTCCAACCGCGGCGTCGCAGGTATCGACGGCACCGTCTCGGCGGCGGTCGGTGCCGCACTGGCGTACGAGGGTGGCCGGACCGTCGCTCTCATGGGCGACCTGACATTCCTGCACGACGCTTCCGGACTGCTGATCGGGACCGGTGAGCCGAGGCCGAGCGACCTCACCATCGTCGTCGCCAACGACGACGGCGGCGGCATCTTCGAGCTCCTCGAACAAGGCGACCCGCAGTACGCCGGAGTCTTCGAGCGAGTGTTCGGAACACCGCACGGCATGGACCTCGCTGCGCTCTGTGCGGCGTACCGCGTGCCACACGGAGCCGTCACCGTCGACGCCCTGGCCACGACGCTGGCGCAACCTGCCAACGGGATCCGTGTTCTCGAGGTCGCGACAGATCGCAGTGGGCTGCGCGAACTCCACGCTTCTGTGCGGGCACAGCTGTGACACAAACAGTTCTGCGTCGGCTCCGCATCGGCGTGCTGGTGGTTGCCGTCGGCATTTCGGTGCTCGCGGTCATCCTCGTTCTCGGTGCCTGGCGCAACGATCGGACCATCGAATCGAACATGGGGACCGCAACCGCCGAGGTGCTCTCGGCGGGCTCGCTTCGGTCGGCGATCAGCTTCGTGACACCGGACGGCGCAAATCACAACCCTGAACTCGGCGTGCTCTACCCCACCAATCTGACTGTGGGACAACGCATCGAGGTGGAGTACTACAAGACGGAGCCCGACCTGGTCAGGGTAGCCGGACGCAATGCGACCGTGGCGCTGATCCCGGCCGGATCCGTGATCGTCGTGACGTGGCTTCTGGCTGGACCGTCGATCTGGTATCTGCGCAAGCGGGAAGCGGGGGCTCCGCGATCGGCGCCGGTCGCCTCGAGTTAGTTCGCGCTTCGCCCGAACTTCACACGAACATGACGTGGACTTTTCCTGGCCCTGTCACCGTTCTCGGTGTGAGAGTAGCCATCGTTGCGGAGTCATTCCTGCCCAACATGAACGGCGTCACCAACTCGGTACTACGCGTGCTCGAACACCTCGATCGCACTGGCCACGACGCCATGGTCATTGCGCCGGACACTGTCGGATCCGATACCTCTGCCGCCACCGAACACGAAGGTGTTCAGGTGGTTCGGGTGCCCGCCGTCATGGTGCCCAAAGTCAGTTCACTTCCCGTCGGCCTGCCGCAACCACGATTGACCACGGCCGTGCGGACCTTCTCGCCCGACGTCGTGCATCTGGCGTCACCGTTCCTGCTCGGCGCCGGGGGAGTGGCCGTCGCCAAGCGGCTCGGGATCCCGACCGTCGCGGTCTACCAGACCGACGTCGCCGGATTTGCCGAAAGCTACGGTCTCGGCGTCACCAGTCGCGCCGCGTGGGCGTGGACCCGTCGAATCCACAAGAGCTGCAACAGGACCCTTGCGCCCTCCACGTCGGCAGTCGACGCCCTCGAAGAGCACGGCATTCCGCGCGTGCACCGATGGGCCCGCGGAGTCGACGCACAACGATTCGCGCCTTCGCGTCGTAGCTCGGCGTTGCGGCAGTCCTGGATCGGCGACAGCGACCGGTTGGTGGTCGGTTTCGTCGGTCGCCTCGCGCCCGAAAAGCACATCGAGCGACTGGCCGTGCTGGCGGCCGACCCCAGCGTGCAGATCGTGATCGTCGGAGACGGCCCGGATCGCGGGAACCTACAACGACTGATGCCGGACGCGATCTTCACCGGACAACTCGGCGGTACCGCGCTTGCTGACGCGTACGCCAGCCTGGACGTGTTCGTTCACCCCGGCGAGCACGAGACCTTCTGCCAGGCGGTTCAGGAAGCCCTCGCGAGCGGTGTGCCCGTCGTCGGACCGGACGCCGGTGGCCCCCGTGATCTGATCTCGCATTGCCGCAACGGCTACCTCCTGCCGACGGACAGGTTCACCGAACTCCTGCCAAGCGCCGTCGACGCACTTCGCCAGCGTGATCTGCGAGTGCAGTTCGGCTCCGCGGCGAGGCGCTCGGTGCTGCACCGGACCTGGCCGGCAATCTGCGAAGAGTTGCTCCGTCACTACGAGGACGTGCAGGGCCTCGGGCGGCGAACGGGTGCCAGAGCAGCCTGAACGCCCTCGCTGCCCGAGGGTTGGTAGCGTTTCGGGTGTGGCCACTACACACGGAACCCGAGCAACTCTCGAGAAGCAACCGCACGAAGTCGCGTCGATGTTCGACGACGTCGCGGAGCGATACGACCTCACCAACACCGTGCTGTCCTTCGGCCAGGACAAGGGGTGGCGCAAGGCCACCCGCGAAGCCCTCGACCTCAAGCCGGGCGAGAAGGTACTCGACCTCGCCGCCGGAACCGGAGTCTCGACCGTCGAACTGGGGCGCTCCGGTGCCTGGTGCGTCGCCACCGACTTCTCCAAGGGAATGCTCAAGGCCGGAATCTCACGCAAAGTTCCGATGGTCGCAGGTGACGCGATGTACCTGCCCTATGCCGACAACGTGTTCGATGCCGCGACGATTTCCTTCGGCCTGCGCAACGTCTCCGACTTCGAAGCCGGACTGCGCGAGATCGCCCGGGTAACCAAGCCTGGCGGACGCCTCGTCGTCAGCGAGTTCTCGACGCCAGTCTTCGGGCCGTTCCGCACGGTCTACATGGAGTACCTCATGAAGGCGCTCCCGCAGGTCGCACGCACCGTCAGCAGCAACCCCGACGCCTACGTCTACCTCGCCGAATCGATCCGCGCCTGGCCGACCCAGGAAGAGTTGGCCCGCAAGATCGAGGCTGCCGGGTGGAAGAACGTCAAGTGGCGCAACCTCACCGGCGGCATCGTGGCGCTGCATTACGCCACTGCCTGACCCGCACAGCAATTGCTCAACCGAACAGCGGTCGCGAGTCGATCTTTCTCGACGCGGCTCCTGACGCGCGCCAGGCCTTCGCCGTCAGATCGGCGTCGGCATCGGTGACGAGGTTTCCCATAACCCGGACGGCAACCGTCATCAGTGCTCGTGAACGCATCGCAATCGGACCTGACGCGGGCAGGAACTGCGGAACAGTCAGCAGGCCTGCGAGCCGGCGCGCGACCGAGAACGCCTGACCGTAATGCTCCCGAAGTACGGTCGGCCACAGCTGCGTCAGGTCGTCGGCGCCGAGCTGTTCGACCACCAAACGTCCGCCTTCGAGGCCGTAGTCGATGCCCTCACCGTTGAGCGGGTTCACGCACGCTGCGGCGTCGCCGATCACGGCCCAGTTGCGTCCGGCGATGTTGGAGACGGCGCCGCCCATTGGCAGCAAAGCCGAAGCTACGGAATGTATTTCGCTGCTCCACTGCCACTCGGTTCGGCGCTGATCGGTGTACAAGTCGAGCAGGGGACGCAGGGCGCCCGGCGCCGGACGCTTGGACGTCGCCAGTGTCCCGACGCCGATGTTCACCTCGCCGGTGCCGAGCGGGAAGATCCAGCCGTACCCCGCCTGCAACGTGCCCTCCGCGTCCCGCAGTTCCAGATGCGAGGTGATCCACGGATCGGCGCTGCGCGGCGTCGCGACATACGCGCGTGCCGCGACGCCGTACGCGGTGTCCCGGTGCCACTGACGACCCAGCTTCTTGCCGAGCGTCGAGCGAACGCCGTCGGCGATGATCAGCGTCCGACAACGAAGGGTGCTGCGTCCCGAAGGGCCGGCGAGCACGACGGCGGCTACGCGATCACCGTCGAGTTCGACGTCGACAGCCTTGGTGCCCTCGACCATGACCGCGCCGGATTCGACGGCGCACCGGCGAATGGCGTCGTCGAGTTCGGTGCGGGGGATGGCACTGCCGATCGGTGGGAAGGATGTTCCTGGCCACTCGAGTTCGAGTTCTTGACCGAAGCCGGACAACCGCAGGCCCTTGTTCGTCGTATGTGACCGAACCCACTCACCGAGGCCGAGGAGATCCAGTTCGGCTACGGCGCGCGGAGTGAGTCCATCACCACAAGTCTTGTCTCGCGGGAACACGGCAGCGTCCACCAGCACGACGTCTCGGCCGCTGCGGGCGGCCCATGCAGCGGCCGAAGAACCCGCGGGACCTGCGCCGATAACCACAATGTCGGTTTCGGTCGGAAGCGAATCGACGACGGGGGACTGCTCTTCTACGGACACACTCACATCTTCCCAGGCTCGCGATCGCCACCGTGGCGAGGCCGTCCCGAGCGCGAACCGCTAGGTTCACTACCGTGGGAACCGAGCCGTCACTGACGACAGGAATGGGTACTGACATCGTGAGCACCGAAAAGACTGCTGCCGACGCAACCGCATCGAGCACCGTCGTTGCAGGCATCGACCTGGGCGACGAACAGCTCGCCGCAGTAGTGCGTGGTGGACTCTCCGATGTCGAGGAGTTGTTGGTCAGCGAGCTGTCCGACGGCGAAGACTTCCTCACCGAGGCAGCGCTGCACCTCGCGCGCGCCGGGGGAAAGCGCTTCCGTCCGTTGTTCACGATCCTGACCGCGCAACTCGGACCGGTGCCGAACGATCCGTCGATCATCACCGCAGCGACCGTCACCGAACTCGTTCACCTCGCAACGCTCTATCACGACGACGTCATGGACGAGGCGTCCATGCGGCGCGGGGCACCCAGCGCAAACGCCCGCTGGGGAAACAGCGTGGCGATCCTGGCCGGCGACTACCTGTTCGCACACGCGTCGCGCCTGGTGTCGACGCTCGGGCCCGAAGCAGTTCGGATCATCGCCGAGACCTTCGCCGAGCTGGTCACCGGCCAGATGCGCGAGACGATCGGCGTCAAGAAAGAGCAGGATCCGGTCGAGCATTACCTCAAGGTCGTGTGGGAGAAGACCGGTTCGCTGATCGCTGCCTCCGGACGATTCGGCGGTACCTTCTCCGGCGCCGACGCAGCCCACATCGAGCGCCTCGAGCGCCTGGGTGACGCCGTCGGCACCGCGTTCCAGATCTCCGACGACATCATCGACATCTCGTCCGTATCGGCGCAGTCCGGTAAGACACCTGGCACCGACCTACGCGAGGGCGTCCATACCCTGCCCGTCTTGTACGCGTTCCGCGAAGAAGGAGCCGACGCGGATCGCCTGCGGGAGCTGCTCGCGGGCCCGGTTACCGAAGACGCCCTGGTAGAAGAAGCCCTCGAACTGCTCGAACGTTCGCCGGGCATGGCCAAGGCGAAGGCAAAGCTGGGTGAGTACGCCGTCGCGGCGAAGGCTCAGTTGGCCGAACTGCCCCAGGGGCCCGCCAACGAAGCGCTGGTGCGTCTCGTGGACTACACGATCGAACGAGTCGGCTGACACCTCGACGAATCGGGGCTACCGGGTGGAAACCCGGACGAGCTCTGGGTGGGAACCCTGATGACCCTGTCCTTCGTTGACTGAACAGACCCGGTGCACACGCCGGGGAGTTCGGGTGAGCCTTCGGCTCCGGCGAGGCAAGAGGTGAGCGGTTTGCACGGCTACGCGAACGGTGCGAAGACATTCGGGTTGTTGGTGGGGATGTCGGCGCTGATCGTCTTCATCGGCTCGCTGTTCAACAGCCCGTTCCTTCTGTGGGGATCCGTTCTGTTTGCCGTAGGCATGAATGCCTACGTGTACTTCAACAGCGACAAGCTGGCTCTTCGGTCGATGCGCGCCCAGCCCATCACCGAGGTCGAGGCACCGGCGATCTACCGGATCGTGCGCGAACTCGCCACGACGGCGCACCAACCGATGCCCAGGCTGTACATCAGCCCCACGAACGCCCCGAACGCGTTTGCCACCGGTCGTAGCCCTCGTCATGCCGCGGTGTGCGTGACCAGCGGCATCATGCAGATCCTGAACGAACGCGAATTGCGGGCCGTGCTCGGGCACGAACTCTCCCACGTCTACAACCGGGACATTCTGATCTCGTCCGTGGCCGGCGCGATGGCCAGCGTCATCTCGGGCCTGGCCAACTTCGCGATGTACGCGAGCATCTTCGGCGGACGAGGGAACGGGCAGGGAAGTAATCCGATCGCGCTGCTGCTCGTTTCACTCCTGGGACCGATAGCTGCAACCGTGGTCAAACTGGCCGTCTCGCGCTCTCGCGAGTATCAGGCGGATCAATCGGGAGCCGAGCTCACCGGTGACCCGTTGGCGTTGGCGTCGGCGCTGCGCAAGCTCGAGTCGGGCGTCGCGGCCGCGCCGTTGCCGCCCGAGCCGAAGCTCGCGGCGCAGTCCCACTTGATGATCGCCAACCCCTTCAGGGCGGGGGACAAGGTGAGCAAGCTGTTCTCGACGCATCCGCCTATGGCGGACCGGATCGAGCGTTTGGAGAAGATGGCAGGGATGTAGGGCCTTCGGCCCCTGTGCGCCTTTCTGGTCGTCGGAACTACCAAAAAGGCGCACAGGGGCGCAGCCCCTACTACCGGTAGTTCACGAACTGCAGGGCGATCCCGAAGTCCTCACCCTTGAGCAAGGAGATGACCCCCTGGAGGTCGTCGCGCTTCTTGCTGCTCACACGAAGTTCCTCACCCTGGATCTGCGCCTTGACGCCCTTGGGACCCTCGTCGCGGATCTTCTTGGTGATCTTCTTCGCGTTCTCGCTGCTGATGCCCTGGACCAGGGTTCCGGACAGCTTGTAGATCTTTCCGGACTGCGCCGGCTCGCCGGCATCGAATGCCTTCAGCGAAATGTCACGACGGATCAACTTCTCCTTGAACACGTCGAGGGCGGCCAGCAGTCGCTCCTCGGTGTCGGCGTTCAACGTGATCGTCTCTTCACCAGACCACTCGATCGACGCTCCCGTGTTTCGGAAGTCGAAACGCGTGGTCAACTCCTTGGCAGCCTGATGTAGGGCGTTGTCCACCTCTTGACGGTCAACCTTGCTCACCACGTCGAAGGACGAATCAGCCACTTCACACTCCCGCTTTCCGGTAGTTCACGAACATCGAGTTCCGCCCACCTTCCATACCGGTGGACACCTCGACGTTATCGGGTCGGCACCGCCCGTTACCACCCGGTTTGCAAAATGGGGGTGTGTTCGTTGTATTCTTCTCACCGCACCGAGGAAGCCGTTTTCGGCCGCCGCACGTCGCGATATACTTGCGAATGCGCCGGATCGAAGCCTGGTGCAAGCACGGCAGATTGCCCGAGCGGCCAATGGGAGCGGACTGTAAATCCGTCGGCTTATGCCTACGTAGGTTCGAATCCTACATCTGCCACACCAAGTCAGCCCCGATTCTCTTTCCGAGAATCGGGGCTGACTTTTTTGTGCTTGTGCCGAGGTCGAGCGCGCGTTGGCGACGCAGGAGCCGGCTGCGGCTCAGGGGCGTCGGGGGCGCAGGGGCCTCGGGATGGGCCCCGGGGGATGGTTTCGGGGGAGTGCGGGGCCAAGTTGGTTCCCGCAAAGCCCTCGCCACAGGCCCCGATCGGTGCAAGAATGGGCTCCGGCACCATTTTTGCCCCGATGACCAGCGGATTTGGTGCTGGCGCTCGTTCGTGTGTAATCTTTCGGAGGCTTCAAGAGAGCGGCAACGCGCTCCTGAGCCACGCCCCCTTAGCTCAGTCGGTAGAGCGTTTCCATGGTAAGGAAAAGGTCAACGGTTCGATTCCGTTAGGGGGCTCGCTGGATTGTGGTGCCGTGCTTTCCGCGCGACACTCGACACCGAGGCGGTGTAGCTCAGTTGGTAGAGCAAACGACTCATAATCGTTGCGTCGCCGGTTCAAGTCCGGTCACCGCTACACAATATGCATGATCCACCCTGATTGCTCGTAATCAGATACACCCGAAAGAAGGCATCCCGTGGCCTCCTCGACCGACGTTCGGCCCAAGATCACCTTGGCCTGCGAGGTATGCAAGCACCGCAACTACATCACCAAGAAGAATCGGCGCAACGACCCCGATCGCCTGGAGCTCAAGAAGTTCTGCCCCAACTGCGGAACCCACCAGTCGCATCGCGAGTCGAAGTAGTAAGTCCTTAACAGGACGACGATTTTCGCGGAAGACCCTCTCCGGGCCTGCGTCTTCGGGTCCTAGCTAGAAGAGAGTCTCACCGCGTGACAGATTTGCAAGAGAACCAGGCAGCGGCCGAGGTCCCTACGGACCCGGCCGCTCATGCCGTCCAGATGGTCGGTCACCACTATCGTGTCGAAGACTTCTACGAGGTCGGACGCGAGAAGGTGCGCGAGTTCGCTCGCGCCGTCCAGGACGCGCATCCCGCGCACTACGACGAGTCGGCAGCCAAAGGCCTCGGATACGACGGTCTGATCGCTCCCATCACTTTTGTCGCGATCGTGGGTGCCATTGCTCAGCGACGTCTGTTCGAAGAGATCGTCACAGGCTACGACTTGAGTCAGATTCTTCAGACCGATCAGCGTTTGGTGCTGCACAAGCCCATGCAGGTCGGTGACCGACTCTTCTGCGATGTCTTCCTGGATTCGTTCAGGCAGGCCGCAGGTAGCGACATCATCGTGACCAAGAACATCATCACCGATCAGAACGACGAGGCAGTTGTCACCACGTGGACAACGCTTGTAGCTCGAACGGGTGGGGAAGTGGACGAGAACATCGCCCACGCAGTCAAGGACGTGATGATGCATGTCGCTTCGTAAATTCTCCGACGTGAGTGTCGGCGAACTTCTCCCCGAGAAGTCCGTCACCCTGACACGCGGAAACCTCGCCAACTATGCCGGTGTCTCGGGAGATCCGAACCCGATTCACTTCAGCGACGAGGTTGCACGACTTGCCGGCTTGCCGGACGTGGTTGCGCACGGTATGCTCTCCATGGGCATCGGTGCCGGTTACGTCACCGAATGGCTGGGAGATCCGGGCGCAGTGACCGAGTACAACGTACGGTTCACGAGCCCGGTCATCGTGGCGGCCGACAAGGCTGCCGAGATCGATTTCACCGCCAAGGTGAAGTCGATCGACGAAGAAAGCAAGACCGCAGTACTGGCAATCGTGGCCAAGTCCGAAGGTAAGAAGATCTTCGGTCGTGCCACTGCCACGGTCCGTCTAGCCTGATCGCAGGGCGGATTGTGTTTGTTCCGGGGCTTTGAAGTACACTGAGATTTCTGGGATTCCTCAGCGCTGCGCGCTGCCCTGAATGTTGCAAGACATTCACCTCGGGTAGCGCGTATGTTGTGTGATCGCAGAACGGTTGATTCAGGCAGGGTTCACCTGTCGAGGTCGACCAAAGGGGCGTAGCTCAACTGGCAGAGCAGCGGTCTCCAAAACCGCAGGTTGCAGGTTCAAGTCCTGTCGCCCCTGCCCCCGGATGCCAGCGACTGAGAGGAACGACGTGAGCGAGGAGCGCGCCAAGCGCGACGCCGACACTTCGGATGCGGAGACTTCAACGTCTGCCGATTCGACCGGTGTCGACGACACTGCAGCTGACGCGACTACGCGTTCCGATCTGTCGCTGGACAAGGACGGTGCCGAAGAGGTCCCCTCCGCACCCAGTGGGGTTTCCAACAAGCCGACCGGCAAGCGCGCTGCACGCGGCGCCTCGGTCAGCGCGTCCACCGTGAAGACTCCGGCCCGGACGGCATCCCGAACATCATCGGCCAAGCCGACTGCAACGAACCCCGGCAAGAAGCCCAAGGCGAAGAAAGACAACATCTTCAAGCGCCTGCGCAAGTTCTTCCGCGAGGTCATCGCAGAACTCCGTAAGGTCATCTGGCCGAACCGCAAGCAGATGATCACCTACACCAGCGTCGTGCTGACGTTCGTGGTCTTCATGGTCGCTTTCATCAGCGGCGTCGATATCGCTGTGATCAAGGGTGTCACCTGGCTGTTCGGCTGATCGCCGTAGCAGCCGGGCGTCTTTGCCTGCGAGCGCGACAAGACCCGACCCGGGTCCGAGTAACGAGAGGAAGCGAGTGCCCCAGTGAGCACCCCCGAGAACGACACGAATGAGGCTTTGGCCGAAGAGCGTGTTTCTGCCGAGGCGGCAGCCGAAGTAGACGTCGTGGTTGCCGAAGGCACCGATGCAGACGTTGCCGAAGGCACCGATGCAGACGTTGCTGAAGACGCTGCCGACACTGCAGCGACCGAGGACGTCATCTCCGACGATGCCGAGAACTCCGACGAGGCCGCTCCCGCCGCCGAGCTCGAGGTCGAGGATCCCGTTGCCGAACTCAAGGCCGCGCTGCGTCGCGCCCCGGGCGACTGGTACGTCATCCACTCGTACGCCGGTTACGAGAACAAGGTCAAGACCAACCTCGAGACCCGCGTTCAGAACCTCGACGTCGGTGACTACATCTTCCAGGTGGAAGTTCCCACCGAAGAGGTCACCGAGATCAAGAACGGTCAGCGCAAGCAGGTCAACCGCAAGGTCCTGCCCGGATACATCCTCGTTCGCATGGAGCTCAACGACGAGTCGTGGGGCGCCGTGCGCAACACGCCTGGCGTCACCGGGTTTGTCGGTGCCACGTCGCGTCCCTCGCCGCTGACCCTCAACGAGGTCGTCAAGTTCCTGCTCCCGCAGCAGGAGCAGAAGAAGCAGCAGGCTGCAGCGGCCGCCGTCGCAGCAGGCGAGGCACCGTCCGAGTCCTTCGGCAAGCCCCTCATCGAGGTCGACTTCGAGGTCGGCGAGTCGGTCACCGTCATGGACGGCCCGTTCGCAACCCTTCCGGCCAGCATCAGCGAGGTCAACGGCGAGCAGCAGAAGCTCAAGGTTCTCGTGTCGATCTTCGGTCGTGAAACCCCGGTTGAGCTCAACTTCAACCAGGTCGCGAAGATCTGACCACCCCAAAAACTTGCAATTTGTTCGACGCAAGACACACACCCAAGCTAGAAACTAGGAACTAGAGATGCCCCCAAAGAAGAAGAAGCTCGCCGGGCTCATCAAGCTGCAGATCCAGGCAGGTCAGGCTAACCCTGCACCTCCCGTGGGTCCCGCGCTCGGTCAGCACGGCGTGAACATCATGGAGTTCTGCAAGGCCTACAACGCGGCGACTGAGTCCCAGCGCGGCAATGTTGTGCCGGTCGAGATCTCGGTCTACGAAGACCGGACCTTCGATTTCAAGCTGAAGACCCCTCCCGCTGCCAAGCTGCTCCTCAAGGCAGCCGGCGTCGCCAAGGGCTCCGGCGAACCGCACAAGACCAAGGTCGCCTCGGTGACCATGGATCAGGTGCGCGAAATCGCGAAGACCAAGGCTGAAGACCTCAATGCCAATGACATCGAGCAGGCCGCGAAGATCATCGCCGGCACCGCTCGTTCCATGGGCATCACGGTCCAGGGCTAGTAGTCCGCTCCACAGCATTACGTGGGAGGGCCGGCCAGGCCCCGACCACAACTGAACCATTCACCACTGCACAGGTAGTTCGCTGCAGTGATAAGTAAGGACAGAACAAATGGCAAAGCGCAGCAAGGCGTACCTCGCCGCCGCTGAGAAGATCGACGCAGACAAGCTCTACAGCCCGCTTCAGGCTGCAAAGCTCGCCAAGGAGACGTCGTCCACCAAGATGGATGCAACCGTTGAGGTTGCAGTTCGTCTGGGCGTCGACCCCCGTAAGGCTGACCAGATGGTCCGCGGAACGGTCAACCTGCCCCACGGCACCGGTAAGACCGCTCGCGTCATCGTGTTCGCTGTTGGCGAGAAGGCAGCAGAAGCCGAGGCTGCAGGCGCTGACGTAGTCGGTGCAGAAGACCTGATCGAGCGCATCCAGGGTGGATGGGTCGATTTCGACGCCGCAATCGCGACTCCTGATCAGATGGCCAAGGTCGGCCGCATCGCCCGTGTCCTCGGACCGCGTGGCCTGATGCCGAACCCGAAGACGGGCACCGTCACGGCGGATGTCACCAAGGCTGTCAACGACATCAAGGGCGGAAAGATCAACTTCCGCGTCGACAAGCAGGCCAACCTGCACTTCGTCATCGGCAAGGCATCGTTCGACGATGAGAAGCTGGTGGAGAACTACGGCGCAGCCCTGGACGAGATCCTGCGTGCGAAGCCCTCGTCGGCCAAGGGCCGCTACGTGAAGAAGATCACGGTCTCGACCACCACCGGTCCGGGCATCCCGGTGGATCCGAACCGTACTCGCAACCTCCTCGAGGATGCTGCAGACGCGTAAGCAGTCCGCATACGAACAAGAAGGCCGGCAGGGATCATTCCCTGCCGGCCTTCTTGTCTGTTGTGGGCGAGGTCCGCCTCGCTGTGCAGTGGCATCCGGTACAGCAGTGGCATCCGGTACAGCAGTGGTATCCGGTACAGCAGTGGTATCCGGTACAGCAGTGGCATCATCGGGTGTATGCACGAAGCGTTCCAGTTCCTCGGAAACTTTTGGTGGCTGATCTTCGTTTTCGGCGGCACCATCGGTGGGGCGCTGAAAGGTGTCGCGGTTGCCAACGAAAGGCGGATCGAGCGCCGGCAAGAGCGCTTCCGGCTCAAGCAGCAGACCAAGGTCGCCATCGCGCAGGCCAACGCACAACATCACGCAGACGAAGAAACACAGCGTCGAGAGCTGGCCAAGGCAATCGAGCAGCACGATGCGGTCGACGCCCGATGGTTCTCGTACGAGCTCGACCCGGTCACACTGCTCGACACTCCGATGATGACGGACATGCGTGAGCCTTTGACGGCCGATTTTCATCGAGCCAAATATCGTGCCGATCTGCTCCGTCCAGGCAATCCGGAGACGATGATCGGTAACCAGCAGGCACAAACCGAGTACCGCGAGGCGGTGCACGCTTACTCGATCGCCTTCGAGATCGCGGAAGCGGAGGCGAAACGTCGCCGTCGGAGCGGATTCACCCTCGACGAACAAGAGCGCCTGGTACGGGCGCAACGTCTGCTGCGACTGGCCATGGACGATGGCGCGACGCCACAGGAACGTCAGAGTGCGTATCGGAAGGCCCACAAAGAACTCGACGGGCTGATGGTGCTGCCGGACCGAGCTCGGGCAGAGATCGAACACAAGATCGCCAGGGCTATCGGTGCTTGAAGAAACGGGGTGCGTGAAGAAACCAGGTGCGTGACGAACCCGATTTGGTTATGCAGCAAGTAGTCAGGTAGTCTTCGACGCGGAGTTCAGTGCTGGATATGAACTTCACCCCAAAATCATGTTCTACCCAAGACCGTTGGTGATTGCACTCAGTAATGAGTGTGGTTGAAAGTCCGGGAGTGCCCGGCGGCCCACGTAGGTGAACGAGGTAGGGGGATAGCTTGATGTAGTGGTTCTACAGTTTGCCTGGTTATGCACTGCTTTGTGTTGCATGGTTACGCTGATTCGTAAGCCTCTTCTTCATGTTTCCTCTGTACGCCCCGTGCGCTTGCGCCGGGGCGTTTTGCATGTCGCGGACAGTGTCTTCTCGGGTTCACCCCGATGAGGTGCAGCGGTTCCTGAGTGGGACAACGACTGTCACGAGAGGAGGCGAAGTATGGCAAAGCCTGAGAAGGTTTCCGCAGTTGCGGAAATCACCGAGCAGTTCAAGGGTTCGACCGCCGCTGTGGTCACGGAATACCGTGGCCTTTCGGTTGGCAACATCACGACACTGCGACGCGCTCTCGGAGAAGGTGCCACCTACTCCGTCGCCAAGAACACCCTGGTCAAGCGTGCCGCCGCAGAGGCTGGCATCGAGGGCCTTGATGACCTGTTCGTTGGTCCGACCGCCATTGCATTCATCAAGGGCGAACCGGTCGACGCTGCGAAGGCTCTGAAGAACTTCGCTAAGGACAACAAGGCGCTCATCATCAAGGGCGGCTACATGGACGGCGCTGCGCTGTCCGTGGAAGAGGTCAACAAGATCGCGGATCTCGAATCCCGCGAAATCCTGTTGGCAAAGCTTGCCGGCGCGATGAAGGGCAACTTGGCAAAGGCCGCAGGCCTGTTCAATGCTCCCGCTTCGCAGATGGCCCGTCTGGCCGCTGCCCTGCAGGAGAAGAAGGCTGCAGAAGGCGGAGCCGCAGAGGCCCCCGCAGAGGCTGCCACCGAGGCTCCGGCCGAGGCCGAAGCCGAAAGCTGATCCGCACCCGCGCATCACTGGCATAACCCCGCCCGGTCGCGGATCAGCGACATGGGACTTACAGGAAGGACCGCCACAATGGCGAAGCTCAGCACCGAAGAGTTGTTGGACCAGTTCAAGGAGCTCACCCTCCTCGAGCTCTCGGAGTTCGTTAAGGCATTCGAGGAGACCTTCGAGGTCACCGCTGCTGCTCCCGTCGCCGTCGCCGCTGCAGGCGCACCGGCTGCCGGCGCAGAAGCTGCTGAAGAGCAGGACGAGTTCGACGTCGTCCTCGAGTCGGCTGGCGACAAGAAGATCCAGGTCATCAAGGTCGTCCGTGAGGTCGTTTCCGGCCTCGGCCTGAAGGAAGCCAAGGACCTCGTCGAGAGCGCTCCGAAGGCGATCCTCGAGAAGGTTGCCAAGGACGCCGCAGAGGCTGCCAAGGAAAAGCTCGAAGCTGCCGGCGCAAAGATCGTCATCAAGTAAGACGGTTTTCCCGCTGCTCTTCGCGAGTAGTAACGAAGAGGGCCACTCCCCACGGGGGAGTGGCCCTCTTTTTTTGAACTTTTTTCGCGGGTGATATGTCGGAATCCATGCAGGTGGGAGGGGTGTCCGAACTGGGCTGTGACCTGAATTATGCTTCTTCCCTACTCGTTAGTAGTATTCGCAGTCACGGGTACCACTCCCATGCGATAGAGTGACCCAACCCACACGGGTGCATGCATGCAACGGACGTCGCGGAGGTAATGGTGGGAGTCGAGGTAGCGGTACAAGGACTGACAAAGTCTTTCGGGTCGCAGAGGATTTGGCAGGACGTGTCGTTGACACTTCCCGCGGGTGAGGTCAGCGCACTGCTCGGGCCTTCGGGTACCGGTAAGTCGGTGTTCCTGAAGTCCCTGATCGGACTGCTCCGCCCTGAACAAGGCTCCATCGTCATCGACGGCACGGACATCCTGCAGTGCTCCTCCAAGGAGCTCTACGAGATCCGCAAACTGTTCGGCGTTCTGTTCCAGGACGGCGCTCTGTTCGGCTCGATGAACTTGTACGACAACATCGCCTTCCCGCTTCGTGAGCACACCAAGAAGTCGGAATCCGCTATCCGCAAGATCGTGATGGAGAAGTTGGACCTCACCGGTCTGGTCGGCGCCGAGGACAAGCTTCCCGGTGAGATCTCCGGCGGTATGCGCAAGCGTGCCGGTCTGGCGCGTGCACTCGTCCTCGATCCCGAGATCATCCTCGTCGACGAGCCTGACTCCGGTCTGGACCCGGTGCGCACGACCTACATCAGCCAGACGCTGATCGACATCAACGCGCAGTCCGACGCGACGATTCTGATCGTCTCGCACAACATCAACCTCGCGCGCACGGTGCCGGACAACATCGGCATGCTCTTCCGTCGTCAGTTGGTGATGTTCGGCCCTCGCGAGGTGCTGCTCACCTCGGACGAACCCGTCGTCAAGCAGTTCCTCAACGGAACGATGATCGGTCCGATCGGTATGTCGGAAGAGAAGGACGAGGCCCAGATGGCGCACGAGCAGGCGCTCGTCGACGCCGGTCACCATGCTGGTGGTGTCGACGACGTCGAGGGCATCGTGCCGCAGATGAAGGCCACCCCCGGAAACCCGGAGCGTCAGGCCGTTCGTCGTCGCCAGGAGCGCGTCCGCCAGATCATGCACACCCTCCCAGCTAACGCTCAGGCGGCAATTCAGGACAGCCTGGACGAGGTTGACGGAACTGGGCAGTACGATCCCCAGTACGCCGAAGCGAGCGGCTATCAGGGGGAGTGGAACGACAACTCGCAAGACACGCAGGTCATTCCTGCATACGAGGGCGATCCCTACGGAAACACGACACACGGGCAAGGGTAGGCATATCGGATGGGGGTTACCCGCAACTCGGTTCTGAGTCCGGTCAACGGAGCATTAACTCAGGCCGGAAACATCGTCGAACTGTTCGTCGACGTCGTCAGGAATACGTTCCGGCGTCCATTTCAGTTCCGTGAGTTCATCGAGCAGGCCTGGTTCATCGCCAGCGTGACGATTTTGCCGACGGCATTGGTAGCCATCCCTTTCGGCGCCGTCGTCTCATTGCAGACCGGTTCGCTGATCAAGCAGTTGGGTGCAGAATCGTTCACCGGCGCTGCCAGCGTCCTGGCGGTGATCCAGCAGGGTAGCCCTCTGGTGACAGCATTGTTGGTCGCCGGTGCGGCCGGATCGGCCGTGACGGCCGATCTCGGTTCACGAACCATTCGCGAAGAGATCGACGCGATGGAAGTCCTCGGAATCAATCCGATTCAGCGCCTGGTGGTTCCGCGTGTACTTGCGATGGTGCTGATCGCTGTGCTGCTCAACGGACTGGTGTCCGTCGTGGGTATCGCGGGTGGTTACTTCTTCAACGTGATTCTGCAGGGCGGTAACCCCGGTGCCTACATCTCGTCGTTCTCAGCTTTTGCGCAGCTACCGGACATCTGGAGCGGTGAGATCAAAGCCGCGGTGTTCGGTGTCATCGCAGGTGTGATCTCCGCGTACAAGGGACTTCACCCGTCCGGTGGCCCCAAGGGCGTCGGTGAGGCGGTGAACCAGGCCGTCGTCATCACGTTCCTGCTGTTGTTCTTCGCCAATCTGATTCTGACGATGGTGTACCTCCAGATCGTGCCGGCGAAGGGATCTTGACCTAAATGACCATCGCACGAGGCCGCGGCGATCAGTTCCTGCTGAAGAGCCGCAAAGTTGCCAAGATTCCATTGAACGCGTTGGACCGCGCGGGCGAGCAGATGTCGTTCTACGCGCGCGCAATCGCGTGGACACCGCGCACCCTGCACCGGTACCGGAAGGAGACACTTCGGCTGCTCGCCGAAGTGACGTTCGGTAGCGGTGCGCTCGCAGTCATCGGCGGAACGATCGGCGTGATCGCGATGATGTCGGGATTCACCGGTGTCGTCGTCGGTTTGCAGGGCTTCGCGGCCCTCGAGCAGTTGGGTAGCTCGGTTCTGACCGGCTTCCTCTCCGCTTACGTCAACACCCGTGAGATCGCTCCGATCGTTGCGGCTCTTGCGCTCTCGGCCACGGTGGGTTGTGGTTTCACAGCTCAGCTCGGCGCCATGCGAATCTCGGAGGAGATCGACGCACTCGAGGTCATGGCGGTGCCGTCGGTGCCGTTCCTGGTCACGACCCGCATGATCGCCGGCTTCGTCGCCGTCATCCCGCTGTACATCGTGGGTCTGCTTGCGGCGTACCTCGCCTCGAGAGTGATCAGTACGGTGTTCAACGGGCAGTCGACGGGCTCGTACGACCACTACTTCAACCTTTTCCTGCCACCGCAGGACGTGCTGTATTCGTTTGCAAAAGTCCTGGTCTTCGCCTTCGTACTGATCCTGATCCACTGCTACTACGGTTTCCACGCCTCGGGTGGTCCCGCAGGCGTGGGCGTGGCCGTCGGCCGCGCTGTTCGTGCCGCAATCGTGACGATCGCCGTTCTCGACTTCTTCCTCAGCCTCGCAATCTGGGGTACCACGACGACAGTGAGGGTGGCCGGATGATCGAGGCTCCGTCAGTCCTGCGCCGCCGTGTGCTCGGACTCGTGTTCTTCGTGGTGTTGGCCTTGTTCCTGGCCTTCACCATCGGAACTTTCAACAAGACGTTCAAGGACGTAGTGAAGATCGACCTCGTGACCGACACCGTCGGAAATGCTTTGCCGCCCAACGCGGACGTCAAGGTGCGTGGGTTGCTGGTGGGCGAGGTGCGATCCGCGTCGACAAAAGACGGCCAGGTCACGTCGGTCCTCGCGATCGAACCGGACAAGGCTGATCTGATTCCGTCCAACGTCACGGCGCGTCTGCTTCCGAAGACGCTTTTCGGTGAGCGATACGTCTCCCTGATCATCCCGGAGGGAACCACCGCGACCCCGATTTCCGCGGGAACGGTGATCCACCAGGACAAGAGCGGCAACGCTGTCGAGGTCGGCGACGTTCTGGACGGGCTGCTCCCACTCCTGCAGGCCATTCCGCCGCAGGATTTGGCGAACACTCTCGGGTCTCTCGCTCAGGGCCTGACGGGACGCGGTGCCGAGCTCGGTTTGACAGTCGATCGTCTCGAAGAGATCTTCCGCGGCGTCAACACCGAACTACCTGCCGTGCAAGAGGATCTGCGGAAGTTCGCGGACTTCTCCCAGACGTACTCGGACGCTGCGCCCGATCTGGTCAACGCTCTGGACAATCTGCGGACAACGGGTAACACGGTGGTGCAGAAGCAGGATCAGTTGCGGACACTGCTGGCGTCGCTCACCGCGACCTCGTCGAACACAGCAGCATTCCTCGAGACGAACTCGTCCTCGATCATCACGCTCGCTGCGGATTCGACCGAAGCGCTCCAGCTGTTGGCGCAATACTCGCCGACCTTCGGGTGCACATTCAAGGGCTTCTCGGACACTGCTCCGGAAGCGGCCAAGATTCTGTCCACCGACGCGCCCAATCCCGGTGTGCGTGCGAGTATTCAGATCGTGAACCCCAAGGGCCGCTACCTGCCCAACCAGGACGAACCCCGGCTCGTCGACAACCGCGGCCCGGTTTGCTACGACAACGTCACCGAGCCCGGTCGCCCGTTCCCGCAGTACCCCGGTGGGTCGTACGGTGACGGTTCCTACCAGGTGCCGTCCCGCAACCCAGGACCCGCGACCATGGAATTCCTGCCCGCACCCGAGGGCTCCGGACCGCAGCTCTTCTCGACCAACAACAGTGGTCCTGCACAGCAGGCCGGCTACGCGGGCTCGCGACTCGAAGAGGATACGTTGAAGGTGATCTACGGACAGGCCAACGGTGTTGCGCCGGACGACGTTCCGGCGTGGACCACAATGGTCAGTGCTCCGGCATTCGCCGGTGCGGAGGTGAGCGTCCAATGAGAGGACTCGCAGCTCCGCTGACAAAGCTCATCATCTTCGTGGTGGTCACCGTCCTGGCGACGGGATTGCTGGCGGCCAGTATCGCCAACCTCGGCGGTGGCGGAGGAACCAAGTTCAACGCAGTATTCTCCGACGTCACTTCGCTGAACGAGGGCGACGAGGTACGCATTGCCGGTGTTCGTGTCGGGCAGGTCGAGAAGATCGCCATCGTCAACGACAATCAGGCCGAGGTGCAGTTCTCGGTATCCGACCGTGATTGGTTGCCGGCGAGTTCCATCGCCACGATCCGGTTCCGCAACCTGGTGGGGCAGCGGTACATCTCCCTCTCACAAGGCGAAGGTAGCCAGGGCAAGAAGATCACCGGCGGCGACACCCTGCCGCTGGCGCAGACGCGCCCGGCGGTCAACCTCACGACGCTCTTCAACGGATTCAAGCCGCTGTTCACCACCCTGAGCGCGGACGACGTCAACAAGTTGTCGTACCAGATCATCCAGGTTTTCCAGGGTGAGTCGGGCACCATCAGTGAGCTCGTACGCAACACCGCGAGTCTGACCAACACCGTTGCCGACAAGGACGCTGTCATCGGCGCGGTGATCAAGAACCTCAACGACGTTCTCGACACCGTCAACGCGAATGACAAGAACCTCGATTCGCTGATCGTCAACACCCAGCAACTGGTCACCGGGTTGGCCAACGAGCGTGGTGTGGTCGGTTCGGCCGTGACCTCACTCGCCGGCCTGACCGACGCGACGGCAGACCTGCTCGAGCCGACGCGGCCGTCGATCCAGGGCTCGATCACGGCACTCAACACGTTGGCGACGACACTCAACCGTCGTAGTGACGACGTGAATGCGGTGCTCGAGACCTTGCCGGTCAAGCTCGACAAGCTCTCCCGCGTCGCGAGTTACGGTTCCTGGTTCCAGTTCTACCTGTGTGGAATCGACATCGTCGCCGGTCCCGGACAGTCTGCGTCGCTGAATCTGCCCACCGGCCTGCCGACGGTCAACCAGCCGATCTACACCAACGCGGCCACGCGATGCACTCAAGACGGTATGAGGGAGTTGCAAGGTCGATGAGTAAACGTCGCAGTCCGGCAATGGCCGGAGCCATCGGTATTTTCGTGGTGCTGTTAGCCACTTTGTCAGCGTTCTTTCTCGATTCGCTTCCGTTCGTGGGGGCAGGTTCGTCCTACTCCGCCGAGTTCTCCGAAGCCGCCGGGCTCAAGCCCGGTAACGAGGTTCGTATCGCCGGTGTGAAGGTCGGCAAGGTCACCTCCGTTGATCTCGACGGAGATCGGGTTCTCGTCGACTTCAAGGTCAGTGACGCGTGGGTCGGCGATCAAACCTCGGCGTCCATCCAGATCAAGACGATTCTGGGGCAGAAGTACCTCGCACTCGATCCGCGCGGAACCGACAACCTCGATCCCAAGGACCGGATTCCGCTCGAGCGCACCACGTCTCCGTATGACGTTGTTCAGGCTTTCTCGGCAGCGGCGGACACAGTCGGTGACATCGACACCGACCAGTTGGCGAAGAGCATGGAGACGTTGTCCCAAGCCTTCTCCGAGACACCCGGCGACGTGCGAGCCTCGCTCGACGGAGTCAGCCGGTTGTCCCAGACGATCGCGAGCCGCGATCAGGACTTGCAGAAGCTCTTCGACGCGACCGGGAAGACGTCACAGATCCTTGCTGATCGCAACAAGGAATTCACCCAGCTCATCCGCGACGGTGGACTTCTGGTGCAGGAGCTCAACAATCGCCAGCAGGCGATTTCGCAGCTGCTCACCGGAACTCAGCGCGTCTCTCAGCAGCTCACCGGTCTCGTTCGTGACAACGAGGCGGCAATTGGGCCGGCGCTGACGCAGCTCAACGGCGTCATCGACATCCTGAAGGCCAACAACGAGAACTTGGACAAGGCACTGAAGCTCTACGAACCCTTCATTCGCTTGTACGCCAACGTGGTCGGCAACGGCCGTTGGTTCGACCAGGTCGTCGTGAACCTCCTTCCGCCGGGTCTACCGGATATTCCGGGCTACCGTGACCCTGTTCGTACGTTGGGAGGCAACTGATGGCTGATACTGCCGAAGCCGGAAGCGGCTCCAAGAAGCGCTCGATCGCGATCATCGCTGCTGTTCTCATCGGGTTACTCGTAATCGGTGGCGCGCTGTGGTGGGTGTTCACGCGCGCTGGAACGACCAAGATCACTGCCTACTTCGACAAGTCGGTGGGTATCTACGACGGGTCCGACGTTCGTGTCCTCGGTGTCAAGGTCGGCACCGTCGAATCCGTCGAACCTCAGGGAGATCAGGTCAAGGTCGAGCTTCGTGTCGATCGTGGGATCGACATCCCCGCCGGCGCCAGTGCTGCCCAGATCACGCCGTCGGTGGTTGCCGACCGCTACATCCAGTTGACTCCGGTCTTCACCGGCGGCGACAAGATGGCCAGCGGTGCAGTCATTCCGATCGAGAAGACAGCGACGCCCGTCGAGGTCGACCAGTTGTACTCCAGCATCGACGAACTCGCGTCGGCCCTCGGTCCCGAAGGCGCCAACAAGAACGGTGCGCTCTCCGATTTCGTCGAGACCGGCGCGGCCAACCTCGAGGGCAACGGTGAAGCGTTGGGAGACAGCATCACCAACCTCTCGGATGCCGCACGGACGCTGAACGATTCGCGTGACAACATCTCGCTCACCATCAAGAACCTCGATACGTTCGTCGGTGCGCTGGCTGCCAACGATCAGCAGGTGCGTCAGTTCAACACTCAGCTGTCGGATCTGACCGGATTCTTGGCGGGTGAGCGAGACGATCTCGGTGCCGCTCTGAATCAGCTGTCGATTGCTCTCGGCGACGTCGCGAAGTTCGTGGCCGACAACCGCGATCAGTTGGTCCAGACAACCGAGGGACTGGTCGAACCGACGCAGACATTGGCGAACAACAAGGAAGCGCTGGCCAACACGCTCACCATGCTTCCTCTGGCGATTTCCAACCTGGTCAACTCCTACGACGCCGAATCAGGAGTGCTGGCTTCACGTCTGGCGTTCCCGGATCTTCAGAACCCGGCCGGAGTGCTCTGCAAGTTGATGGATCTCGGCAAACTGTTGCCCGGTGATCCGCGGTTCGAGGCGTTGGGAAGGCAGATGCAGCCGGCAATCGACCAGTGCGCAAATGTCGCCGCGATGACCGACGCGGCCAATCAGGCCGCAGGCCTGAACCTTCCCTTCGGCATCCTCGCCGGTTCCGAACGGCAGATGCAGGTAGTTCCGGGCACTGTGCCCGGCGTCGTGTCACCGCGGCTGACCAGTGGAAACGGGGAGGGCGAGTGAAGCGTTCATTGATTTTCGGCGCCGGATTGTGCGCTGTCCTGATCTCGGCAACCGCCTGCTCGTCCGAGGGTATCTACGCGGTCCCGCTTCCGGGCGGTCCTGATGTGGGCTCGGATCCGATGCACTTGACCATTCAGTTCGACGATGTCCTTGACCTTGTTCCGCAGTCTGCGGTGAAGGTCGACGGCGTTCCCGTCGGTCGCGTCGACGACGTGTCGGTCGGACCGGACGGATGGACCGCAGATGTCGGCATCGTCCTCGACTCGTCGGTTGATCTGCCCGCCAATGCAATTGCCGCGGTCGAGCAGACGAACCTGCTCGGCGAGAAGTTCATCCAACTGTCAGCCCCGCCGTCCGGACCGGACTCTGCGAAGCTGGCCGACGGCGATCTGATTCCACTCGATCGCACCCGGCACGCCACCGAAATCGAGCAGGTTCTCGGGGCGCTGTCGCTGCTGCTCAACGGCGGCGGTGTCGGCCAGTTGCAGCCCATCGTCGAAGAACTCGGGGCCGCGTTCGACGGCCGCGAAGGCAAGACGAGAAGTCTTCTGGAGCAGGCGAATACTCTCATCGGTGGACTCAACGAGCAGCGTGACGACATCACGCGCGCCCTCGACGGACTCGACGTGCTCTCGAGTCGAGTCAACGATCAGAACGAGAAGATCGGCAAGATTCTCGAGGAACTGCCCGTTGCGACACAGGTTCTCAACGAGCAGCGTCCGCAGTTGACGCAGATGCTCGCTCAGGTGGATCGACTCGGAACAGTGGGAACCGACGTTCTCACGCAGTCCAAGGACGATCTGATCGCAGATCTTCAGGCTCTTCGTCCGACGCTGCAGGCGCTCGCCGACTCCGGTGACGACTTCGTCGGGGCACTTCCTTTCCTCCCGACATTCCCGTTCCCGGACGGTGTCGAGAAGATTGCGCAGGGTGGTTCCGTGAACCTCTTCCTGAGCGTTGACCTGCAGATCGGCAATACTCTCTCGGGTCTTGGTGTCGGACAGGGTGAACCGGAATACCGTCAGCCGAAGTTCGGCAACCCCAAGCCGGTAGTCGATCCGTCCAACCCGTACTACAACGGCAATGGGCCGCGGCCGGGTTGGCCGACGGTGTCACTGCTGCCGATCGCTCCGATCCTGCCGCAGATCCCCGTCGTCGCTGGTCTTCCTGCCACAACGGCGGGAGACCCGGCAACCCCGGCGCCGGCGGCGGACCCACTCAATCCCATCCAGGGAATGCTGGAACAGTTCGGAATTGGCGGTGATGGACAGTGAGATCAGCTCTGGTCAAATGGCAGCTCGTCGGCTTTGTCTTGGTTGCGCTTCTGGGGCTCATCTACGTCGGTGCCAAGTACGTGCGTCTGGACAACCTCATGGGGTTCGGTCAGTACACGGTCAAGACCGAACTGGCCACGTCCGGTGGAATTTTCACGAACGCCGAAGTTACGTATCGCGGCGTTCCGGTCGGCCGAGTCGGCGACATGTCGTTGACCGAGGACGGAATCCAGGTCGACCTGAAGATCGACAACAGTGCTCCGGAGATTCCCTCGTCGGCCCGCGCAGTCGTGGCTAACCGCTCCGCCATCGGCGAGCAGTACGTCGACCTTCAGCCCGATACCGATCAGGGACCTTTCCTCGAGGACGGATCGGTGATTGCGGTGGGGGACACCACAACTCCTATCCCGATCGAGGATGTCCTGACCAGTGCCAACGGCTTGGTCAAGTCCGTGCCGGTGGACGCACTCCACACCGTCGCCGTCGAACTCGGTGCTGCGTTCAACGGCAAGGGTGAGGACATTCAGGTCCTGGCCGATTCGTTGTCCGGTCTCTCACAGTCCGGTCTCGATACCTTGCCTCAGACACTCGCGCTGATTCGCAACAGTGAGACGGTTCTGACGACGCAGTCGGACCAGTCCTCTGCGATCAAGCAGTTCAGTAGCGATCTCGATGCTGTCACGGCGCAGTTGCGGACCAGCGATCCGGACATCCGACGCTTGATCGACAACGGCATTCCGGCCAGCGATCAGATTGGCGCTCTCATCAACGAGGGTGGTCCGAGCCTGACGACCGACCTGACAAACCTGGCGGCCACCACCAAGACACTTGCGCCGCGAACGATCGCGCTGCAGCCGTTCCTGATCTTCCTTCCGGGCCTGGCTGCTGCCGCACCGACGGTTGCTCCCGGCGACGGAACTGTCCATCAGGGCTTGGTGCTGGAGACCAACAATCCGCTCTCGTGCACGGTGGGTTACGAAGGCACGATGGCGATCCTGGACGAGATGAAGCGTCAGAATCCCAATTTCGACGACACCCAGCAGGATTTCCCGCTCAACACCGCGGCGTCGTGTGAGGTGCCGTTGGGCAGCGAGACGGGTGTTCGTAGTGCCAACCGCGTGGTTTACGCCGATCCCGACACGATCCAGCCTTGGGACTTCAAGCCGAAGGTCGATCCGGACAAGTTGAACCTCAACCCGATCGCGACGCAGTTGGCGCCGATGCTCGGAGTGACACCGAAGTAGACCGATCCGAATGTGATCGAGTTTGTGCAGTTCAGGCTACTGAGTTGTGGCAGTTGACGATTCGCGGCCAGAGGCTGGGCAAAACAGGTAAGTAGGGTAGTGAGTGTGATTCAGAGAAACAGTTCCCCGCAGTCCGGCGGGCCCGAGCAAGTCGAAGCGGGAACGCCGACGACCGGCAAACCGAAGGGGCTGACAGCGTCTCTGATTGCGGTCGGTGTCTTGCTTCTGGCGGCAGTGGTTGCGCTCGGTGTATTCGGCGTCCCTTACGTGCGGGCGCTTACCACCGACCGCACCACCGCCGAGATGCGTGACGACGCGTTGATCGGTGCGCAGCAAGTCGCGATCAATCTCAACAACGCGGACTCGGCCAATCTCGACCAGTCGATCGAGAACATGCGTTCTTCGGTGACCGGTGACGAGATGACGACCTATCTGCAGACCGTTCAGGATTCCATCACCGACGAATTGCGTAACTCGGGCTCGAAGGCTGACACCGAGGTTGTGCAGTCCGCTCTGACCGAACTCAACACCGATGATCGGACAGCCACGGCTCTGGTCGTCGTTCGAGTGACCACGACCCAGGGCAACCAGTTCGTCAAGAACCAGCTCGGGATGCGGCTCGGAATGGTCGAGGTGGACGGGGTCTGGAAGGCGCAGTCGGCCGATCCGGTCGGATCGCGGGTCGACCTCGGCTCCGGCACTCTGCCGACCGCCGACGGCTCCACGCCGGCACCTGATGCGACGCCCGCCCCCGGCTCGGGGACCGAAGCACCCGCATCCAGTGCTCCTGCACCGACAACCGAGGGCGGTGATTCCGGTGGCCGGTAGTTCTACGAACCTGCACACCGACATCCCTCGAAGGAGAAGCGCGTAATGCCACCCAAACGTCGTACCGGCGGACCGTCCTCCCCGCAGAACCGTCGGCCGAAGATCGCGGGAAGCGCTCGCTCGCTCAACGTCCCCGCGGGGACGTCCGATTCGGATCCGGTCGAGCCCACGATCGAGCAGCCGGAAGCAGTGACCCCGGAAGTGGCGACTCCCGAACCAGCGACGCGGGAAGCTGCGAAGCCGAACCTCATGAAGGCGCAAGCTTCGGGTGCCGAGCCTTCGAAGCCTGAATCCGACGCGCCGGAATCCACGCCAGGCCCAGATCTCACCAAGTCGGCGAAGACCGTCGCCGACGAACCGAAGACCACCGCCCCCGCTGCCCCGGAGACAGACGCGGGGGAGTCGGCGACAACATCCCCACCATCGAAGGCCGGCTGGCGCCTGGTCGCGATCCTGGGGGCAGCAGCGGTGGTCGTCGCGATCCTCGCGGGTGTCGCCTTCTTCAAAGTCGGTGCGAAGACGGACGACATCGCCTGGGTGGACGAAGGCGCCACGGCCGAGGTTCTTCGCGTGACGCCGTCGGCGTTGGCCGCAGTCTTCACGTTCTCGCCCGACACTTTCGACGCCGATTTCGACAAGGGCGTCCAGGGCCTGAATCAGTCGATGCGTGACCAACTAACCCAGTACAAGGACACTCAGAAGGCCGGCGTCGAACAAACCCAGACGGCAACCACCGCTGATGTCCCGCTGATCGGGGTCACACGACTCGAGAAGGACCGGGCGCAGTTGCTCGCCCAACTCAACGTCAGCTCGACGCAGAACGGCGTGGCGGCAGACTCTCGCTCCGGAATGGTCATCGTGAGCCTGGAGAAGCAAGACGGAAACTGGCTGATCTCGGAGATACGCGACCAGTAGCACTGGGGCACCAGCGCGAAGATCTGGACCGACGCACGATGTCGGTCCAGATTTTTCGTATGTGACGCCGGTGCTCGCTACACTTCGGGTGGCAGTGTTCGAATGCAGGTGACGAATGTTCGAATGCTGCGACACGCGCTCTCGCCCTTGACGGGGCGGTCCGCAAGGTCCACTCTGATCGGTGAACATGCACGGACGAGTGATCGGCAGTCTCACGTCAGTATCTGAATTAGGCCCTCAGTTACACCCGACTCGACATTTCCTGAGTAAGGGTGTACTTTTGGACGTTGCGCTGGCTGCCTCCTGTCCACCCCTCGTCTCAACCGCTGCGAAGTCAAGTACTTCTTGCTTTCTGCGACGGGTTTCGTTCGGGTTGTAACCAGCGAAATTCGAAGCAGATACAGCGGCGGTCGCAACAGCACGGAGCGGCCCGCGTGAGGTGCTGGAAGGACGCATCTTGGCAGTCTCTAGCCAGACCAAGGCAGTTTCCGGAATCCCCGGAGCCCCGAAGAGGGTTTCGTTCGCGAAAGTTCGCGAACCCCTCGAAGTTCCCGGGCTTCTTGACGTACAGACAGATTCGTTCGAGTGGCTGGTCGGCGCGCAGAGTTGGCGCGAACGAGCAGCGGCACTCGGCGACAATGCAGTGTCCGGTGGTCTCGAGGACATCCTCGCGGAGCTTTCTCCGATCGAGGATTTCAACGGCACTATGTCGCTGTCCTTCTCCGACCCTCGATTCGACGAGGTCAAGGCCTCGACGGACGAGTGCAAAGACAAGGACATGACCTACGCGGCGCCTTTGTTCGTCACCGCGGAGTTCATCAACAACAACACTGGTGAGATCAAGAGCCAGACGGTCTTCATGGGAGATTTCCCGATGATGACCGACAAGGGCACCTTCATCATCAACGGCACCGAGCGTGTGGTCGTCTCGCAGCTCGTGCGTTCCCCCGGTGTGTACTTCGACATGAGCGTCGACAAGAGCACCGAGAAGGATCTGCACAGCGTCAAGGTGATCCCGGGTCGCGGCGCATGGCTCGAGTTCGACGTCGACAAGCGCGACACCGTTGGTGTCCGTATCGACCGCAAGCGTCGTCAGCCTGTCACCGTCCTGCTCAAGGCACTCGGCTGGACCACCGAGCAGATCACGGAGCGCTTCGGCTTCTCCGAGATCCTCATGGCCACGCTGGAGAAGGACAACACCGCCGGCACCGATGAGGCGTTGCTCGACATCTACCGCAAGCTGCGTCCGGGCGAGCCCCCCACCAAGGAGAGCGCGCAGACTCTGCTGGAGAACCTGTTCTTCAAGGACAAGCGCTACGACCTCGCTCGCGTGGGTCGTTACAAGATCAACAAGAAGCTCGGCCTGAACGCGGGTCAGCCGATCGTTGCATCCACGCTCACCGAAGAAGACATCGTCGCCACCGTCGAGTACCTCGTGCGTCTGCACGCAGGTGACACCTCGATGACGGCTCCGGGCGGCGTCGAGGTTCCCGTGGAGGTCGACGACATCGACCACTTCGGCAACCGTCGTCTGCGTACGGTCGGCGAGCTCATCCAGAACCAGATCCGCGTGGGCCTGTCCCGCATGGAGCGTGTGGTTCGTGAGCGCATGACCACGCAGGACGTCGAGGCAATCACGCCTCAGACGCTGATCAACATCCGTCCCGTCGTCGCTGCGATCAGGGAGTTCTTCGGAACCTCCCAGCTGTCGCAGTTCATGGACCAGAACAACCCGCTGTCGGGGCTGACGCACAAGCGTCGTCTGTCCGCCCTCGGCCCCGGTGGTCTGTCCCGTGAGCGCGCCGGCCTCGAGGTTCGCGACGTTCACCCGTCGCACTACGGCCGCATGTGCCCGATCGAGACCCCGGAAGGCCCGAACATCGGCCTGATCGGTTCGCTGTCGGTCTACGCACGCGTCAACCCGTTCGGTTTCATCGAGACCCCGTACCGTCGCGTCGTCGACGGACAGGTGACCGACGACGTCGACTACCTGACCGCCGACGAAGAAGACCGCCACGTAGTCGCGCAGGCCAACTCGGCCATCGACCGCGAGGGTCGCTTCACCGACTCGAAGATTCTCGTCCGCCGTAAGGGTGGCGAGGTCGAGTTCGTCGCGTCCTCCGACATCGACTACATGGACGTTTCGCCGCGTCAGATGGTGTCCGTCGCAACCGCGATGATTCCGTTCCTCGAGCACGACGATGCAAACCGTGCCCTGATGGGCGCGAACATGCAGCGTCAGGCTGTCCCGCTGGTTCGCAGCGAGGCACCTCTCGTCGGAACCGGCATGGAGCTGCGTGCGGCTGTGGATGCCGGCGACGTCATCATCACCGAGAAGACCGGTGTCGTGGAGGAGATCTCCGCGGACTACGTCACGGTGATGGCCGACGACGGAAGCCGCAAGACGTACCGGATGCGCAAGTTCGCGCGCTCCAACCAGGGCACGTGCGCCAACCAGCGTCCGATCGTGGACGAGGGACAGCGTGTCGAGGCCGGCCAGGTTCTGGCCGACGGCCCTTGCACCGAGAACGGTGAGATGGCGCTGGGCAAGAACTTGCTCGTCGCGATCATGCCGTGGGAAGGCCACAACTACGAGGACGCGATCATTCTGTCGCAGCGTCTCGTGGAAGAGGACGTCCTGACCTCGATTCACATCGAGGAGCACGAGATCGATGCCCGCGACACCAAGCTCGGTGCCGAGGAAATCACTCGCGACATCCCGAACGTCTCCGACGAGGTCCTCGCTGACCTCGACGAGCGCGGCATCATCCGTATCGGTGCCGAGGTTCGTGACGGCGACGTGCTGGTCGGAAAGGTCACGCCGAAGGGCGAGACCGAGCTGACCCCCGAAGAGCGCCTCCTTCGCGCCATCTTCGGTGAGAAGGCTCGCGAGGTTCGTGACACGTCCCTCAAGGTTCCTCACGGTGAGACCGGCAAGGTCATCGGAATCCGCGTGTTCTCGCGTGACGAAGACGACGATCTGCCTCCCGGTGTCAACGAGTTGGTCCGCGTCTACGTGGCACAGAAGCGCAAGATTCAGGACGGCGACAAGCTCGCCGGCCGCCACGGTAACAAGGGCGTCATCGGCAAGATCCTGCCGCAGGAAGACATGCCGTTCCTCTCGGACGGCACGCCTGTCGACATCATCTTGAACACGCACGGCGTCCCGCGTCGTATGAACATCGGTCAGGTCTTGGAGACCCACCTCGGGTGGATCGGCAAGACCGGCTGGAACGTTCAGATCGCGTCCGACGGCTCTCGTCCCGACTGGGCTGCGACCCTGCCGGAAGAGATGCTGTCCGCTCCGGCCGACTCGAACATCGCCACCCCGGTGTTCGACGGTGCGAAGGAAGACGAGCTCACCGGTCTCCTCGGCGCGACGCTGCCGAACCGTGACGGCGAGCAGATGGTCGGACCCGACGGAAAGGCCACCTTGTTCGACGGCCGCTCCGGCGAGCCGTTCCCGTACCCGGTCTCGGTCGGTTACATGTACATCATCAAGCTGCACCACTTGGTCGACGACAAGATCCACGCTCGTTCGACCGGTCCGTACTCGATGATCACGCAGCAGCCTCTCGGTGGTAAGGCCCAGTTCGGTGGCCAGCGCTTCGGTGAGATGGAGTGCTGGGCGATGCAGGCCTACGGCGCGGCTTACACGCTGCAGGAACTGCTGACCATCAAGTCGGACGACGTGGTCGGTCGAGTCAAGGTGTACGAAGCCATCGTCAAGGGCGAGAACATCCCCGAACCCGGCATCCCCGAGTCGTTCAAGGTGCTCCTCAAGGAGCTCCAGTCGCTCTGCCTCAACGTGGAGGTGCTGTCCTCGGACGGCGCGGCCATCACGATGGCGGACGGCGACGACGAGGACTTGGAGCGGGCCGCAGCGAACCTGGGCATCAACCTGTCCAGGAACGAAGCTGCGACGGTCGACGACCTCGCGAACTAGGTTTCGGTCCCCGGGTTGCTCTTGAAAGAGCGGCCCGGGGGCGTAGTTCACATTTGAATTGGCAGTCAGGTTGCCGGGTGACCGGCAACCGTAACCCCAACGGGGAAAGGAAGTTACGTGCTCGACGTCAACTTCTTCGATGAACTCCGCATTGGCTTGGCCAGTGCAGAGGACATCCGCAATTGGTCCTACGGCGAGGTCAAGAAGCCGGAGACCATCAACTACCGCACGCTCAAGCCCGAGAAGGACGGCCTCTTCTGCGAGAAGATCTTCGGCCCCACCCGGGACTGGGAGTGCTACTGCGGTAAGTACAAGCGTGTCCGCTTCAAGGGCATCATCTGTGAGCGCTGTGGCGTCGAGGTCACTCGCGCCAAGGTTCGTCGTGAGCGTATGGGTCACATCGAACTGGCCGCACCGGTCACGCACATCTGGTACTTCAAGGGTGTTCCGAGCCGTCTCGGTTACCTGCTCGACCTGGCTCCGAAGGATCTCGAAAAGATCATCTACTTCGCTGCCTACGTCATCGTCGGTGTCGACGAGGAGCTCCGTCACAACGAGCTGTCCACACTCGAAGCCGAGATGCAGGTCGAGAAGAAGACCGTCGCAGATCAGCGTGACGCCGATCTCGAGGCACGTGCGCAGAAGCTCGAAGCCGACATCGCGGAGCTCGAGGCAGAGGGCGCGAAGTCCGATGTCCGCCGCAAGGTCAAGGACGGCGGCGAGCGCGAAATGCGTCAGCTCCGTGACCGCGCGCAGCGTGAGCTGGATCGTCTCGACGAGATCTGGACCACCTTCACCAAGCTGAGCGTCAAGCAGCTCATCATCGACGAGCTCCTGTACCGCGAGCTGGTCGACCGTTACGGCGAGTACTTCACGGGTGCGATGGGCGCAGAGTCCATCCAGATCCTGATGCAGAACTTCGACCTCGACGCCGAGGCAGAGTCTCTTCGCGAGACCATCCGCAGCGGCAAGGGCCAGAAGAAGCTGCGTGCTCTCAAGCGCCTCAAGGTGGTTGCGGCTTTCCAGACCAACGGCAACTCGCCGATGGGCATGGTCCTCAACGCTGTTCCGGTGATCCCGCCGGAGCTTCGCCCGATGGTTCAGCTCGACGGTGGACGTTTCGCGACGTCCGACCTCAACGACCTGTACCGCCGCGTCATCAACCGCAACAACCGCCTCAAGCGATTGATCGACCTCGGTGCTCCCGAGATCATCGTCAACAACGAGAAGCGGATGCTGCAGGAGTCGGTCGACGCCCTGTTCGACAACGGTCGTCGTGGACGTCCGGTCACCGGACCGGGTAACCGCCCGCTGAAGTCCCTGAGCGATCTGCTCAAGGGCAAGCAGGGTCGTTTCCGTCAGAACTTGCTCGGTAAGCGCGTCGACTACTCGGGTCGTTCCGTGATCGTCGTCGGTCCTCAGCTCAAGCTGCACCAGTGTGGTCTGCCCAAGCTGATGGCTCTCGAGCTGTTCAAGCCGTTCGTGATGAAGCGTCTGGTCGATCTGAACCACGCGCAGAACATCAAGTCGGCAAAGCGCATGGTCGAGCGTAAGCGCGTCCAGGTGTGGGATGTCCTCGAAGAGGTCATCGCCGAGCACCCCGTGCTGCTCAACCGTGCACCTACGCTGCACCGTCTGGGTATCCAGGCATTCGAGCCGCAGCTCGTCGAGGGCAAGGCCATTCAGCTCCACCCGCTGGTGTGTGAGGCCTTCAACGCCGACTTCGACGGCGACCAGATGGCTGTTCACCTCCCGCTGTCTGCAGAGGCTCAGGCCGAGGCACGCATCCTGATGCTGTCCTCGAACAACATCCTCTCGCCTGCTTCGGGTCGCCCGCTCGCCATGCCGCGTCTGGACATGGTCACGGGTCTGTTCCACCTCACCCGTCTCGACGAGGGTGTCACCGGTGAGCTCATTGCTCCGACCAACGACGAGGCAGAGCAGGGCGTGTACTCCTCGCCCGCCGAGGCTCAGATGGCAGTCGACCGCGGCGCTCTCTCGGTGCAGGCTCAGATCAAGGTGCGTCTGACGCAGCAGCGTCCGCCGCGCGACCTCGAGAACGAACTGTTCCCCGAGGGCTGGAAGTACGGTGACGGCTGGACCGCCACCACGACACTCGGCCGTGTGCTCTTCAACGAGCTGCTTCCGGCGGACTACCCGTTCGTCAACGAGCAGATGCCGAAGAAGCGCCAGGCGACGATCATCAACGATCTCGCCGAGCGGTACCCGATGATCGTGGTTGCTCAGACCGTCGACAAGCTCAAGGACGTCGGGTTCTACTGGGCCACCCGTTCGGGTGTCACGGTCTCGATTTCCGACGTGCTCGTGCCGCCGGAGAAGCCTGCCATCATCGAGGACTTCGAGGCTCAGGCCGACAAGATCGAGAAGCAGTACCAGCGTGGTGCTCTGGACAAGAAGGAGCGCAACAGCGCTCTGGTCACCATTTGGCAGGAAGCGACCGACAAGGTCGGCAAGGCCATGGAGGCTCACTTCCCCGACAGCAACCCGATCCCGATGATCGTGAAGTCCGGCGCAGCCGGCAACATGACTCAGGTTCGCTCGCTCGCCGGTATGAAGGGTCTGGTGACAAACCCGAAGGGTGAGTTCATCCCGCGTCCGATCAAGTCTTCCTTCAAGGAAGGCCTGACCGTTCTCGAGTACTTCATCAACACGCACGGTGCTCGTAAGGGTCTGGCCGATACCGCACTCCGCACCGCCGACTCGGGTTACCTGACCCGTCGTCTGGTGGACGTTTCGCAGGACGTCATCGTCCGCGAGGTCGACTGTGGAACAGAGCGCGGCATCGTCACCACGATCGCCGAGAAGCAGGCCGACGGCACGATGATCCGCGATGCTCACGTGGAGACCAGCACGTACGCCCGTACCTTGGCGGCCGATGCAGTCGACGCGAACGGCACCGTCATCGTCGAGCGTGGCCACGATCTCGGTGACCCCGCGATCGATGCTCTGCTCGAAGCCGGCATCACGACGGTCAAGGTCCGCTCGGTCCTGACCTGCACCACCGGAACCGGCGTTTGCGCCACTTGCTACGGCCGCTCGATGGCCACCGGCAAGCTGGTCGACATCGGTGAGGCTGTCGGTATCGTCGCCGCTCAGTCGATCGGTGAGCCCGGTACCCAGCTGACCATGCGTACCTTCCACCAGGGTGGTGTCGCAGGAGATGACATCACCGGCGGTCTGCCGCGTGTCCAGGAGCTGTTCGAGGCACGTGTGCCCAAGGGCAAGGCTCCTATCGCGGACGTCACCGGTCGGGTACAGCTCGAAGACGGCGATCGTTTCTACAAGATCACCATCGTCCCGGACGACGGCGGCGAAGAGGTTGTCTACGACAAGCTCTCCAAGCGTCAGCGTCTGCGCGTCTTCAAGCATGCCGACGGTCGCGAAAGCCTCTTGGCTGACGGTGACCACGTCGAGGTCGGACAGCAGCTCATGGAAGGTGCTGCCGATCCCCACGAGGTCCTGCGAGTCATGGGTCCGCGTCAGGTTCAGATCCACTTGGTCAACGAGGTCCAGGAGGTGTACCGGAGCCAGGGTGTGTCGATCCACGACAAGCACATCGAGGTCATCGTGCGCCAGATGCTTCGTCGCGTGACGATCATCGATTCCGGTGCCACCGAGTTCCTGCCCGGTTCGCTCACCGAGCGCGCCGAGTTCGAGTCGGCAAACCGCCGCGTTGTCGCCGAAGGTGGCGAGCCCGCAGCCGGCCGTCCGGTGCTCATGGGTATCACGAAGGCGTCGCTCGCGACGGATTCGTGGCTGTCCGCGGCATCGTTCCAGGAGACCACTCGTGTCTTGACCGACGCGGCTATCAACTGCCGCTCGGACAAGCTGATCGGTCTGAAGGAAAATGTCATCATCGGCAAGCTGATCCCCGCCGGTACCGGTATCAACCGTTACCGCAACATCCAGGTTCAGCCCACCGAAGAGGCACGCGCCGCTGCTTACGCAGTGCCGTCGTACGACGACCAGTACTACAGCCCGGACGGCTTCGGCCAGAACACCGGTGCTGCAGTTCCGCTGGACGACTACGGCTTCAGCAACGACTACCGCTAGCGGTTAGTTGGTAGAAATCCCCCGTCTCTGATGAGACGGGGGATTTCTCGTTTTCAGGAATCCGTTTCAGGCGTTGCTGCCGCTGAGGTCCGGGATGACGATCTCCTGGACGGCCCACTTGTTGCCGTCGGGGTCGGCGAAGTAGATGAACCGTCCCCAAGCTTGGTCGTCGATCGGGCTGATGTCGATGCCGCGGCTCTTGAACTCACGCTCAGCCTCTTCGATGTCCTTGACCACTACCTGTATGCCGACGACGGAACCGGGCTCGGCGTCCGTGATTCCCTTGCCGATGCAGATCGAGCAGGCCGAACCGGGTGGGGTCAGCTGGACGAATCGCAGGTCCTCGCTGACCGTGTGATCATGGTCGGCATTGAAGCCGAGGCGGACGTAGAAGTCCTTGGCGCGGTCGATGTCGGTGACGGGAATGGCGACCAGTTCGAGCTTGATGTCCATGACGTGCCCTTCATGTGATGGTGAATTCCGGCGACAGGTCCAGTGTGGCGGGTATTGCGGTCAGAAACGGTCCTCGTTTGGCGCCCGGATGAAACTCTCCGAATTCCTTGTTGCTCCGAGAGTGCTTCTCTCACTGCTCGACCGATCCCGAACCAGGAGCGGATACCCCGACTCCGCAGCTCTGACGCATTCGCTCGAACGCGCCACCGACGCCGACACTCTCGGCTACCACCGGTTCTGGGTCGCCGAGCATCACGCGGTGCCGGGGATCGGGAGCGGATCGCCGGCAGTACTGCTCGCCGCGATCGGCGCGCATACGCGCGATATCAGGCTCGGCAGCGGTGGGGTCATGCTGCCGAACCACCAACCGCTGATCGTCGCCGAGCAGTTCCTGATGTTGGAGGCGCTGTATCCCGGGCGAATCGATCTCGGGCTCGGCCGATCGCTGGGGTTCACGGAGCCTGTTCGGCAGGCACTACGACGCAGCAAGGATACTCCGGACACGTTTGGGTCAGATCTCGAAGAGGTGAGGCGCTACCTGGACGGATCCGCGGCAGTGACGGCAAGGCCGGCGTCGGAGACAGGGGTGCCGATCTTCGTGCTCGCGACGCGCGCAGGCTTGAAAGTGGCAGCGCAGCTGGGGCTTCCGGTGGTCGTGGGTGGGCCGATACTCGGAATCGGTAGCACCGGCCGGGTGGATGCATTGGACGAGTACCGCCGAGCTTTCCGGCCCACCGACACGCATCCCGAACCATATGTGGTGGTTTCCCTCGAGGTGGCGGTCGCCGATACCACCGACGCGGCCCGTGAGGTGCTGATCCCGGAGGCGTACGCGCTCGCAGAATCGTCACGGACAGGGGAGTTTCCGCCGCTCGCGTCGCCGGACGAGATCAGGCGCGCCCCGCGCAGTGATCGAAACGCCAGGCGTATCGAGTCGTTCATGGCGTCGGCGCTGCACGGGACGCCCGTCGAGGTGAAGCAGCAGCTTCACGATCTCGCCGAGCGGACCGGTGCCGACGAAGTGCTGGCGTCCACGTCGACGTACGACCGTGACGCGCTTGCACTTTCGGACCGCCTGCTACGTGAGGTGCTTTAGCAGTGTGGTTGATCTAACGAGGCACGTGAAACTCGAGCAGAGTGGCGACGGAGTCGTCGAGTTCGGTCCACGGCACCGGTACGGAGAGGACGGCGATCGCCGAAGTCGGGAACTTGTCGCGGATACGCTGGGCCGCTTCGGAGTTTTCGTTCGATGCGAGATCGAGTGCAGTCCAGGGAATTCCGGGTTCGTGTCCGACGACCAGTAGCGTCTTGACGTGGTCGGAAGTGGTCCGCGCAGCTGCGATCACGTCGGCGGGTGAGCCGCCGTAGATCGACTTCTCGAATCCGGCGGGCGCCTCGATACCTGTCGAGGCAAGGGTTTCGACGGTCCGCCGGGAGGTGGAGCACAGAACGGCGTCGACGGGCGGGACGTTTTCACGGATCCATTCGCCGCCGATGCGGGCCTCGCGCAGGCCCCGTTCGGCGAGCGGACGCTCGTGATCACGGATGCCCTCGGGATAGCTGGACTTGCCGTGTCGCATGAGGACGAGGGTGCGGTGGTCGGCCATGCGTTCACGGTATCCGCTTTATGCCCGTCAGTCCGGTTACTCTGGATGGTCAGGACCTTGAAGGAGGTTTTCGATGGCCGGTAAGAAGCTCGATCGAACTAATGCCCGAACTGCACTCGAGGTGGTACGCGAAAGCCCCACCATCGCCTTCATCACCGTTGCCCCGGCAGTGGTCGTGTTCGGCGTGGTGTGGTGGCTCTTCGGTTTCTGGGCCGCGATTCTTCTTGCGTTGGTGTTCGGTGTCGCGGCTGTCGCGACCCAGAAACTGCGTTAGAGGGCGCTCACCTGCGCAACTGCGCGGAGCGCTTCGCCGACCAGGAACCAGACCGTGACGGTCTTGTCGTCGACGCGGCTGCGCAGGACGACGTCGTCGCTGGAGACGATGGGGGAGAGGTACTCGATCAGCGCTCGATGCGGAACGGTACGCAGTTCTGTGCGAGCGCTGAGGACCTCTTCGACCGCTTGCCAGTAGACGGCGTTGTTGACGTGGTCGAACGGGTCGATGTCGGTGGCGCGCAGAGCGAACGGCGTGTCGAGAACGCCGGCGTCGTCCGCGTCGGGTGCGTTCTCGGCGAGGACGCGTTTCCACTTCAGGCGATGCTCGTCGGTGGATTCTTCCAACGGCTGCATGAACTCGTCACTCATCCGGGTGGGCATGCCCGACTGGGCGCTGATGTTGATCCAGAAGCCTTCGGTTTCCATCAGCGCGCCGTTGCTGCCGTCGAAGCGCACGCGCATGTTCGCCCATCTCGTGGAGAAGCCGGAGCACCAGCGAGTCATCGTCAACTCTTCCGGCCAGATCGCCGGGCGTACGACGTCGACGACCGTACGACGCACTATCCAGAGCGGATGGGTGTCGATGGCTCCCGCGGCCTCGATGTTGTCGTTGCCGACGTCCTGCAGGTAGCGGGCGACGGCGTCGAGCCTGACCTGCTTGGCGACGTCGATGTCGCCGGTGCGGACCGGGCGGGATTTGACGAAGATCGGTCCTCGCTCTGGCTGTTGCGCGAGCGTGAGATCTGGGTTCACGTGAGATTCCTGTTCGCTGGAGTGTGCCGATTCTGTCAGGCTTTTCAGCGAGTGGCGATTATCTGCTTTCCGCAGCCGGAACCGTCGACCATTCGTGCCACGGCGACGGCGGTGTCGGCAAGGGGATGAACGGAGTCGATCACCGGGGTGATGTCACCTGTGTCGATCATCTGCGTCAGGACCTCCAGATCGTCGGCGTTCTCCGAAGCGATGAAGGTGCCCATTTTCTGAGATATGAATGGAGACAAGCACTGTGCGCGTATTTGGCGATCGGTTCCGCCGAGCCACCGTCCGCCGTTCTCGCCGCCGACGATCACCAGCGTTCCGGTGCGTGTGAGTGCTCGTCGTAGGTCTCGCAGTCGGCGGTTGCCGCCGGTGTCGATGATGACGTCGTATCGATGTGATCCGTCGGTGGCGTCGTCGACGCGGTAGTCGAGAACCTCGTCGGCACCGATGGAGCGGACCGCATCGGTTTTCGAGGTGCTGCATACGCCGGTAACGTGCGCTCCCAGGGCTTTTGCCACCTGCACCGCGTAGATCCCGACGCCACCGGATGCGCCGAGTACGAGGACGGATTGCCCCGCCTGCACGCGGCCGTGGTCGCGCACGGCTTGCAGCGCTGTGAGGGCGGAGACCGGCACCGCTGCCGCTTGCGCGAACGACAACCGGGCAGGTTTTGCGGCAATCTTCGTTTCGAGCGCGCACGCATATTCCGCGAAAGAACCGACTGCGATCCCGTACACCTCCTGGCCGACTGTCACGCGGGTAACCGAACTGCCGATGGCCTCGACGCGACCGGAGACGTCCAGTCCGCGTACCCGGTTCTTGGGTGCGCGCAGTCCAAATCCTGCGAGGCGCAACGGATATGGCAACCCGGCCATGAGATGCCATGCCCCGCGGTCGACCGACGCGGCCTCGACGCGTATCAGCACTTCGTTGTCGGCGACAGCGGGTCGTGGAATGCGGTCGACGTAGAGAACGTCGGCCTCGCCGTAGCGATCCTGTACGACGGCGGTCATCAGTTCCTGTGCCATGCGAGTCTCCGTTCATCGAATACTTACATCGTAAGTATGGCACTTACGGTGTAAGTTCAGTCAATGTGGACAAGCGCGCGAGATTGACCCGAGATGACGTAGTAGGCGGTGCCGTCGCACTGGCCGATTCCGTGGGGATCGAATCGATGACGATGCGCAAACTGGGGACGCAACTGGGCGTCGAGGCGATGTCTCTGTACAACCACGTGTCGGACAAGGGGGACCTGCTCGACGGAATGGTCGACGCGGTTTTTGCGGAGATCGACTTGCCGACGCCGGGACGCCCATGGCGAACGGAACTTCGCGCGCGAGCGGTATCCACTCGTGCAGTGTTGGGGAAGCACCCGTGGGCAACTCCATTGATGGAGTCTCGAACGACGCCTGGTCCCGCGACCTTGCGTCACCACGACGCAGTGATCGGGACGCTACGCGCGGCCGAATTTCCGGTTGCCCTTGCTGCGCATGCCTTTTCGATCATGGATGCGTACATCTACGGCTTCGTGCTGCAAGAGGTGAGCTTGCCGTTCGAAACTACGCAGGAGACGACGGAACTGGCGAACGCGATCATGGGATCGTTCGAGAGCGGTCAGTATCCGCACCTGGCCGAGTTGACCACCGAGCACGTGCTGGCGCCGGGATACAGCTACGCTGCCGAATTCGCTTTCGGTCTGGATCTGATTCTCGACGGACTCGAACGACTGCACATCGGGAGCGAACGATGATCTGACGTGAGTACCGGGTTAAAGTCGAGAAAAACCGGGTTACCGGTCCAGATTTCAGATGTCCCGAAGAGGAGCTTTCTGTGCGCGCAATGGTGGTTACGGAACTGACCGGTCCCGAAGGAATTGTCGCGCAGGAGGTTCCCGAGCCCGCGGCCGAAGGTCTGGTCCTCATCGACGTGAAGGCCAGTGGCGTCTGCTTTCCGGACCTACTGATCACATACGGCAAGTATCAGATCCGCCCGGAACCGCCGTTCATTCCCGGAGCGGAGATATCGGGCGTCGTGGTCTCCGCGCCAGAGGGTTCGGGTTTCGCTCCGGGTGATCGTGTTCTGGCGGCCGCATATCTGGGCGGATATGCAGAGCGGATTGCCGTCAACCCGGCGCAGGTACTCCGAATTCCGGACGGACTCGCCTTCGACGAGGCGGCCTCACTGATCATCAACTATCAGACGATGGAGTTCGCGCTGGCTCGTCGCGCGAAGATCGTGGCGGGGGAGACGGTCGTCGTGCTCGGCGCTGCGGGCGGAGTCGGAACGGCAACCATCCAGCTGGCCAAGGCGCACGGTGCCCGGGTGATTGCCGTGGTGCGACGCGAGGGCGTCGAGGACTTCCTTCGTGAGCTCGGCGCCGACGAGGTGGTCGCGCTTGCCCCGGGATGGGGCGAGCGTATTCGGGAACTGACCGACGGCGTCGGCGCTCAGATCGTGGTGGATCCGGTGGGCGGCGACGCGTTCGACGACGCCGTCCGTGTTCTGGCACCCGAAGGACGACTTGTGGTGATCGGATTTGCCGGTGGCGGCATACCCGAGGTCAAGGTGAACCGGGTGCTGTTCCGGAACATCAGCATTGTCGGAGCCGCGTGGGGCGAGTTCACACGCACCAATCCCGAAGCGGTAGCCGAGGTGCACGCATCGCTGGTAGAACACGTCCGAAACGGCTTGCGACCCCTGGTCAAGGCACGGTATCCCCTTGCCGATGCAGCAGTTGCCCTGGCTGATCTCGAAAGCGGCAAAGTTCTCGGAAAGGCCATCTTGCTGCAGGAATGATTCTTTGCAACGTGATGGTGGTCACCAATTAATAAGTTGCAACATGTTTTCATTTGGGCAATAGTTGCAACCGCACTACCATTTGCCAGGTGATCGCTTCCGATTCTGATGACCTGTATGGAGCACTCGACGAGTTGTTCACTCGCCTGATGAGCGCCGGTGATTCGGAGTCGATCGATGCGTTGATCGAGCTGGATCTCTCGTTCTCTCAGGTGCGTGTGCTGTTCGTACTTGCACAACGTGATGCGGCTATCCCGATCAACGAGGTTGCCGACGAGCTTCGGCTCTCGGTGGCAGCCACGGGACGAAACATCGATCAGCTCGTGAACATGGGCCTGGTCGATCGCCGTGAAGACGAGCGGGACCGACGCGTCAAGCGGGTTTCCTTGTCGGAGGCCGGTCGTAAGGTGACGACCAACCACATCGAGTGCAAGCGTGGCCAGCTTCGCGAATTCGCGTCGCGCGTTCCAGAGCCAGAGCGGATTCGTTTGTTCGAGGCTCTCAAGCCCATTCTCGCGGGTGATTATCTGCGAGCACTCAACCAGGAGACTTCGCGATGACATCGCCGAACGCGCCGGCACCGGCGTCCGACAAACTTGACGGGGCGGTCCTCAAGATCGCTTCCGTGGTGGTGCTCGGCGCCATCATGTCGATTCTCGACGTAACCGTGGTGAGTGTCGCGCTCACCACATTTGCCGAGGACTTCCAGACTTCGTACGCCACCGTCGCATGGACGATGACGGCATACACACTCGCCTTGGCGACGGTCATCCCGGTCACCGGCTGGGCAGCAGATCGATTCGGTACCAAACGCCTGTACATGACCGCTCTGGTGCTGTTCGTTCTCGGTTCAGTCGCCTGTGCGATGGCGTGGGACATCACCTCGCTGATCGGCTTCCGTGTGCTCCAGGGCCTCGGTGGCGGCATGTTGATGCCGCTCGGCATGACGATCATGACCCGGGCTGCCGGCCCGGACCGTGTCGGTCGGGTCATGGCCGTGCTCGGTATCCCGATGCTGCTCGGCCCCATCGGGGGCCCGATTCTCGGTGGCTGGCTGATCGAGGCCGCGAGCTGGCACTGGATCTTCCTCATCAACCTGCCGATCGGCATCATCGCCCTGGCAGCTGCATTCATCATTCTGCCGTCAGACAAGGCAAAGCCTTCGGAGTCCTTCGACTTCCTCGGCATGATCCTGCTGTCGCCCGGCCTCGCGCTGTTCTTGTTCGGTGTGTCGTCCATCCCCGAAGTGGGAACCGTTGCCTCGGCCAGGGTTCTGGTGTCGGCCGGTATCGGTCTGGCGCTGATCATCGCCTTCGTGTTCCACGCGCTGAACAAGGATCACCCGCTGATCGACCTGCACCTGTTCAAGAACCGTCAGTTGAGCACTGCCGTCATCACGACGTCGCTGTTCATCGTCGCGTTCATGGGCGCCGGACTGCTCTTCCCGAGTTACTTCATTCAGGTCGGCGGTCACACCACGCTCGCTGCCGGATTGTTGATGGCTCCGCAGGGTCTCGGTGCCATGGTCACGATGCCGATTGCGGGCCGACTGGTCGACAAGATCGGCCCGGGCAAGATCGTCCTGACCGGATTGCCGTTGATTCTCATCGGTTTGGGTGTGTTCACACAGGTCGCCTCGGATTCCCCGACGTGGTTGCTGATGGGCGCGCTGTTCGTCATGGGCCTCGGCATGGGTTGCACCATGATGCCGCTGATGACCGCAGCAATTGTGACGCTCTCCAACGAGCAGATCGCTCGCGGTTCCACCCTGATGAACATCGTTCAGCAGACTGCAGGTTCGATCGGTACCGCTGTGATGTCGGTGGTTCTCACCAACCAGCTCCTCGATCGTGGCCTCGATACGACGATGGTCGGGGCGGCGTCGCACATTCCGACCGAGCCGGGTAGCCCGCAAGAGTCTGCGGCCGAGTCGATTCTCAGCGCAGCGTCGGACGCATTCGGCAACACCTTCCTCGTGGCCACCGTATTGATCGTCCTGACCCTCATCCCGGCGTTCTTCCTGCCGCGGAGCAAGACCACCAGGCCGGTGGCCGAAGGCGAGACGGCAACGCCGATCGTTATGCACTGACCGGTTTCCGGTACCAGGTTTGACCAGGTGAGGGCGGCACACATCATGTGTGCTGCCCTCACCTTTTGCCGTGGAATACAGCAGGATGGTTGAATGTTTGATGAGTTACATGCAAACGCATGGATCTAGTTCGCGGAGGAGCAACCATGCAGTTCGGAATCTTCACGGTCGGCGACGTCACCACTGATCCCACGACTGGGGTCACGCCCACCGAGCACGATCGCATCAAGGCCATGACGACCATCGCCAAGCACGCAGAGGAAGTCGGACTCGACGTCTTCGCGACCGGCGAGCATCACAACAAGCCGTTCGTTCCGTCGTCACCGACGACGATGCTCGGATACATCGCTGCTCAGACCGAGAAGATCACGCTGTCCACGTCCACGACGCTGATCACCACCAACGACCCGGTGAAGATCGCCGAGGACTACGCGATGCTGCAGCACCTCGCCGAGGGGCGCGTCGATCTGATGATGGGACGCGGAAACACCGCGCCGGTATACCCGTGGTTCGGCAAGGACATTCGCGCCGGAATCCCGTTGGCGCTCGAGAACTATCAACTTCTTCGCCGGCTGTGGGACGAGGAGGTCGTGAACTGGCAGGGGGAGTACCGCACACCGCTGCAGGGATTCACGTCCACTCCGCGCCCGCTGGACGGCATCGCCCCGTTCGTGTGGCACGGGTCGATTCGCAGCCCCGAGATCGCGGAGATCGCGGCCTATCACGGTGACGGATTCTTCGCGAACAACATCTTCTGGCCGAAAGAGCACTACATCGAGCTGATCAAGCTCTATCGCCAGCGTTACGAGCACTACGGCCACGGGTCCGCGGATCAGGCGATCGTCGGACTCGGCGGTCAGGTCTTCATGCGCAAGAACAGTCAAGACGCGGTCAAGGAATTCCGTCCGTATTTCGACAATGCCCCTGTGTACGGCCACGGACCTTCGCTCGAGGAGTTCACCGAGCAGACCCCGTTGACGGTCGGTTCCCCCGAACAGGTCATCGAGAAGACCTTGGCTTTTGCCGATTTCTTCGGTGACTATCAGCGCCAGTTGTTCTTGATGGATCACGCGGGTCTTCCGCTCAAGACAGTGCTCGAGCAGCTCGATCTGCTCGGTGAGGAAGTTGTTCCGGTTCTGCGCCGTGAGTTCTCGGCCAGGCGCCCCGCCCATGTGCCGGACAACCCGCCTACTCACGCGTCGATGAAGGCGGCTCGTGAGGCAAGCAGTGTCACTGCCTGACGCACAACAGACAGAGACTCCGGTCAGCACCACCGAGCTCGCCACCGACGCCTGGGAAGCCTTGTTTCGCGCCCAGGTGTCGGTGATGCGGCGGCTCTCTGCCGATGACGTCTGGGATCAGGTGACGATGCGCGAGTACGACGTGCTGTTCACGCTCAGTCTCGCGCCGCGGAACTGTCTGCGCTTACATGACCTGAATTGGGAGATTCTGTTGAGTCAACCGTCGCTCAGCCGCCTGGTGGAGCGGCTGGAAGGCGAAGGATTGGTATCGAGAAGTGTTGATCCGCGTGACCGTCGCGGCACGATCGTGCAACTCACCGAAGCGGGTGCAGCGCTGCAGAAATCAGTGGGTCGCCGGCATGCGGCAAGTATTCGCCGCCACGTCGGACCGGCGTTGGACGCGGACGAACTTCGACTGTTGGCCGAATTGTGCACGCGTCTGCGTCTCACGCAGGCATGACCAGAGGCAGGATGGACGATATGAGCAACCTCGAAGCGCAACCCGTCGAGCAGGAATGCGAAGGCAATCCGGTCGAGAGCGAGATTCAGATTCTCACCCCGCGCGACGTGCCGCTCGGTGGCCCGCGGGCAATGCGAGTGCGACGCACCCTTCCGCAGCGCGAGCGTTCGCTGATCGGGGCGTGGTGTTTTGCCGATCACTACGGGCCCGACGATGTCGGCAATGGACCAGGCATGCATGTGCCGCCGCATCCGCATACTGGATTGCAGACGGTCAGTTGGCTGTTCACCGGAGAGATCGAGCACCGTGACAGCATCGGCTCCCATGCGATGGTGCGGCCGGGCGAACTGAATTTGATGACGGCCGGGAGCGGGATCGCACACTCCGAGGTGTCGACGCCGAACACGAGGGTTCTGCATGGGATGCAGCTGTGGGTGGCGCTTCCGGACGCGGCGCGCGAGACCGCACCCGCATTTGTTCACTACCGGCCCGAGCCGGTGACCATCGGCGGCGCCACGCTCAGTGTGTTCCTCGGCTCGCTCGCCGATGACTCGTCTCCGGTGTCGACCTTCACCGAATTGTTGGGCGCCGAGGTGATTTTGGATCCTGGCGCCGAGATTGCCCTCGACGTCGATCGTTCACATGAGCACGGGGTGATCGTCGATCAAGGATCGGTTGTGCTACGCGGAACCACCGTCGGCTGGGCTGAGTTGGGTTATCAAGCAACGGGTTTCGGGAAACTGACTCTGCGCAATCCGGGTTCCGAACCCACTCGACTGCTACTTCTCGGCGGTAAACCGTTGGGAAAGCAAGTCATCATGTGGTGGAACTTCATGGGCCGTACACACGAAGAGATCGTCGAGTATCGACGTAAGTGGCAGGCCGAACTGGCCTCCGGATTCGACGGCAGCGTCCAGGATCAGCGTTTTGGTGTCGTGCCGGGATACGACGGTCCGGCGCTGTCGGCGCCCGAGTTGCCGAACAGTACGTTGCGGCCCCGCGGTTAGTCGCGCAACGTGATGACGCTGACCGTTCCCTGACCTGCGGCGCACAGGGTTTTACTGCCGTCCTCGGCTACTGCGAAAATGTCGCAGCGGGCGAGGGCCTGGGATCTGCTCTTGCTGTTCACGCGCGCCCGCGCCCGGAGCAGTGCTCCGCACGCGGGACGCAGGTAACTGATGGTGAATTCTGCGGTGACGATGCTGGACCCGAGGACGCTACCGGCCGCGAAGGTCAGGGGGCGCTGAACGGTTGAGCTGCCTGGACCTGTTGCGCCAGTTCGAGTTTTGCAGACGTCGATCAGGCCTGCTCGATGTCCTGGTGGGCCTTGGCGAGCATCAAGTAGCCGGCGCCGTTGGCGGTGATACCGGCCTTTTCGCCTTCGGAGAGTTCACGTTTGACCTTGGCGGGCACACCGGCTACCAGTGATCCAGGCGGGATCTGCATTCCCTGAGACACGACGGCACCGGCCGCGATCAGCGATCCCGAACCGATGTGCGCGCCGTTGAGCACCACGGCGCCCATGCCGACGAGCACGTCGTCTTCGACGGTGCATCCGTGCAGCACCGCGTTGTGGCCGACCGAGATTCGTTCGCCCAGTACCGCGGGGAACGTCGGGTCGGCGTGAACCGTGCAGTTGTCCTGAATGTTGGTGTCCGCGCCGATGGAGATCGACTCGGAGTCGCCGCGGATAACCGCGCCGTACCAGATGCTGGCGCCCGCAGCGATGGTCACCGCGCCGACAACGGTGGCGTTGGGCGCGATGAACGCGCTTTCGTCGATCTGCGGGGTGTTACCGAGAACGGTGGCGATGATCGGGTTGGTCATGGTTCTCCTGTGCGTTGGAATGACGTGCTCTGACGGTACCTGGACTATTTCGGTGTGGGTTTTCGATTCATGACGACCGTCCCGACACCCGCGGTTACCACCAGTCCGATGGCCACGAGTGTGAACGCATCGAGCGTTTGCCCGATCACGAGAACTCCGGCCAGCGCCGCCGCAGCGGGTTCGAGGGCGATGAGGACGGCAAAGACCTTCTTGGCCAGCGAGCGTAGGGCCCACATCTCCAAGCTGTACGGGATGACGGACGAGAGGATGGCGACGGCCGCGCCGGCGGCGAGCATCTTCGGATCCAGCAGTTCACTCCCGCCGGAGACGACGCCGAAGGGGAGCGTCAATACCGCCGCGACGATGCTTGCGCCCGCCAACCCGTCGGCGCTCGGGAGCGTCGCTGCCAGGTGAGAGCCTGCCACGATGTAGCCGGCCCACGCGGCAGCGGCGATCAACGCGAACATCACCCCGATCGGGTCCAAACCGGATTCGCCGTGATCGCCCAGCCCCAGCAGCAACACTCCGCCGAAGGCGAGCAGCACCCATGCTCCGTCGGCCCACCGACGAGACAGAACTGCGGCCAGGGTGAGCGGTCCGAGGAACTCGATGGTGACGGCGGTGCCGATAGGCACCGTCTCGAGGGCGAGGTAGAAGGCACCGTTCATCACGGCGAGGGCGATGCCCAGCGCGAAGATACCCTTGCGCTGTCGGTTCGACCACCGGCTCCATCGCGGGCGGACGACGACGCCGAGGATGATCGCGGCGATCGTCAGTCGCAGCGTCGTGGCGCCGGCAGGTCCGATCTGCGAGAACAGTGTCGTCGCGAATGCCGCTCCGAACTGGAGCGACAGTATCGAGGTGAGGACTGCGCCGACTGGCAGTAGCTGACTGCCGGTCTTCATTCTCCGGTGAACTCAGGACTACGACGTTCGAGCATGGCCGCGACGGCTTCGTGGTGATCGCGGGTGTGATGGGCGATCGACTGCATGGCGGCCGAGAGTTCGAGCAGGCTCTCGAGGCTTTGGTGCTGGCCCTCGCGAAGCAGTTTCTTGGTCATCCGGAGTACCTGCGGGGGATTGGCCGCTACCCGCGCTGCCAGGGCATGCGCTGCGGAGAGCAATTCCTCGGGCTCGGTGACTTGCGAGACCAGCCCCCAGTCGAGTGCCTTCGCCGCATCGATCGGTTCGCCGGTGAATGCCATCTCGGCGGCGCGAGCGTTGCCGATCGCGCGGGGGAGCAGCCACGCTCCGCCGTCGCCGGGGATGAGTCCTACCTTGACGAAGCTCTCGGCGAAGACCGCCGCCGTCGACCCGATGCGGAGGTCGCACATGAGCGAGAGATCGCAGCCCGCTCCGATGGCAGGTCCGTTGACGGCTGCGATGGTCGGCACCTCACACGTGTACAGCGCGAGTGGAATGCGCTGGATGCCATGCCGGTAGCCCTGGCGGATCTCGCCGGGCGCGCCACCGAACATGCCTTCCTTGTCTCGCATGTGTTTGACGTTGCCACCGGAGGAGAAGGCTGACCCGGCTCCCGTGAGGATGACTGCGCGCACACTCTGATCTCGGTTCACCGCGGTGACCGCGTCTTCGAGAGCTTCGATCATGTCGATCTCGGAGATCGCGTTGCGGGTGTCCGGACGATTGAGGGTCCACGTAACCACATCGCCGGTTCGCGAGATCAGTACGGCGTCGCTCATGGGTGCTCCTGGTAGTCGATGGCGGTTGAGCTCAGTCTCTCACCACAAGAATTCGCAATAACAATCATTCGTGCTTGATTTTTATGGGTGCGAGTGTGATGCTGGTCGCATGGCCGAACTTCAGACGTTCATCGATGACTTGCGGGCCGAAGGCGAGAGCCTCGATGCCCTGGTTGCAGATCTGCCCGAGGAGAAGTGGGCGACACTGACGCCTGCGGAAGGGTGGACAATCGCGCATCAGATCGGGCACCTGCACTGGACGGACAGTGCCGCGATCCTTGCGATTACCGACCCGGACGGGTTCGCGGAGCAGTTGAAGGCGGCATTCGTGAATCCGGCGGGGTTCGTCGACGACGGGGCGGCCGAGCAGGCTGCCCGCCCGCCTGCGGAGTTGCTGGCCGATTGGCGAGCGGGGCGCACTGCTCTCGTCGAGGCGCTCACCGCAGCGCCGGCCGGCACCAAGTTTCCCTGGTACGGCCCGCCTATGGGCGGAGTCTCCATGGCAACCGCGCGGTTGATGGAGACGTGGGCACACGGACAGGACGTTGCCGATGCCCTTGGCGCCGAACGCGCCCCGACGGCGCGCATCAAGAACATCGCTCACCTGGGTGTGCGGACGCGGAACTTCGCGTACTCGGTCAATGAAAAGACGCCGCCCGCCGAGGATTTCCGGGTTGAGTTGACCGCGCCGGACGGGTCGGTTTGGACCTGGGGGCCGGAAGATGCGTCGCAGAAGGTGACCGGGTCGGCGTTGGACTTCTGCTTGCTGGTCACTCAGCGGGCCCATCGCGCTGATCTCGACCTGGTCGCCGTGGGTGCCGACGCAGACGAGTGGCTCGGGTTCGCGCAGGCGTTCGCGGGACCCAGCGGCGAGGGACGAGCTGCCGTTGGATCCGGCCGCGAGGGACGAGAAGCGGAGGTGGATAAATGAGTTCGGTACGGATCGGTAACTGTTCCGGTTTCTACGGCGATCGCGTCTCGGCGATGCGCGAGATGCTCGAGGGCGGCGAACTCGACTACCTGACCGGCGACTACCTGGCCGAACTGACGATGTTGATCCTCGGCCGGGATCGGATGAAGGACCCGTCGCTCGGCTATGCGAAGACGTTCCTGCGGCAGGTGGAAGACACCCTCGGACTTGCGCTCGACAAGGGCGTGAAGATCGTCGCGAATGCCGGCGGTCTCAATCCCGCCGGACTGGCCGACGCGCTGCGCGAGGTCAACACCAAGCTGGGGTTGAACGCGAAGATCGCCCACGTCGAGGGCGACGATCTGGTCTCTCGGGCAGACGAACTCGGACTCGGCTCCCCGCTGACGGCCAACGCGTACCTCGGCGCCTGGGGCGTCGTCGAAGCATTGTCGGCCGACGCCGATGTCGTGGTCACCGGTCGTGTCACCGACGCGTCGGTGATCGTCGGTCCAGCCGCTCATCACTTCGGTTGGAAGCGAGATGATTTCGATCAGCTGGCCGGTGCTGTCGCAGCGGGCCACGTCATCGAGTGCGGAACCCAGGCCACCGGCGGCAACTACGCGTTCTTCACAGAGGTTCCGAATCTGGGCCGGCCAGGCTTCCCGATCGCCGAGATCAACGCGGACGGATCTTCGGTCATCACCAAGCACGCCGGAACGGACGGCGAGGTGAGCGTCGGCACCGTGACGGCGCAGCTGTTGTACGAGATCACGGGTGGACGCTACGCAGGCCCGGACGTGACCACCCGCATCGACAACGCGGTGCTCACCCAGGAAGGCCCGGATCGGGTGCTGATCAGCGGCGTCACGGGAGAGGCCCCGCCGCCGCAGTACAAGGTCTCGCTGAACACGCTGGCCGGGTTCCGCAACGAGGCCACTTTCATTCTCACCGGTCTCGACATCGAGGCCAAGGCTGATCTGGCGAAGACTCAACTCGAATCCTGGCTGACAAAGAAGCCGGCCGAACTGGTCTGGACTCTCGCTCGCACGGATCACCCGGATTCCGACACCGAGGAAACCGCGAGTGCGTTACTGCGCTGCGTGGTTCGCGACTCCGACCCCAAGGTGATCGGTCGTCCCTTCTCTGCGGTTGCGGTGGAAATGGCGCTTGCCAGTTACCCAGGCTTCTCGCTGACCGCGCCGCCGAGCAACGGCCAACCGTACGGGGTGTTCACCCCCGGCTACGTCGACGCGGGATCGGTGCCTCACGTTGCCGTACTTCCAGACGGCACTCGCGTGGACATCGCTCCTTCGACGCTGACGCAGGACCTCGAACCGGTCGACGAACCCGAGCGGCCGCAGCCCTTGCCGCCTCAGTCTTCGCTCTCGGTGCCGCTCGGCACTATCGCCGGTGCGCGCAGTGGAGACAAGGGTGGAAACGCCAACGTCGGAGTCTGGGTTCGCACAGACGAGCAGTGGAAGTGGTTGGCGCACACTCTGACCGTCGAAATGCTCAAGGAACTGCTACCGGAAGCAGCAGACCTGAACGTCACTCGCTACCAGCTGCCGCACCTTCGTGCCGTCAACTTCGTGATCGAGGGAATTCTCGGTCAGGGTGTGGCCTCGCAGGCGCGGTTCGATCCGCAGGCCAAGGGAATTGGTGAATGGCTGCGCTCGCGCCACATCGACATCCCGATTTCGCTACTCCCCGTAACTGACGAGAAAGAGGATTCACGGTGACCGTGTGGACCACACCGGAAAGGCTTGCGCTTCGCGAGACCGTACGCGGATTCGTGAACCAGGAGATTCTGCCGCATCTGACGCAGTGGGAGCGCGACGGCGAGATTCCGCGCGAATTGCACCGCAAGGCAGGCGCTCTCGGCCTCCTCGGGGCCAGTGCGCCCGAATCGGCGGGCGGTGAGGGCGGCGACGCCGTCGACTCCATCGTGATCTGTGAGGAGATGCATCAGGCTGGTGCGTCGGGCGGGCTGTTCGCCTCGCTGTTCACCTGCGGCATCGCGGTGCCGCACCTGATCGCGGCCGGCGACGAGGCGCAGATCGAGAAGTGGGTCAAGCCGACCCTGCGCGGCGACAAGATCGGCTCGCTCGCCATCACCGAACCCGGCGGAGGCAGCGACGTCGGACACCTGACAACCACAGCCAAGCGCGACGGCGACCATTACGTAGTCAACGGCGCGAAGACGTTCATCACCTCCGGTGTTCGCGCAGACTTCGTCGTCACGGCCGTGCGTACCGGTGGCCCTGGCGCGGGTGGCGTCTCGCTGCTCGTGATCGAGAAGGGCACACCGGGATTCACGGTCTCGCGCAAACTCGAGAAGATGGGCTGGCGTGCATCGGATACCGCGGAGCTGTCCTTCGTCGACGCCCGGGTTCCGGTGGAGAATCTGGTCGGGGCAGAGAACAGCGGCTTCGCGCAGATCGCGCAGGCCTTCGTTTCCGAGCGCGTCGCCCTCGCTGCGCAGGCGTATGCCAGTGCCGAGCGATGCCTCGAGTTGACCCTCGAATGGTGCCGCGCCCGCGAGACTTTCGGACGCCCACTGATCAGTCGGCAGGCCGTGCAGAACACCGTCACCGAGATGGCCCGCAAGATCGACGTCGCCAAGGTGTACACGCACTCGGTGATCGAGCGGTACATGGCCGGTGACGGCGATCTGATCGCTGAGGTGTGCTTCGCCAAGAACACGGCGGTCGAAACGGGTGAATGGGTTGCGAACCAAGCCGTTCAGCTGTTCGGCGGCCTCGGATACATGCAGGAAAGTGAAGTGGAGAGGCAGTACCGGGACATGCGAATTCTGGGAATCGGTGGCGGAACCACCGAAATCCTCACCGGCCTCGCGGCCAAGCGATTGGGGTATCAGTCATGAGTGTCATTCGGTCAACACTGGACACCAATTCCGAGGTGTACCAGACCGCAACATCGACCATGAACACCAAGCTCGCCGAGATCGAGGTCGAGCACGCCAAGGCGTTGGCGGGCGGTGGCGAGAAGTACACCGAGCGTCACCACAAGCGGGGAAAGCTCCTGGCACGCGAGCGGATCGAGCTTCTGCTCGATCAGGATTCACCGTTTCTCGAACTGTGCCCCCTCGCTGCGTGGGGGAGTGACTTCCCGGTCGGCGCCAGCACCGTGGTCGGTATCGGCGTCGTCGAAGGTGTCGAATGCCTGATCGTCGCCAACGATCCCACCGTGCGCGGCGGCACCAGCAATCCATGGACGCTGCGTAAGGGATTCCGCGCGAACGACATCGCGATGCAGAATCGCCTTCCGGTGATCTCGCTCGTCGAGTCCGGTGGCGCAGACTTGCCGACGCAGAAAGAGGTGTTCATTCCCGGTGGCCGGATGTTCCGTGACCTCACTCAGCTGTCCGCAGCCGGAATCCCCACCATTGCACTGGTCTTCGGTAACTCGACGGCCGGCGGCGCGTACATCCCGGGCATGTCCGACCACGTCGTGATGATCAAGGAACGCTCCAAGGTGTTCCTCGCTGGCCCGCCGCTGGTCAAGATGGCCACCGGTGAGGAATCCGACGACGAGGCACTCGGCGGCGCCGAAATGCACGCTCGCAAGTCCGGCCTGGCCGATTACTTCGCCGCCGACGAGCAGGACGCAATCCGCATCGGGCGCTCGATCGTCAAGCGGCTCAACTGGACCAAGAAGGGGCCGGCACCCCGCGCCGAGATCATCGAACCGCTCGAGGATCCGGAAGAGTTGCTCGGCATCGTTCCGGCCGACCTGAAGATCCCGTTCGATCCGCGTGAGGTCATCGCTCGTATCGTCGACGGTTCCGACTTCGACGAGTTCAAGCCGCTCTACGGTTCCTCTCTCGTGACCGGCTGGGCGGAGCTGAACGGCTACCCGATCGGCATCCTGGCCAACGCACGTGGAGTGCTCTTCAGCGAGGAATCCCAGAAGGCCACGCAGTTCATCCAGCTCGCCAACCGTTCCAACACGCCGTTGCTGTTCCTGCACAACACCACCGGCTACATGGTGGGTAAGGAATACGAGGAGGGCGGCATGATCAAGCATGGATCGATGATGATCAATGCGGTTGCCAACTCCAAGGTTCCGCACATCTCGATCCTGCTCGGAGCGTCGTACGGCGCCGGTCACTACGGCATGTGCGGACGGGCGTTCGATCCGCGATTCCTCTTTGCCTGGCCCAGTTCCAAGTCCGCCGTCATGGGTGGTGCGCAGCTCGCCGGCGTCATCTCCATCGTGGGACGCGCTGCTGCCGAGGCCCGCGGCCAGGTTTTCGACGAGCAGGCTGATGCCGGTATGCGCGCGATGATCGAGAACCAGATCGAGGCCGAGTCACTTCCGATGTTCCTGTCCGGGCGTCTGTACGACGACGGCGTCATCGATCCCCGAGATACCCGCACCGTGGTGGGAATGTGCCTGTCGGCCATTGCCACCGCCCCGATCGAAGGCACCGAGAACTTCGGCGTCTTCCGTATGTGAGGCACGCCGTGACAATCACTTCTGTACTGGTCGCCAATCGTGGCGAAATCGCCCGCCGTGTCTTTGCAACCTGCCGCAGGAACGGAATCGGCACGGTCGCGGTATTTTCCGACGCAGATGCCGACAGTCCGCACGTCGCCGAAGCCGACGCGTCCGTTCGGCTGCCGGGTAACACGCCTGCCGAGACCTACCTGCGGGGTGAGCTCATCGTCGCCGCCGCCAAGGCTTCGGGCGCCGACGCGATTCACCCCGGCTACGGATTCCTCTCCGAGAACGCGGAGTTCGCGCGCAGCGTCATCGACGCGGGGCTGACGTGGATCGGTCCGCCCGTCGAATCCATCGAGCTCATGGGATCGAAGGTCGAGTCCAAGAAGATCATGGACGCGGCCGGAGTTCCGGTGCTGTCCGAACTCGATCCCGCTGCGGTGACCGACGCTCATCTTCCGGTGCTCATCAAAGCGTCGGCGGGCGGCGGCGGACGCGGAATGCGTGTCGTTCGTGAATTGTCGGCGCTGGACGGCGAACTGGAAGCGGCGCGGCGTGAGGCGCAGTCCGCCTTCGGCGACCCGACGGTCTTCTGCGAGCGCTACCTCGAGACCGGTCGGCACATCGAGGTTCAGGTCATGGCCGACCGGCACGGCGGCGTGTGGGCGGTGGGCGAGCGCGAGTGCTCGATCCAGCGTCGACACCAGAAGGTCGTCGAAGAGGCACCGTCGCCGCTCGTGCAACGCATCCCCGCCATGCGCGACAAGCTCTTCGACGCCTCGCGGCTCGCAGCCAACGCCATCGGTTACGAAGGCGCAGGAACCGTTGAATTCCTGGCTGACGAAAAAGGCGACTTCTTCTTCCTGGAAATGAACACGCGTTTGCAGGTAGAGCATCCGGTCACGGAGTGCACCACCGGCCTCGATCTGGTGGAACTGCAATTGCAGGTCGCTTCAGGTGAAGTACTTCCGGACGAACAGCCGGAGATCCGTGGGCATTCGATCGAGGTGCGCCTGTACGCCGAGGATCCCGCCAAGAACTGGCAGCCGCAGAGTGGAACCGTTCACCACATCGAGTTGCCTGGTGACGTGGCAGAATTCAGTGTTCTGCGCGAGCCGGGCGTTCGGCTCGATTCCGGCGTCGTTGACGGCAGTGTTGTGGGCGTCCACTACGATCCGATGCTGGCCAAGGTCATCTCGTATGCGCCGACCAGAACGGCAGCTGCGCGGCTACTCGGATCGACGCTGGCGCGCACCAGGATTCACGGCCTGCGTACCAACCGGGACCTGCTCGTCAACGTCCTGGGCCACCCGGCCTTCATTGCCGGAGACACCGATACGGCGTTCTTCGAGACCCATGACCTCGAGAAGTTGTCAACGCCTCTGGCCGACACCGACGCCGAAAGGCTTTCGGCGCTGGCGGCGGCACTTGCCGATGCCGCTCACAACCGGGCGTCGGCGCGCGTCATCGGCCGCTTGCCCAGCGGGTGGCGCAACCTCCCGTCGCAGCCGCAGAGCAAGAGCTACTCCACTGCGTCGGGCGACTACGACATCCGATACTCCCTGAGCCGAAGCGGGGTGCTGAGCGCAGAAGGCTTCGACGACGTGAGCCTGGTATCGGCAACTGCTGCCCGAGTCGTGCTCGAGCAGAGCGGAGTACGGCGTTCGTTCGACGTGGCGGCCTACGGGAGTGAGATTTTTGTCGACTCCTCGCTGGGGCCCGTCGCGTTGACGGCAGCACCGCGCTTCGTGGATCCGTCGGCGGAAGTCGCGGCCGGTTCGTTGCTCGCTCCGATGCCGGGATCGGTTATCCGCCTCGGTGCCGCACTCGGTGACACCGTCACTGCCGGCCAGCCGATTCTGTGGCTAGAGGCCATGAAGATGGAACACACCGTCACCGCGCCGACTGCCGGTGTCCTGGTAGAACTTCCGGTCGCTGTCGGCCAGCAGGTCGAGGTCGGATCGGTACTCGCACGTGTGGAAGAACCCGCTACAGAAGAGGAAGCATGATGAGTTTCATCGAAACCGAAGAGCAGAAGGAACTGCGGGCATCCGTTTCCAAACTGGGTGAGCGCTTCAACTACGTCGACTACGTGCTGCCAAAGGCGCGCAAGGGTGAGCCGCTCACCGAATTGTGGAACGAGGCGGGCAAACTCGGATTCCTGGGCGTCAACCTGCCGGAGGAATACGGCGGCGGCGGTGCCGGTATCTACGAACTCGCGCTGGTGCAGGAGGAATTGGCGGCACAGGGCGCCGGTCTGCTTCTGGTTGTCGTATCCCCGGCCATTTGCGGCACCATCATCGGCAAGTACGGCACGGCGGAGCAGAAGCAGCAGTGGCTACCCAGCCTCGCCGACGGCTCCAAGATCATGGCGTTCGGAATCACCGAGGCCGACGCGGGTTCCAACTCTCATCAGATCACCACGACGGCACGCAGGGATGGCGACGACTGGATCCTGAGCGGCAACAAGATTTACATCTCGGGTGTCGATCAGGCTGATGCGGTTCTCATCGTCGCGCGCACCGAGGACTCCAAGACCGGCAAGCTCAAGCCCGCTCTGTTCATCGTCCCCACGGATTCTCCCGGATTCGTGAAGACGCAGATGGAGATGGACATCATCGAACCGGACCACCAGTTCATCCTGTTCCTCGACGACGTGCGCCTGCCGGCCGACGCTCTGGTCGGTGAAGCTGATGCCGCCCTGATGCAGTTGTTCGCCGGCCTCAATCCGGAGCGCATTCTGGGTGCGTCGATGGCGATCGGTATGGGCCGTTACGCCCTCAACGCTGCGGTGAAGTTCGCCAACGAGCGAACGGTGTGGAAGACGCCGATCGGTGCGCACCAGGGTATTTCGCACCCTCTCGCGCAGGTGAAGATCGAACTCGAACTCGCCAAGCTGATGATGCAGAAGGCCGCGGTGCTCTACGACAGCGGTGACGATTTCGGTGCTGCCGAAGCCGCGAACATGGCGAAGTACGCGGCCGCCGAGGCCAGCATCAAGGCACTCGATCAAGCGATTCAGACGCACGGCGGCGCAGGTCTGACGAAGGAATACGGACTGGCTGCCATGCTCGGCGCGGCACGTATCGCCCGCGTTGCCCCGGTCAGTCGCGAGATGATCCTCAACTTCGTCTCGCAGCATTCCCTCGGTCTGCCGCGGTCTTACTAGACGGTCTCACGAGAAAGGGCGAACCATGACGGACGAGGACAAGCCATACGTACGGTACGAAGTAGCGGGCGGTGCGGCCACGATCACTCTCGACTCACCACACAACCGCAATGCGATCTCGGCGCGGTTGGTCACGGAGTTGCAGGCTGGGCTGACGTCAGCGGCCGCCGATCCGGAAGTTCGAGCGGTGGTGCTCACCCACACCGGTGGAACATTCTGTGCGGGAGCCGATCTCAGTGAGGCCTCCGGTTCGTCCGCATCACCGGAGGAGACCGTCAAAGAGCGCGGGAGGGGAATGTTGACGCTCTTGCGCAGCATTCTCGAGCTTCCCAAGCCGGTGATCGGGCGGATCGACGGACACGTCCGGGCCGGAGGCATGGGTCTTGTCGGGGCGTGCGACATCGTCGTGGCCGGACCGGCGAGTACTTTCGCCGTGACGGAATCACGGTTGGGTTTGGCAGCGTCCATCATTTCGCTCACGGTCCTACCGAGGCTCGACCAACGATCTGCGAGCCGTTACCTGCTCACCGGAGAGAAGTTCGGCCAGCACGAGGCCGAATCCATCGGACTCGTCACCGCCGCGTCGCAGGACACGGGGGAGTCGATCACCGAACTACTCGGCACCTTGCGCCAATGTTCACCGCAGGGGCTGGCCGAATCGAAGTGGATCACGACGCGTTCGGTCCTGGCCGGATTCGACCGGGACGGCGAGGAGATGATCGCGCAGTCGGCTCGGCTGTTTTCGTCCGAGGAGGCTCGTGAGGGCATGATGTCTTTCTTGCAGAAGCGTCCAGCGGCCTGGGCGCAGTAGAAACTGCGCACTGGAACACAGAAGCACTGGAACACAGGAGTAGAAGGGATGGCGGCGCGATGACTCGAGAACCCAAGCAGGACCGAAGTCGAGTCACGCGCTCCCACCTGCTCGAAGTGACGGTGGAATGTCTCGCCGAACTCGGATGGAGCGCAACGACGATGAGCGTCGTCGCGCAGCGTGCCGGGGTGTCCAGAGGTGCGATGCAGCACCACTTCCCGACTCGCGAGGACCTCATCACCGCGGCGCTCGAGGTGATGTTCGACGCCCGGATGGATCAGGCACGAAAGGAATCGACCGATCTTCCGGTGGGAGCCGGACGAACCGAGGCGATCATTTCGCGGCTGGTCGAGTACTACACCGGGACCCTCTTCAAGGCAGCACTGCAGGTGTGGACGGCCGCCGCCTCCGACCCCGACCTGCGTGCCCGCGTGCTGCCCCTCGAGGAACGGTTCGGGCGCATCGCGCACCGGATGGCCGTCGAGAGTCTGGGTGTCGACGACTCCGATCCGGTGACGCATCGCCTGGTCCAGGCGACACTGGACCTCGCCCGAGGGCTGGGGCTGGCTGACGTACTCACCGACGACTCGCGCCGGCGCACCGAGGTGGTCAAACAGTGGGCGGCGCAATTGGATTCCACGCTGGTTCGGGTACCGGTCGCAACCCCCTGAATCGGTAGCGGCGCGTCCGCCGCCGCTGCGCGAGGCATGTACGTGGCGTGTGTCGGGGGCCACCGAGAAGTACAGTCGGCTCCATGGCCGCACGCACTCTCACTTCGATCGGGACTTCGGTATTGGTCTCGGCTGCCGTGCTCTCGGCGGTGGTCGGCTGCAGCTCTGACGACGGGTCTGCCGATCGGCCGGGGGGCGGCGCCACTTCGCCGGCGCTCGCACCCACCGCTCCCGGTCCGATGTTCGCCGAATGCGGCTCGGTGACCGACGAAGAAGTTGTCAACGCCTTCAATCTCGGCACTTTTGCGACGACGACGCGCAACGGCGTCGGTTGCCAATGGGAGGTCGCCGGTTCGAACGGCCCGAGCGTCAGTTTCTCCTGGTACCGCGGAAGCCCGATCGGCCGTGAACGGGCAGGGTCCGACCTGCTCGGACGTCCCGCTGACGACATCACGATCGGTGGTCACCAGGGCTTCATCGCGTCCACAGCGGGTTCGTTGTGCGAGCTGGGTATCGCCTTCGGCGGAGACTTCGTGCACTGGTCGATCACCTACGGCTTGTTGCCTCCGACCACTGATCCGTGCGCGGTGGCACGGGATCTGATGGAAAAAACAGTTTCGAGGGCACAGTGAAGGGCGTAAGGATCGGACTCGCCCTGGTGGGGTCGATGGTTCTACTCACGGGCTGCGGCTCGGTGGTCACCGGGACTCCCCGCGCGGAGGGCAGCTACCGCGGTAGTGACAGCCAGGAATTCGCGAACGTCCTCCAAGAATGCGAAGCGGTCACCGACGAGCAGATCGCCGGCGCCGTGGGTGCCGACGCCGTCGGGCGTGGGTTCTTCGGCGCTATCTGCCGTTGGGACGGCATCGGGGCTGCGGGTCCGATCAAGATCACCTTCAATTGGTTCGAGACGGGCACCCTCGATCACGAGCGCGCTGCATTCGAACATCTGGGATACGTGGTGGCGAAGATCGACATCAACGGCAGTGGCGGGTACCAGGTCCGCCAGCCGGCCGATCCGCAGAGTTGCGGGGTGAGCGCGAGCGCGCCGGCCGGGGGAGTGTTCGGGTGGTGGGTCACCGAGCCGCAAGGCGGAGCGGATCCGTGCGAGGCCGCGGCAAAGCTCGGCGGGTTGACGTTGAACCGGAGCATCTGAGCGCGACCGTTCTGACTGCTTGGTCCAGCTATGCGGTCTGCGCATGCGGCCAGAGTGTCTGGTCAGAGCATGAGGCCACTATCACCGGGGCCTCACTTTGACCTTGTGGCGCGCCGACAGGTATCGTTATGGGTCGTGTCCGGCATGCCCGGGCCGATCTGTGTGCCTAGCTAGGTATTGCCGTGCGCGCGTTCGAGCAGAATTTGCTGATGAACGAGCATCCGGCTGCCTGTGTGGGGGTATGCGACACGCCCGACCTCGGGGGTGGTGCACGGCGCGAAAGTGCTGAGTACAGACTCTGAGGTGGGTGAGGAGCAGCAGCTCTCTTGCTCCAACTGCTAGATCCCTAATTTCAGAACAGCCACGTTTTCGAACGGCCCGAGTTCGCTCGAGCAGTCTGTTCGTCACAAGAAAGCCGGTAAATGCCAACCATCAACCAGCTGGTCCGCAAGGGTCGCCGCGACAAGACCGCCAAGGTCAAGACGGCAGCCCTCAAGGGCAGCCCGCAGCGTCGTGGCGTGTGCACTCGCGTGTACACCACCACCCCCAAGAAGCCGAACTCCGCGCTCCGTAAGGTCGCACGTGTTCGCCTCACGACTTCGGTCGAGGTCACCGCGTACATCCCCGGCGAAGGTCACAACCTTCAGGAGCACTCCATGGTGCTCGTCCGTGGCGGTCGTGTGAAGGACCTCCCGGGTGTCCGTTACAAGATCATCCGCGGCTCCCTCGACACCCAGGGTGTCAAGGGTCGCAAGCAGGCACGCAGCCGCTACGGCGCCAAGAAGGAGAAGAGCTAATGCCACGTAAGGGCCCCGCTCCGAAGCGCCCGCTCATCAACGACCCGGTTTACGGCTCCCCGTTGGTGACGCAGCTCGTCAACAAGATCCTGCTGGACGGCAAGAAGTCCACCGCAGAGCGAATCGTGTACCAGGCTCTCGAGCAGGCACGCGAGAAGACCGGCACCGATCCGGTCGTCACCCTCAAGCGCGCCCTGGACAACGTCAAGCCTGCACTCGAGGTTCGTAGCCGCCGCGTCGGTGGCGCTACCTACCAGGTGCCGGTCGAGGTTCGTCCCGGTCGTTCCACCACGCTGGCACTGCGCTGGCTGGTCACCTTCTCGCGTGCACGTCGTGAGAAGACCATGGTCGAGCGTCTCGCCAACGAGCTCCTCGATGCCAGCAATGGCCTCGGTGCAGCTGTGAAGCGTCGCGAAGACACTCACAAGATGGCCGAAGCCAACAAGGCATTCGCCCACTACCGCTGGTGATGTAAAGCGTCGGAGCAACTGCCATCGGGTGGGGCTCCGACGCTTGTCGCCGTTGGCGAACCTGATCATCTCGCCGGTTTCCGGACGCAGGTGGCCAGGTGCGCCTCGGCAGAGACATAATTGAAAGACCATGGCCTTGACGGTGGAACACACCGGATACGGCCGACACCCGAAAACCAAGCAACGAGCGGGGAAGAAACCTGTGGCACAGGAAGTGCTGACTGACCTGAACAAGGTCCGCAACATCGGCATCATGGCGCACATCGATGCCGGCAAGACCACCACCACCGAGCGCATCCTGTTCTACACCGGTGTCAATTACAAGATCGGTGAGACGCACGACGGTGCGTCGACGACGGACTGGATGGAGCAGGAGAAGGAACGCGGCATCACGATCACGTCTGCCGCCGTGACTTGCTTCTGGAACAACAACCAGATCAACATCATCGACACCCCCGGCCACGTCGACTTCACGGTCGAGGTGGAGCGGTCGCTGCGCGTGCTCGACGGCGCAGTTGCTGTCTTCGACGGTAAGGAAGGTGTCGAGCCGCAGTCCGAGCAGGTTTGGCGTCAGGCTGCCAAGTACGACGTTCCGCGCATCTGCTTCGTCAACAAGATGGACAAGATGGGCGCGGACTTCTACTTCACAGTCCAGACCATCATCGACCGTCTCGGCGCGAAGCCGCTCGTTCTCCAGCTGCCCATCGGCGCTGAGGACGACTTCGACGGCGTCGTCGACCTGGTCGAGATGCGTGCCATCACCTGGCGCGGCGTGGTTCCGACCGGTGCACTGCCGACCATCGAAGAGATCCCCGCGGACCTCGTCGAGAAGGCTGCAGAGTACCGCGAGAAGCTGCTCGAAACCGTTGCCGAGTCCGACGAAGCTCTCATGGAGAAGTACTTCGGCGGCGAAGAGCTCACGGTTGAGGAAATCAAGGGCGCCATCCGCAAGATGACGGTCGCTTCCGAGCTGTACCCGGTCATCTGTGGCTCCGCGTTCAAGAACAAGGGCGTTCAGCCCATGCTCGACGCAGTCATCGATTACCTGCCGAACCCGCTCGACATCGGCGAGGTCGTCGGCCACAAGCTCGGTGACGAAGAAGTAGAGATCACTCGCAAGCCGAGCAAGGAAGAGCCGTTCTCGGCTCTCGCCTTCAAGATCGCTGCTCACCCGTTCTTCGGCAAGCTGACCTTCGTCCGCGTGTACTCGGGTCGTATCGATCCGGGCGCTCAGGTGCTCAACGCAACCAAGGGCAAGAAGGAGCGCATCGGAAAGCTCTTCCAGATGCACGCCAACAAGGAGAACCCGGTAGACGAGGCCGTAGCCGGCCACATCTACGCGATGATCGGCCTCAAGGACACCACCACCGGTGACACCTTGTGCGATCAGGCGAGCCCCATCGTCCTCGAGTCGATGTCGTTCCCCGCGCCGGTCATCCAGGTCTCCATCGAGCCCAAGACCAAGTCCGACCAGGAAAAGCTGGGCGTCGCGATCCAGAAGCTGGCCGAAGAGGATCCGACCTTCTCGGTCGAACTCGACGAAGAGACCGGCCAGACCGTCATCGGCGGTATGGGCGAGCTCCACCTCGACATCCTCGTCGACCGTATGCGTCGCGAGTTCAAGGTCGAGGCGAACGTCGGTAAGCCGCAGGTTGCGTACCGCGAGACCATCACCAAGAAGGTCGAGAAGCACGACTACACCCACAAGAAGCAGACGGGTGGCTCGGGCCAGTTCGCAAAGGTCATCATCGCCCTGGAGCCTTTCGTGGGCGAAGACGGTGCTACCTACGAGTTCGAGAACAAGGTCTCCGGCGGACGTATCCCGCGCGAGTACATCCCCTCCGTGGATGCCGGTGCGCAGGACGCGATGCAGTACGGTGTTCTCGCCGGCTACCCGCTCGTGAACCTGAAGCTGTCGCTGCTCGATGGTGCTTACCACGACGTCGACTCCTCGGAAATGGCGTTCAAGGTTGCCGGTTCGCAGGCACTGAAGGAAGCCGCCCGCAAGGCCGGCCCCGTCATTCTCGAGCCGCTCATGGCTGTCGAGGTCACAACGCCCGAGGAATACATGGGCGACGTGATCGGCGACCTCAACTCCCGCCGTGGCCAGATCCAGGCCATGGAGGAACGCAGTGGTGCCCGTGTCGTGAAGGCGCTGGTTCCGCTCTCGGAGATGTTCGGTTACATCGGTGACCTGCGGTCGAAGACCCAGGGCCGTGCGAACTTCTCCATGGTGTTCGATTCCTACGCAGAGGTTCCCGCGAACGTCTCGAAGGAAATCATCGCCAAGGCGACGGGCGAGTAAGCACAGCGAGCTCCCCAGCCCGCGCCGGTATGTGACCTCGGTTTCTTCCGGCACGAAGCACGACCAAGTAACAACCAACCGCACTGCTGCATACGGCAAGCAACAACAGTCCAGGAGGACACAAAGTGGCGAAGGCGAAGTTCGAGCGGACGAAGCCGCACGTGAACATCGGCACCATTGGTCACGTCGACCACGGCAAGACCACGACGACGGCGGCCATCACCAAGGTTCTCGCGGATGCATTCCCCGACCTGAACGAGGCTTCGGCCTTCGATCAGATCGACAAGGCTCCCGAGGAAAAGGCTCGTGGCATCACGATCAACATCTCGCATGTTGAGTACCAGACGGAAAAGCGCCACTATGCGCACGTCGATGCACCGGGTCACGCCGACTACATCAAGAACATGATCACCGGCGCAGCTCAGATGGACGGCGCTATCCTCGTCGTCGCAGCTACCGACGGCCCGATGCCCCAGACGCGCGAGCATGTCCTGCTCGCTCGCCAGGTCGGCGTTCCTTACATCCTCGTCGCCCTGAACAAGGCCGACATGGTTGACGACGACGAGATCCTCGAGCTCGTCGAGATGGAGGTCCGCGAACTGCTGGCCGCTCAGGAATTCGACGAGGAAGCCCCCGTCATTCCGATCTCGGCACTCAAGGCACTCGAGGGTGACCCGAAGTGGACGCAGTCCATTCTCGACCTGATGGCTGCTGTCGACGAGTCCATCCCGGACCCGGTCCGCGAGACGGACAAGCCCTTCCTCATGCCCGTCGAGGATGTCTTCACGATCACCGGCCGTGGCACCGTTGTCACCGGTCGTATCGAGCGCGGCTCGGTCAACGTGAACGAGGAGGTGGAGATCGTCGGCATCAAGGAGACCTCCACCAAGACCACCGTCACGGGTATCGAAATGTTCCGCAAGCTGCTCGACTCGGGCCAGGCCGGCGACAACGTCGGACTGCTCGTTCGTGGCATCAAGCGTGAAGATGTCGAGCGTGGACAGGTTGTCGTCAAGCCGGGCACCACGACTCCCCACACGGAGTTCGAGGGCCAGGCATACATCCTGTCGAAGGACGAGGGCGGCCGCCACACCCCGTTCTTCAACAACTACCGCCCGCAGTTCTACTTCCGTACCACGGACGTTACGGGCGTCGTGACGCTGCCTGAGGGCACCGAGATGGTCATGCCCGGTGACAACACCGAGATGTCCGTCAAGCTCATCCAGCCTGTCGCCATGGACGAGGGCCTGCGCTTCGCAATTCGCGAAGGCGGCCGTACGGTCGGCGCCGGCAAGGTTGCCAAGATCATCAAGTGAGACTCTTGTCTCGCTAGCTGATTCACAGCACTAGAAAAGGCGCTCATTCCCTTCGGGGAGTGAGCGCCTTTTCTGTGTCTGTTATCAAGTGGTCTGTGACCAGGTGCCTGTTTGCTTCTTACCTACTTGATGGCTTCGACCCGGTCGAGATGCAACAGAACCTGCACTGCGACGGGTGAGCCGTCGAGGCTTCGCCTGGTTGCGCCGGCGATGCGTTCGGCCGAAGCGGTGAATCCGGCGACGTCGATCGCCGGGTCTGCGGTGACGACAATCGACAGCGTCGGCAGGCCGCGATCGATCGTCGCTTTGCTCCTGGTGCTTCGCACGCCGCTCAGCTGGGCTAGTTCGGCAGCTACACCGTCGGCAACGGGTCCGAGATCCACGCTGACGTCGGTACCGGATTCGTTGTGCCGTAATGTGACCGCGCTCGTTCGGCGCCGGCGAAGGTTCAGGTACAAAAGCCCGAAACCGGTGACGACGCAGAGAACAAAGGTGCCAGACAGGACCCAGTGCCACCAAGGCTGCTCCGGAAGGCCGAAGAGGACTTCCCGATCAAGCCGTGACACCCAGGTTCGAATCAGCGAGGCACCCGCGTCCCACGCGATGGCGTATGCGCCGGCCGCAAGCAACGCGATTCCGACAATGAGGACGATGGTCCGATCGACCGCGGAGATCCAACGGTTCACGAGGCGTCCTTTCGTCGTACGGCAGCTTCTCTCACGACCACCGAAAGTTGCAGTGGCTGCTGCAGTATCGCGAGGTGAGGCCGGACTGCCGAATCGACGGACGCGGCAAGTTGGGCGCGATCGCCACCGGTGGATTCGACGTGGACTTTGACGTGTTTGCGGTCGACGCTGGTGTGAGCCGAGCCGACGCCGGGAACGATCGCTGCGTGGCTACTGCACAGACGTGCGATGTCCGTCGGTCGCATCCATACCGTCGATGCGCCCGGGTTGCCCAGTGGGACATGGGTTTTAGCGCGGCGTTTGACCGCCGACATGATCAGGACCACACCTGCGACGACGGCAGCGATTGCCACTGGAAGCAGCCACGATTGCCAGTGCAGACGAGACGTCCATTCCACGGAGTTTCGGATCCAGGGTGCCGATTCGAAAGTTCCACGGTTGATGAACCATTCGCGAGAGACCACGAACGCGAGCGCGAGTAGGCCGCAGGCGATGACGACGGCGGAGACCGCGGCGGCCGGGTTCGCGGAGGGAACTCGCGGTGGAATCGGATCTGAGAGCGCCTCCTGTGCAGGGTCTTCCGCGATCTCGACGCCGGAAACGCAAGAATCGTCGGTGCCCTCGGTTGCTGCGATCATGACGTTCATGTCGTGGAGGGGCAGGCCGGTCAGCGACTCGACGCTGCGTCCGACTTCCGCTCGCACGCGCCCGGTCAGTTCGGTGACCGAACACGGCCAGGACACGGCGAGAAAGAGGTTGATGGCGACGGCGTCGCTGCCCATCGAGATGTCGGCTCGCGGAAGGTCGCGTCCGGTCAGGCGGGTCAAACCGCCGGACTGGCGGACCACTCCGGGGACGTTTACCGCTGCGGCCGTGGCGATCTTGGCCATCGCCCGGTCCTTGATGACCAGCGAACCGCGTAGGCCGGGATCGTCTGCCGCGCTCGAATCAACTGGCTCAGCCACGGCCACGGCTTCGAAGGATCGCGCCGAGATCGAGATGTCCGTCGCGGTGTGCTCCGATCGCCATACCGGCGGCGCCGAGCAGGACTGCGAAGACGAATCCGCTGAATCCACCCATGATTCCGGCGAGCGCAAGGAGTAGACCGACCAGCAGTCCGACGGTGGTGCTGTTCATGTCAGTTCCCTTCTCGAATGTTCGGTGCAATTTCTGTGACTACATTCTCGGAGATATCCGGCAGGTACCCCGCTGTCGACAAGTCTCCGACGGTGACGTCGACCGGTACGTCGACCAACTGCGCCACCACAGCTCGGACGCGTTCGGCGACGCTGCGAACGTCGGCCGGGTAGTGAACGGAAATATGTACCGCACAGGAGTTTTCGTCGACGACGACGCCGGTGATTCGGCGTCCTGGGAGGTAGGTTCCCACCTCGCCGAACTGCCCGCCGTGCAGATCTGCCACTTCCGGGATCGCAAGAACTGCGTCGGCGACAACCTCGGCCGCGTCGATCTCGCGGCCGGCGTCGGCCGTACTCACTGAACCCTCGGCTTGGCTTCCGGATCGGTACTGCCGCCGCTCTCTGCATCCTCGAAGAGCATGACGTCGAAGACGGTGATGTTGACCTCGGTGACCTCGAGACCCGTCATGCTTTCGACTGCGGCAATGACGTTTCGGCGGATACCTACCGCCAGTTCGTGGAGTGCGACGCCGTACTCGGCGACAATTCCGATGTCGATGGCGGCTTGTTTCTCGCCCACCTCCACCGCCACACCCTGGGCGTGGTTGACGCGGGCGCCCGGTATGCGGTCGCGAAGTGCCCCCACCGCACGCGCTGTGCCCCCGCCGACGTCGTACACGCCGTTGATCTCGCGGGTCGCGATACCGGCGATCTTGGCGACCACGGCGTCGGCGATGATCGTCTTGCCCTGGGTGCTGACTAGTTCGGCGCCACCGTCGGCGCCGAATCGGACGCTGTTCTTTTCACTGGAATCGCTGGTCATGGGGGCTCCCTGCTCATGTGTCAGTGCGTGCGTCTGAAGTACTTACAACTGTAGTGACTGGTAGGTGGACATGCGGGATGCACCACACCTACTCCGGCATTTGGTATGGCAGAGTCGGAGGCAAATGGTGACGGCGTTCATAGTGGGCGCTGCAAGTGACGTGGGTCGGACAGGGTGGTACGTAGTGGCACGGATAGTGATCGTGGGTGCGGGTTTGTCGGGACTGCGGACCGTCGAGGAACTACGACGAGCGGGCTTCGACGGCGAGTTGACGCTCGCTGGTGGGGAAACGCATCTGCCCTACGACAGGCCTCCGTTGTCAAAGGAAGTGATCCGCGGTGACAAGGACGAGACAACACTGCGCCCGGCAGAGTTCTACGTCGAGAACAAGGTCGACCTCAAGCTCGGTTCGCCGGCAACCTCGGTGGACACTGCTGCGAAGTCCGTGGCGTTCGCCGACGGATCCACCCTGGACTACGACGAGTTGATCATCGCGACCGGACTGACTCCGCGTCGGATTGCCGGCCTTCCAGAGCTGTCCGGGGTGCACGTTCTGCGCTCCATCGAGGAGGCGTTGGCCCTTCGCGGCGACTTGGCTCCCGGCAAGCGCGCGCTGATTGTCGGGGCCGGCTTCATCGGCTGTGAACTGGCCGCGAGCATGAAGTCTCACGGCGTCGACGTCGTCCTGCTCGAACCCCAACCGACACCGCTGGCGTCGGTGCTGGGTCCTGTCGTCGGCGCCCTCGTCGAACGTCTGCACCGGAACGAGGGCATCGACGTCCGCGTCGGCACCGGCTTGACCTCGCTGTCCGGCGAGGGGGCGGTTGCCGCCGCGACCTTGAGCGACGGTTCGGAGATCCCGGTCGACGTGGTGGCGATCGGAGTCGGTTCGGTGCCAGTCACGGGATGGCTCGACGGTTCGGGGATCGAACTCGACAACGGAGTGCTCTGCGACGGCGTCGGCCGCACCAGCACCGAACACGTTTGGGCGGTCGGCGACGTCGCGTCCTGGCAGATCGGTGATCGACGCAAGCGTGTCGAACACTGGACCAACGCGGGGGACCAGGCCAAGATCCTGGCAGGTGCGATCACGGGCACGGGTGATCCGGATGCGCCGGCGCAGGTTCCGTACTTCTGGAGCGATCAGTACGACGTCAAGATCCAGGCTCTGGGGACCGTCGCACCCACGGATACCGTTCACATCGTCAAGGACGACGGCCGCAAGTTCGTCGCCTACTACGAGCGCGACGGTGTGTTGGCAGCTGTCGTCGGCGGAGGTAGCGCGGGGGCCGTGATGAAGATGCGTGCAAAGATCGCGGCAGGCACGCCCATCTCGGACGTGTTGGAGTCCACACCAGCTTGAACGGATGAGGCAGGACCGGTTCCGAGACGATAGATTTGTGCGGTGATCGTTGCACTCATCGACTCGGGACTGGGCCTGCTCCCTACCTCTGCGTGGCTCAGACGCCTGCGCCCGGATCTCGATCTGGTGCTGTCCCTGGATCCGGACGGCGCCCCGTGGGGGCCCAAGCCAGAGCCGTGGGTCATCGACCGGGTCCTCGGTGCGGTGCGGCGGAGCCTCGATCGTGGAGCTCAGGTCATCGTTCTTCCATGCAATACCGCCAGCGTCACAGCGCTGCCGCACGTCCGCGAACTCGTCGGACCGCAAGTGCCCGTCATCGGAACCGTGCCTGCGATCAAGCCCGCTGCCGCCGCGTGCGATTCGGTGGCGATCTGGGCGACCGCCGCTACAACTGCCAGCCGGTACCAAGCCGATCTGATCGAGCAGTTCGGTAACGGCGCCAAGGTCGTCGGGGTGCCGTGCCATGGCCTGGCCGATTCGATAGATCTCGGTGATCGCGCAGCCGCACTTGCTGCCATCGATTCCGCGGTTGCCCGTACGCCCGACGACGTCAGTGGCGTTGTCCTCGGGTGCACTCACTACCCACTGCTCGCCGACGAAATCGCAGCGCGGTTGCCCGCCGGCGTCACACTCTTCGACAGCGCGGAAGCCGTTGCACGACAGACTTTGCGGCGGATCGACGGGCTCAGCGCCGCGGGCGTGGGATCGGGAACCGTCGAGGTATTTGTGAGCGGGCGGCCGGGCGCGCTACCGCCCAGCGCCGAAGCCTTCGACGCCGGGCGGTTGTTGGGCGCGATCAAAGCCTGACCGAGCCTGTAATCAGTAGGCGGCTACGCCGCTCTGTCAGTAGGCGGCTACGCCGCTTTGTCAATGGGCGGCTACGCCGCCGTGACCCCCGTGATGCATCCGCGCACTCATCACCGGCATCGCACTCACCGCGACCACAACTGTCAGGACCCCGACCACCCAGGCTGTCCACGACGCACCGCGCAGAGCGTCGAAGCTCATGACCCAGGGTGAAATGAACATCAAGACGCCGAAAACGCCCATCGCGTAGTCCGCCATGGCCATGTCCGGACGTGCCATGTGTGCCAGACCCGACAGTGCAACCAGGACACCCAGGACGACGAGTGACCACATTGCCCGATCGGTGGTGTCGAGCCACATCGGCGAGAGAGCCGCAAAGACGCCGAGAACCACCGCGACGGCATCTTGCATTCGATTCCACGACTTCATGACGAGACCTCCAAAGACGAGAGTGTGTCCACCTGTAGTACACGCCCGCGGAGGATCGAGATCAACTCTCCGCCAATTGCATTCGCGTTGCAGTTAGGGTCGATACGGAGGCTCGAATATCAAGATTTGTGACCATTCGTCCGGATTGCCACGAGCCCACGCGGCGCGCTTGCCGCGATATGTCCCGAGAGTGCCATGAGGGTGAGAGTGGTGAATGCGATAGCGGCGGTGATCATGGGTGGTCCTTTCACTGACTGTCCCCGAGTGTCGTCTGCCGACCTGTGGCCGAGCAGGGCACACGGTGTGAGAACGCTGAGAATCGAAGAGTCAGCACAGGCGACTCGTGAGAAGGTTCTGGGGTGACGCAATCGAGTGCCCGGGACGTGATCGAGCAGTTGGCCGATCTCGCCGATCCCGCCGATGCCGTCCACCTTCAGCGGTTCTTCAAGACGGGGCCGGGGGAGTACGGCGAGGGTGACGTCTTCATCGGAGTGCGAGTGCCGAAGACGCGTTCGGTGGTGAAGAAGTATGTGGGCCTCGCGTTGCCTCAGATACGCCTCCTTCTCGACAGCGACGTTCACGAGCACCGGTTGGCCGGGCTGCTGATCCTGGTCGCTCAATTCGAAAAAGTCAGTCGCCCAAAATTTTTCGACGACGAGAGTCGCGCCCGCATCGCCGACTTCTATCTCAGTGCTGTCGAGGACGGGCGGGTGAACAATTGGGATCTCGTGGATTCGTCCGCCGGACAGATCCTCGGCGGCTGGTTGTACGACCGAGATCGTCGGCTGGTCTTCGAGCTTTCCGATTCGGGTGACCTGTGGCGACGACGGGTGGCGCTGCTGACGACGTACGGGTTCATTACTTGCGGCGACGCGTCGACCACCCTCGAACTCGCCGCGCAAGTTCTGGGTGATCGACGGGACTTGACCCAGAAAGCGATGGGCTGGATGCTCCGCGAGGTCGGCAAACGGGTGGATCGGGATTTGTTGACCGGGTTCCTCGAAGCGAATGCAGCAGACATGGGACGCACGGCGCTGAGCTACGCGTGTGAACACCTTTCCGCAGACGAGCGAGCACACTTCCGAGCGGCCCTATAGCGAAGTATCGCTCGGAAGGTTGTGGGACGATTCTCGGTATGCCCGCCACCCGTGTCGAGGCGTCTCGAATTGTGACAATCGGTTCACTGATCGCTGCCGGCGTCGCAGCTCTGTGTTATCTCGTGTACTCCGTTCGAGCCGTCGAACCCGTTGATTTTCTCGTTTACCGCTACGCTGCCCAGGCGTTCGCAGCAGGATCGAACATCTACGAGGGCAATCTTGTCGGCCCGTTGATCGTCGACGAGGGTATGCCGTTCACGTACACCCCATTCGCGGTGATCTTCCTCTGGCCGACTGTTCTCTTCGACTGGTGGACTGCCTATCTGCTGTGGTCGGGCTTGTGCATCGCGGCGTTGGTGTGGACGGTTGCGAGGTTCACTCCCGCTCGCTTCCCGAAGCGGCCGCTCGTCATGGCGGCATTGGTCCTCGCCGTGTCGGTGACTCCCATCGTCAGTGCGCACATCTCCTTCGGCCAGGTGAACTTGGTGCTGATGGTGCTCGTACTGCTCGACGTGACTCGCCGGGAGGATTCGAGATTCGGCCGGTGGTTTCCGCGAGGACTGCTGATCGGCGTCGCGGCCGCGATCAAGCTGACTCCGGCTCTCTTCATCGTCTACTTCGTCGTCACGAAGCAGTGGCGACTCGCGGTCCGGAGTTCGATCGGATTTGCCGCGGCGACTGCCGTCGCAGCAGTGGTGGACCCGGCCGTCAGCTGGACCTTCTGGTCGGACGTCGTCTGGAACCTCAGTGACCGGGTGGATTTGAGCGGGCAGGCGATCGCGAGTGCCGGCAACAGTTCGCTGCAGGGCGGACTTGCCGCCCTGGGCACCTGGACGGCATCTCTGGCGATGCCGCTGACCGTGCTGTGCGCGGTGGTAGCGCTCTGGATCGCCCGAGATGTCTATCGCGTCGGGCATGCGGTCGATGCGGCGTTGGTGATCGGATTGAGCGCGCCGATTCTTTCGCCGATCAGCTGGATTCACCACTGGGTGTATCTCGTGCCTGCTGCCGTCACGGTTCTCTTTCGGCTTCGATCGCCGCTGCAGTTCGGTGCGGCCGCTCTGGGGTTGGCGCTCGTCTACTGCGGGCCGAGTATGGGACAGCAGTTCATCGAGACGTCGCCGCTCCTGCTGCCGTTGGGGTTGGCCCTTCGTGAGGGTTTCCTGATCGTGACCCTCGTACTGATTCTTGCGCTGTGGCGGTTGCCCACAACGGCGCCTGCGTGGGTTTCGGGGCGGGACTCAGAAGATGACTCGGGAGATGACTCGCGAGACTCGAAACATGACAAAGCCCCCGATTCCGCAGGGAATCAGGGGCCGTCATGCATCGAAGCAGGGTTCAGAACTCGATCTTCAGGTGATCGGTGATCGGCTTCGCCTGGCAACCGAGGATGTAGCCGTTCGCCACGTCCTCGGCGTCGAGGATTTCGGAGTTGTCCATCTGAACTTCGCCTTCGGTAACGGTGCAGGCACACGACCCGCACTCACCTTCCTGGCAGGAGTACGGAACGTCGAGGCCCTTGGCGAGCATGATGTCGACGAGCGTCTGCTTGCGCGGCCAGACGAGGGTGTGGGTTTCACCGTCCAGTTCGACTTCGACGGTTGCGGCGTCGGCTGCTTCTTCGTCGGAGACCTCGGCTACCTCGACGTCACGGAACGGGTCGCCCGCGAGTGAATTGAAGACCTCGGCGTGAACCTGCGTGCGGGGCATCCCGGCCTCTGCCAGTGCCTTGTGGACGGCGTCCATGAAGGGGCCTGGACCGCACATGAAGGCCTCGTACGCGACAAATGGCTTGGCCAGTGTCGCCAACTGTGAGATGGCGGGGAGTCCCTGCACGGTTTCGATCCAGTGGACCACGGTGAGGCGGCCGGGGTGTTGCGCTGCCAATTCGCGCAGTTCGGCGCCGAAGATGACGGACTTTTCGTCGCGATTCGCGTAGATCAGCACGACGTTGCCGCTGCCCTGCGTGAGGGCGGACTTGAGGATCGAGATCACCGGAGTGATTCCGCTGCCTGCACCGAAGAGCAGGAAGTCGTGATCGAGCGACTTGGGCGTGAAGACACCTGACGGCGGCAGCACTTCGATGGTGTCGCCGACCTGGAGCTTGTCGCACAACCAGTTGGAGCCGTAGCCGTCGACGGTTCGCTTGACGGTCACCTTGGGGGCGTCGTCGGTGAAGGGCGAACTGGCCAGGGAGTAGCAGCGTGCGACCGAGCCGGTTTGATCGCTCGGGATGCGCAGGGTCAGGAATTGACCTGGCTTGTAGTCGAACTTGTCCTTCAGTTCTGCGGGAATCTCGAACACCAGCGACCGGGCGTCGGAAGTCTCTTCGATGACTCCGGACACGGTGAGTACCGCCGATCGCGAGCTGTGCGGTACCTCGACTGTCGTCATCGCGAAGCTAGTCCTCTCGTGAAGCTGGGTAAAGCGCAGGTCAGTGAAGGTCAACATCTAGAACGTGTTCTAGTTCAATGTTAGCAGTGATGAAAAGCTACTGGGGATCGTAGTCGCCGAGCAACACGTTCCCGATCAGCGGGAACCACGGCGGTCTGATCCGACCGTCCTGGCGGTCCGGGGTGGCGATCACCTGCCCGAACGGGCGGTTCACGGGCGGCGTCCGGGCGGTTGAGCTGTCGAAGTCTGTGCACGGGCTGTTTGTCGGTACACAGTGGGAACCAGGTGAGACGCCGGTCACAAAGAATCGGCTCGAATCCCTCCCGCAGTCACATTCGTGCACATCCCTGAGGAGATACCGATGGCTATCGAGCTCAACCAGATCTGGGACTTTCCCATCAAGGAGTTCCACCCCTTCCCTCGCGCCCTGATGGGTGTGGGCGCCCACGACATCATCGGGGTGGAGGCCAAGAACCTCGGCTTCAAGCGCACCCTTCTGATGACGACCGGTCTGCGCGGTTCGGGCATCATCGAGGAACTCGTCGGCAAGATCGAGTATCAGGGTGTCGAGGTCGTGCTCTACGACAAGGTCGAGTCGAATCCCAAGGACTACAACGTCATGGAGGCCGCGGCTCTCTACCAGAAGGAGAAGTGCGACTCGATCATCTCGATCGGCGGTGGTTCGAGCCACGACGCCGCCAAGGGCGCTCGCGTCGTGATCGCACACGACGGTCGCAACATCAACGAGTTCGAGGGCTTCGCCAAGTCCACCAACAAGGAGAACCCGCCGCATATCGCCGTATCCACCACGGCCGGTACAGGTTCCGAGACGTCGTGGGCATACGTCATCACCGACACGTCGGACATGAACAACCCGCACAAGTGGGTGGGCTTCGACGAGGCGACCATCGTGACATTGGCGATCGACGATCCGCTGCTCTACTACACCTGCCCTCAGCACTTCACCGCGTACTGCGGCTTCGACGTACTCGCTCATGGCAGTGAGCCTTTCGTGTCTCGTCTCGATTTCGCGCCTTCGCTCGGTAACGCGATCTACTCGGTCGAGTTGGTCGCGAAGAACCTGCGCGAGGCTGTCTTCGAGCCGCGTAACCTCAAGGCTCGCGAGGGAATGATGAACGCGCAGTACATCGCCGGACAGGCATTCAACTCCGGCGGCCTGGGCATCGTTCACTCGATCTCGCACGCGGTCAGTGCCTTCTTCGACAGCCACCACGGTTTGAACAACGCCATCGCGTTGCCACGTGTGTGGGAGTACAACCTGCCTTCGCGCTACGAGCGCTACGCCCAGTTGGCCGGCGCACTCGGTGTCGACACTCGCAACCTCACCACGGTTCAGGCTGCAGATGCTGCCGTCGAGGCTGCCATCCGTTTGGCCAAGGACGTCGGTATCCCCGACAACTTCGGTCAGGTTCGCACCGATTCGTACGCGAAGAACCAGATGAACACCAAGAAGTACGAGGGTCGTGGTGATGTCATCAAGGGTGACGAGAAGACTGTGCGCGCCATCTCCGAGCACATTCAGGACGACTGGTGCACCCCGGGTAACCCCCGTGAGGTCACCGTGGAGTCGATGATCCCGGTTGTCGATCACGCGATCAACAAGTCGTACTTCTAGCAGGGCCTTCGGCCCCGTGCGCCTTTTTGGTAGCCCGCACTACCAAAAAGGCGCACAGGGGCTGTGCCCCTATCGAAAGGTATTCCATGTCCGGTCGCAGTTTCTCGAGCGGAATCGAAGTGAAAGATGCTCTGCGAGAGCAGGACTACATTGCCGATGACGAGTTCGCGGTAGTCGTTCATCTGGCGACGGCGCTGGGGCGTCCGCTCCTGCTAGAAGGGCCGGCCGGTGTCGGCAAGACGGAACTGGCGAAGTCGCTGGCTGCGATCGGGGGCCGCAAACTGGTGCGATTGCAGTGCTACGAAGGGCTGGACGACAATCGCGCCCTGTACGAATGGGACTACGCGAAGCAACTCCTGCACGTGCAGATGCTCCGTGACCGGATCAGCGATCAGGTTTCGAAATTCGACAGCGTCGCCGAAGCGTCCAAGTCTCTGGCCGATCAGGATTTCGGGTTGTACTCCGAGAACTTCCTGTCAGTACGGCCGCTGCTCGAAGCGATCCTCTCACCCGAACCGGTGGTGCTTCTGGTCGACGAGGTGGACCGCACAGAGGAGTCGATGGAAGCACTGCTCCTGGAGCTTCTCGCCGAGCAGCAGGTCACCATTCCCGAGGTCGGTACGTTCGTTGCCCGCTCGCAGCCCTGGGTCATCCTGACGTCCAACGACACCCGCGAACTCTCACCCGCGCTCAAGCGTCGCTGTCTGCATTACCATCTCGGCTATCCGACGTCGGAGCGTGAACGCGAGATCGTCACGGCCCGAGCGCCGGAGGTGGATTCGGCTACGGCCACCGAGGTCGTCGAATTGGCTCGTATCCTGCGTGACCTCCCGCTGCGCAAGAGTCCGTCCATCTCGGAGGTCATCGACGCGGCCAGGGCGGCAACAGTGCTCGCGGCCAGCGGATTCGACACCGCCTCCGACGCCAAGGTGCGCGACATCCTGCTCACGGCGTTGCTCAAGTACTCGTCCGATGTGACGCTGGCCAAGCAACGATTCGACGGAAAGCTTCTCGAATCACCGTCGCGTGACGGTGGCGAGCCGATCGAGCGATCCACGGTGGCAAGCAAACCCGCCAATACGACGACAGCCGTGTTCCGGGGCACGGGTGGACGTGACCCTCATCAACAGGGAATCCGCGGCGGCAGCGGAATCCGTTCGACGCGATGACGACGCTCGGTGGCCTTGCCGTGTGGCAACCGTCGTTTGTTCTCGACGTGGTGTCCGCGAGCTTCGGCCGATTGCTGCGGGCGGCCGGAGTTTCCGCGTCACCGGCCGAGGTCATCGAGGTTCGGCGAGTCCTCGCGATGGTCGGCGCCTCGGATCGCAAGGCATTGCGAGCGTGTCTCCGGGCAGTGTGCGCCAAGTACTCTCACGAGCAGGCCGGATTCGAGCGGGCGTTCGACGCGCTGTTCCGTCCGGCCGCGGACAAAGCGCACGCCGAGCGGAAGGCATCGCGAGCCGAGGTGGCGGACGGTCTGCCCACCGCGCTCGGGATCGACGAGGATCAAGAAGTTGGTCGGTACGCCGAGTACAACGAGCGTGCGGCCGAGGTAGGCGACTACTTCGATACTCCAGAGGCGGAGAAGGGCTTCAATCCGCACAAGGACGACGACGATGTGTCGATGACGTCGAGTGACGCCGAACTGTCGGTCGATACCGGTTCGGAGACCGGTCGACGCGGAGTCAGTTACACGGTCGACGTGGACCGTGCAGCCTCGGCAGTGGTCGGTGACCTCAGTACCAGTGTTGCTGCAGCATCGGTCGGTTCTTTGTCGTGGGACGATCCGACGTCGATCCTGGCCTGGCTGGACGCATACGACCCGAGCAAGGCGTACGCGGACGTCTCCGACGACGGGCCGTTGACGCAGGCGCAATTGAATCGGCTCGTCGAGGCGGTCGAAGCGTTTGTGCAAGCGCTCTCGGCCGCTGCGCTCGCCGAATCCGCTCCCGATGCGCCGGACAGCGAATCTGCTGCAGGTGCAACGCACAACGACATCGAACTCGCGTGCCACGAGGTGCTTCGGCGCATGAGAGGTCCGTCCAGGCTGCGACCCCGTGAGCGCTCTCGTGGGCATCTCGACATGCGCCGCACGGTGCGTTCGAGCCTGCGCACTGACGGGATTCCCTTCCATCTGGTCGTGAAAGCTCCTCGCCCCGATCGTGTTCGGCTGCTTCTGATCGCAGACGTGTCGCTGTCCGTGCGGCCCATCACAGCCTTCACGCTGCGGTTGGCTCAGGCGATGCATCGCCGGGCAGATCGTTGTGAAGTGCTCGCGTTCGTCGATCGTCCGGTCGACGTGACCGACACCCTTCTCGCCAGTAGCGGTGACGGTGCACTAGCCGCAGTACTCGCGCACCCGGGACTGGATCTGGAAGCAAGCAGCGACTACGGGCGGGTGCTCGCTGAATTGTTGGACGAGCACGGAAACACCTTGAACTCGCGGACTTCCGTCATCATCGTGGGTGACGGTCGATGCAACGGCTTGCCGCCGCAGGTGGACAAGCTCGAGGAACTCCGCCGAAAGGTCCACCGTCTGGCCTGGATCACGCCTGAACCACAGCGTTACTGGAACCAGGCATCGTGCGCAATGCCGGAGTATTCGGAGATCTGCGACGAGGTTGTTGTTGCCCGAGATGCCGCGCAACTGATGACGAAAGCCGCCGAACTGGGGCACGCACTTCGCTGATGCCACTGCACTTCACTGATGTCACTGCGCGATCCGTCGTGAACTAGTTTGATCTCATGACCGAAATCAGGGGATCGATCTGGCGACCGATCGCGGCGCTGACAGTGCTCGGAGCGGTGTGTGGGGTTGTCGCGCTCGGTGTGTTTCAGTGGTGGTGGAAGTCGTTGGCGTCACCGCATATTCTCACCAGCGGATCCTATCGGGATCCATTTTCCGGACCTACATTCACCGGACCCGAATTCATGGACCTCTTTCCGGCTGAACCTGCCCCCTGGTTGTATTCGGGATTGGTCCTCGGACCGACTGTGGTCGGCTTGCTCGCCGGGATCATGTTCGTGGTTGTCGTCAGGCGTAATCGCGCGCAGAACCGTGCGATTACACCTGACGATTCATCAGAGCGCTAGCAACGCTCGCGAGCCCAGGCGAGGGTCCGCCAACGGACGTAGCGCCAAGCGCAGCAGGACCAAGGCGTTGTCGTCGCCGGCGATCCTGTTGACTTTCAACGTATTGCACTCGAGGCACTGGTGAACGAGCATCCATTCACCGTCGTGCCGGACTGTCAAGGACAGCGCCGCCATTGCGCCTCTGCACTGTTGTGCTCGGTCGCCGGGAATACGCCCGTCCACGTGTCGGCTTGCCAGACAGTTCGGGCAGTGGTTCCGATGGGCGGTACCCGGGGCCTCGGTGGGGATATCCAAACGGCATGTGAGACAACGGAAACTCGATCCTGGCTCGCCGCCGATTCCGTGCAGTACTTGCTTGGTGCGTTGCGGTGCCCGCCGCGAGCGGGTGCTGGGATTCCTACGTGGCATCTGCGTTCCCACCCATTACAAGTTGCCGAAGGCTTCGAGCGGGAAGGGCGGTTGCGCGAGTGGCCGCACTGCCATCCTCATCAACAACAACTGCTTGTCGCCTCGGCTGACGGGGTTGGAGGTGAGTTCGAGGCACTGTGCGCAACGGTGGATGATCATCCAATCGCCACTGCGCAGCACCGCGATCGAAATGGGGGCCATCCGCATTCCGCAGTCTGACGGCCCACCTTCCACCTGGTCGAACAGGTGTCGGGAATGCAGGCAACTGGGGCAATGGTTTCGGCGATCGCCGTCTGGGCCGTACGTCATGACGGTGAGTCCGCACTGAACGCAGGAGAAGGTGTCGGTTTTCGAGATGGAATTGTGTGATCGAGGCACTGGAGAACTCCTAGCTGAGTGAACAAAGCAGGTAGGAGCAGGCCGAGGGGGCCTCGCGGCTGTCAGTCCGACGTTTCGAGGATCAGCAAGTGACCCTCGAGGTTGCCGACAGTGCAGGGGCGGGAGGCGCGCTCGGCGCGGGCTGGGTCATAAACACCTTCTGGATCAGTACTACCGGCCGCTCTGGCCGAAACCGAAAGTACAACGCGACCTGGCCGCCGCGCCATCTATTTTCCAGAGATGTCTTACCTGCCCGAACGGGTAGGTAAGTGCCTCTCCTTCGGTGGGTGTGCCCCGACTGCCGTCCGCGTAGGCTCGGGGCCAGCGATTGTAAGGTGGATCACACCAGTTGGTGCACGTGAGAGCTGATGCACTGAGAGCGACGGATGCGAAATCCCGAGCGGAGATCTCAGCGCAGCGAGAGGAGAGTGGGGTCGTGTCCGTGGCATATCCGGATGCTGTGAACCACGGTGTTCATCGCCGCGGCACTGCTGCTCGACTGGTCAAATTTCACGCCCCCGAGATCGTCTTCGGCATCGGTTCCCTGGTCGAGGCAGCACACGCGACTCTGAGGTTCGGTGGGTTCCGACCGTTCCTGGTCACCGATCCCGGTCTGATCGACGCCGGATGGGTCAGCGAACTGGAAGGCCATCTCACCGAGCAGGGATTGACCGCGACGGTGTGGTCAGGGCTGACACCCAACCCCAAGGACTTCGAGATCGCGGCCGGATTCGAGGTGTACCAGGAAGGCGAGTGCGACGTCATCATCGCGCTCGGCGGCGGTTCCGTCATCGACGCAGCAAAAGGTGTTGCCGTCCTCGCTGCCAACGGCGGCAACATACTCGACTACGAGGGTGTGGATCAGGCGACAAAACCGATCCCACCGTTGGTGATGGTTCCCACCACGTCCGGCACGGGCGCGGACGTGTCGCAGTTCTGCATCGTCACGGACACGACCCGCGGCACCAAGATCACCATCATCGGCCGGGCACTGGTCCCCGATGTGACGGTCATCGATCCGCGGTTGCTCACGACGATGCCCGAGTGGCTCAATGCTGCAACGGGATTGGATGCACTGACGCACGGTATCGAAGCCTTCGTCTCGCTGGCCCACAATCCGTTGACCGATCATCACGCGCTCCGCGCTGTCGGGTTGGTGACCGAGAATCTGGTGCACACGATCCAGGACCCGATGGGGATGGAAGCGCGGTCGGTGATGGCGCAGGCGAGCCTCGAGGCCGGGTTGGCGTTCACAAACGCGATACTCGGCGCCGCGCATGCGATGAGCCATCAGGTGGGCGGCATGCTCGACCTGCCACACGGCGTCATCAACGGAATTCTGTTGCCCCACGTCATCCGGTTCAATTCCACGACGGACGCTGCCCCCTTTGTTGCCATCGCTGCGGCACTGAGTCTTCCCGAGCAGCACGGCACCCCGGAGGAAGCAGCGCTGGCGGTGGCCGATCGGGTCGAACGGCTTGCGCGTGAGGTCGGCGTGCCGAAGGGGTTGGGGGAGTTGGGTGTTCGAGAGGAAGATCTGAGTAGGCTCGCCAGCTTCGCTTTGCTCGATGCCTGTATGTCCACCAATCCCAGGGAAGCGACGCAGGAGCAGATGGTGGCGTTGTTCAGAGGTGCCTTGTGAAGAGGGACGCTGTGAAGAGTGACGTTGTGAAGTGGTGCAGACGATGACCGCGGACCTGTCCCGGCTCACCGGATTACGGTCGGGGAAGAGTTCGTTCTACCCGCAGTATCGCGGTGCGGCGGAGCGCCTCGAGCGCGTCGTACATGCGTTGGAGTTGATCTCGCGGGCATTGGTGCGCACCGTCGAGGGCCCGGAAACCCTGGTTTGCGCGGTCGCGGAAGCTGCCCGCGCTCATCTGAGTGCCAACTGGATAGTCTTCGCCTTGGCCGATGGGACCTTGCCCGACGCCGGGCCCCGGCGATTGGTCCTCGGTCCGGATGCGACGCCGTTCCTGGTCGACAATGTGGAGGGGCCACCGCTTCCGGAGGATGTCGTCGAATGCCTCGACGACATCCGGTACGGAAGAATCGAATCCAACTCGGTGATCGACGCTCACTACGCGTTTGTGCCGATCGTGCTCGGCGGTGGTGTGGTCGGCGCCTTTGCGGCCTGGACGCCGGCCAACCGGACGCTCGATACGACGGACGGCGCCGTGCTCAGCATTCTGGCCAGCCAGACTGCTGTGGCCCTGCAGAATTCGGCGCTCTACCAGCGCGGACAGCTACTGCTCGAGCGTGCTGAGGATGCGTATGCGGAGGCCAATCGCACTGCGGCCGATCTTGCGGTGCGTAACAGCGAATTGGAGTCCACTCAGCGTCAGTTGGGAGTGGCTCACCGGCATCAGGTGGTCGACGACGAACGCCACCGGATCGCCCGCGAACTTCACGACAGTGTGACGCAGGCGGTGTTGTCAGCCGGAATGCAGATCGAGGTCTGCCGCAGCGACATCCCGGAGGCCGAGCGCAGTGAAAGACTGGACTTGGCAAAGGATTTGACCAGGCGGGCAGTCGAGCAGCTCCGTTCGGCGATCTACGCTCTCAATCATGCCTCGGACGCGGACAGGACGTCGCTGCCCGAGATGCTCGAGCAGCTCGGAGTGGTTCACATGCCCGACGAGTTGGCAGTCAGCGTTCGCGTCGGCGGGACCCCGACCGAACTTCCGGGCGATGCCGAACACGCCCTTCTGCGGATCGCCGGGGAAGCCCTGTTCAACGCAGCGGTCCATGCTCACGCGAATCGGGCGGTACTCCGTCTGACCTATCGGGCGGACTCCGTGTTGTTGTCGGTCTCCGACGACGGTGATGGTGACCCCGCCCGGATGCGGCTTATTCTCAAACTCGCAGCCACCAACGATCTCGACGGCCGCCACCGCGGTCTCGCGAACATGCAGGCGCGAACCTTGGAGTTGGGTGGCGCGCTGGAAGTGCGACGGGCTCGGATCGGTGGGATTCAGATTCTCGTGCGACTGCCACTGCCGCTGCCAGGGGCACTGCCGCTCGACTCGGGCATTGAAAACCTGTGCTCTACCACTGAAATCGAGAGCGAGGAATCATGACCACTGCCCGTCCCGTCGTCACCCGTGGAGCGTCGCCGGTTCAAAGTTTGGTTCGCATAGTCCTGGTCGACGACCACGCGATTCTGCGGCAAGGGCTCCGCTCGGTGCTCGAGCGCGAAAGCGACCTCGAGATCGTGGGGGAGGCGTCGTCCCTCGCCGAGGCGCTTGCCGTCGTCGACAAGGTCGGGCCGGACATCGTCCTGATGGATCTCAAGCTCTCCGCCAGTTCCGATTACGAGGGGCTGACCCTCTGTGGCCAGTTGTCGTCCGCGCATCCTGGGCTCGGACTGTTGGTTCTCACCACCTTTCTCGATGATCAACTGGTGGTGCGAGCGGTGCACGCGGGTGCTCGCGGCTATGTGGTCAAAGACGTCGACACCACCGAATTGGTGCGGGCGATCAGGGCGGTCTCGCGAGGCGAGAGTGCGTTCGATTCTCGCAGCGCATCGGCTGTCGTCCGTTCGCTCAACGGACAGTCGGCAACCAAGGAACGATTGACCGATCGCGAACTGGAAGTGCTGAAGCTTCTCGCAAACGGCTTGTCCAACATCAAGATCGGTGAGCGATTGTTCATCTCACCGACCACCGTCAAGTTCCACGTCAGTAACATCATGCGCAAACTCGAGGTGAGCCGGCGAGCCGAGGCCGTCTACGCCGCGAGTAAGCAAGGTCTGATCTAGCTCCGCTCGGAGACCGTCCAAGCGCGCAGCGCCTGGTGCTGTACGAGGAGCACACTCGATCGAGTTGTGCGCAGAGTCGACGCGGTCATCTCGGCAGTCAGACCCACTGCGATTCGCAGTACCAGGACCTCACGTTGATCGTCGGTCAGGCGACGCGGGCGTTTGAATTGCCCGTCGATGTTGCGTGACTGGGGAATTGACGCAATCCGTCGAGAGGCCAACTCGTAAGCGAAGGTCTCGATGCGTGTGTCGGCCGAGATCGTATCGGACATTCGTGTGATGACGTCCAGGGTGCATTGATGGGCGAGATCGTCGGCGAACGATGCAACAGGCGTCCCGAGGAGTCTGGCGCGATAGTAGAGAACGACGCGAGGGTGCAATCGGGCCAGGAGTTTCGACAGTGCATGATGATCGCCGGCGAATGCTTCGGCGGCGGTGCGGTTCAAGGAAATCGATCGTTCACAGGTTTCGGGTGAGGCGGTTCGTGCGAAGGGTGGAGTCGGTGAAGTGTTCGCGCCCCTGATCGACAGCTTCATCAGCAACTCCTCGAGTACGCCGCGCCTCACCATGCTGGAACGAGAATTGAGGTACCCCGCCGAAATTGAGGGTAAACCTGAAGTTACCTACCAGGTGTCCGGTCTTTTCGCCGGGAGCGCCAGTCCGCGAGCATTCGTGGCATTTCCGCGGCCATGAAGTCGAAGAAGTCGCGCAGATCAGCCATACGATCGCCGGCCGTCGTTCCTTCGCCGAGGACCCGAATGCCCTCGCTCGCAACTGCCGAGACCTGGTAGAGCGAGGACTGTTTCGTGACAAACGCGTCGGCCCACATGTCGACGCTGACGCAGTAGTGCTGACGCCTCGATCCGGGGACGGCCACACGCTCGATCAACCCGACTTGCTGGAGGTATCTGACTGCTCCGGAGATGGAGGCGGGGCTTACTCCCAACCGCGATCCGAGATCTCCGGGTGTGGACGAGGGCGTCTCGCTGGTCATCAACGCGGCCCACACGCGGGCGGGCATCGGCGGAAAACCCATGTCGCTCAGCACGAGTGAGAGTCGCTCGACATAATGTCGGCTCTCGTCCGGTGCAACGGTATTGCTGGTGGCGGTCATCGGAACCCTTCGATCTTTCCTCTTTTCCTATCTTCACACATTTGTGAAATCGGCGTACGGTCAAGTTCATGGGTGCGGCGATTTCAGTGAAGAACCTCGTCAAGACGTTCGGTACCACCCGCGCGCTGGATGGCCTCGACCTCGACGTCTCGACGGGTGAAGTTCACGGATTCCTGGGGCCGAACGGCTCCGGAAAATCCACAACCATTCGGGTGCTCCTCGGCCTGCTCCGTTCTGATTCCGGAGAAGCAAGTGTTCTCGGTAGCGATCCGTGGCGAGACGCTGTTACTTTGCATCGACGTCTCGCTTACGTGCCTGGCGAGGTGAATCTGTGGCCCAACTTCACCGGCGGCGAGGCTATCGATCTGTTGGCGGGTCTGCGTGGTGGCCTCGACCGAAAACGCCGCAGCGAGTTGCTCGATCGCTTCGAACTGGATCCAACCAAGAAGGCGCGGACGTACTCGAAAGGTAACCGGCAGAAGGTTGCACTCGTGGCTGCGTTCTCGTCCGACGTCGACCTCTACGTACTCGACGAACCGACATCGGGGCTCGACCCGTTGATGGAAGCCGTGTTTCAGGACTGTGTCGAGGAAGTGGCTCACGACGGAAAGACGGTTCTGCTGTCGAGCCATATCCTCGCCGAGGTCGAAGCGCTGTGCGATCGCGTGAGCATCATCCGCGACGGGCGGACGGTGGAAGAGGGAACGCTGTCCGAACTCAGGCACCTCACGCGCACGTCTGTCTCGGCGGAGACACAGCGCCCGATCGGTGGACTCGACGGACTCGGCGGTGTGCACGACGCGGTGATCGACGGTAACCACTTCACCTGCGAAGTCGACAGCGCGCAGCTCGGACCATTCATGACGTACTTGGTCGGCTTCGGAATCGTGGCGCTCACTTCCACTCCGCCGACACTCGAAGAACTCTTCTTGCGGCACTACGGTGACGAGCGTGCCAGGGAGACTTCGGTCCACCTGCGAGCCGAGACCGGGGTACGGCCGTGACCGTCGTTGTCGAGGCCGCTCCACCGGTACCGGCGTCGGCGAGCCAATTCACCGGTACGCGCCGACTGGTCCGGCTGGCTTTGCGACGGGACCGAATTCAGCTTTCCGTGTGGGTCATCTCGATCGTCTTGTTCATGCTGCTCGTTGTCGCCAGTGTGACCGGGCTGTACTCGACACCCGAGGAGTTACGAAACATCGCAGTCAGTTCCGCGGTATCGCCGGTGGCGCTGGCGACCAACGGTATCGTGTCCGGTGATTCGCAGGGCGCGATAGTCGCCAGTCAGTCGGTGCTCGTGTTCGCGTTGGTGGCGGCATTGATGAGCACCCTTGCGGTGGTTCGTCATACGCGACAGAACGAGGAGACCGGCCGAGCCGAGATGATCGGTGCTGCGGTGGTAGGTAGACGAGCGCTCCTGACCTCCGCACTGATCGTCACGGTCGGTGCGAACGTCGTTCTGACACTGGGAATTGCACTGGGATCGATCGCCGTCGGTTTGCCTGTCGTTGGTTCGCTCGCGTTGGGCGCCTCGATAGGTGGGACCGGAATCGCGTTTGCCGGAGTTGCAGCCGTGACGGCGCAGATCACCGACGGTGCTCGTACGGCCAACGGTCTGGCGGGCGCCGCGATCGGTGTTGCCTTCATGCTGCGTGCGGTCGGTGACGTGAACAGTACGGTCGTCGACGACGGAACTCGCGTGGTGAGCGGTTGGTTGTCGTGGCTCTCACCGATCGGGTGGGCGCAACAGATCCGACCTTTCGACGACGACGCCTGGTGGATCCTGTTGTTGCTGATCGGATTTGCGGCTGTGCACGTGGTGGTGGCCTTTGTTCTCATCGGCCATCGCGATCAGGGAGCGGGACTCGTTCAGCCTCGACCCGGCCCGCCGGCCGCGGCATCGTGGCTACCGTCGGCTTGGGGCCTGGCGTGGCGCATGCAGCGAATGACGATGTTCTGGTGGATCTTTGCCGTTGTCATACTCGGGTTCGCGTACGGCGCTGTGGGCAACGAGATCGACGCGATGGTGGGATCGTCGCAGCAGACCGCGGAGATGTTCGAGAAACTCGGTGGCGGCGGTACGGATCTGGTGGACTCCTACTTGGCCACCGCTCTGGGGCTCACGTCGATAGTCATCGCGGCATACTCGGTCCAGAGTCTTCTCCGGATGCGGGGCGAGGAAACCTCGGGACGGCTCGAACCGTTGCTGGCAACCTCGCTGTCGCGGCGGAAGTGGATGCTGTCCCATCTAGGGGTGGTTGTGGGCGGAGTGATACTCGCGCACGTCTTGATGGGTGCGTTCACCGGATTCGCCTTCGGTCTCGTCACGGACGACATCGGCGGCAACACACTTCGCATGACAGGCGCCGCCTTGGCCTATCTGCCTGCGGTGCTCGTAGTCGTGGGGTTGGTGTCGTTGGCTTTCGGACTGTTCCCGACATACGCGTCGGCGCTCTCCTGGGGAATCTTGGCGGCATGCATCGTGCTCGGGCAACTCGGCACGTTGTTGAAGCTTCCGCAGGTAGTGCTGGACCTGTCGCCCTTCACCCACGTGCCGGGTGCCCCTGCCGAGCCTGTGACCGTTCTGCCACTGCTGGCAATGATCGTTGTGGCAGTAGTGCTTTCGACAGCATCGCTTGTCGCGTTCCGTCGTCGCGACCTCCAGGTGTAGGAGAGCTGAACTCAACTCAGAATTCGACGAAGTTGGCGTGCCCGAGCAGCGAGCCGTCCGGTCGAGTCGAATAGTTCGGATTCGTCTACACAGAGAGTGTCTGTCGCCCAGGCGGTCCCGTGGCGTAGGCGATACCACGGTGACAGTGATTGGGGATCTGCCGTGAGGTGCTCCGGTGTGAAATGCGCGGTGAACTCGATGGTCGGTATAGCCACTGGCATCGTCAGTGTCGCGAACAGGCCGGGCGGAAGCGCGTCGAGCAGGACCGCGGCGCGCTCTTGAGCCGTGAAATCGAGGTCTGTGAGCAGGCGGATCCAGACGTCGAATTCGGGGGAGTCGCCACCGGCGAACGGCCTCGCGGAGTTGACCGGCCGGATGTCGAGGTGCTGGGAAAACGGCACAAAATCCACCGGGATCTCCAGCGAAGGCAGGGTTGCCGGGTCGGCCGGACTCGGCTCGACTCCGGGGGCGGACAGCGTCGTGGCTCCTGTGTCTCGGGCTAACCGAACGAGAGCGGATCCCGAACCGGTCAGCGTGACGTGGCAACTGACGGTCCGCCCGCCCCGCATCTCGCCGACGGTCAACTCGGCCGGCCCCGGAGGGACGGGGCGGTCCAGGTGCGCCGTGACTGCCAGAGGTTCGGCTCCGGACGCCTCCGCTGCCACTCGCAGCATCCGTGCCACGGCGAGTCCGCCCTGAATGCCGTCGAAACTCCGCCAGCTGGAGTCGAATTCGGTGTGATGAATCGCTGCGTCCGTCGACTGCCCGGCCGCCGCGGATACCTGACTAGTAATTGCCATAGTCAGCACCCTAGGCGCTGACTATGGCAATGGCAAGCTAGGGTCTATTCGGGAGTGCTGGACGAGCCACCGAAGAGCATGTAGATGAGGATCTGAAGAATGCCGAGAGGATTGATCTCGCCGAGGCTGCTCATGTGTGAGGAACTCCTGATTGGGGGGATGGGTACTGTTGCATCGCAACGTCACTGAAAGTACGGCAATTCAGACAATGCGGTGCGAAATTTACCGACAATTCACTGTCCGCGAGTCGGGCGGCAGTGCAGGTAGGCGTCCGTGACCACGTCGAGAACGCGATTGCCCTGTGCATCGACCAATTTCGCTGTGATGGTGACCAATCCTCGCGCGCGATTGTCGAACACGACGTTGTCGATGGTGGCCTTTCCGCTCAGGGTGTCACCGGGGCGAAGTGGACGTCGGAAGCTCACGTCGCGCATGGTCTTTCCGGCGATCACGTTCCATTGGTCGTAGAGACTGGCGACCACCAACTTCTGGCAGATCGACAGGGTGTGGAGCCCGCTGGCGATCAACCCGCCGAAGACACCGGACCCGGCGGCTTCCTTGTCGATGTGAAACCACTGGGGATCCCACTGGGTTGCGAACTCGACGATCTCCTCTTCGGTCACCGTATACGAGCCCAATGGGATCACTTGGCCGATCTCGAGATCGTCGGCGAACACTGTGCGTTTGTGAAGGGCGGCCGAATCGTTCATGGTTGTGTGAATCTCCTGCGTGTTCCGGGTGTACTCGGAACATACTCTCCGCAGTTCGTTCGGCTCCTTCGCAAGTCCTTGTTCAAGGTCACTAGAATTGTCACATGGTTGACGACGCGAGGATCGAGCCGAGGGCGCTGGCAGGAACGTGGCACTTCGAGCGCGACATCGTCGACCGCCTTTCCGGTTACACCAAACATGTCTTCGGCGAGACCACTATCTCCGACGCCGGTGACGGTCGGATGCGCTGGTACGAGAGTGGCACTCTGCGTGACGGCGATCTGGAGCTGCCAGTGTTCCGGACTCTGTTCATTGCAGAGCGCGGCCTCGAATGGGCTGTGACATTCGAAGACGGCAGAGAGTTCCACGACTGGGCACCGGGGGAGGAAGTCGAGCACCTGTGCGGTGCGGATACCTACCGCGGGCGAATCGACGTCACTGCCGGCAATCGATCGGCTTGGACTGTCGTCTGGACCGTGACGGGGCCGAGCAAGAACTACACGATGACCACGCAGCTCACTCGGCCCTGATCTCAGCGCTCACCAGTTATTCGACGCCGATCGTCACCTCGGTGGACTTCACGAATACCGTTGCAGCTTGGCCTGGTTCGAGGTCGAGATCCAGTGCGGCATCACGGGTGATCGACGAAGTCACGATCTGGTTGCCGCCGTCCAATTTCACCTTGACCGTTGCCATGACGGTGCCGAGGTTGACCTCGGTGATTGTGCCGCTGAGTTGATTTCGCGTTGACAGTCGCATCTCTGAACTCCTGTGCTCTCGGCTGGGTGTGCTTCGACCATAATCCGATAGTCGCGTATCTACCCAGCGATTCCGCAGGTGCGGACATGCGGGTGCCGCAGGTGCGCGAATATTGTCGGGCGGTGGAGGTAGATTCCGGTCATGACTGAACCTGTGAAAGGCCCGGCGTCGTATTTTCCGTCGATCGAGAAGAAGTACGGTCGGCCGATCGTTGAATGGCAAGAGCTGATCAGAAGCTCAGACCTCACCAAGCACATGGAACTGGTCAATTGGTTGAAGTCGGAGCACGGTATGGGGCATGGACACGCGAATGCACTTGTCGCCCATACGCTGAAAGAAGGCTAGTTCTTTTCAGGCGGCCGTAGCGTCCAGCACCAACCAGCCGCCGTGATGCTCGAATACCTCGAACGGCACACCGGTCTGCCGGCCGACCGCACGCAATGATTCGAGATCGAACGTACGGATATGACCGTGGCAGGCCGTGGCTTCGTCCTCGAAGGGGACAGCTATGACGACCCGTTGACGTGCGATCCGGAGTGCCTGCGCGATCACGGCTTCGCCGACTGCGTCGTCGACGTGCTCGAGGAGATGAATCGCGGTGACGGTGTCGGCGGTGTTGTCCGGTGCCGGAACTTCACCCGCGTCGCAGATCACCGTGTCGATCGTGATGCCGAGTTCGGGGGCTACCGCCTCGAGTAGGATCATCGTTCCGGGCAGGATGTCCGTGGCGGTCACCTCCATTCCGGCGCGCGCGAGTCGCAGGGGCAGGAATCCGAAGCAGGAACCCAGATCGAGCACGGAACCGCGAACCAGTTCATGGGCTTTGTCGTGAATCGGCGCGAAATCTGCAGTGCCGTCCAATAGTTCGGCAAGGGAGTTCCGGTAGTAGGTGGTCCAGGATTCGAGAGCGCCGTCCACGGTGGAGCGAACCAGGCCGACCATCGTCAACTCGAATTCGTCCTGGCCGAACTCTGCGTCCTGGATCGACGAGGTGACTCCGGCGACGAGTCGCTCACTCAGGTCGGCGGGAGTGAGGGAGTGCCTGACGTGGAGGCGACCGCCTCGGCGATCGAGCGAGATCGGACCGGAATCGACGCGTTCGACGGTGACATGCCCGAACGACCACACGCCCGGCGTCGACGGTGCCAGTGAATCCAGGACCGGTTCGTTCGTGATGGTGGACATGATCGCCTTTCTCGGGTGGTGATGCTTCTCAGGTGCTGATGCCGGTCCGCAGGGACTGCGTACCCGTTTTCAAGAGTTCCGGTAGCTCGAGTGAATCGTCGGTGAGCCACTGCTCGTACGCCGACACGGCGACCCCGAGCAGAAGATAGCCGACCGTGCGTGGGCCGTGATCGGTCGGCTCGAGATTCATTCGGCGTGCGACGTAGTCGGCGACCACCTGCCGCCAACCTTCGTACATCACCACAGAGTATGCCTGAAGCGTCGGAACTTCGAGGATCAATTCCATCCGTTTGCGATGTACCGCAGTCTCTTCCGGTGGGAAGGTGTTGAACGTCAACAATGCGGATTCGAGTGCGTCGACCAACGGGATGTCAGCGGGCAGTGTATCCAGGTGCTCACGCATCTCGTCGAGATGCCCGTCGAAGTCGCCCCAGGGGACGGCGTTCTTTGACGGGAAGTAGCGAAAGAAAGTCCGACGCGCGATGCCGGCGGCGTCGGCTATCTGGTCGACGCTCACCTCGTTGAAGCCGACTGTGGAGAACAGTTCGATGCCGATCGTGCTGATTCCCTCCTTCGTTGTGGAGGGGCGACGACCTATCCGAGCGGACGGTTTCTTGCGGCTACGCATACTTTTTTCGCTCCATGTGTGTCATTCTGCACTCGATGCCATTACAGTGGTGAACCGAGTCACAGTGAAGTCCCACTAGTGACCACCAACTCCCAGGTTGGAAGTCTGATCTACAGACTTCCAGACGGAGTGCGACCGCAGGAGGAATCCATGTCAGATCGTGACAACAAGGCGCTCGAGAACGACCTCGTCGAGGAGTCCCTCGTGGAGGAAGTTTCCATCGACGGCATGTGCGGCGTGTACTGACCGTGTCTGCTTTGGATCTCGATGCGGGGTGGAAACTCCACCCGCAGGTAGCGCTTCGCCCCGAACCTTTCGGGGCGTTGCTCTACCACTTCGGAACGCGCAAGCTGTCGTTCCTGAAGAACACGACCATCGTTGCGGTGGTCAAGGCGTTGCCAGACCATCCTGATGTCCGGTCCGCACTACGTGGGCAAGGCATCGAAGATGACGCGGCTCCCCAATATGCCCGCGCGCTGAGCACTCTCGCCGACTCGCACATGATCGTGCCTGTCTGAGCCAGACGCTCGCCCCCACGTGCGGAACAGCCCTTCTGCACGTTCGCCCGCTTCATTTCTTCGCGAGGACACAGCCATGACCTCAGTTCTTGAACAACCCTCCCCGCCCGCCAAGGTGGGTCGCCTCGTCGATCAGTTCGAACTCGGACTCGACGCCCCGATCTGCCTGACGTGGGAACTCACCTACGCCTGCAACCTGTCCTGTGTGCACTGCCTGTCGTCGTCGGGCCGTCGTGACCCCAACGAGCTGAGCACCGAACAGTGCAAGTCCATCATCGACGAGCTGCAGCGTATGCAGGTTTTCTACGTCAACATCGGTGGCGGCGAGCCGACGGTGCGCTCCGACTTCTGGGAGCTCGTCGACTACGCGACGGACCACCAGGTTGGTGTGAAGTTCTCCACCAACGGCGTGAAGATCGACAAGAAGGTCGCGGCGCGCCTCGCCGCCAGTGACTACGTCGACGTGCAGATTTCCATCGACGGTGCCACCGCTGAAGTCAATGACGCTGTGCGCGGGCCTGGTTCGTTCGCAATGGCCGAGCGTGCTCTCGCGAACCTGAAGGAAGCCGGCTTCAAGGACGCCAAGATTTCGGTGGTCGTCACGCGGCACAACGTCAGTCAGCTCGACGAGTTCAAGGCTCTCGCGGACAAGTACGACGCGACCCTGCGCATCACTCGACTGCGCCCTTCGGGCCGCGGCGCCGACGTGTGGGACGACCTGCACCCACGCCCCGAACAGCAGCGTGAGCTCTACAACTGGTTGGTGGCCAATGGTGAAGGCGTCCTGACGGGAGACTCGTTCTTCCACCTCTCCGCGTTCGGCGATGCACTGCCCGGTCTCAATCTCTGTGGCGCGGGTCGTGTCGTGTGCCTGATCGACCCGGTCGGTGACGTCTACGCGTGCCCGTTCGCGATTCACGAGCAGTTCCTTGCCGGAAACATCGTGAAAGACGGTGGATTCCAGGAAGTCTGGCAGCACTCGGACCTGTTCGAGGAGCTGCGCTCGCCGCAGACCGGTGGCGCCTGCAGCAAGTGCAACCACTACGACTCCTGCCGGGGTGGCTGCATGGCGGCCAAGTTCTTCACCGGACTGCCGATGGACGGACCTGACCCCGAGTGCGTCATCGGCAACGGTGAAAAGGCATTGGCGTCGGCGGGAGAGGTCCCGAAGTCCAGTGTCGATCACTCCCGTTCCGGTCAGCGTAAGACCCCACGTGCATCGGTGCCCCTGACATTGATGATGCGTCCGCCCGCCAAGATTTGTGACGAAAACCCGCTTGCGGGAATGCAGTAACTACTGCGCGATACCGACAGTGCGGCGAAAGCTGCACCCCAGAGAGGTCAGTTCAATGGCTAAGAATGCTTTCTTCGAGACGGTGGCAGAAGCACAGCGCCGTGCGAAGAAGAGGTTGCCCAAGTCCGTGTACGCGGCGTTGGTGGCGGGATCCGAGAAAGGGCTGACTGTCGACGACAACGTCGCGGCATTCAGCGAACTGGGTTTCGCTCCCCACGCTGCGGGACTGTCGGACAAGCGCGAGATGTCCACCACCATTATGGGCCAGGACATTTCGTTGCCTGTCATGATTTCACCGACCGGTGTGCAGGCAGTGCACCCCGACGGTGAGGTAGCGGTAGCTCGTGCGGCTGCAGCACGGGGAACAGCCATCGGACTGAGTTCTTTCGCCAGCAAGTCCATCGAAGAAGTTGCCGCGGCCAACCCGCAGGTCTTCTTCCAGATGTATTGGGTCGGCAGCCGCGACGTGCTTCTCCAACGTATGGAGCGCGCTCGCGCTGCCGGTGCCAAGGGCCTGATCATCACCACCGACTGGTCCTTCTCGTACGGTCGCGACTGGGGCAGCCCGTCCATCCCCGAGAAGATGGATCTCAAGGCGATGTTCCAGTTCGCCCCCGAGGGCATCATGCGTCCGAAGTGGTTGCTGGAGTTCGCCAAGACCGGCAAGATCCCGGATCTGACCACACCCAACCTCGCGGCTCCCGGCCAGCCGGCGCCGACGTTCTTCGGCGCGTACGGCGAGTGGATGCAGACTCCGCTTCCGACGTGGGAAGACATCGCCTGGCTGCGTGAGCAGTGGGGTGGACCGTTCATGCTCAAGGGCATCATGCGCATCGACGACGCCAAGCGAGCTGTCGACGCCGGTGTCTCCGCTATTTCGGTCTCCAACCACGGTGGTAACAACCTCGACGGCACCCCGGCGCCGATCCGCGTGCTCCCGGGCATCGCCGAGGCCGTGGGCGATCAGGTGGAAGTTGTTCTCGACGGCGGTATTCGGCGCGGCGGCGACGTCGTCAAGGCGCTCGCACTCGGAGCCAAGGCCGTCATGCTCGGGCGCGCCTACCTGTGGGGTCTCTCGGCAAACGGCCAGGCCGGTGTCGAGAACGTGCTCGACCTGATGCGGATGGGCATCGACTCGGGGCTGATGGGCCTCGGCCACTCGTCCATCACCGAGCTGAGCCCGGCGGATCTGGTGATCCCGGAAGGCTTCACCCGCACGCTGGGTGCGAGCTGAATCTCCGGCTCTGATCGAGCTGTGAGTTGAGCCTTCACGAACACACAACCCTGGCCGGACGCAAAGTCCGGTCCAGGGTTGTTTTCGGTCCGCACGAGACCAACCTTGCTGTGGGACGCTCGCTTTCCGATCGGCACCGGGCGTATTACCAGCGCCGCGCCGAAGGCGGTGCCGGGATCGTCGTCACCGAAGTGGCGTCGGTACTTGCCGACGACTGGCCGTACGAGCGGGCACCGCTGGCGTCGCAATGTGGCCCGGGGTGGCAGTCGATCGCGACTGCGTGCGCCCCGTACGGAGCGTTGGTTCTTGCCGGGCTGGGGCATACCGGGATGCAGGGTTCCAGCGCATACTCTCAATCGGTGCTGTGGGGACCGTCAAGAGTGGCCGACCCGGTGACGCGCGAATTGCCGATGGCAATGGGGCAGCCGGAAATCGACCAGCTGATAGCCGGCTTCTGCGAAGCGTCGGCGCTGGCCGTCGCTTCGGGAATGGACGGAGTGGAACTCGATGCCGGCCCTCGAAGTATTCTGCGGCAATTCCTTTCGGGCCTGACCAACACTCGGCACGACCGATACGGTACTGATCGCGTCGCCCTTGTTCGCGAGATCCTTTCGGCCGTGCGTGACGAACTAGGACCGGATCACGTTGTCTCCTTGCGGTTGTCCTGCGACGAGGAAGCGCCATGGGCGGGCCTGACGCCCGATCTTGCCATCGGTATTGCGCGTGAAGTGTCTCCGCTCCTCGATCTCCTTGTTGTCGTTCGTGGCGGACTCTATTCGTCTGACAGGTACCGCCCCGACTTTCACTGCCCGCCGAACTTCAACCTCGACCTGTGCCGTGAGATCAAGGCCGCGGTGTCGATTCCTGTTGTCCTGCAGGGGAGCGTCGTGGATATGGCCGACGCTCACGCAGCGCTGGAAGTAGCCGAGTTCGTCGAGATGACCAGGGCCCAGATCGCGGACCCGGACCTGGTCGTGAAAGCCGCGCGCGGCGATCGTCCCCGGCCGTGTGTGCTCTGCAATCAGACGTGCCTCGTGCGTGATCCTCGCAATCCTGTCGTGACGTGCGTCGGGAATCCGAGCGCGGGTTTCGAGACGGTGGACCTCGATGAGCGAGAGCAGATTTCGACACCGGGAGCCGTGCTGGTCGTGGGGGGTGGCCCCGCCGGGATGGAAGCCGCGCGGATCTCGGCGGTGGCAGGGCACTCGGTCACGCTCGTCGAGAGTTCATCGCGTTTTGGCGGCATGATCCGAACTTTTGCGAGAGGTGGCGGCCGAAGCCGGTTCACACTCCTCGCGAAGTGGCTCGAGGACGAATGCCGTCGTAGCGGCGTGACGATGCGAACCGGGGTGACGGTCGACGCGAAGGACCTGAGTGACGCACGTGGTCGGGGCGAGCTGATTGTTTTTGCCACCGGTAGTGCTGCGCGGCCGCCGACGTATCCGGTTGACGACTCGGTTCGGTGGTTGGATGCGTCGGAAGCCTTCGAGAAGTTGGCCACCGTGGGGCCGGGTCCGGTCGCGCTGATCGATCCGCTCGGTGGACCGATCGCGGTGGCGCTCGCAGAAGTGCTCGCGGCCCAGGGCGTCTCCGTCTCGATTGTGACCCCCGACAGCATCGTCGGTTCGAGGCTCGGTGCGAGTGGGGATCTGGTCGGCGCCAACACGCGCATCCAGCAGGCCGGGATCACCAGGGTGCTCGCGTCCCGTGTCGTCGAAATCGCTGGAGGGACCGTCTGCGTCGAGCACGTTCATACCGGCGAGCGGTCACAGCTCGAGTGCGAAGTGGTGATCGACTGCTCGCCTCGTCTGCCAAACGAAACGCTGAAGGAAGCGGCCGACATCCACGTGGGTGACTCGGTTGCTCCGCGAACTGTTCTCGAATCCATCCGCGAAGGGCGGTGTGCAGGGTTTACTACTAGAACGAGTTTCAATTCTGCAGAGAGGGCTATCTCATGACACAGGGTTCAGTTCGTTCGCTCGAAGGCCGCGTTGCTTTCATTACCGGTGCAGCTCGCGGTCAGGGACGTGCGCACGCAGTCAAGATGGCGCGCGAGGGAGCAGCGATCATCGCGGTCGACGTGTGCGCGTCGGTAGCGTCGGACAATTCCTACGACGCAGCAACTTCCGAGGACTTTGCCGAGACGATACGTCTGGTCGAAGCGGAGGGTGGGAAGATCCTCGCCCGCGAGGTCGATGTCCGTGACGGCGCAGCGCTCACCGCGGTGGTCAAGGACGGTGTCGAGCAGTTCGGACGCCTCGACATCGTGGTTGCAAATGCCGGGGTCTGTAACTGGAATCGATTCTGGGAAATGTCGGACGAGCAGTGGGAAACCCTGATCGACATCAACCTGACCGGAGTCTGGAAAACCCTCAAGGCATCGGTGCCGGCGATCATCGAAGGTGGGCGCGGTGGATCGATCATCGTGGTCAGTTCGGTGGCCGGACTCAAGGCGCTGCCCGGACAAGCGCACTACGCGAGCGCCAAGTTCGGTCTCGTCGGTCTGACGCAGGCCGCGGCAAAGGAACTGGGGGAGTACAAGATCAGGGTCAACTCGATCCACCCTTACGGAGTAAATACGCCGATGGGGGTCGACCAGGGCGCGCTCGAGGTATTTGCAAAGTTTCCGCAGTACCTTCCCAACTTCACTCCGATCCTCTCGGACATCGCGTTCGCCGAACCCGACGAGATCGCCGATACCGTTTTGTGGCTCGCGGGTGACGGTTCACGCACCGTCACGGCAAGTCATATCGCGCTCGATCAAGGAAACTCCAAGGTCTGATGACGCCGTACCCGCGCCTCTTCGCGCCACTGCGCCTGGGCAACCTGACACTCCGCAATCGGGTCGTGTTCTCCGCGCACCTGACCAATTACGCGGAGAACGGGTTGCCGACGGAGCAGCACGCGAGGTACTACGAGGCGCGGGCACGCGGTGGTGCGGGTCTGATCATCACCGAGGAGCACTCGACGCATCCTTCGGATCGACCGTACGAGAAGATGATTGCGGGCTATCGGCCCGAAGCGATCGAGGGATACCGGCGGATCACCGACGCCGTTCATGCACATGGTTCATCGATTCTCGCGCAGATCAACCACAATGGGGGTCAGGGCGCTGGAACCTATTCACGATTGCCGCTGTTGGCACCGAGCGCCGTCGCCGATCCGTTGTTCCGCGAGGTGCCCAAGGCTGTCGACGACGCGGACATCGTTGAGATTCTCGACGGGTTCGCCCTTGTTGCGCGCAACTGCGTCGCCGGTGGCTTCGACGGGGTGGAACTGCAGGCGTCGCAGTCGTCCATCGTGCGCGCGTTTCTCGCACCCTCGACCAACCTGCGCACCGATCGCTACGGCGGGGGCGTGGCGAATCGTGCGCGTTTCCTTCTCGAAGTGCTCGGGGTACTGCGTGAGGCCATCGGCCCGGATCGTGTGCTCGGTGTGCGCCTGAGTGGATACGAAGGAACGCGGGGTGGCATCGAACTGTCCGACGCGGTAACCACCGCCCAACTGATCGAAGCTGACGGTCACGTCGACTACATCAACACCACCGTCGGAATGGCCACGGAAACACTGCATCTGGTCGAAGCATCGATGGCTGTACCCACCGGCTACGCCAACTTCGTCCCGTCTGCGATCAGGGAGGTCGTCGATCTTCCAGTCGTCGGAGTCGGCCGTTTCAAGACGCCGGAGCACGCCGAAGCTGCACTCGAGGAAGGTGTATGCGATCTGGTGGGCGTAGTTCGCGGGCAGATCGCCGATCCGGATTTTGTGAACAAGGCGCGTGCCGGTCAATCGTCACAGGTGCGAACCTGCCTGTCCTGCAACCAGGAATGCGTCGGGCGGATGGGTCTGGGGCGTTGGTTGGGGTGCACCGAAAATCCGCGCGCCGGTCGGGAATCGGTCCCACTGCCGATGCCGCGGCGACGGGGCCGCACGGTGGTGGTAGTTGGCGGCGGCCCGGCCGGCCTGCAAGCTGCGGCCACCGCGGCCCAGCGAGGTCATGCGGTGACGCTGTTCGAGCGTGAACGAAGACTTGGCGGACAGATTCTTACCGCCTCGGTGGTCCCCGCTCGCCGAGAGCTCGCCGACCTCGTCCGGAATCTTGAATCGGAGTGTCGCCGAAGCGGTGTGACGATCGAGCTGGGTGCTGGAGCTGATCTCGCGATCGTGGAGGAGCAGGCGCCCGACGTGGTCGTGATTGCAACCGGAGCGCGGCCTGTGCGCCCAGCGTGGGCGGGTGGATCTGATTGTGTGGTGGGTGTCCGAGATGTTCTCGACGGCAGGATTCTGCCGAGTGGAACGGTGCTCGTGTACGACGAGTTGGGATTCCATCAAGGCACGTCGGTGGCGGAATTCCTCGCTGATCAAGGTTGCGCTGTCACGATCGCGACCAACGGCATGGTGGTTGCCCAAGATCTGAGCATCACCCTGGATTTCGAGGGGTGGAACCGCCGGGCGTTTGAGAAGTCGATCATGCAACGGACGGATCTGATGGTGACGTCGGTGAGCGGTGGAGCTGCGCCGCTCGTGAGCTTGGTTCACCTTCCGACGGGTGTGGTCGAGGAAGTTGCGGTCGACTGGGTGGTCTTCGCGACACAGCAGGAACCTGTCGACGAGTTGTGGAACTCTTTGCAGGGAAGTTCTTTCGAGATATTTCGCATCGGTGACGCCTTGTCTCCGAGACGTTCGCACGCAGCAGTCATCGAGGGGCATCGGGCTGCGTTGGCGATATAAGTCGTCCGTTTTGTCCCTGGTAATCGAAAGTATGTTCGATTAAAATTTCGGTATGGACAGTCAGGATGCGTGGCAGTTGGATGGTGGGGATCTCAAGGGTGAGGTTCTGGATCTGGTGCGTGTCCGGCACGAGTTGCAGTCGCGGATGGTGTTGCTGATCGTGGAGATGTTTTCCCGGGATGTTCTCGGTGGGAAGGGTTTTCGGGCGATCGCGCAGTGGTTGCATGGTTCGACGAATCTGGAGATCGGCGAGTGCAGTCTGCTCGTCGGTTTGGCGCGGTTGTTGATGTTCGAACCCGTTGTGGGCGATGCGTTTCACCGTGGTGACGTGGATGCGTTGAAGGCGCGGCAGGTGGCGTCGTTTTGTCAGCATCCGCCGAAGAATATGACCCTGGCGGATGTGGAGAAGGCTCGCGGGATTTTGTTGTCGTTGGCGTCGAAGAATATTGCGGATTGTGATGCGGTGCGGGCGGCGATCCGGAGGATCGAGAAGCAGTACGGCAAGCGTGAGGACGGTGTTCCGGTCGGGGAAGACTCTGAGCGGAATGAGTTCTACGCCTCGAAAGGCCTGTACGGGCGGGTCACAGTCAAGGGTGATCTGGATGCGGTGAACGGGGCGCGGTTGATCACGTTGCTGTCGAGCCTGTCCGCTCCGACGCCGGAGAAGGACGGCGTCAAAGACACCCGCACTCCGGCACTACGACGTGCGGATGGGTTCTGCGAACTGTTGCGGCGGTACGAGCGGGCGGGGTTGGGTCCGATCGAGGGCGGCGTGAAACCACACATCACGGTCACCGCCAGCGCGAAAGACATGACCGATATGCAGGCCTTGAAGGACTTGCTGCCGTCCACTGAGGAACTCGGGTACGCGTGGGCGGATTGGGTGGGCCCGATCAGTATTGACACCGCACGGATGTTGGCCTGTGACTGCACCGTGACGCGGATTCTGTTGGATGAAAATGGTGTTCCGCTCGACTGCGGCAAGGAAGCGAGAACGGCGACGGTTCCGCAGCGGCGGGCGTTGGCGGTGCGTGATGGTGGGTGTGCGTTCCCGGGGTGCGGAACGCCGTCGGGGTGGTGCGACGCTCACCATATTGTTCACTGGGGTGATGGTGGCCCAACGGATCTCGACAATCTGATCTTGTTGTGCGGTCATCATCATCGGACGCTGCACCACACGGAATGGCGGGTGGAGATCGGCCAGGATCGGAAGTCGGTGTTCTATCCGCCGATGTCCGTTGACCCGTATCAGCATCCGATCGGCGGGAACAGCCCACCGACCGCGGCTTGAACCGCCACAACTGAAAACTCGTACACACCGGGGCACAACCATGCCCCGGTGTATCCGCAAGCAGTGTTGCGGTGGGAGGGGCCGGCACCAATACCATCGAGGGATGAGTTTCCTGCGTGACCTTGCTGCCATCCCGAGTCCGGCGCTCGAGGGCACTTCGCTCACCGTCGTGGTCCCGGTCGGTTCTTTCGAGCAACACGGTCCGCATCTGCCTCTCGATACCGACACGCGGATCGCGAGAGCAGTCGCACAGGCTCTGTCCGACGTCGTCGTGGCCCCGGCCATCGAATACGGAGCGAGCGGCGAGCACGAAGGTTTTGCCGGCACTATCTCGATCGGTGCCGAGGCTATGGAAATCGTCGTAGTCGAGTACGGAAGGTCCGCATTCCGGTGGGCGAAGCGGGTGCTGTTCGTCAACGGCCACGGCGGAAATGGACCCGCATTGGCCAAAGCGGTGGCACTTCTGCGGTATGAGGGGCGAGACGCCGCTTGGGCGCCGTGCGCTGTGCCGGGTGCCGACGCACACGCGGGACACACTGAAACGAGCCTATTGCTGCACCTTTCGCCCGATTTGGTGCACATGAGCCTTGCTGAGACAGGAAATTTGTCTCCTATCGCGGACCTGATGCCAGGAATGCGTTCGGGCGGTATGGTCGCTGTGTCGCAAAACGGCGTTCTCGGCAATCCAGTCGGGGCTACCGCAGAAGACGGAGCATACATCTTCGGTGAGTTGGTAGGACGCGTGACGGATGGACTGGCCCGGTGGGAGCCTGGTCCAGATGGGAGGCTTCGGTGACGACCACGACCGAGTGGGGGCGGACGGTCCACCTGCGACGGCTTTCGAGGCTGCGACGAGTTGCAGCACGACGGGCTACGTCCCTTACGATCATCTGATGCGACCAGCAAGACTCCCCGACGGCTTCGGCATTCGGTTGGACCCCAAGGTGCGCACGTACTCGGGCGGCCGGGTGCTCATCGGCGGCTCTCCGACACGGATGCTCAAGCTGGCTCCGACGGCTGCGGCGATGATCGGTGACGGCTTCCTCGAGGTGGTCGATCAGCAGAGCGCTGCGGTTGCTCGGCACCTCCTCGATTCAGGCGTCGCGAATCCGCGTCCGATGTCGACGCCGTCCGCTGCGGATGTCACCGTCGTGATTCCGGTCAAGGACAACCAGGCCGGCGTCGAACGGTTGCTGCCCGTCCTCAAGGATCTGACCGTCATCGTTGTCGACGACGGTTCGGAAGTGCCGGTGGAGCCCCGTCGCGCTTGCCCGGGCACCGGCACCATCACGGTGATGCGGCACGAGAGCGCCCGCGGACCCTCGGCAGCGAGAAACTCGGGATTGCGTTCGGCCCAAACACGTTTCGTAGCTTTCCTCGACTCCGACGTCATACCGCGTGCCGGTTGGCTCGAGTTGATGTTGGGCCACTTCAGCGATCCAGGGGTTGCCCTCGTTGCACCCCGCATCGTCGCCCTCGATCCGTACGGGACGGCGCTGGCGCGGTACGAGAACATGCGATCGTCTCTCGACCTCGGACGCAAGGAAGCGGCGGTGAAGTCGGGCAGTCCGGTCGCCTATGTCCCCAGCGCCGCCGTGATCGTCCGGCGCGACGTGGCGCTCGAATGCAACGGTTTCGACGAGAGTCTCGAAGTAGCCGAGGACGTCGATTTCTGCTGGCGACTGCAGGCTGCAGGTTGGCGACTGAGGTACGAACCGGTAGCGCATGTCGCCCACGATCATCGAGTTCAGTTCGACAAGTGGTTCGCCAGGAGAGCGTTCTACGGCACGGGTGCGGCGCCGTTGGCTGCAAGACACGAGGGTTCGGTTCCGCCGATGGCGATGTCGTTCTCGACGCTCTTCGCGTGCATCGCCGCCGCAACACTGACACGTTCCGGTCTTGCGGGTGCGTTGGGCGCACTGCTCTTCACCGTGTATCGCCTGCGAAAGATGTTCAACGGCCTGAGTCAGCCCACCCGGATTGCAGCGATCCTCACTGCGCAAGGGTTTGTCGGAGGATTCTGGCAACTCGCCTCGGCTATGTGCCGTCACTACTGGCCCGTGACGCTCCTGGCGGTGATCGCCTCCCGTCGAATTCGGCGACTGGCCGTCGCTGCGGCAGTCACCGAAGGTTTGGTGGACTGGTATCGCCACCGTGAGCCGGGCGGGTTGGGTCCGGTTCGGTACGTCTTGTTCAAACGAGCAGACGACATCGCGTATGGAGCCGGACTCTGGCGGGGCGCGTTCGAGGCCCGAGACTGGGCGGCGCTGAAACCTCGAATCACCAAGTGACAGAAGCCGACTACGCAGATTTTCTGGTTGTCGGTGGTGGCACGTGTGGCTGTGTCGTCGCAGCCAGGCTCAGTGAAGATCCATCCGCCGCGGTGATGCTCCTCGAATCGGGAATCGGATACCGCTCGGCGCTTGAACTTCCCGACGTTCTGAGTGATCCGTACCGACTACCGGTCGGACCTGCGAGCGAATACACGTGGACGTATCCGGTCGAGTTGACACCGCGTCGGGTGTCCACGATCGCGCGCGGGCGGACACTCGGTGGGTCCGGGGCCGTCAACGGTGCGTACTTCACTCGCGCGACCCGCGCAGATTTCGAGAACTGGCCGAGTGCTTGGCGATACGACGACGTCTTGCCGTACTTCAAGAAGTCTGAGACGGATCGTGATTTCGAGAGCGAGTTCCACGGCTCCGCCGGTCCGATCCCGGTCGAGCGTCGAGCGTGGGACCAACTGCATCCACTGAGCGGTGAGTTTCATGCGGCAGCGCTCGGAGCAGGCTTTCCCGACGACGTCGACAAGAATGCGCCGGACTCGTTCGGCGTCGGCCGAGTGCCACTGAACGTGGCGGACCATCGTCGGATCAGTACTGCGATCGGGTATCTGATGCCGGCGTTGCACCGCCCGAATTTGCGGGTGGAATCCGGAGTGAACGTCATTCGCATCGTATTCTCGGGAACCCGTGCGATCGGCGTCGACGTTCTCGACGACGGCAACGTCCGACGCATTCGTGCCGACCACGTGATCGTGTGTTCGGGTGCGGTGGCGACGCCGCACATTCTCTTGAATTCCGGTGTTGGTCCGGCGGAACAACTTGCAGAGCAAGGAGTTTCCGTCATTCTCGATCGATCTGGCGTCGGACAGAACTTCGTCGACCACCCGGAAGTGCTTCTGCCGTACCATTTTTCGACGCCTCGCACGATTCGCTCGCAGACACCGGTGCTGGAGGCCGCGCTCAATCTCGCCGAGCTTGAAATCCGTCCGTACACCGCATCTTTCACGGATTTGGTTCCCGGTGTGCCTCGCATGGATCACGGCGTCGGAGTGGTCCTCATGGCGCCGCGCAGCCGGGGAAGTATCGAACTGGCATCGGGGGATCCCGCTGGGGCACCGCGTATTCGATACAACTACGTCGCGTCGACACACGATCGAGCAGCCATTCGGGAAGGAATGCAGATCGCCGAGAATCTTCTCGAGTCGATCGCCGAGACCGGATTGATCGACCGCCCCGTTGTGGAGTACACCGACGAGTGGATCGAATCCCGACTCGGTACGTCGTTGCACATGTCCGGTAGCTGTGTGATGGGGTCTGAGTCGGACCCGTTCGCTGTCGTCGATGGTCGGTGCCGTGTGATCGGTGCGCAAGGGCTCAGTATTGTTGACACGTCAATCCTGCCGACGATCCCGACTCGCGGCCCGCACGCGACCGCGGTGATGGTAGCGGAGCGAGCCAGCGCCCTCCTGCTCGGTGACGAGTGACCAGGAGCGGCAACAGGCAGGTGCTGACAGGCAAACCGAATGGTCGTTCTCGCCTATGAGCTGTGATCGGCGTTACAGTGGTCCACGGAGCGGAGGAACGCAAAATATGGCACGTGAACAGGCTGTGTCCGGCAACCCGTGGGTGGCGGTCAGGCCAGGCGATGACGTCGCGTTACTTGCGCGGCGACTTTCGTCTGCCCATCAGTCGTTCATCGATGCCCGGGGCGTGCCCGGCCAAGGACTTACCGACGACTCTCATGTCCGTTCGGTCGTGCTCGAATCCTGGATGCGGAGCCGCAACAAGGGGGTAAACCCCGATGTTGTCGGCAACCCCGAAATGCTCGAAGGGATGGAGCTCGAAAAGTATCGATCCGCGCATCCCATGTCACTGATACGTCCGGTGATCCGGAAACTGCTGGTGGAAGATGCCGCCGAGACCGGCTTGCTGATCGCGATCAGTGACGCACACGGTCGTTTGCTCTGGGTGGAGGGTGACAATTCGGCCAAGGACAAGGCGTTGTCCATGAACTTCGTCGAAGGCGCCGACTGGAGCGAAGATCGTGTCGGTACCAATGCTCCGGGAACGGCGCTTGCTCTCGATCACTCTGTACAGATCTTCGGATCCGAGCATTTCAACCGAACCGTGCACGACTGGAGTTGCTCGGCCGCACCAGTCCACGACCCCACCACTGGGCAAATCCTCGGTGCCATCGACATCACGGGTGGACCCAGGGTCGCGGTTCCCGAAGTGCTGTCGCTGATCCGTGCAACTGTCGCTGCCGCCGAATCGGAATTGCGATTCCACCTTTTGAACTCGCCCATCCCGCTCAGTGCCACGGCTCCACGCCTCGAAACCTTCGGCGCAGGCCGGCCGACGTTGGTTCGCGGCGGCGACCGAATCCCGATTTCGCAGCGTCACGCCGAGATTCTCCTTCTGCTCTCCGAGCATCCGGAGGGTCTCAGCTCCGACCACCTTGCGGTCCTGCTCGACGAGGGTGAACTCGACGCAGTGACCATTCGTGCGGAAATGTCGCGGCTTCGTAAGGTTTTCGGCGCGGACCGGTTGGCTTCGCGCCCCTATCGGATCATCACGGAGTTCACGACAGACGTCGGCGACGTGCGGGCAGCGTTGGATCGCGGCGACGCGGCGACGGCGATGAAACTGTATTCGGGCCCCGTGCTGGCAGGCTCGGCGTCTCCCGGTATCGAAGAGGTGCGGGAAGAACTGCGCACCAGGGTGCAGGCGGCTCTGCTGCGTGGAGGAGACGCCAACCTTCTGGCCCGGTGGACCACGTCCGTACACGGCCGCGAAGACTCCGTCGTGTGGGAGGCTTACCTGTCCACCTTGGATCCGAAATCTCCGCTGTATTCGCAGGTCCAAGCAAGAATTGATCTCCTCGACCGCCAATTGGGCATCTGAGAATCAGCTGCGTTTCTCGCACGCAACGTACTTGCAACGTTGCAACTCCTAGTGTTGTGAATCACACCCCACCGGGGGTGGGACTGCAGTCACCGATTTGGTGGGTGCGCCCAGGAAGAACACGTTTACATAGGAGCTTGCAATGACCGTGTACGCCCGCCCAGGTACCGCCGACGCGATCATGTCCTTCCAGTCTCGATACGACAACTGGATCGGCAACGAATGGGTTGCTCCGGTCAAGGGTCAGTACTTCGAGAACCCGACACCGGTGACCGGACAGAATTTCTGTGATGTGGCTCGTTCCACGGCAGAAGACATCGAGCTCGCTCTCGACGCAGCGCACGCAGCAGCTCCGGCCTGGGGCAAGACCTCGGTTGCCGAGCGCGCGATCATCTTGAACAAGATCGCTGATCGTATGGAGGAGAACCTCGAATCCATCGCACTCGCCGAGTCGTGGGACAACGGCAAGCCGATCCGCGAGACCCTCAACGCCGACATACCGCTCGCCATCGATCACTTCCGTTATTTCGCGGGAGCTATTCGCGCACAGGAAGGTTCGCTCTCGGAGATCAACTCCGACACCGTGGCCTACCACTTCCACGAGCCGCTCGGTGTAGTCGGCCAGATCATTCCGTGGAACTTCCCGATCCTCATGGCCGTGTGGAAGCTTGCTCCCGCCCTCGCTGCCGGCAATGCCATCGTGCTCAAGCCTGCCGAGCAGACACCCGTCTCGATCCTTCACCTCATCGGTATCATCGGTGATCTGCTGCCTGCCGGTGTTCTCAACATCGTCAACGGCTTTGGCGTCGAGGCCGGAAAGCCGCTGGCGTCGAGCCCGCGTATCAAGAAGATCGCGTTCACCGGCGAAACCACCACCGGTCGCTTGATCATGCAGTACGCATCGCAGAACCTCATCCCCGTCACCCTCGAACTCGGTGGCAAGAGCCCCAACATCTTCTTCTCCGACGTTCTCGCCTCCAACGACGACTACCAGGACAAGGCGCTCGAGGGCTTCACGATGTTCGCCCTCAACCAGGGCGAGGTCTGCACCTGCCCGTCGCGTTCGCTGATCCAGGAAGACATCTTCGACGAGTTCCTCGCGATGGCGGCCATCCGCACCAAGGCTGTGCGCCAAGGAGATCCGCTCGACACCGACACCATGATCGGCGCGCAGGCCAGCAACGACCAGCTCGAGAAGATCCTCTCGTACATCGAGATCGGCAAGGCCGAAGGCGCCAAGGTCATCACCGGCGGCGAGCGGGCCGAACTCGGCGGAGACCTGTCCGGCGGCTACTACGTGCAGCCGACAGTCTTCACCGGCAACAACAAGATGCGCATCTTCCAGGAGGAGATCTTCGGACCCGTCGTCTCGGTCACCTCGTTCAAGGACTACGACGAGGCCATCGAAATCGCGAACGACACCCTCTACGGTTTGGGCGCCGGTGTCTGGTCCCGCGACGGCGGAGTTGCATACCGCGCAGGCCGCGACATCCAAGCCGGTCGCGTCTGGACCAACACGTATCACCAGTACCCGGCACACGCCGCCTTCGGTGGATACAAGCAGTCCGGCATCGGCCGCGAGAACCACCTGATGATGCTCTCGCACTACCAGCAGACCAAGAACCTCCTGGTCAGCTACGCCCAGAAGGCTCAGGGCTTCTTCTGATCGACCCCCGGCACCCGTGAGCCCCTCGCTGCGGGTGCCGGTGAGCACGACCGCAACACGCAAACCTGCACAACAACACGGAGGTTGGAATGAGCGCCACGGTCACACCCGATACCGGCGCCGTTCCACCCCGGTTGGTGACCACCGCTGGGGCGGCTGACCTCCTGCGCCGCCTCAGCGGGACTCACGGCGAACTGATGATGCATCAATCCGGTGGATGCTGTGACGGCTCCGCCCCGATGTGTTATCCCTCAGGGGAATTCATCGTCGGAGACCGTGACGTACTACTCGGAATTGTCGACCTCCGGCTTGCTGTCGGAGAGATTCCCGAAAACCTTCCCACCGGAACGGACGCTGTACAGGTCTGGATTTCCGGATCACAGTTCGAAGCCTGGAAGCACACCCAGTTGGTTCTGGACGTCGTGCCCGGGCGAGGCAGTGGATTCAGCTTGGAGTCTCCTGAAGGATTCAGATTCCTCAGTCGAGCCAGGGCATTCACACCGGAAGAGAACGAAGCACTCAGCGCGTCGAGCATTCTCGTTGGGGCCGATTGGGAAGCGGGCGTGCGGCCTTTGCCGCCGACGGTTCCCCAGGTGGTCGCCGAGGCCGTCGACGCCTGCCCGGTGCCGGGTGCGGCCCGCCGGGCGTGAAGAAACGCGGGGGCCGACCACATGACAGCCAGTTAACAGCACGGTCATCTCCAGGCGACCTTCTCCGCACATCGCCCACATACCGTTCATTTCACGCGACGCATCCACCGTGCGTCGTCTCATTCTTGACCGATTCAGAGGATGGACATGTCTCTTTCCGACCACGCAACCGGCAAAAACGCCGGTGCCGCGGGTGCACACCACGACGGCGCCGACTTCCACGCGGAAGACAATTCGTATCTGGAGAAACGAACACTCCGAAAGGGAACAGCAGGGTGGGTGCTGCTTGCGGGGTTGGGCGTCAGCTATGTGATTTCCGGTGACTACGCCGGCTGGAACAACGGACTGGCCGAAGGCGGCTTCGGTGGTCTTCTCATCGCGGCTGTCGTCATTGCGGGTATGTACCTGGCGATGGTGCTCGGTATGGCCGAGATGTCGTCGGCGCTTCCGGCCGCTGGCGGTGGGTACACGTTCGCCAGACGGGCCATGGGGCCCTGGGGCGGATTTGCCACCGGCACAGCAATTCTCATCGAGTACTCGATCGCGCCCGCGGCGATCGCGACGTTCATCGGTGCGTACGTCGAATCCCTGAACCTGTTCGGGATCACCGACGGGTGGTGGGTGTACCTCGCGGTGTACGCGATCTTCATCGGCATTCACCTCACCGGCGCCGGTGAGGCACTCAAGGCGATGTTCATCATCACCGCCATTGCACTCGTCGGCCTGGTCGTGTTCGCGGTTTCGGCTGTCGGCCTTTTCGATTCGTCCAACCTCACCGATATCGCCGTCGACACCAGCGCAGTCGGATCTTCGTCGTTCCTGCCGTTCGGTCTGCTCGGAATCTGGGCCGCCGTGCCTTTCGCGATCTGGTTCTTCCTTGCTGTCGAGGGTGTGCCACTGGCCGCCGAGGAAGCGCGTGAGCCGGAGAAGAACGTCCCCCGCGGCATCATCATCAGCATGTTGATCCTGATCGTCACAGGCGCAACAGTTCTCTTCCTCGCCACCGGTGCGCTCGGCGCCGACGCCCTGTCGACCTCCGGAAACCCGCTCGTCGAGGCTCTGGGGGACAGCGGAGCGGCGAAGGCCGTCAACTACATCGGCCTCGCCGGTCTGGTCGCGAGCTTCTTCTCGATCATGTACGCGTACTCACGTCAGACGTTTGCGCTCTCCCGCGCCGGTTACCTGCCGAAAAACCTGTCGGTGACCAACAAGCGCAAGGCACCCACTCTCGCTCTCGTCGTTCCCGGAATCATCGGCTTCGCGCTCTCACTCACCGGTGAAGGTGCCATGTTGCTCAACATGGCGGTGTTCGGCGCGGCAGTGAGCTACGTCCTGATGATGGTGAGTCACATCGTCCTTCGTAAGCGCGAGCCGAACATGCCGCGCCCGTACCGCACGCCCGGCGGTATCGCCACCACCTCGTTTGCGCTCGTGATCGCGGCAGTATCGGTGGTGGCCACCTTCCTGGTCGATCCCGTTGCAGCACTGTTGACCTTGGTTGCCTTCGGAGTTCTGATGGCGTATTTCGGTCTCTACAGTCGCCACCACCTTGTTGCCAACTCGCCGGACGAGGAGTTTGCTGTACTTGCACAGGCGGAAGAAGAATTGGGATGAGTCGCGGGATGGCCAAGTATCACCAGCAGGTATCCGGAACCAACTACTCGTTCGACGGTCTCGTCGATCTGATGGCGAAGGCGACACCGCTGCGCTCGGGCGACGAGCTCGCCGGATGCGCGGCAAGCTCCGATGCCGAACGTGCTGCTGCCCAATGGGTTCTGGCTGACCTTCCGCTGACCGTATTCCTCGAGGATCTTGTGGTTCCGTACGAGGACGACGAGGTAACCCGGCTCATCATCGACAGCCACGATCGCCTCGCCTTTGCGCCGGTGGCCCACCTGACCGTCGGCGGACTGCGGGACTGGCTGCTCGAGACTGCGTCGGCGCCGGAAGCTTCCGCACGCTTGTCCGCCGTGAGTCCCGGGCTCACCCCGGAAATGGTTGCCGCGGTCAGCAAGATCATGCGCAATCAGGACTTGATCGCCGTCGCGAAGGCCATCACGGTCACCGCGGGGTTCCGCACGACCATCGGGCTACCTGGACGGCTGAGCACTCGACTCCAGCCGAATCACCCGACGGACGATCCACGCGGCATTGCAGCGGCAACGCTCGACGGTCTCCTGATGGGATGTGGCGACGCCGTCATCGGTATCAACCCCGCGACGGACTCGCCCCAGGCCACCTCGGATCTGCTCCACCTGCTCGACGACATCCGTCAGCGATTCGAGATCCCGACTCAGTCGTGCGTGCTCTCGCACGTGACCACCACTATCGGACTGATCGAATCGGGGGTGCCGGTCGATCTGGTCTTCCAATCGATTGCCGGTACCGAAGGCGCCAATTCCGGTTTCGGAGTGAATATTCCGCTTCTGCGTGAGGGCAACGAGGCCGGGCGTTCGTTGAACCGCGGAACGGTCGGCAACAACGTCATGTACCTCGAGACGGGGCAGGGATCCGCCCTCAGTTCAGGTGCCCACTACGGCACCGGTGGAGCCCCGGTCGATCAGCAGACGCTCGAAACTCGGGCATACGCAGTGGCACGTGATCTCGAACCGCTGCTGGTCAACACCGTGGTCGGCTTCATCGGTCCCGAGTATCTCTACGACGGCAAGCAGATCATTCGCGCGGGCTTGGAGGATCACTTCTGCGGAAAACTCCTCGGGCTGCCGATGGGAGTGGACGTCTGCTACACCAACCACGCCGAAGCCGATCAAGACGACATGGACAACTTGCTCACCTTGCTGGGCGTCGCCGGCGCGGCGTTCGTGATCGCGGTGCCCGGCGCCGACGACGTGATGCTCGGCTATCAAAGTCTGGCGTTCCACGACGCGCTGTACGTGCGTAAGGTTCTCGGCTTGCAGCCCGCCCCGGAGTTCGAGACCTGGCTCCACAATTTGGGGATGACCGACGCAAACGGTCGGGTTCTTCCGATCGATGCCGAGATGTCGCCGCTGCGGGCTTTGACGGTGAACTCATGACCGAAGATCAGGCACCGATCCTCGATTTCTGGGGTCCACTGCGCAAGACCACACAATCGCGTATCGGGTTGGGCCGCGCCGGTGATTCGTTGCCCACCAAGCGGGTTCTCGAATTCAAGGCGGCGCACGCCGCCGCTCGCGACGCGGTCCACGAGCCACTCGATTCCGAGACTCTCGCCAGTCGGGTCGAAGGGGTGGGTGTCGGGGCGCCGGTGGTGGTCGCGAGCAGCGTCTCCACCCGCAGCGAGTATCTCCGGAGGCCCGACCTAGGGCGCCAACCCGCGGACCTGAGCGCGATCACGGGCTCCGACAAGGAAATCGGGTTCATCCTCGCCGACGGACTCTCCCCGCGGGCGCTGATGGACCACGGCGAACAACTCCTGTCCGCGTTGGTCACGGTGCTGGGGGAGCGGTATTCCATAGCGCCGCCCGTGATCGCCACGAACGCCCGTGTGGCACTGGGCGATCACATCGCTGCCGCGATGGGAGTGCAGACGGCGATCGTCCTGATCGGCGAACGTCCAGGGCTCTCTGTTGCGGACAGCGTCGGGATCTATCTGACTCACCTTCCGCGCGTCGGTCGCACCGACGCAGATCGAAACTGCATTTCCAATGTCCACCCACCCGAGGGTCTCGGATACGAGCAGGCTGCTCGCGTCGTCCTGGGGTTGGTGGCGGGAGCGCGCCAGTTGGGCCGCTCCGGCGTCGACCTCAAGGACACCTCTCGTGCCGACGCCGTTGCGTCGGGAGAAGTGCTGACGCTCGATTAATTGACAACTGCACGGCATACCCGGGTCGATCGACACTCGGGTATGCCGTCGTACCCGAATCACGACGAAAACGAGGGAATCGATGTTCCGTTCGCTGCATGCCCGCGCCCTGTGCGCGTTGGCCGTAGGTAGTGTCCTGTTGAGTGCAACTGCTTGTAGTTCAGCCGAAAGTTCCCCGAAAGAAGATGCGGCGCAGAGTGGTTCATCCTGCGCGCCGCTGGATTCAGATCTTGTCTGGTACGGCGACAACCGAACGAAGCTGGACTCCATGATGGCGGAGTTCGGGACCTGCGGGGCTGCAGGTGATGTCGATGACGGTGCTCCGTTGGCGCTCTTCGACTGGGACAACACAGTTGTCAAGAACGACATCGGTAGTGCCACTGCATTCTGGATGATCAAGAACAACAAGGTTTTACAACCTGCGGGAGCGAACTGGGCAACTACCAGTCGCTTCATGACTCCGGCCGGCGCTGCCGCACTTTCCGCCGCGTGTGGCTCGGAGACCGCCCCGGGTCAACCCTTGGTAACCAGTACCGACTTGGACTGCGCGGACGAGATCGTTGCGGTACTCGAGGAGAAGACTCGCGACGGACAGGTTGCATTCGACGGCTACGATCACCGCCGGACCAAGGCTGCATACGCGTGGGCGGTGCAGTTGATGGCGGGGCACACCGAGGACGAGATCACCGAGTACGCCCGCGCAGCTCGTGCCGAGAATCTGGCTGCTGCAGAAGGATCCGATCAGACCGTCGGAACGACGGAAGTCGACGGTTCGGTGCGGTACTACGCGCAAATCGAAGACTTGGTGAAAACCCTGGGAGCTCATGGATTCGACGTGCGGATCATTTCCGCATCGGCCGAACCGGTAGTTCGAGTCTGGGCGGAACAGTTGGGATTGGACGCCGGTCACGTGATGGGCGTGCGACCGATCGCCGAGGACGGTGTTCTGACCGGGCGCCTGCGTGGATGTGGTGGCGTTGCGGACGGCGACGACTCGGTCATTCCGTACATCGACGGCAAGCGGTGCCAGGTCAACGAGGTTGTCTACGGGGTCGTCGGGCCTACGGCGTTCGAGCAGTTGGCCGCCGATCGCCGTCAGGTATTTGCTGCCGGTGATTCTGTCACCGATGTGACCTTCCTCGGAGATGCGACCGGTGCGCGTCTGGTGATCAACCGCAACAACCCTGAACTGATGTGCAACGCCTACGACAACAGTGATGGAAAATGGCTGGTCAACCCCATGTTCATCGAACCGAAATCCCAGGCGGATGCACCTTATCGTTGCTCGACCGACGCGTACACCGACGAGGCTGGGGCCAAAGGTGCCGTCACTCGCGAGGACGGCAGCGTGATTCCTGATCAGGCCGATTCAGTCGCCTGACAGCCGGCTTGCTGCGGTGACTTCACAACGATCGATCAGCGTGTGATCTGATTCTGTCGAGCCCTTCGTCGGGCTGCGGAAACCCTTGGGTGTCCGCTGAGATGCTGGAGCCGCAGAGGCGGCACGTGAGTAGGAGAAATCGATGGCCTTCGCTGGCAATGTGGACGAGTTGGCGCTGCTCCAGGCAGTACGGCTCAAGGAGCGGGTCGGAGCGGTCGTCCTGGCCGAGCACCTGGGCGTCAGCGCAGCCTCCGGTCAAGCTGCGTACGACGCACTTGTCGCGCAGGGCAAAGCGATCGAAGCGGAAAACGCCATCAGCCTGACCGACAAGGGTTTGGCAGAACTCGAAGATCAGTTGGACGCTGAGCGGGTCTCGATCGACGAGGACTCCATCGGCGAGGTATACGAAACTTTCCTGCCTCTGGACGAGGAATTCGTCGCGCTGATCGGCAGTGCGGACGCGGATTCTCTTGCGGAGCTGGATCGTCGAGCTGCAAACCTCTTCGACGATCTGTCAGCGTTCGTTCCGCGGTTGTCCCGCTACCAGGATCTCTTCTCGGATGCTCTCGCGAAAGTCCAAGCGGGGGAGTCCAAGTGGATTTCGGAACCGATCATCGACTCGTACGCGACGGTGTGGGGAGAGATCCGTCAGGAACTGTTCGGGGCTGCGGGTAAGGCTTGATCCGTAGCTTTGGATTTTGACTCCGATCAGCGTGGGCCGCCCGATTCGTGAGAATCGAATCGTGCGGCCCACGCTGTGTTCGAGGTCGTGAAACTCGTTACCATTGCATACAAGTCGTGACCGAGATCACTCCTACCCCCTTTCGGGGGTGGTGCGGGGGTGAGCCACATCACTACCTTTCCTCTTATCGACGGTGATGCCCACAGGGCGACACCATAGGACCACGGAGGAATCGAGTGACCACAGTCTCTCCCACAGGCGGCACCAGCGCCGCCGGCGCCGGGGGCGCGAGTGCCGCAGGTGCGACGCAACCCCCGCAGAACACCACCAGTGTGCGGCGCGTCGCGATCGCGAGTTGCATCGGCACGACCATCGAGTTCTACGACTTCTTCATCTACGGAACTGCTGCGGCACTTGTCTTTCCGACGGTGTTCTTCCCCGCGCTCGGTGCCACCGCGGGAACTGTCGCATCGTTTGCGACCTTCGCAGTCGCATTCATCGCCCGGCCCGTCGGCGCAATGTTGTTCGGACACTTCGGCGATCGCATCGGTCGTAAGAAGACTCTGATCTCGACGCTCCTGCTCATGGGTATCTCGACGCTCCTGATCGGCTTGCTGCCCGGTGCAGCAACCATCGGTGTTGCGGCTCCGATCATCCTGGTGCTCTTGCGATTCGGTCAAGGCTTCGCGGTCGGTGGTGAATGGGCGGGCGCAACCCTGCTCACCGCGGAATACGCCCCACCCGGCAAACGTGGTCTGTATGCGATGTTCCCGCAGCTCGGCCCCGCAATCGCTTTCGTTCTCTCGAGCAGTACCTTCCTCATTACCGGCGCTGTTCTCGGCGATACCAATCAGGCCTTCCTCGACTACGGCTGGCGTATCCCGTTCCTGTTCTCCATCGTGTTGGTCGGCATCGGCCTCTACATGCGACTCGCTATCGAGGAGACCCCGGTCTTCAAGGCGGAGCAGGCAGAGCGCGTCGCAGAGCAGAAGAACGAAGCACCTCGCACCCTCCCGTTCCTGGATGCCTGGCGATTCCAGACCAAGGAGATCCTGCTCTCGGCGGGCGCACTGGCTTGCCTGTTCGCGTTCTTCTACATGGGCACGGCTTTCCTCACGAGCTACGGAACCAAGACTCTCGGTTTCTCCCGCCCGTTCGTCCTGTCGGTCGGTATCGCTTCCGCCTTCGTCTTCGGTGCGGCGATCATTGTCTCCGCCCTGTACTCGGACCGCATCGGGCGTCGCAAGGTCATCATGATCTCGTGTGGTCTGGCTGTGGTGTGGGCGCTCATTCTGTTCCCGCTCCTGGACACCGGAACACCGATCGCGTTCATCCTCGGAATGTTCGGCACGCTGATGATCTTCGGAATCGCGTACGGCCCCTGCGGTGCGCTGCTTCCGGAAATGTTCCAGACCCGCTACCGCTACACCGGCGCCGGCCTCGGTTACAACCTCGCCGGAGTGCTCGGCGGCGCAGTGCCGCCGCTGATCGCCGCACCGCTGGCCTCGGCCTACGGCAGTATGGCCATCGGAATCATGTTGGCAATCCTCGGTGTGGTGAGTCTTGTCTGCACCTGGGCGCTCGTCGAGACCAAGGATCACGCCCTGTAAACACTGTGCGCCTTTATTAACCGCCGGCGGTTAATAAAGGCGCACAGCAGTCGGGTGGGGTGTCCGGACTTCGAACAGTTACGGACACCGCGCACCGGGAAGTATGTCGTGCATCACACCGAATCGAGTAAATTCGTAGATGAGAGGGTCCGCCGATGCGGCCCCTCTCATAGGTGCCTGAACAGGTAACCGGAGAGGACAGAACACATGAGTACGCCGCTGCCCAGCTATACGTCCGGAGTATGGGACGGTCCGATGCTGGGCGACACCATCGGAGACAACCTGGATCGCACGGTTGCCGCGCACGGTGACCGTGATGCGTTGATTGACCATGCCAGCGGTCGACGATGGACGTACCGGGAGTTCGCCGAGCAGGTGAACGGGCTCGCCGCCGGACTACTTTCCCGTGGTGTGGGGAAGGGCGATCGGGTGGGGATCTGGGCTCCCAACTGTCCGGAATGGACGTTCACGCAGTACGCGACGGCAAAGATCGGCGCGATCCTGGTCAACATCAATCCGGCCTACCGCTCGCACGAGTTGCAATACGTGCTCGAGCAGGCCGGAATCTCGACGCTGGTGTCTGCGGCCAGCTTCAAGACCTCGGACTACGCGTCGATGATCGAGACGGTGCGGCCGCAGTGCCCGGATCTGACGTCGGTGCTCCTGCTCGGTTCACCCCAGTGGGAAGCGGTGCTTGCCGACGGGTTGGCAGCCCAGGCAAGCGATCCGGCTCCGCTCGCAGCTGCCCAAGCCGCGTTGTCGGCCGACGACGCGATCAACATCCAATACACCTCGGGCACTACCGGTTTCCCGAAGGGCGCGACGCTCAGCCACCACAACATTCTCAACAACGGATACTTCGTCGGCGAGTTGTGCCACTACAGCGAGATCGATCGGGTGTGCATCCCGGTGCCGTTCTATCACTGCTTCGGCATGGTGATGGGCAACCTTGCGTGCACCAGTCACGGTGCTGCCATGGTCATTCCGGGCCCGGCATTCGATCCGCGCGCCTCGCTCGAAGCCGTCCAGGCCGAAAAGTGCACGTCCCTCTACGGCGTTCCGACGATGTTCATTGCCGAGTTGGCGCTGCCGGACTTCGACAGCTTCGATCTGTCGTCCCTTCGCACCGGCATCATGGCGGGTTCGCCCTGCCCGGTCGAGGTGATGAAGCAGGTCATCGATCGCATGGGTATGGCAGAGGTGTCCATCTGCTATGGCATGACGGAGACGTCGCCGGTGTCGCTGCAGACCCGCTCGGACGATTCGATCGAGCAGCGCACCGAAACCGTCGGTCGGGTGGGACCGCACCTCGAGATCAAGATCGTCGATCCGGCAACCGGACTGACGGTGCCGCGCGGCGAGCCGGGTGAACTATGCACACGTGGTTACTCGGTCATGCTCGGCTACTGGGAGAACCCGGAGAAGACTGCCGAGGCGATCGACGCTGCCCGGTGGATGCACACCGGAGACATCGGAGTCATGGATGAGGCCGGATACGTCGCTATCACCGGACGCATCAAGGACATGGTCATCCGCGGTGGTGAGAACGTATATCCGCGTGAGATCGAGGAGTTCCTCTACACCCATCCCGACATTCTCGATGCTCAGGTCATCGGTGTACCCGATGCAAAGTACGGCGAGGAATTGATGGTGTGGGTCCAGATGCGCGAAGGCGCAGACGATCTGGACGCAGATTCGGTCCGTGCCTTCTGCACCGGGAAGCTCGCGCACTACAAGATTCCGCGGTACGTCCACGTCGTCGACGAGTTCCCGATGACAGTCACGGGCAAGGTCCGCAAGATCGCGATGCGAGAACAGGCGATCGAATTGATCGGTCAGGCCTGAGAGTATGTCCGCGAACCCAGGGGAGCGTGAGCCGGTACGCCCCGAGATCGCGCTCTCCTGGAAGCGCTCTCGACTCAGTGGCCTCGACCCGTCGTCGGCCATCGCCGTGGACACCGAGGAGCAGGACGGCGAGTCTCGTCTGCTCCGGGCTGCCGCACCTGTGCTCGACGAGGTTTCGCAACAGATCGCGGGCACCGGGTTCTGCGTCCTGCTTGCCGATCGGGACTGCCGAGTAGTCGCCTCGGTGTACTCCGACAGTCGAGTCGAGCGGACGATCGAGCGGTTGGGCGTCGTCAACGGTTCACGCTTCGGCGAAGAGCACGCTGGTACCAACGCGCTCGGTACGCCGCTCGAAGTCGGGCGCAGCGTGGTGATCCACGGTGACGAGCATTTCCTCGACAGCCTCAAGGGATTGAGCTGCTACGGCCAGCCGATCCTGCATCCCGTCACCCGCCGCGTCGAGGGCATTCTCGATATGACCGGCGTTGTCTCGCAGGCCAACCCGCTGTTCGCGCCGTTCCTTGCGCGTGCGGCAGCGGACATCGAGAAGCGACTGCTCGAAGGCTCCAAAGCGTCGGAGCAGCGACTGGTCGACGCATTCCAACGAGTTTCACATCAGCGCCACATCGCCGTTGCGGCTATCGGCGACGACATCCTGCTCAGCAACCGAACCGCCCTGGACCTGCTGGACACTGCCGACCACGTATCGCTCCGCTCCTTGATCGCCGACCTCAACCCGGATCAATCACGATTGGTGACAGTCGAATTGGCGTCCGGTGCGCTGGCGCGAGTTCAAGCCGACCGGATTTCCGGGGCCGACGGCGGCGCACTCTTCCTGGTCGAACCACTCCAGCGGGAACGGGCACCCATCCGAAGAACCCACGAGCGGGCACCATCTCCGGGCGAACGACTGCGCCGCGACCTGATGCGGGCGCGGGCGTCGTCGTCCGCAGTTGCCATCTCGGGTGAAGCAGGTTCCGGCCGAACCTCGGCAGCATCCGACGTCGTCGGCAGCATCGACGCCAGTTGGCACGATGCCACGCGGATCGCATTCGACGGACGCGAGCAATGGATCACCGATCTTGTGCGAGCAGCCCGTAAGCGTTCGGGCGTGGTCGTGATCGAACAGGTGCAGCTCCTTCCCGATTCGGTGTTGCCACTGGTTGCAGACCTGGTCGATGCCAGCGCCGAGGGGCCGCGGATCGTGCTGACCAGCGGCGCGGTCGCGGATTTGCCGCCAGCCATCGTGTCACTCATCTCGCGTTGTGCCTCCAGGATTGCCATCAACCCGCTGCGAGAACGACAAGCCGAGATCGCCGAGTTGGCGCAGGCGATGTTGGAGGGGATCTCGCCCGAACTGAGGTTGACCGCCAGCGCTGCCGAAGCGCTCGCGGCGGCCAGTTGGCCGGGCAATCTGGCCGAGTTACGCGTCGTGCTCCATCGCGCCTCCGGCGAACGCTCGAGCAATCGCATCGACGTCGCCGATCTGCCCGAGGACTACCGCACCACGACCAAGGCGTCGCGCTTGGCGGGGCGGGAGAAGGCTGAGCGTCAGGCGATAATCGGAGCGTTGAAAGACTGCGGCGGCAACAAGGTTCACGCGTCGGCGCAGCTCGGAATCAGCCGAAGCACTCTCTACACACGTATGCGGGCGCTCGACATCACTGTGTAGTTTGCTGTCCGACTTCAGTTGTACAAAGTTCGGACAGTTAGCACCCCCGGAAGCGCGGAAGTATGGCGTGCATCACATTCGCACCTCACTACTTCAGGGGAGTTTCCGATGACGGCAGTAGCCGAACACACCATCAGTTCCGCGGTACAGGGTTTCCTGAACGGACCGAAGAAGCTCTACATCGGCGGCGAATTCGTCGACGCCGCTTCGGGTCAGACCTTCGCGACGTACAACCCGGCTGACGGACAGAAGCTCGCAGACGTGGCACACGGCCAGGCCGAAGACATCGATCGCGCGGTACGCGCCGCTCGCACGGCCTTCGATGACGGCCCTTGGTCACGTATGAAGGCAAACGAGCGCGAGCGCATGATCTGGCGGGTCGGCGACATTCTCAGTGCTCGTGCCGAGGAATTCGGCCAGCTCGAAGCTCTCGACAACGGCAAGTCCGTTGCCATCGCCACCGCCGTCGATGTGGCTTGGGCCGCAGACGTTTTCCGCTATTACGCGGGTTGGGCCACCAAGATCGAAGGCAGCACCGTCAACGTGTCGATGCCCTTCTCTCCGGGCGGCGAGTTCCACGCCTACACCCTGCGTGAGGCGATCGGCGTCTGTGGACTGATCGTGCCGTGGAACTTCCCGCTGCTGATGTCGTCGTGGAAGCTCGCCCCCGCGCTCGCGGCCGGCAACACGGTGATCCTCAAGCCCGCCGAGCAGACCCCGCTCACCGCACTGCTTCTCGCGGAGGTCTTCGAAGAAGCCGGATTCCCGCCCGGCGTCGTCAACATCGTTCCCGGCTTCGGCGATGCAGGTGCTGCACTGTCCGGCCACGACGACGTGGACAAGGTCGCGTTCACCGGTTCCACCGAGGTGGGTAAGAAGATCGTCGACGCCGCCAAGGGTAACCTGAAGAAGGTTACGCTCGAGCTCGGTGGCAAGAGCCCCAACATCGTATTCGCCGACGCGGATTTCGATTCCGCGGTGGAGGGTTCACTCAACGCCTGGCTGTTCAACCACGGTCAGTGCTGCGTTGCGGGTACTCGTCTGTACGTCGAGGACACCATCTTCGAGAAGTTCACCGAGGCCGTCGCGCACGCAGCGAGCCAGGTCAAGATCGGACCCGGCCTCGATCCCACCACCCAGCTCGGACCGCTGGTCTCGCAGGAGCAGTTCGACAAGGTCACCGGCTACCTCCGTGAGGGAATCGCCGACGGCGCACGTGCACTCACCGGCGGTAACCGCTGGGGCGATCAGGGCTACTTCGTCGAGCCGACTGTCTTCGTTGACGTCAAGCCCGAATTCTCCATCGTTCAGGAGGAGATCTTCGGACCCGTCGTGGCAGCGCTGCCGTTCAACGCGGACGACGGACCGATCACTGCCGCAAACGATTCCATCTACGGACTTGCCGCCGGCATCTGGACCCGGGACATTTCCAAGGCTCATCGCACGGCAAAGCGTCTGAAGGCCGGTTCGGTGTGGATCAACCAGTACAACGGCTTCGACACCGCAATGCCCTTCGGTGGATACAAGCAGTCCGGTTGGGGTCGCGAACTCGGCGCATCCGCCATAGATCTCTACACCCAGACCAAGGCCGTCAACATCGCCCTCTGACCGACCCCATCGCTCATTCTCTCGTCCGACAATCAAGGAGATCACCAGTGAAGACCAAAGCTGCTGTACTGCTCGAGCCCGGAAAGCCTTTCGAGATCATGGAACTCGACCTCGACGGCCCGGGGGTGGGTGAGGTACTGATCAAGTACACCGCTGCCGGACTGTGCCATTCGGATCTGCACCTGACCGACGGTGATCTCCCGCCGCGTTACCCGATTGTCGGCGGACACGAAGGCTCGGGCATCATCGAAGAGGTCGGACCCGGCGTCACGAAGGTCAAGCCGGGCGACCACGTCGTGTGTAGCTTCATCCCCAACTGCGGCACCTGTCGCTACTGCTCGACCGGTCGCCAGAACCTTTGTGACATGGGTGCCACCATCCTCGAAGGTTCGATGACGGACGGCTCCTTCCGTTTCCACGGCAACGGAATGGATTTCGGCGGAATGTGCATGCTCGGAACGTTCTCCGAGCGAGCGACCATCTCCCAGCACTCGGTCGTCAAGATCGACGACTGGCTTCCGTTGGAGACCGCCGTGGTCGTCGGCTGCGGCGTGCCGTCGGGTTGGGGAACGGCCGTCAACGCCGGTAACCTCCGCGCCGGTGACACCGCGGTGATCTACGGCATCGGTGGCCTCGGCATCAACGCGGTCCAGGGCGCTGTTTCGGCTGGCTGCAAGTACGTCGTGGTGGTCGATCCGGTTGCTCTCAAGCGTGAGACCGCATTGAAGTTCGGTGCCACGCACGCCTTTGCAGACGCCGAGAGCGCTGCTGCCAAGGTCAACGAGCTGACCTGGGGACAGGGCGCCGACGCTGCGCTCATCCTTGTCGGCACCGTCGACGAGGACGTGGTCAGTGCAGCGACGGCAGTGATCGGCAAGGGCGGCACCGTGGTGATCACGGGTCTCGCCGATCCGGCCAAGTTGACCGTTCACGTGTCGGGTACCGACCTGACCCTGAATCAGAAGACGATCAAGGGCACGCTGTTCGGTTCGATGAACCCGCAGTACGACATCGTGCGTCTGCTCCGTCTCTACGATGCGGGTCAGCTCAAGCTCGACGAACTGATCACCAACACCTACAGCCTCGAAGACGTCAACCAGGGCTACCAGGATCTGCGCGACGGCAAGAACATCCGTGGCGTGATCATTCACGACAAGTAACCCCAAGTGCTGTGCGCCTTTATCAACCGCCCGCGGTTGTAAAGGCGCACAGCACTATTTCTTGGCTTTCGACAAAATCTGCATCAACTGAAGTAGTGCCGAGAACTTCGCGAATGCCGAGCGCGAGACCACCGGACCGAAAGCCGCGGTGTCGGTCGCATCGAATGCGTCGAGCAGATCCCGGAAGTTTTCGATCTGTTTGATCATCGCGTCCAGGTCGACGTGCGTGACGGCGTCGGCCTCGCGCAGAGCGAGCAGGTACTGCGGCGCCGTCACCAAGGCGACTGCCGGGATCTTCCGCTCGAACAGTGGTTCGCCCTCGCCGAAATGAATGACCGGTCCTGGCGCCACGATTCGGCGATCACCCGCCCCGATGTCGCGCCACAGCGGTGCAACGATGTCGTGTACTTCCCGACTCGTCGCGTAGAGCAGTTCCGGTTCCGGAGTGGTCTCCAACGCATAGCTGCCGGTCGAGTTGTCCTCGCTATCACCCAGTGCGCCGAGGTGTTCGATTGCGATCCCCGCTACTGCGCGCGCCTGACCGGCTTCGCCCTTCCACATCTCGGGGTGTGCTTCGAGCCAGGTGGACGTTGCCTGCCCGTGCTTGGACACCGCTGGAATGCGAAGGTGGCCAGTCGTCAGGACAAAAACGTACGACCGTCGATGCGGCTGCGCGACGGCGTGCCGCGCCAACGCCAACATTCCCAGATGACCGTTCTCCTCGACGCCGTTGGTTCCGTCGCTGTGAGTGATGAGCAGAATCGTCTCTTCGGGTGAGGTTCCGGGGGACACCGCCCACACCGTGTCAGTCCGGGTGTCCGGATGCAGGGTCGCATCCAGGACCAGAGTCGCCTGCTGACCGGAACGAGCTGCAGCGACAACCTTCGCGCCCTCGTCGCCGGCCACCCAGACGGCGGGGATGTCGTGATATGGCTGCGTGAACGGAAGATATTGTCTCAGTGCGTTTTCCGGAGTGATGTCACGCCACACAGCGATCACGCCGAGGACACCGGCCTTGCGGGCTTTGTCGAGCTTCGGGCCCAGAAGAGTTGCCGAGAGAACCGGATTTCGAAGTGTCTCGTCGGTGGCGATCGGGCCCCACTCGCTGACCAGGAGCTTGCGGGGAAGATCGATGTGCGGGACCTCGATCACTGCGATCGCGCCCTTGGCCGCCGACCACTTGGGGCGTCGCGCGCTGACGTAGACCAGGGGAGCGGAGATTCCCTGTGGTCCGGTCAATCCGGAGTAGGGGAATGCGGACGAAACTCTGATCGGTCCCGTCGGCAATTCGATGCGAAGTCCGTTAGGTGTCGCCGGCAGATCCCAGCGTTCGAAAGTGTGTGAATCACGCCGGACGTCGAGGCCCAGTTCGGTCAGTTCGTTCGCGACTTCTTCCACCACCGCGTGGTGTGAAGGCGATCCCGTCAATCGTGGGCCCAGCGCGTCGAGTCGCTGTTGGCCGACAAGGAGGAGATCGCGATCGACTGCCTGGCCGTGATTCATTGGATTGCCTTTCGTGCTACCTGGCGTCTGCTCTGGTGAGGCGCCTGCCCGTGTCGTGTCCACGGTACCGAGCGGTCTGAAAACGGGACGAAGGCGCGTCGGATATGCCGTTTTCGCAGATATACCGGGTGCCAACGAGCCGGTCGGTCCGTACCGTATGACCTTGGCACCGAAAGACTCCGTGTTCTTCGGACAGACCAGTCCACGGCGAGAGAGGCCTACGTTGGCTACGTATCTTTACAGGTTGGGGAAGTTCGCTTTCCGCCACAAGTATCTTGTGGTGGCCGCGTGGATTATCGTGATCGCGGTGGTGGGGGGCGCAATCAGCGCCACAAATCCGACGTTCTCCAAAGAATTCAATCTTCCGGGCACTGATTCCCAACGTGCGACCGAGTTGATGAACGAGAACTTTGCGGCGGCAGCGGAGCAGCAAACTCAGGCGTCGACCAGCATTCTCATCGCGGCAGATGACGGACTTGCCGCACACAGCGATCAGATCGACCAGTTGATTGCGCAGGCGAAGACGTTGCCGGACATCGTCGATCCCGAGAAGATCGTCAATCCGGTCACTCTCGCGGAGGCCAATCCAGCGGTGGCGTCGGCCGTTCTCGGCGACAACGGCAAGGTCGGGCTGATCCAGCTCAATCAGTCGATTCGCATCGAGGATCAGACGCAGGCCAACAAGACCGCGTTCCTCGACTTGCTGGCAAAGTTCCGCACCGGTGGCTTGCAAGTCGAAGGAACCGGCTCGATGATGCAGGTGCAGGCCGCGGGCGGTCTGTCGGAGATGCTCGGTTTCGCGGTGGCGTTCATCGTGATGATCGTGGCGTTCGGTGCACTCATCGCGGCGTTCATCCCGTTGTTCACTGCAATTCTGGGAATTGCGCTGGCCACTCTGACTGTCACCCTCGGCTCGGGCTTCTTCGACATCAACGAAGGCGTCACGGGAATCGTCACGATGATCGGCATCGCAGTCTCGATCGACTACGCGTTGTTCATCGTGTCGCGCTACCGCAGTGAGCTCAACCTGGGCGGAACCAGGGAAGCCGCTGCCGGACGCGCAGTAGGTACTGCCGGTTCGTCTGTCGTATTCGCAGGCTTGACAGTGGTGGTTGCGCTGGCTGCCCTGGCGGTGGTCGGGGTTCCGATGATCACGCAGATGGGGATCTCGGCAGCGGTTGCCGTCATCATCGCTGTGCTCGGCGCAATCACATTGATCCCAGCGGTTCTGGGTATCTTCGGCCGATTCGCGTTCTCGCCTCGTGTCCCCGGGCTGCGCCACGGTGACGAGCCCGAGACGATGGAATCCAACGGTCATCGCTGGGCCAAGATAGTCACCAAATACCCGTGGCCGATCGCGGGCGCTGCTCTGGTTCTCCTGGTGATCGCGGCTATTCCGATGACCAAGCTCGAACTCGGACTCTCCTTCACGCAGGACGAAGAGCGACCGGCGCTGGCCCTACTGCAACGTGGGTTCGGTGAAGGCGTCAATGGAGAGTTGTTCGTCGTGCTCGACGCTCCGGACGGCACCGACATCACCGCGATTGCCGATGGCACTGTCGCGCACATCAAAGGCCTCGACAACGTCGCAACGCCGGATCAGTTGATGTGGGTCGGAAACGGACCGGACGCGGCAAACCCGATGGCGGGCGCCAACTCTGCGCTGATCGCGGTCACCCCGCAGATGTCGCCGAGCGGTCCCGAAACCCACGAGCTGATGAATCAGATCCGGGATTACGGATCGACGGTGAAATCGGAAGGCGCAGAACTCGGTGTAGCGGGTCAAACCGCGATCGTTGCCGACATGTCGTCGAAGCTCAGTTCCGCGCTCATCCCTTATCTCATCGTGGTTGTGGGGCTGGCGTTCATCATCATGATGGTCGTCTTCCGCTCGATCTTGGTGCCGCTGACCGCAACTCTCGGATTCCTGTTCTCCGTCTGCGCGACCTTCGGCGCCACGGTGGCCATTTTCCAGGAGGGCGACTTCGGGCTGATCGAGCACACACAACCGATCATCTCGTTCCTACCGATCTTCATGATCGGTGTGGTGTTCGGGTTGGCGATGGACTATCAAGTGTTCCTCGTGACGAGAATGCGCGAGGAATACGTGCACGGATTGTCGGCCAAGGACGCCATCATCTCCGGCTACACCCATGGTGCTCGTGTGGTCGCGTCGGCGGCCATCATCATGATCTCCGTCTTTGGTGCATTCATGCTGTCCTCGGAGACGACAAGCAAGATGATGGCTTCGGCCTGGCAGCGGCAGTCTTCTTCGACGCCTTCATCATCCGCATGATCGTGATCCCTGCGGTCATGTCGATTCTCGGTGATTCGGCGTGGAAGTTGCCTGCGTGGCTCGACAAGATCCTGCCGAACGTCGACATCGAGGGTGAAGCGATTCGGCGGATTCCGATCGAGCAAGATCCGAACTCCGATCCAGATCCGAATCAAGTGCCTGTCAGGGTGTAAGCACTCAGGTCGTGAGACGAACGGGGTGCCGGTTGCACAGCAACTGGCACCCCGTTCTTTTGTGTTCATACGGCGCTCACATCAGAGGAAACCATCCGGTTGGTAACAAAAATCGCTGTGATCGCGACAGGACTTTCAAAGGCGACGCGCATCGGGGGCGAGCCGTGACGGTGACTGCGAGGGTACGTGTCGAAGGAGCAAACCGATTCGAGTCGGGCCGAGAAGTGGACCTTCGCGCTGACGGTCGTCTCCCTGATCGCTGGAGGGACAGTAGTTGCCGGGCTGGTGGATCGGTGGAGCAGTTCGCCGTCCGATGACATTTCGGTAGCTGCGTCTTCGTCGATCAGCATGACGTCCACACCGGACGAGATGGCGCCGGAGGATGTGCCTGAATTCTCGTACGTCACGCCAAGCGCGGTGTACCCGACCACGATTCCGGGTTGTGAGAGTGTCGAAGCGCCAGAGGAGGATTCGTTCTTCTCCTATATTCTCGACGGATCTGACACGTACGACGATCCGCGCTTTCCGTGGTTCTCGAGTGCCAAGGCAGCCGCGATGTCGGACGCGGTCAAACAGGCGCTTCCGGACGACGTCGAGCTGAAGTTCGCCAGTCCGGGCGATTCGCTGCAGTTCGGGCCGATCTCTGCACCTTCGAACACAGACGGTCTGCCCGAGGGATTCTCGCTCGAGGAGCTGGCGTCCACCACTGCGTCCGGGACGCTGGCTCGGGACGGGAAGATCGGCGCGCTCAGCCTGATGCTGCACTCGAGTTCTGATCCGATCCCGGCGTGTGTTGCGGGTTCGCTCGTCGAACGTCGGGTGCTGGCTGACCAGTCGGTAGTGGATCTGCAGGATACGTGGAGCGAAACCAATGGTGTGCGTACCCTTAATCGGTCGGCGATGTTGTACGGAGTCGACGGGACCCGTATTCAGGCATATGTCAACGATACGAACAACGACGGAGGTCCGGACGCCGAGAGTTCCGGCGTGGTGCCACTGACTCTCGACGAACTTGTAACCCTTGTCGAAATGCCACAGCTGCGAATCACCACGCCAGTTCCCCCGGGTACGGCACCGCTTTCGCCCGGGTGCCACGGGATCCCTCGAGACTCTGGCGACGTGGCCGAACTCGATCGCGCGACGATCGAACGCCTCAACGCCGTACTCGAGATCAGATGGCGCGCTGTACCTCCGGGTTTTCCGATTCTTGATGCCAGACCGGGCACTCTGACGGTCGCGGAGAATGACAGGTCCACCGCATGTCAGAGATTTCTCACTCGGACGGGAGAGAACGAGTCGACGCTCGACATGACGATCACCGGCGGACAACCACTCCCCGAGGAGCCCAACAAATACGACCCTTCCTATGACGGGCACCCCTTGGAGTTCGTGACGCGACCGGATGGATCCGTGATCGAGCGAGACGAACGGGATTACTCGACCGTACCCATGACAAATGACGGCTCGAAAGCAGAATCGACGCAGGAAACGAGCAGGTCGGTGGTCGTCACCCGCCCGAATGGGACCCAAGTCTCGGTTTCGTCGTCGGCTGTGATCCCAAACGATCCGATGACGTTCGAGCAGTTGGAGTTTCTCGCGACGACCGAAGGCCTGGAGATTCGATGACCAACAGGTATTCGCCCAAGACCCGACTTCGGATCGCGGCCGCCGCTGCCGTAGTCACCGTCACCGCCGCCATCGCCACGGTGGTCACGTCGACGAGTTCCGAACCGACAGCGACATCGTCGCCGTTGTGGAGCGTCGAGGCCTCCGAAATTCTCGGGCGCGAATTCGCGATCTTTCGGAGCCCACTTGTCGGCACCGAATTCAACATGGACATGGGCGGATTCATCGACGCCGGTTCACTTGTGGTCACGATGATCGGTATGCCGGACCGTCAGGCGTATTCGTTGGACGACGCGGAATTGGTCGGACTGGACTCTGAAGACGGCACAGTCCGCTGGCGCACGTCGGCGATCGATATCGGTGGTTGCTCCGAGACTCTGCTCGGCGACTCGGTGCTGTGTTTCTCCGGGCCGTACGTATCCGGTGGTTCGTACTCTCTGTTCGACATCGAGACAGGTGAGCGTCGAGACATCAAGACGCCGTGGTCGCCGATCATCGCGGTTGTCTCGGGTGACACGGTCCTCGCGCTCGAGGGTGATATCGAGAGCAACGACGTTCGCGTGCACAGCGGAACCGTCGAGGATCCGGAAGCGAACTGGTCCAAAGCGTTCGACGTCGGTGGATCGTGGGAAGCCGGATACGCCGATCCGGTGATGTCGGTGCACGGCGATCTGGGTGCGATCGCTCTCGACGAGTCCTTGGGATTCGACCTGGAGACCGGCGAGCAGCGGTGGGTACACGGTTACTCCACCTGCTCGACCGCGCACATATCGTCAGACGGGGTGACATTGGTGTCGGATGGCGGATGCGAAGGCAACGGTCGTCCGACAAGTGAGTACGCGCTCGATCAGTACGGGCGCGAGTTCGTTAGGACGGACGAACTCCCCTCGGAGTCCTCGTATTTCGGCGGGCGATACAGCCGAGATGATCCCGCCGGAGGATCGACTCCGATAATTCTGGGAGACAGCGGTTTCGATCGGAAGTCCGGCGAGAAGCTGTGGACCAACAGTGAGGTGTTCGGCACCGCGCAGTCGTTGGCGGTGATCGGCAACGTGGTCGCCGTGACTCGTTCCGGTTCCGAGCCCGAGGTCCAGTTCGTGGACCTGCTCACTGGTGAGGTCCTGTGGCGATCGAATGCCGAGCGCGCCGGAGAGATTGTCTGGCACGGGGATGTCGTCATCGACGAGGGCAACGTCTACGGAACGGATGTCAGGACGGGTCAACGGAGTTGGGAGGTTCACGTCGACCAGGACGGGGACGACGAGTTCACCCCCTGGGCGATGCCGCGGGAGCTGTGGGCGGGGGACAAGGTGGTGTTGCGCTCCAGTGAAGATCGGATCACAGCGTTGAAGTTCTCGTGAGATCCGGTGTGGCGTGCACGTCCGTCACAGCACACCACACCGGCCACGATTCAGTCTCGAGTGAACCCGTGGCTCAACTCTTCGATCCGCGAGCGATAGCGCTTGACCGCAGCGAGTTTGATGCCCTCGTATCCGCGGACCATATCGGGTAGTTCAGCTATTTCGACTGCAAGGTGGAGGTTTTCAGTTGTCATTTCTTTCAACAGATTCCGGATAAGCGCCTGATACTCGACGATCAGCTCACGCTCCACTCTTCGCACGTGAGCCAACCCGAAGAGATCGGCGCGTGTACCTCTGATGCGTCGCATCCCGGCAAGAGCGCGAAATGCCGGTGTAGACCACGGCCCCAGCTCAATCTTCTTCTTCATACCTATTGCGCGCAGCGCAGGCGGATGTAGGCGATACGAAACCTTTGCATCCGGACCGAATTGAGCAGCAATAGTGCGCCGGACCTCGGGATCGAGGGACAGTCTCGCGACTTCGTACTCGTCCTTGTACGCCATCAGCTTGTACAGATTGCGGGCTACGGACTGCGTCAACTCGTCCGAACCTGCGGCGCGGCGTGCCTCGATTTCACGCACGTGTTCGACGAACTCAGTGTACTTCGTTGCATAGGAAACGCTTTGGTAGGCAATCAGCTCGGTCACACGGATCGACATCAACCTTTCGAGTTCCGAGCCTGGCGTCGCTGCGACAGTGTGGGCAAGTGCCACGGATCGATTGTCGACAGGTGTCTGTCGTCTCGAACTACCCGCCGCTGCGCGAAGGGTATTGTCGAAACGCAACGGGTCTGCAATGAACAAGCGACCGTAGCGAAAGGCGCGCAGGTTCGATTCGACCTTGACTCCGTTGAGAGCTATTGCCTCCTCGATGAATTCGGATGACACCGGCAGTGCTCCGATTTGGTAAGCAACGCCGGTCAGGAGGAGGTTTGCGAACTGGTCCTCTCCGAGGAGTCTCACAGCAAGATCACGCGCGTCCACCAGCCTGTGCTGTGTGACCTCGCGAGAAATCCTCTCCGACACCTTCGCCACATCAGGGAAGTCCACCGAGGTGTCGATCACCATCTGACCGGTGGGAACCTCGGAGGTCGAGACCACCGCGGTGGTGCGTGAAGCATCCGTGGCCTTGAGATACTTCGCGTCGGCTGCGACGAGCAGATCGCAACCGAGGTACAGATCGCACTCTGCGTTACTTGCTTTGCTGCCCTGATCGAGTGGTTCGAGCGTGAACTTGACGTCGGAGACAACCGCACCACCTTTCTGCGCCAGACCAGTCTGATCGAGGGTCCGTACGTGCCTGCCGGCAAGTGTGGCTGCCGTGCTGATGATTTGGGATAGCGTGACCACACCGGAGCCTCCCACGCCGGTGATCCGGACGGTGTACGACGAAGGGAGTTCGTACACGGGCTCGGGTAGATCCGAGGTGTCGAACGGCTCGGCGGACTGACGGACCGCTGGCTTCGACCTCGGCACGACGGACAGGAATGATGGGCAGTCGCCGTCGAGGCATGAGTAGTCCTTGTTGCACGACGACTGATCGATCCGCGTCTTGCGCCCGAATTCCGTTCCGACAGGCTGAACGGAGAGGCAATTGGACTTCTGTCCGCAGTCACCGCAGCCTTCGCAGACACGCTCGTTGATCACGATGCGCTCCGCCGGTTCGGCAACCAGGCCACGCTTACGTTTGCGTCGCAGTTCGGTCGCGCATTCCTGATCGTGAATCAGAACCGTAACTCCTGAGATTTTCGCGAGTTCTTGCTGCGCTTCGATCAACCGGTCTCGATGCCAGAGTTTAACGTTCCGAGGTAGTTTCGCCTTGCGGTAGCGCTTGGTGTCGTCGGCAGTGACGATGATGCGCCGAACTCCCTCGGCCGTCAGGGCGGCACAGATCGCATGAACCGACATGACCCCGCCGGGTTGCTGTCCGCCGGTCATGGCGACGGCCGAGTTGTAGAGGATCTTGTAAGTGATGTTGGTGCCGGCCGCTATGGAGGCGCGAATGGCGAGACTGCCGGAGTGGTGAAAGGTTCCGTCGCCTAGGTTTTGGATGAGATGCTTCCGGGACAGAAAGGGGGCCATGCCGATCCACTGTGCCCCCTCGCCGCCCATCTGGGTCATACCTATGACCGATCCCACCTGGACCGACTCCATGAGGGATACCATTCCGTGGCAACCGATTCCGGCACCAACTGTCGCACCCTCCGGAGTCTTCGTCGATACGTTGTGGGGACATCCCGAGCAGAAGTACGGTGTCCGGGCGAGTAGTGGGAGTTCTATGCGAGCGCTCGACGGGCGAGAATCCAGTAGCCAACGATCGACAGTCGGGAACGATCCGAAGGAAATCAGTCGACCTGCCAGCCGGGTGGTGATGGAGTCGGGGTCGAGTTCGCCGTCGAGTGGAAAGAACGGTCGGCCGTTCGGCAACCTCTTGCCGACGACGGTGGGCGGGTTCTCGGTGCCGTACAGCAGGTCCTTCACTGCGGTTTCGATGATCGGTCGCTTTTCCTCCACAACGATGATGTGGCTCAACCCAGCTGCGAACTTTCCGATCACCGTTGGTTCGAGCGGGAAGATCATTCCGAGGTGAAGGAGACGAACGCCACGCCGTGCCAACTCGTCGTCGTCGAGTCCCAGTGTTCGAAGTGCTTGGCGTAGATCAAGATACGTTTTGCCCGGTGCGATGATGCCGATCGTGTCGCTCGGCGTGCTGTGAGTGATGCGATTGAGCTCGTTGTCTGCGGCGTAGCGGCGAGCGATCTCCAATCGCGTTCCGTCACGGCTTTTCTCGAGCCTTCCGAGGGTTGGTTGAAGAATCTGTGCGGTTACTTCGTGGCGGTACGGTGCGCCGTCGACCACACGATCCGGAATGACGGGCTGAACTCGCTGCGGGTCGATGTCGACGGTGCCCGAGCCGTCGGCAACGTTGGTGGCGATCTTCAGCGCAACCCACAGTCCGCATGCCCTCGACATCGCGATTCCGTGGATCCCGAAATCGAGTGCTTCTTGTGGGTCCGAAGGGTAGAGCGTCGGGATTCCCAAGTCGGCCAGCAGTAACTCGGATGCGCCCGGAACAGTTGACGACTTTGCCGCGGGATCGTCTCCGACCAGCGCGAGCGCTCCGCCTTCGGGATGCGTTCCCATCATGTTGTTGTGGCGGAACGCATCCGAAGCTCGGTCGAGGCCGGGGGACTTGCCGTACCAAATACCGATGATTCCCTCGACACGCTTGTCCGATTGCATCCCGGCGAGTTGGGTGCCCTGGACAGCGGTGGCCGCCAGTTCTTCGTTGACGCCAGGCCGGAAGACTATGTCGAACTCGTCCAGAAGTGTTCGATTGCGCTCGAGCTCCATGTCGTAGCCCGCAAGAGGGGAACCTTCATATCCGGAGACGAAAGCAGCTGTGTCCCGCCCGGCCTGACGGTCGATCCTGCGTAGGTCGATGGGGAGTCTCGCAAGCGCCTGGATTCCGGTGAGATGCAGACGTCCAGGCTCCTCACGGTAGCGGTCGGTGACACTCAGGGCGGAGGGAGTATCGGTCATGCCTGCGTCGCCTGTCTCGTAGGGGCGCCTGCTACGGCGTGCGCGAGTCCCACGGTCAACGGCACGTCGGACTCGTTGCTGCGCCAGGCGATATGGCCGTCCGGACGGATGAGGATCGCCGAATCGTCGTCCAAGCCAAGTGTGGCGAGTGCCAGAGGATCGGCATGTGCATCGCTACCGAACACGACTGACGAGTGTGGGACAGCCGTGCTGGATCGGTTCAACTCCTCCACCCACATTGTGCCGGCAGGACCCGCGATCAAGGTGAAGCCCACCTTTAGGAGATCGTGCGACGATATTTGTGACCCATCGCGTTGGATCCACACATGAGGGAGCCGGGCGCCTACCCGATTCGATTGCACGTGAGACTCGGCGACCGGCGCATCATACGTACTGTCGTAGGCGTAGCCGAGTTCTTGCGTCAGACAATCGAAGTGCGCGCGCTGCAGCGGAATAGAAGCGCCGAGGTTGATGCGGGCCTGCGAAGCCACCGACGGGTCGTGGCTCTCGAGTTGACGAGCCACATCAGCGCTTCCTGGACCGATTCCGCTCTGCGCCATGGAAATCGCGTTGCGGATGCTGTGCGCTGTATTGGATTCGGCGACGGGCCGGCGGTCTGATTCGTACGTGTCGAGAAGAGCATCAGAAGCCCATCCCTGCACGACGGCCGCAAGCTTCCATCCGAGATTGTCTGCATCGGCGAGCCCGGTGTTCATGCCGAGCCCACCGGTAGGTGGGAACTGGTGCGCTGAATCGCCTGCCAGCAGTACCCGATCCTTGCGATAATTCGCCGCTGTTCGCGCCGACATCGTCCACGTCCCCACCGAGCAGACCTCGACATCGACGCTGTGGTCTCCGATTGCGTCTCGAATCAACGTGCGGCAGTGCTCGGGCGTGAACTGCTCGATCGACTCGGTAGCGGGATCGAAATTCCTGTTGAACGTCCAGCGGTTGTGCCCGTCCATTCCGATGAAAACGCCGGGCGAGAGGGAATTGATCGCCCAGACGAGAAGCGCGGGTGAGTGATCGGTCCACGGTGACAGGTCTGCATGGAAGTAGATGTTGAGCTGATGGCCGAGATCGGGTTGTCCGTTCATTCCGATCCCGAGCGAGTCGCGGAACTTGCCGGTGGCACCATCTGCCACGACGACGAACTGGGCGGTGAGAGTGTCGGTACCGGCCTGCGACCGGGTCGTGAGATGGACCTGTTGTTTCAGGTTGTCGATTGCCGTGACAGTGGTGTCGTATCGGACCTCGGTGAGCCCTGTCGCACGGACAGCCTCGAGCAGATGCTCTTGTACGCGGTCCTGCGCGCAGGAGGTGATTGCGACCGGAGAAGAATTCAGGCGAGCAATAATCTGGTCTTCCGGAACTTCCAGCATGCTCACGCGGCCGAATTCTTCGCCGGAGAGGGTGCTCTTCCACAAGATGTTCATCATCCACATGGGATCCACTGCGTCGTGCAGCACCGCGTCGGCAATGCCCCAGGTCCTGAACAACTCCATCGAACGGGTATTGACGACGTGGGCGCGCGGGTGCGGATTGATTCCGGAGTACTGCTCGCACACGATGCTCCGGACACCGTGGCGAGCAAGAACCAAGGCCGTCGCCAGGCCGACGGGTCCTCCGCCGATGATGACGACCGGCGAGGAGTCGGGCCGGGTCATGACTGCTTGACCAGCTCGGCGAACGGCACGCCGTTGTCGAAACGTCGACCGAGTTCGTCCGGATCGAACTCTGTACCGATCGGATTGGCCTCGAAGGCGCCCGAGCGGAAGAAATCGTCGAGTTCGGCCTCCGTGGCGAAGTTGTCGATCTGCAGTTCGACGTGGTTGCCGTCGGGATCCTCGAAGTACATCGACGTAGTCGGTCCGTGGTTGATGCACCAGAAGGGTCGAACATCCTCCGCGGCAAGCCGACGATACGTGCCGATCAGATCTCCCAGTGTGGCGTAGGTGAACGCAACATGATGCAGGCCGCTGTGATGCGGTTCCGGCTTGTCGGTCGCGCCACTGGCGATGAATGCGACTCGATGATGCTCCTCGTCGTAAGTGATGAAGGCAAGGAAGTCATTTCCGAACGTGACACTGCCTTCGAGTACATGGGTGTACCACTCCGTCATCTGCGTGAGTTGACCTGTTTTGAAGACGATGTGGGCGAGCTTGTCGGGTGAAGCCATGACAAAACCTCCTCGTATGGGGCATCTCTCTTGAATGCCATATAAGAGAAGGTACGGGTTCTTGATTGGAAGTCAAGAGAATGTGAAGATTTGCCTCGGAAGTCAGAGGGCTTTCGCCTTTGCCGCTGCGACAAGAGCTTCCGTCAGCAAGTCGACCAGATCGCTGGTAGGCCGGTCGAGTCGTCTGGAGCTGATGAGCAGCCCCTCGAAGAGGACATGGGCAGTGTCGGCGATCAGTGAGGTGTCGGCGCCGGCGGGAAGTTGGTTGCCGATGATCGCAAGCAGGTGTTCGTCAAGCCAGTTCTGCATCTCCGCGTACGCTTCGCCGACTGCGCTGGATGACTCGATGCGCTCGTAAGCCTCCCGATGTAGGCCGCGATAAGGCTGCATCGCAGCGAGGAGTGCCAGAAGCTCGCCGCGAGGGTTGCCGGCGATCTCCGGGTCGGATTGGACTGCAAGACGTGCGTTCGTGAAGAGTTGTTCGAGCGCTGCTGCGAACAGATCATCCTTGGTGGGGAAGTACCAGTGCACGGCGGCGGGTGCAATACCGGCCGCTCTGCCCACCGCTGCCACGCTCGTTCCTTTGAATCCGTTGGTGACGAACAGCTCTCGGGCGCACTCTACGACCTCGGCCTGACGCTCGGCCTTGGGTATGTCTTGTCGATTCTTCGGCATGCCTTCGAGTCTATGGGTTCACGCCCGCTCTTGACTCTTGGTCATGAGATGCTCTTAACTATGAGTTAAGAGCCTTCATTACCTGTCAACGACGAGGAGCCATCATGCGATTGTTCAGTACCGACAACGGACTTGCTCGCGAAGACGAACCCGGGTGCCTGTCTGTGCTCGATCTACCGTTCGAAGACATCGGGGCGCTGCTTCGTGGACCGGGCATCGAGGCGGCGCATGCTGCTTCGGTTCTGCGGCGGGTGGACTTTGTCGAAGTGGAGGTGTTGGCGCCCGTGCTCCGTCCAGGCAAAGTGCTGATCGTCGGACTCAACTATTCCTCGCATGGGGACGAAGCGTTGGACATGCTCGCTTCGTTGGGCAAAACCGTCAGCAATCTCCCTACCGAACCCAATTTTCAAGTCACCGCGGGCTCTGCGGTGACTGCCACAGAGTCACCTATCGTGCTGCCGAGGATTGCCCCGGCACAGGTGGACTACGAGGGGGAATTGGCCGTCGTCATCGGCAGCGTTGCGAAGGACGTGTCGATCGAAAACGGGTGGTCACACGTTGCCGGCCTGAGCGTGGTGAACGATGTGTCGGCGCGCGACATCCAGAAGCGAGCCATGGCAGGTGACCCGGTTGCGTCCATCGGCGTCGCCAAGAGTTTCGACAGCTTTGCGCCCTTCGGCCCCTGCCTTGTGACGGCCGATGAATTCGGACCCGCGGTGGACTTGCGTATTACCACCCGCGTGAATGGTGAACTACGCCAAAATGACCGGACAGGAAGTCTCATCCACGACATCCCGTCATTGATCGCGTACCTGTCGGCATTTCAGACGCTCGAACCCGGCGACGTCATCTGCACCGGGACGCCCGCCGGTGCCGGAATCTTCAGCGGACGGTTCCTCTCGCCGGGTGACGTCGTAGAGGTTGAGATCGAGGGTATTGGGATGCTGCGAAATTCTGTGGTAGCAGCACGATGAGTGCTCTCGAAGAGTTGGCGGGCCTCGAAGCTGTCGCATTGTCGGATCGAGATCTGCCGGCGAGTACTTACGAGTTGATCGAACGATCCGCCAAACGCCACCCAGACAATATTGCCCTGCACCTGCTGCCGGGTGGAACGGGTTGGCGAGAGCCGAATTCCTGGACATACTCGCAGTTGCTGAGTCGAGTGAACAAGGCCGCGAATCTCTTTGCCGCGTTGGAGGTTCCGTCGGGGGGAGTGGTGGCGCTGATGTTGCCCAACTCCGGATCCGCGTACGCCGCACTGTGGGGTGCGCAAGCGCTCGGAATCGTGAACCCGGTCAACCCTATGCTCGCGCGCGAACATCTGATCGACATCTTCACACTGACAGAGGCCGAGATCTTGTTGGCCCCTGCCCCTAGCCTTGATCTGTTGCTCTGGCAGAAGGCGCTCGACATCGCTGCCGCTGTACCGACTGTGCAGAGGGTGCTCGCTGTCGGAGGTCCGCCCCAGTCCGTGGCCGAGACTGCGACCGGCGACTTCGATCTGTTGTGTGCCGAGCAATCAGGTTCGAACCTGGAGTTCGAAGAACGTCGGACTCTCAACGACGTGGCGGCGTATTTCCACACCGGGGGAACGACGGGCCTCCCCAAAGTCGCCGCTCACACGCACCTGAACGAAGTCTCGTTGGCATGGTCGCTCGCGCAGCGCACAGAGTTCGTCGATGCTGTTGTGCTGAGCGGTCTTCCGTTGTTTCATGTCAATGCCGTCCACGTCACCGGTTTGGCTCCGCTATCCGGCGGCGGCACGATCGTGGCTCTCGGTCCACTCGGCTATCGAGACAGAATGGCGGTCGAAGATTTCTGGCGGATCGTCGAGCATTTCGAAGTGTCATTGTTTTCCGGCGTTCCCACGGTTTTCTCGTCCCTCCCCGAGGCTCCGACCGGAGTCGACATCTCCTCGCTGAGATGCGGAATTGTCGGCGCAGCACCCTTGCCTGCGCGAGTGCGTCTGGATTTCGAGTCGAACACCGGCGTCCCGATGATCGAGGGGTACGGACTGACCGAAGCCACGTGCGCGAGTGTGCTGGAACCGTTGGGTGGTCGGGTTCCCGGCACCACCGGTCTCCGCTTGCCGTATCAGCACGTCAAGGCTGTCGACGTGGACGCAGGAGGTGTACCGATTCGTGACTGCCCGGCCGGCGAGGAAGGCATCCTCGCGATCAAGGGGCCGTGCGTCTTTCCTGGATACTTGAGACGCCATTCGCAGGGCGCCAGGCTGGATTCCTCGGGATCGGTTTTCGACGGCTGGCTCGTGACCGGCGATCGAGGATCTGTCGACGGACAAGGATTCGTGAGCCTCGGCGGGCGGGCGAAAGACCTCATCATCCGTGGCGGGCACAATATCGACCCGAGAACCGTCGAGGAGGTCCTCGAGCAGCACCCGGACGTCGAGGCGGTGGCGGTGGTGGGAAGACCCCACGCACATTCCGGAGAGGTCCCGGTCGCCTACGTTGTGCTGAGAGGTGACGCCCCACGGGACACCGACTCTCTGCTCACCTGGGCTCGAGCCCACGCGCCTGAACCGGCGGCAGCTCCGGTCTTCATTCATGAAATCGAGGAGCTTCCACTCACTGCCGTCGGAAAGGTGTTCAAGGTTCCGTTGATTCGTGATGCAACAAGGCGGGTGGTCGACGCAGAGTTGGTCGAACTCGGCCTTCGCGGCCGGACGGTCATCGATGGCGACCGAGTGTCGGTACACCTCCCTGAGGACACGGCGGACGATCGTGCGGATCAGTTACGAAGCAGTCTGCAGCGCTATCACTTCGAATCTTCGGTGATCAGCGAAACTCGATGGGCTACTGGTGAACCGGCATGATTCGACCTTGCGATCTGGAAACAAGTATCTGAATTCCAGGCGCTCCTGCTCGAAGTTGTAGAGGCGGTAGACGGGCCACGCGAGCGCGTGGAGCATCGAGTCGCCCCAGATTGTCAGTTTGAGGCGCCAATTCATGATGTTGTGAAGGTGCAGAACCGATTCGGATGCCTGATTGTACTTCAGATACTCCAACGGACGGGTTTCACCGCGTCGACCGGACGTGTCTGCGATCTGACCGATTGTCATCCCCTCCGACCGAAGGCACAGTGAAAGGTCGATAACTTCGTGGATGTCCTGCCGGTCACTGACTTGCTCGCGGACAGTCAGCCTTGCGCATTTTCTGATCGCCATGTTTGCTCCGGCCACCGCTACGCACTTGACGCTCGCAGTCGAACTTTCTCTACTTGACCTGCCGGTCCAGTGCGAAGCGGTGGATTCGAGCAAATGGCGATTCGAAGAGGTAGGTGAGTCCGGCAACCGCTGAATGAGCGATGCTGCGGTGGAAAATGCTTTGACCGCACGAGCCCACCCCGGTTGTACCCGCGTGTCTGCGTCTATCCGACCGATGATGTTGTCGACAATCAGGATCTCATCGATTCCGACTGGGTCAGTAGACCCTCGATGCAGTCGGAAACTGCGTCTTCTTCGTTGAATACCGGAACAACCACCGAGACTCGATTAGTGAACATGTGTTCAATATCCTGCGTGGATGCGGGCACTGTATTTTTTAGCTGGGCAATCGGGTCCAGTCCTTCGCAAAGGTTACGATAGCAATAGGTGACCATTCGGACAATTTGAACCTATGGGCATATGGTCAATCCCGCAATAGCTCATTGCGTGAAATAACCTACATAAGACCAGGTGAGAAGGCGTAACTGTATGCACGAGAGTGCTTTCAGAGCTGATTGATTTTTACCCACTCGAGTCTCTTCGTTGGTTGAACACTGGACTTTAGTCCTTGTAATTCTGGCAAACATAATGCTGGCAGTTCGCTGATTTTTTAATCACCGCCGAGGCAACCGCGTAGCAATATCGAGATATCGCAAGTCGCATTTCAGTGATGTCGAGTCAGTGCAGCGCAAGCGTCGTATTTGTAGATTCAATGGTCCCTCGTCGGCAAGGTTGTCCCCATCTGCAAATATTTGCTTTCGTACTTTCCGGTCTGGATTTTCCAGTGAAGTATGCCCCCCGCGACTCTTCAGCACCGATTTCCGACGTGCAACCAGTAGCCGGCACCTACCTACCGGGTCAGGATGCCTTCGGTTTCGGGTGCCGGAACAGTTTTCCCGGTGATCGGATCGACTTCCTCGAGCGGTGGAACGTCTTCTCCGTCGAGCACTCGGCGCATGCGCTCCTTGTCGAGCTGCCCCTCCCAATTCGCGACCACGAAGGTAGCGACACAATTCCCGAGCAGGTTCACCGACACCCGCATCGAGTCCATGATTCGATCCGCGCCCAGTAGGAGTGCGACTGCGGCAACCGGAATTGCGCCGTGACCGATTGCGGCCACGGTGGCGGACAGTGCCAGGAATGACGATCCCGGTACTCCGGCCATTCCCTTGGACGTGAGCATCAGTACCAGGACGGCAGTGATCTGTTCACCGAGTGTCAGGTCCACGCCGAGTGCCTGAGCCAGAAACAGCATGCAGATCGACAGGTACAGCGTCGCGCCGTCGAGATTGAACGAGTACCCGGTTGGTACCACCAATCCTGTTGTCGTTCGCGAGCATCCGGCGTTGGTGAGCTTGACCATGATTCGGGGCAGAACTACTTCGGTCGACGCCGTTCCCAACGCGAGGAAGAGTTCGTCCTTGATGTACTTGACGAACTTCCACAGGTTCACGCCCGCGAAGTACCTGACTATCGCGGCCAGGATGAGGATGAACAGGACGGCCGCGAGATAGCACGCGGCGATCAGCTTTCCGTAACTTCCGAGCGAAGCGATCCCGTACTGGCCGACGATGTACGCCATCGCGCCCAAAGCGCCCAACGGCGCCAGTCTCATGATCCAGCCGATGATCGTGAAGAACAGATGACTCAGACGATCGACTAGTTCGAACACGATCGGTGGTCCACTCTCGCCTGCCTTGGCCAAGGCGAGTCCGAACAGTACGGCGAAGAAGAGGACTTGGAGGAGTGCGTTTTCGGCGAAGGCCGAAACTATCGACACCGGAATGATGTTGAGCAGGAATTCGACGGTGTGGGGAAGTTCGCCACTTCCGGTCTTGGCGGCCACGGCGTCCGCACCGTTCGCCAGTGTCTCCGGATCGATGTTGAATCCCGCACCTGGTTTCATCAAGTTGCCGATGAGCAGCCCGAACAGCAGCGCGAAGGTGGTCACAACCTCGAAGTAGATGAGCGCCTTGACGCCGATGCGTCCCACCGCTTTCAGATCGCCGACGTGGGCGATCCCGATCACGACGGTGCAGAAGATGATCGGTGCGATCAGCATTTTGATCAACTTGATGAACCCGTCGGCAAGGGGCTTGAGATTTGCGCCGAATTCCGGCCACAACCAGCCGATGAGAACACCGATCACGATAGCGGCGATCAGTTGCACGAACAGGGATCGGTACCAGGGTGGTTTGTTGGCGAGCCGCGCGAGCTCGCTGTTCGGCAGTTTTACGGAAGTGGCCATGGACGAGAACGCTAGGTCTGCTTGATTGCGAAAGAATAACTCGCGAATGTCCTGCGTGTAACACGTCCAGGTTGCATCTCGGACAACAATTCGGTCAACAAGCGACAGTTGTGTGTGACTGTGGTTATTGTTTCCCTGAGCGGTGATCTTCCGTCCGCGTGCATGCACGACGTGTGAGAGGGGCTGTCATGGGGCAAATTATCGGAACCATTATTTTCGGCGCAGTCATCGGAATCCTGGCTCGTCTCGTACTGCCAGGTAAGCAGCAGTACGGCATGATCGTGACCGTCGTGCTGGGTATCGCCGGAGCGCTTATCGGGTACTGGGTCTGGGGAGCGATCTCGGATAAGGGCGATACGGGTGGAATCGACTGGATCCGTTGGATCATCAGCATCGCGGCAGCGGCCGTGCTCTCGATCGGCTACAGCGCCGTCACCGGCAAGAAATAGCAAGCCTACGAATTTCGAACAGTGCGCCCTCCCGAAGTTCGGGAGGGCGCACTCTTTTGTTTGCCCTAGTTGTCCGAACCCAGTCGTGAGCGAACGGCACTCTCGTCGCCTCAGGTGCGCCGAAAGGCGCGTTCGCTCAGGAGAGGGCGCGCAAATTCAGAGCGCTCGTCGCTGAAGATGCATCGCCTCGAGGAACTGCGCCGGTAGATCCTGCTCGAGGATTTCGTCGTCAGGATGCGGTAGCGCTTTGATCTTCGCGAACTCGTCGTTGAGCCGTTCCATCTTGACGTCGAGGCGGTGTGCCGCAGCAGCAGCCTCGGTGAGTTCGTCGAGGAGTTCGACGGGAACCTCGCGGTTGTACTTGTAGTAGATCTTGTGTTCGAGACTTGCCCAGAAATCCATCGCGATGGTGCGGATCTGGAGTTCGATCGGAACGTGCCGGACGCGGTCGCTCATGAAAACCGGGACCTCGACGATCAGGTGCAAGCTCTTGTAGCCGTTGGGTTTCGGATCGGCGATGTAGTCCTCGCGCTCGATCACCCGAAGGTCCGTCTGGCTGGTGAGCATCTCGGCTATTCGGTACGTGTCGGAAATGAAGCTGCAGGTGATGCGTACTCCGGCGATGTCGAAGATGTTCTTCGAGATGTCGTCGATCGTGAGCGGGATGTTCAGGCGCTGAGCCTTGCGCAGGATGCTGTCCGGCGACTTGACTCGTGACGTGACGTGTTCGATGGGGCTGTACTGATTGATGTGAGTGAACTCGTCCTTGAGGATGTTCACCTTGGTCATCAGTTCGGAGATTCCGAATTGGTACAACATCATGAAGCGGGAGAACTCGGTCCGCAGTTCGGCGAAATCGGCCCGGCTGACCCCACTGCTGTCTTCCACGTTCGGCACCCTCATCTGTTAGCTGGTGTAACCAGTCTGCCACCGATTGTGCAGTGTCCGGTTTCAGTGGGTGCGCAGTGCGGCCAGTGTCATATCCCGCAGGACGCGACGTGCACGTGCCGGCGAAGCGGGGTTGGCGCTGTGTGGGGTCGAGTTGATCAGACCGAAGGTGGCATGCGCTTTGATTCGTGCGTCCGCCTGATCGAGTTGGGGATCGAGTTGCTCGAGCACCCCAACCCAGACCTCGACGTACTTGCGCTGTGTTTGGCGTACTTGTCGACGCGCATCGGCCGGGAGGCTTTCGAGGTCGCGGTCCTGGATACGGATCAGGTCCGGCTCGCCCAGTGCGAAGTCGAGGTGGAACTCCACCAGTGCGTCGAGAGCAGCGCTCGGGGAGTCCGCAGCCTCCGCCGCAGCTGATCCGCCTTCGTGCAGTCGTGTGCTGATGCCGACGAGAAGTTCCACGAGGACGGCGTCCTTGTTCGGGAAATGCCGGTACACGGCGGGGCCGCTGATACCGACGGCCGCACCCAGGTCTTCGAGTCGCACACTCACGAATCCGCGCTCGGCGATCAACCGGGCGGCGGCGTCCAAGAGTTGACGTCGACGGTCGGCCTTCATCTGATCGCGTCGCGTCGGAGCTGCTACCTGCTCAGAGGTCATTCTCTCGATCTTTCTTCGCTTGTGTTCTGGACAACTCAGTTAATCATAGTTAATCTAGTTTCAGTTATCGAGCATTAACTCATGGCGAAGGCGGCGGGATGACTCCCAGTGGAATCACGCAAGGATCGGGCTACCGGTCCGATCACACCGTTCTGGTGGACGAACTGAAGAAGAAACTGGCGCAAGCAGCGCTGGGTGGCAACGAGCGCTCTCGCGAGCGCCACGTGAGCAGAGGGAAGCTGCTGCCGCGAGATCGCGTCGACTCGCTGCTCGATCAGGGCAGCCCGTTCCTCGAGCTGTCCCCGCTCGCGGCCAACGGCCTGTACGACGACGAGTGCCCCGGCGCCGGCGTCATCACCGGCATCGGCCGTGTGTCGGGCCGCGAGTGCGTCATCGTTGCCAACGACGCGACGGTCAAGGGCGGCACCTACTACCCGATGACGGTGAAGAAGCACCTGCGTGCGCAGGAAGTTGCACTGCAGAACAACCTTCCCTGCATCTACCTCGTCGACTCCGGCGGCGCCTTCCTGCCGCGCCAGGACGAAGTCTTCCCGGACCGCGAGCACTTCGGCCGGATCTTCTACAACCAGGCGACCATGAGCGCCAAGGGGATTCCCCAGATCGCCGCAGTTCTCGGTTCGTGTACCGCGGGCGGCGCATACGTGCCCGCGATGAGCGACGAAGCAGTGATCGTCCGCAACCAGGGCACCATCTTCCTCGGCGGCCCGCCGCTGGTGAAGGCAGCCACCGGTGAGATCGTGACGGCAGAAGAGCTCGGCGGCGGCGACCTGCACTCCAAGGTTTCCGGCGTCACCGACCACCTGGCCGAGGACGACCGCGACGCACTTCGTATCGTGCGCAACATCATTGCCACACTCGGCCCCCGTTCCGAGCGCCCGTGGGACGTCATCTCCACGGTTCCGCCTGTCGCAGATCAAAGCGAACTCTACGACGTCGTCCCGACCGATCCTCGTACTCCGTACGACGTGCACGAGGTGATCACCAAGCTCGTCGACGGTGGCGCGTTCCAGGAATTCAAGGCTGAGTACGGCAAGACGCTCGTCACCGGTTTCGCCCACATCGAGGGCCACCCGGTCGGCATCATCGCCAACAACGGCGTGCTCTTCGGCGAATCCGCCATGAAGGGAGCACATTTCATCGAACTGTGCGACAAGCGCAGTGTGCCGCTGCTGTTCCTGCAGAACATCGCGGGCTTCATGGTGGGACGCGACTACGAGGCCGGCGGCATCGCCAAGCACGGCGCCAAGATGGTCACGGCAGTTGCGTGTGCACGGGTTCCGAAGCTGACGGTTGTCATCGGCGGCTCTTACGGCGCCGGCAACTACTCCATGTGTGGACGCGCGTATTCACCTCGCTTCCTGTGGATGTGGCCGAACGCGCGCATCTCGGTCATGGGCGGCGAGCAGGCCGCGTCGGTGCTCTCGACCGTTCGTAGTGACCAGCTCGACAGCGCGGGCAATCCGTGGTCGGCCGAGGACGAAGAGTCCTTCAAGGCGCCGATCCGCGAGCAGTACGAGGCTCAGGGAAATCCGTACTACTCCACTGCGCGGCTGTGGGATGACGGTGTCATCGACCCCGCAGATACCAGAACTGTTCTCGGCCTGGCTCTCTCGGTGTGTGCAAACGCGCCGATCGAACCGGTCTCCTACGGCGTCTTCCGGATGTGAGCGAAATGACTGAGTTGCGCACTATCGATACTGTTCTCGTGGCCAACCGCGGTGAGATCGCGGTTCGTGTGATCCGCACGTTGCGTGAGTTGGGAATTCGCAGCGTCGCCGTCTACAGCGACGCCGACGCGAATGCTCGACACGTCCGCGAGGCCGACACCGCCGTCAACATCGGACCGGCTGCGGCGCGTGAAAGCTACCTCGTCATCGACAAGGTGATCGACGCTGCCAAGTCCACGGGCGCACAGGGCATTCACCCCGGCTACGGCTTCCTGTCGGAGAACTCGGCGTTCTCGGCTGCCTGTGCGGCCGCGGGAATCGCCTTCCTCGGCCCGTCCGAGCGAGCTATCGAAGTGATGGGTGACAAGATCACCGCGAAGAACGCAGTCGCCGCGTTCGACGTCCCGGTGGTCCCGGGCATCGCTCGTCCGAATCTGACCGACGAAGAACTGATCGCGGCAGCCGAGGACATCGGCTACCCGGTGTTGGTCAAGCCTTCCGCCGGTGGCGGCGGCAAGGGAATGCGTCTGGTCGAGGATCCGGCCAATCTGGCCGAGGCTCTTCGCAGTGCGCGTCGTGAGGCCGCGTCGTCGTTCGGCGACGACACCCTGTTCCTCGAGCGATTCGTCCTGCGGCCCCGGCACATCGAGGTCCAGGTTCTCGCCGACCAGCACGGCAACGTCGTTCACCTCGGTGAGCGCGAATGCAGCCTGCAGCGGCGTCATCAGAAGGTCATCGAAGAGGCTCCCTCGCCGCTGCTCGATCAGGTGACCCGTGACCGGATCGGTGCGGCAGCGTGCAACACCGCTCGAAGCGTCGATTACACCGGCGCCGGCACCGTGGAGTTCATCGTCTCCGCCGACAAGCCGGACGAGTTCTTCTTCATGGAGATGAATACCCGCCTGCAGGTCGAGCACCCCGTCACCGAAATGGTGACCGGACTGGATCTGGTCGAATGGCAGGTTCGTGTGGCAGCGGGAGAGAAGTTGGCCTTCTCCCAGAGTGACATCACGCTGACCGGGCACGCCATCGAAGCTCGTGTGTACGCGGAGGATCCGGGCCGTGGATTCCTGCCGACAGGTGGTCGCGTCGTCGATCTGGTCGAGCCGTCAGGTTCCGGCGTGCGCGTCGATTCCGGACTGCTCGCGGGCACCGTCGTCGGCAGTGACTACGACCCGATGCTCAGTAAGGTCATCGCCCACGCTCCCGACCGGGCGGGCGCACTGCGCAAGCTCGATCGCGCACTCGGTGACACCGCAGTGCTCGGAGTCGTGACCAACATCGAATTCGCACGGTTCCTTCTCGCTGATCCGGATGTGATCGCGGGCAACCTCGACACCGGTCTGCTCGATCGTCGCGTCGAAGACTTCGTCGCAGCCGACGCCTCCGACGAGGTTCTCATTGCTGCCGCGGCTTATCGCTGGCTCTCGCGGTGGACAACTTCGGAATCCGTTGATCCCTGGGACGTCCCGAGTGGATGGCGCGTCGGAACTCCCGCTCCGACCAGCATCAGGCTCTCCGCCGGCACCCGAACGGCGCACGTTGCGATCGTCGGGGTTCCCGCGGATGCAAAGGTCGAGGTCGAAGGTTCACAACCGCGCGCATTCAGCGCGACCCTGACGGGATCCGAACTGGCGGTGGTGATCGACGGACGCCGACGCACGTTCGTCGTCGCCGAGACCGACGGTGGTTTGTGGCTCGCGGGTGGCGGAACCTGGCACGTGCGCGAGGTTGCCGAAGTCAGCGTCCGCGGTGAGGACAAGCATGCCGGTGATGCCGAAATCGCCAGCCCCATGCCCGGTGCCGTCATCGCGGTCAACGTCGAGAACGGCGCGGCAGTGAGCGCGGGACAACCGCTCGTCGTGGTCGAGGCCATGAAGATGGAGCACTCCTTGACGTCCCCGATCGACGGGATCGTGGAAGTGCTTGTCCGTCAGGGCGATCAGGTGATGGTGGATCAGGTTCTGGCCCGCGTGGTACCTGCCCAAGACGAAGAGACTGCCGAAGAAAAGTCCGAGAACACGACGCCGAAGGAAGACGCCTGATGTCCGATTACCTTGCCACCGGAGCGCTTCCGGACGAATACCAGCAGCTCGCCAAGACCGTTGCCGACTTCGCCAAGACCGTCGTTGCACCGGTTGCTGCCGAGCACGACGCCAACCACACCTTTCCGTACGAGGTAGTTGCCGGGATGGCGGACATGGGCTTGTTCGGCCTGCCCTTCCCCGAGGAGTACGGCGGAATGGGTGGCGACTACTTCGCACTCTGCCTGGCGCTCGAAGAGTTGGGCAAGGTCGACCAGAGCGTCGCGATCACCCTCGAAGCCGGAGTGTCCTTGGGTGCCATGCCCATCTACCGCTTCGGTAACGAGGCACAGAAGGAAGAGTGGCTTCCGCAGCTCACCAGCGGCAAGTCTTTGGCTGCCTTCGGCCTGACCGAACCCGGTGCGGGTAGTGACGCCGGCGGAACCAAGACCACCGCGAAGTTCGACAGCGGCGAGTGGATCATCAACGGCAACAAGCAGTTCATCACCAACTCGGGCACAGACATCACCAAGCTCGTGACGGTCACCGCGGTCACGGGTGTCAAGGACGGGGGCAAGAAGGAGATCTCGACGATACTCGTGCCGACCACGACGCCCGGCTTCACTGCCGAACCGGCGTACAACAAGGTCGGCTGGAACGCATCCGACACCCATCCGCTCACGTTCGCGGATGTTCGTGTTCCCGAAGAGAATCTGCTCGGTGAGCGTGGCCGCGGCTACGCGAACTTCCTGCGCATCCTCGACGAAGGCCGCATCGCCATTTCCGCGTTGAGCGTCGGTGCAGCCCAGGGCTGCGTCGACGAGTCGATCAAGTACGCCAAGGAGCGCGAGGCGTTCGGTCGCCCCATCGGACACAACCAGGCCATCGCGTTCAAGATCGCGCGCATGGAGGCCCGCGCCCACGTCGCACGTACCGCGTACTACGACGCGGCCGCACTCATGTTGTCGGGCAAGCCGTTCAAGAAGCAGGCATCCATCGCCAAGCTCATTTCCTCCGAAGCTGCCATGGACAACGCTCGTGACGCCACACAGATCCACGGCGGATACGGCTTCATGAACGAGTACGCCGTCGCGCGCCACTACCGTGACAGCAAGATCCTCGAAATCGGTGAGGGAACGACCGAGGTGCAGTTGATGCTCATCGCTCGTGAGGCAGGGCTGTGACGAACCCCAAGAAGATCACTCAGCGCGGGCTCTGGTTCGAGGAGTTCGAGGTCGGCGCAATCTACGAGCATCGCCCAGGCCGGACGGTGACCGAGGCTGACAACGTCCTGTTCACGACTTTGACCATGAACACGCAGGCGTTGCATCTCGATGCCGCGTACAGCGAGGACACTCAATTCGGTGTGCGGCTGGTCAATTCGATGTTCACCCTGTCGACCATCGTCGGCCTGTCCGTCGCGCAGTTGACGCAGGGCACCATCGTGGCGAACCTCGGTTTCTCCGAGATCAGCTTCCCGAAGCCGCTCTTTCACGGCGACACCTTGTATGCCGAGACGCTCATCGCGGACAAGCGCGAGTCGAAGAGCCGTCCAGGTGAAGGCATCGTGACGCTCGTGCACACCGGGCGTAACCAGCACGGTGACGTCGTCGCACTGGCCACGCGCAAGACACTGGTGCAACTGCGTCCGGCAGAGGTGTCCTCATGACGTGGACACCGCCGGGGCCGGCGTGGTTGTTCTGCCCGGCGGATCGTCCCGAGCGCTATGCGAAGGCCGCGGCTGTTGCCGACGTCGTGATCCTCGATCTCGAAGACGGTGTGGCTCCGGCCGACAAGGAAGCCGCACGTGCAGCCCTGATCGACACGCCTCTCGATCCGGAGCGGACTGTCGTGCGCGTCAATCCGGTCGGTACTCGTGATCATGAACTCGATCTGATCGCGCTGGACGGCACACACTATTCGCGTCTCATGCTGTCCAAGTGCGAATCGGCCGAGGACGTCCTCTCGCTCGCACCGGCGGACGTGGTTGCACTCGTCGAGTCCCCGCGAGGAGCCCTCGCCGTGGCCGACATCGCGCTTGCTGCGAACGCCATCGGTGTCATGTGGGGAGCCGAGGATCTTGTGGCCGGTCTCGGCGGTAATTCGAGCAGGCACCCGAACGGTTCGTACCGCGACGTTGCCAAGCACGTCCGATCGACGTCTCTCCTGGCCGCGAAGAGCTACGGCCGGTTGGCTGTCGATTCCGTTTATCTCGACATCAAGGACCTCGTCGGCCTGGGCGTCGAGTCCGCTGATGCTGTCGCAGTCGGCTTCGACGTGAAGGTTGCGATCCACCCGAGTCAGGTCGAGGTCATCCGTGGTGCCTTCGCACCTTCGGAAAAAGAGATCGACTGGGCCACACGAGTGCTTGCCGCGGTGTCTACTGAACGTGGTGTGTTCGCGTTCGAGGGCAAGATGGTCGACGCTCCCGTTCTTCGTCACGCCGAGAAGCTTCTTCACCGAGCCGGAATCTTTCAGCAGAAGGAGAACTAACGGATGAGCAAAGTCGTGAATACGGCAGCTGAGGCAGTTGCCGACATCGCGAGCGGATCCAGGCTCGCAGTGGGCGGCTTCGGGCTGTGCGGTATTCCCGACGCACTGATCGCGGCGATCGCCGACGGCGACGCCACCGATCTCGAGGTGTTCTCCAACAACTGCGGTGTCGACGACTACGGTCTCGGCATTCTGCTCGGCGCGCACCGGATCGCCAGGGTGACGGCGTCGTACGTGGGGGAGAACAAGGAGTTCGCCCGCCAGTATCTCGCTGGTGAGCTCGAAGTGGAGTTGACGCCGCAGGGGACGCTGGCCGAGCGGCTGCGAGCAGGCGGTACCGGCATTCCGGCGTTCTACACTCCGGCCGGCGTCGGCACACCGATCGCCGAGGGCGGCTTGCCGTGGCGATACAACCCGGACGGTTCGATCGCCGTGGCGTCGCCACCGAAGGCGACGGCAGTGTTCGGTGGCCGCACGTATGTATTGGAAGAGGCGATCACCGCTGACTTCGCGCTCGTGCACGCGGACTACGGCGACACCGAAGGCAATCTCGTCTTCAACAAGACTGCGATGAACTTCAACCCGCTTGCCGCCATGGCGGGGCGGATCACCATCGCGCAGGTGGAGAACCTCGTAGAGCCGGGCGACATTGACCCTGCGCACGTTCACCTTCCCGGAGTGTTCGTCGCGCGCGTCGTGCATACGGGCCCACAGGAGAAGCGGATCGAGAAGCGGACCGTCTCGGGAGGTACCAAGTGAGCAGCGCAGAGGAAACTCGTATCGGTTGGACTCGCCACGAGATGGCCGCTCGCGCTGCTGCCGAGATGCGGCCAGGTGAGTACGTCAATCTCGGTATCGGCCTGCCGACGCTGATCCCCAGCTACCTGCCGGAGGGCGTCAAGGTAGTTCTCCACAGTGAGAACGGCATCCTCGGTACCGGACCGTACCCGACCGATGATCAGGTCGATGCCGACCTCATCAATGCCGGTAAAGAAACCGTCACCGTCAATCCAGGTGCCGCGTTCTTCGACTCGGCTCTCTCGTTCGGCATGATCCGCGGTGGTCACATCGACACCGCGGTGCTCGGCGGGATGCAGGTGTCGAAGACCGGTGACCTTGCCAACTGGATGGTGCCGGGCAAAATGGTGAAGGGTATGGGCGGGGCGATGGACCTGGTCCACGGTGCCCGCCGCGTCATCGTCGTGATGGAGCACACCGACCGCGACGGCAACCCCAAGATCGTCGAGGCGTGCACGCTGCCGCTTACCGGTCAGAGTGTCGTCAACCGGATCATCACCGACCTGGCAGTGCTGGACGTCACCGCGGACGGGCTGCAGCTTGTGGAGCTAGCTCCAGGTGTCACCAGCGATCACCTGCAGAGCGTGACTGGCGTCGCCTTGTCCTGAAGCTTCGTACCGTAAATCGAAGAACGCGCCGACCGCTGGTCGGCGCGTTCTTTCGTCGGTCTGTCGGCGTGTACCGATATTCTCGATCAGCGACTGTCGAATCTTGTTCGAGCTCAGGCACCCAGTACCTGGCGGCCCTGTAAATTGTCCGAGTGACTGATGTGGATTGGGGTGTAGATCGTCGGTTGCAATTGATTGTCCCAGGGGGAGAGATGTCGCGCGCCTCGTCTGAACGGTGCGTTTCGGCAATGCGATCGGGGGGTAGATGAGCTGGGCGATTTGTAACGAATTGCAACAAAACCGTCGATACACCGGGGTATGGATTTCTCTTGTCACCTATGTATCGGAGACAATGGGTGGTTCTGGCTCGTCGAGGTTGGATGAGGTCGGTAGCTGCTGCGAATCGGACGTTCGGCTCGCACGGGTGCGCAATGGTGTGGAAGAGAGGCTGTGGGCGTGAATTCGCTGGGTAACGGAGAACTGGGGAGCGGCAAGCCGGAGGTCGGCAGCTCGCCGGAAGACGTTCAGCGATCCGACGCATTCCCGCTTTCCGCGGCCCAGCTCGGTATGTGGTTCGCGCAGCATCTTGATCCTGCAGTTCCGGTCAACATCGCTCAGTACGTCGAACTCCGTGGTGCTCTGGAGCTTGACGCCCTTCGTCAGGCCTGCGCAGACGCCGGTCGCGAAATCGGGTCGGCCTTCGTCCGGATCTTCGAGATCGACGCCCAGCCGTACCAGATCATCGACCCCACACTCGATGATTCGGTCGGCTACGTCGACCTCCGTAGTGAAGACGACTCACACGACGCGGCCATGCGGTGGATGCGAGCAGATCGCAGTCGGCCGATCGACATGCTCACGGACCGACTGATCTCTGCCACGATTCTGCGTCTCGGCGAGAACCGCTACTACTGGTACACGCGGGTCCACCACACAATTCTCGACGGCTTCGGTGCATCGACGTTCGTCACTCGTGTGGCGGAGTTGTACTCGGCGCGCGTGGAGGGTCGCGAACCGGAGCCGAGCGAGGCCTCCGATCTCTGGAACGTCTACGAGGTGGACAACAAGTACCGCCAGTCGAGTCGTTTCGAAACCGATCGCAAGTACTGGGCCGACAAGATCGAGAATCTCGACGAGATCTCGAGCCTCGCGGGTCGCAGTGCCGCGCCGGCTCCCGTCAGTCGGATCGACAGCGCAGCGCTGTCCAACCACGTCGAGGCGCTGCTCGGGCGGTTCCTCGAACGCGTGGAGAAGACCACGGTTGCCGGAACGGTCGTCGCGGCTTTTGCGGCGTACCTCGCTCAGATGACCGGACGAGAGGACGTGTCGCTGAGTCTGCCCGTTTCCGGTCGAACGACAGCCGTGCTGCGCCGATCCGGTGGCATGGTCTCCAACGTCGTTCCGCTGCGACTGACCGTCACTGCGGACACCACCGTCCAGGATCTTCTGGACGACGTCAGGAACGAAATGTCCGGCGCGCTGCGCCATCAGCGGTACCGACACGAGGACATGGTCCGCGGCGGTGACGGGCCGGGCCGGGGCGGATTCTTCGGTCCCTGGATCAACATCATGATGTTTTCCACGGAGTTGGCGTTCGGGCCCCTTGTCGGCGAGCTTCACATCCTGTCCACGGGTTTGATCGAAGACCTCGGTGTCAACCTCTACCAGAGCGTCGGCGATACCCGCACGCACATCGATTTCGAGTCGAATCCCAATCTGTACGCGCCCGCTGACGCCCAGCGAAATCACTCACGGTTCGTGGAGTTCCTCGAGAAGTTCGTCTCGGCCGAAACGAGCCGCAAAGTATGGGATCTCCCTGTCGCAACCGATGAGGAGCGGAACAAGGTCGCTTTGTGGAACCGCACCGGCTTCCAGGTTGCCTCGCAGACCATCATCGAAGCCTTCGAGCGTCAGGTTGCGCGGACTCCCGATGCCACCGCTGTGGTTTTCGAAGGCGACAGACTGACGTACGCCGAATTCGACTCCCGCGCAAACGGTTTGGCCCGTCAGCTCATCTCCATGGGTGTCGGACCCGAATCGCTTGTGGGGCTCTCGATCCGCAGGTCTCTGGACTTGATGGTCGGTCTGTACGCGATTGCCAAGGCCGGCGGAGCCTGGGTGCCGGTGGATCCCGACCATCCAGCCGACCGCACCGCCTACATCCTCGAGTCGGCGCAGCCCACGTGCGTTGTGACTACTGCGCGAGACGACGTGGATCTGCCCGAGGGCACGCGGGTGATCGAAATCGACACTCTCGACTACGGACAGCTCGACAGCAGGCCGATCGCCAACGCAGATCGCTTGTCTCCCTTGCATTTCTCGAACACTGCGTACGTGATTTACACCTCGGGATCGACCGGTCGCCCCAAGGGGGTCGCGGTCACTCACGCAGCGATCAACAATCAGCTTCAGTGGATGAACGCCGAGTACGAGCTTTCTGCGTCGGATATCTACCTGCAGAAGACCGCCACGACATTCGACGTGTCGCTGTGGGGATTCTTCATGCCGTTGCAGGTTGGCGCCACGCTCGTCGTCGCGACTCCGGACGGCCATCGGGACCCGATCTACGTCGCGAACAAGATCGCGGAGCTCGGCGTCACGATCACCGACTTCGTGCCATCCATGCTCACGCTGTTCACGGCGAATGCACCTGCCGGATCTTGTGATTCGTTGCGTCACGTCTTCGTCATCGGCGAGGCGCTCCCGCCCGAGACGTCTTCGGCCTTCCGTGAACTCTGTGGAGCCGGATTGCACAACCTCTACGGTCCGACTGAAGCCGCGGTTTCGGTCACGTACTACGAGGCCGTGCCCTCGGATACCACTTCTGTGCCGATCGGTATGCCGCAGTGGAACACTCAGGCGCACGTACTGGACGGACAACTTCGCCCGACCCCCATCGGGCAGCCGGGTGAGCTCTATCTCGCCGGCGTTCAACTCGCGCGCGGGTACGTGGGTCGACCGGACCTGAGCTCGGATCGGTTCGTAGCCAATCCGTACGGCACGGCCGGTGAGCGTATGTACCGGACCGGCGACCTCGTCCGCCGCCGTGAGGACGGAAACCTCGACTACATCGGGCGTACCGACTTCCAGGTGAAGTTCCGTGGGCAGCGCATCGAGCTCGGCGAAATCGAGACTGTCCTTCTGGCACACCCCGACGTTTCCCAGGCTGTTGTCTTGGTGACCGTCACCCCGACCGGTGATCAATTGGTCGGCTACGTCGTGCCGGGCCCTGGCCGAAACATCGATGCTGCGGTGCTCAGTGAGTTCGCCGGTCGAAGCCTCCCGTCGTACATGGTTCCCGCCGCGTTGATGGTGCTCGATGCGTTGCCGCTCAACACGAGTGGCAAATTGGATCGTGCCGGGTTGCCCGAGCCGGTGTTCGCGAGTGCGAAGCAGTACCGCGAGCCCCGCACCGAAATCGAGCGGGTTGTCGCTGACGTCTTTGCCGACGTTCTCGGTGTCGAGCGCGTCGGTATCGACGACGACTTCTTCGAACTCGGTGGAAACTCTCTGGTTGCAACACAGTTGGTGACCCGCGTGGGTTCCGCCTTGGGAGTACAACTCGGCGTTCGAGAGCTTTTCGAGTCCACCACGGTCGCTACCTTGGCGGCCCGCGCCGAGTCGGTGGCGGGCAACGCCAGGCAGCTCACCCCGCTGGTCGCCAAGCCTCGTCCCGAGGTCGTCCCGCTCTCGCTTGCGCAGCAGCGCATGTGGTTCATCAACCGTCTCGATCCGTCGACGCCCGCATACAACCTTCCGTTCACGGTCCGGCTCACCGGTTCGGTGGACCCGTCCGCCCTGCATGCCGCGGTGATGGACCTTCTCGAGCGGCACGAGTCCTTGCGGACGATCTACCCTGATGTCGACGGAACTGCGCAACAGCTTGTTCTGCCGGTCGACCGTGCAGCGGTGGAGTTGAACCCGGTCAAGATTCGGAATTCGCATCTCGACGCGGCCCTGTTCGACGTGGCGTCTCGCGGCTTCGACGTGACGCTCGAAATCCCGGTACGGGTTGCTCTCTTCGAGGTGTCTCCGACGGACTACGTCCTGGTGATGGTTCTCCACCACATCGCGGCAGACGGATTGTCGTTCCGCCCGCTCGCACGTGACCTTCTCGTCGCATACTCGGCGCGAAGTGAGAAGTCGGCGCCGGCGTGGACGCCCCTGCCGATTCAGTACGCCGATTACGCGCTGTGGCAGCGCGAAGCACTGGGATCCGATGAAGACCCGCGCTCGGAGTCATCTCGCCAGATCAACTTCTGGCGCCGGGCACTCGCCGATCTGCCGGATCAGTTGGATCTGCCGACCGACCGACCTCGTCCTGCCATCGCGTCCAATCACGGTGCCAAACACCATTTTCAGATCAGCGAACGCACGACGCGCAAGTTGAACGAGTTGGCGCGCGCGAGAAGCGTCTCGCTGTTCATGGTGTTGCAGGCGGCATATGCCACGCTGCTGAGCCGGATCAGTGGTACCTCCGACATCGCGATCGGTGCCCCGATCGGTGGGCGAAACGATCAAGCACTCAACGACGTGATCGGTATGTTCGTGAACACCCTGGTGCTTCGCACCGAGGTCGATCCTGATGAATCGTTCGCCAATCTGATTCAGCGAGTTCGTGATTCGGGCTTGTCTGCGTACGCACATGCGGATGTTCCCTTCGAGCGTCTGGTAGAGGCTCTTAATCCGCCGCGGTCACGCGCTCGTCACCCTCTGTTCCAGGTTGCGTTGACCGCGGAGATCAGTGGACGGCGCGAGCTCGAGTTCTCCGGCGTGAAGGCCGTGGCCGCAGAACTCGAGGTGCCCATCGCGAAGTTCGACATCGAGTTGATGGTGTCCGAAGGGCAAGAGGGCGCAACGGACTTCGAAGGCCTGGACGCGACGCTTACCTACGCGACCGATCTCTTCGATGCTTCGACAATGGTGAAGTTCGCCGATCGCTTTATCCGGGTGCTGAATGCTGTCGTCGACGATCAAAACACCAAGGTCGGCGATATCGCCGTGTTCGGGAAAGACGAATCGGCAAGAGTGCTCGACTGGTCGGCGGGAACGCGCAGTAGCGCTCCACAGTTGTCGATCTTGTCGGCCTTCTACCGGGCAGCAGACGCTCAGCCGAACGCTGTCGCGGTGTCGGATGACGATCGAACACTGACCTACGAGGAATTGGACCAACGGTCCAGTCTCCTCGCCTTGGAATTGACAGCGACCGGTGTGTGTGCGGGCGACGTAGTGGCGTTGACCGTTCCCCGGTCGTGGCAATGGGTAGTGGCGATGCTGGCTGCATGGAAGGTCGGAGCCGCGTACGCACCCATCGACCCGGCCTTCCCGCAGGAGCGCATCCAGTCGATTCTGGAAGACACCGATGCGGTGTGTGTCGTGACCGTCGACGCCATCGACCTCGATATCCCGGTACTCGTTGTGAAGTCTGACCTTCCACCGGAGGCCGGCGTTCTGCGGCAAGACGACCCCTGGCTTATCGCGGGTGCGAAAGATCATCTCGGATATGTGATTTCGACGTCCGGCTCGACGGGACGTCCCAAACCGACGATGGTACCGATGCGAGGCATCGAGAACACTGTCGCGTGGTACCGGTCGGAGTTGCCGGAAGCCGGACCGATCCTCGTTGCGTCCTCACCGAGCTTCGACCTCACACAGAAGAACATATGGGCAGCGCTCGGTAGTGGAGTGCCGCTTCATTTGAGTGGAGATGGTTTCGATCCGCACGCAATTCTGGAAATCGTCGAAACAGCTGGCATCCGTGTTGCGAATATGTCGCCGAGCGCCTTCGTCGCACTTTCCGACGCAGATGCAGATGGGGTGCTCACGCAACTGGATGTAGCCTTTCTCGGCGGTGAGCCGATCCAACTCTCCAGGCTTTCGCATCTGATGCGGGCGGGAGTGCGAATCGTCAACAGCTACGGGCCCACTGAGGCTTCGGATGTTGTATCTGCACTGTCTGCGACATCCGAGCACCGCGACGGTGTGCCTATCGGTGCGCCAATTCCGAACATCGACTTGTTTGTACTCGATTCTCGTCTGCATCCGGTGCCGGCAGGACTGATCGGCGAGCTGTACGTTGCAGGTGTTGGTGTCGGGCGCGGCTACGGTGGTCGGTTCGACGTGACGGCAGAACGGTTCGTCGCAAATCCGTTCGGCGACCGTGGCTCCAGGATGTACCGCACAGGCGATCTCGTTCGGTGGAATGATCTGGGGCAGTTGGAGTACGTCGGGCGCAGCGACTTCCAGGTGAAACTGCGTGGGCTGCGTATCGAATTGGGTGAGATCGAAGCCGCGCTCGTGTCGCTCGAGTCGGTCGTGCAAGCCGTCGTCTTGATGCACAACGACGAACGACTCGGCGATCAACTGGTCGCGTACGTCGTCGCAGACGGTGACACGTCCGTCAGTACCGAGGTGCTCACGACTGCCGTCTCGGAGAAGCTTCCCGAGTACATGATTCCGTCCGCGTTCATGATCGTGCAGGAAATCCCGCTCACCTCGAACGGCAAGTTGGATCGCCGCGCACTTCCAGTTCCCACGTTCGAGGTCCGCGAATTCCGTGCGCCCACCACGCCGGTGGAAGAGATTGTCGCGCAGGTGATTGCGGACGTTCTCGGTGTTGAACGAGTCGGGCTCGACGACGACTTCTTTGCACTCGGTGGCAACTCTCTGGTGGCCACCCAGGTCACCTCTCGATTGGGACGGGCGCTCGACACCACGGTGCCGGTGCGGACGCTTTTCGACGTTTCCACGGTCGAGGCGCTCGCTGCACATATCGAATCGCACGCGGGTAGCGGCGGGCAGAAGGCCCTCGTCGCGCAGACGCGTCCAGCGGAAATTCCGCTGTCGTTGGCGCAGCAGCGCATGTGGTTCCTGAACCGTTTCGATACCGACTCCGCTGCTTACAACATCACTTTCGCACTGCACCTGACTGGCCATCTCGAGACGGCCGCGATGGAAACGGCGCTCGAGGACGTTTTGGCTCGGCACGAAGTTCTCCGAACCGTTTACCCCGACGGGGCTTCCGGACCGAAGCAGTCGATTCTGTCGCTTTCAGAGGCTTTCGTCGGATTGACCGTAGAAGCGGTCTCGGATTCGGACGAGCTCGAGAGTCGAGTCGCTGCAATCGGATCCTCGGCGATCGACGTCACCGTCGACGTGCCGATCCGTGTCTGCCTGTTGACGGTCAGCGACACCGAGCACACCCTCGCGATCGTTGTTCATCACATTGCCGCTGACGGTTGGTCGATGGCGCCACTGGCACGCGACGTCATGATTGCCTACTCGGCACGCAAGGACGGGATTGCGCCGGCGTGGCAGCCGTTGGCTGTTCAGTACGCCGACTATTCGTTGTGGCAGCGTGAGGTCCTGGGGTCCGAAGACGACCCGGAATCACTGATTTCGCAGCAGATCTCCTACTGGACCGAGACTCTGGCTGACCTACCGGATGTGATCGACCTTCCGTCGGACCGGCCTCGACCCGACGTGGCCTCGATGCGCGGCGATCGATTCGCGTTCGAGATCTCCGGGGATGTGCATCGTCGACTGGACGCGCTGGCACGTGAGAACAACGCAACGCTCTTCATGGCGCTGCACTCGGCGCTTGCCGTTCTGATGGCTCGACTGAGCGGGACGTCGGACATCGCCGTTGGCACTCCCGTTGCCGGTCGCGGCGACGAGGCGCTCGACGATCTCGTCGGCATGTTCGTCAACACGCTTGTTCTGCGCACCGAGGTCGACCAGGCCCGGGCATTCACGGATCTGCTCGCCGCGGCGAGTGATTCGGCGCTCGGAGCCTTCGCTCACTCGGACGTACCCTTCGAGCGTTTGGTGGACGTCCTGGCTCCGGCCCGGTCGCAGGCACGACATCCGCTGTTCCAGGTTGTCCTGTCCTTGCAGAATCTCGCGCAAACGGCATTGGAACTGCCGGGACTGGCGATCAAGGCCGCCGAAATCGACACCACCACTGCAAAGTTCGACCTCGAACTGGCGGTAACCGAGTCGATCGGCGAAGACGGGATCCAGCAAGGGCTCTCGGCCGAATTCACTTTTGCTGCAGATCTGTTCGAGGTTTCGACGGTCGAGGGATTTGCTCGCCGTCTGGTTCGTATCCTCGAGACTGTTGTGTCGGTTCCTTCGATTGTCGTCGGTGACATCGATATTCTCGATGCGGCCGAGCGGGGTGTGCTGGTCGATGTTCATGGAGGCCAGTCGGTCTCGGGAACTTTGGTCGAGATCCTCACCGGAGCGGCCGCTTCGGATCCGTCGGCTGAGGCGATTCGCTTCGACGGCGAGTCGATCACCTACCGCGAACTCGACGAGCGGTCGTCGCGACTCGCTCGTGTTCTGATTGCGAAGGGTGTCGGGCCGGAGGATCGGGTCGCGATCGCGATTCAGCGTTCGGCCGATTCGGTTCTCGCTCTGTGGGCCGTGGCGAAAACCGGTGCGGCATTCGTACCGGTCGACCCGACGTATCCGGTTGACCGTATCGCCCACATGATCACCGATTCCGGTGCGGTGCTGGGTCTTGCGCTCAGTGCCGTCGAGGCGGGGTTGCCGTCGGCGTTGACGTGGGTTGTTCTCGACGACGAGAAGATAGTCGCGGCGTGTGCGGCAGAATCTTGCGCGCCGGTGAGCGATTCGGATCGACGCGGCGCGATCGACGAGCGGCAGCCTGCGTACGTCATCTACACCTCCGGCACCACGGGTCTGCCCAAGGGCGTTGTGGTCACCAACGCCGGTGTGGCGAACTTCTGCGCCGAGCAGGTCGAGCGTTACTCGCTGACCACCGATGCTCGGACGCTGCATTTTGCATCGCCGAGTTTCGACGCTTCGGTACTCGAGTTGCTGATGGCATTCGGAGCGGCGTCGACGATGGTGATTGCGCCGACGACGGTGTACGGCGGCGCGGAATTGGCCGAGATCTTGCGGTCGGAGGGCGTGACGCATGCGTTTGTGACCCCTGCTGCTCTGGCATCGGTGGACCCGAGCGGACTTGACGCGTTGCGGGTGGTTGTCGTGGGTGGCGAAGCCAGTTCGCGGTCCCTCGTTGCCAGGTGGGCGGTGCCGCTTCCGGATGGCGGTGTGCGTGGGTTCTTCAATGCTTACGGTCCGACGGAGTCGACGGTCGCGTCGAACATCAGCGATGCGCTGACCGCGTTTGATCGTATGAACATCGGCGGCCCGATTCGGGGTATGGCCGCGCGGATCCTGGACGGCCGCTTGCAGCCTGTTCCAGTTGGTGTCTCGGGTGAGTTGTACGTGTCGGGTATTCAGGTCGCTCGTGGATATCTGGGGCAGCCGGCATTGACGGCGGGTCGTTTTGTCGCAGACCCGTTCGGAGCACCGGGTGAGCGGTTGTACCGCACGGGTGATGTGGTCCGGTGGGTCGACGGTGGCGCGGTGGAGTACGTGGGCCGCAGTGACTTCCAGGTCAAGATCCGTGGGTTCCGTATCGAACTCGGCGAGATCGAAGCCGCGCTGACCCGTTGCGCGGGAGTTGCGCAAGCCGTTGCTCTCGTTCGCTCCGACGATCACTTCGGAGATCGTCTCGTTGCCTACGTAGTGCCACAGGCCGGCGACGAGGTCGATCCCGCGCAGGTGATCGAGTCGGTGTCGACGTTCCTGACCGGCTACATGGTCCCCGACTCGGTCCTGGTGCTCGATTCGATTCCGTTGACCACCGCGGGCAAGACGGACATCAAAGCACTGCCCTCGCCTGTGTTCGAGTCGAAGGTGTATCAGGCGCCGGTGACGACAGTCGAAGAGACTGTCGCGCAGGTGTTCTCCGAAGTTCTCGGAGTGGCGCAGATCGGCCGAGACGACGATTTCTTCGAACTCGGCGGCAACTCGTTGATCGCGACCCGGGTCGCCGCACGACTGGGGGAAGCGCTCGACACAAGCGTTCCGGTTCGTGCGCTCTTCGAAGCGTCGACCGTGCAGTCACTCGCGGTCCGGCTCGAGTTGCACGCCGGATCGGGTGCCACGGCCCCACTGGTGCCGCAGTCCCGGCCCGCTCGGATCCCACTTTCGTTGGCGCAGCAGCGCATGTGGTTCCTGAACAGGTTCGAACCGGAGTCTTCGGTCAACAACGTTCCGGCGGCGCTTCGTATCTCCGGAAATCTGGACGTTGCCGCGCTTGACGCTGCAGTGCGCGATGTCGTCGAGCGCCACGAGGTGCTCCGTACGGTGTATCCGGAAATAGACGGGATCGGCTGTCAGGAAGTCCTTTCCGTATCCGAGGTGTGGTCGGGACTGACCCCGATTGCGATCGCCGAAGTAGCGATCGAAGCCGAAATTGCCGCGCTGGTGACTGTCGGGTTCGACGTCACTACGGAAGTTCCGTTGCGCGTGCGGCTCTTCCGCGTGTCCAACGGCGAGTACGTGTTGGCATTTGTCGTGCACCACATCTCCACTGACGGCTTCTCGATGGCGCCCCTGACGCGAGACCTTATGGTTGCCTACGAGGCTCGCACGCGTGGTCGCGCTCCGTCCTGGGCGCCGCTACCGGTCCAATACGTCGATTACACGCTGTGGCAGCGCGATGTCCTCGGTTCGGAGGGCGACGCGCAGTCGTTGATCGCCCGCCAAATCGGATACTGGAGTGAAGCCCTGGCCGAGTTGCCGGGGCAGCTCGATCTGCCCAACGACCGCCCTCGCCCGCAGCGCGCGTCGGGAGTCGGCGCCAACTACGACTTCACTATCGACGGACAGATGCAGCAGAGCCTCGAAGCCTTGGGCCGCATGCACAACGCATCTCTGTTCATGACTGTGCACGCAGCTCTTGCTGTGACACTGGCACGCTTGTCTGGTACGAACGACATCGTGATCGGAACGCCCGTTGCAGGTCGCGGGCGTGCGCAACTCGATGACCTTGTCGGCATGTTCGTCAACACCCTCGTGCTCCGTACTGAGATAGATCCGGCCGGTTCGTTTGCCGAATTGCTGGCGTCTGTGCGCGAGATGGATCTCGAGGCGTTCGCAAACGCAGATGTGCCCTTCGAACGTTTGGTCGAGGTCCTGGAACCGGTCCGTTCGCAGGCTCGCCATCCGCTATTTCAAGTCATGTTGTCGTTCCAGAACCTCTCGGGCGCCGAGCTGGTTCTCGGTGATCTGACGGTCTCGCCGCTGGTTACCGATCTTCCAGTTGCAAAGTTCGACTTGCAGTTGACGCTCACTGAAACATTCGACCCTTCCGGTGCTCCTTCCGGAATTGCAGCTCAGTTTACCTACGCAACAGACCTTTTCGACGAGTCGACAGTGGCCACTTTCGCGGACAGGTTGTGCCGTGTCTTGGAAAGTATGACCACGGATTCCACGGCGCCGGTTGGTGCGGTGGCGATACTCGGAGATGGGGAGTCGTCGCAGATTCTGGCATGGTCGCGCGGGCATCGCGCACCGCCGGCTGACGTCTCGATTCTCGGATTGTTCGCCAAGACAGTGGTCGAGTTCCCGGACCGGTCGGCCGTAATTGCCGGCAACCTGACGTTGTCGTACGCCGATCTGGATGTGCGTTCGTCCGTATTGGCAGCGGAGTTGGCTGAGGCCGGCGTGGGTGCGGACGATGTCGTGGGTGTGATGGTTCCACGCTCATGGCAGTGGATCGTCGCATTGGTAGCGGTATGGAAGGCCGGGGCGGCCTATCTGCCGATCGACCCGTCACTGCCGGCGCAGCGGATTGACGCTGTTCTGTCCGACGTTGCTGCGCGGTGTGTAGTAGCTGTCGATGACGTCTCTGCGGCGGTGCCGGTGGTTCGCATTGGAGACGTGTCGGACACGGCAGGTACGCCGGTGTGGGTGGATCACTGGGTCGAGCTTGGCGCAGAATCTCGGGCAGGCTATGTAATTTCGACGTCGGGTTCTACCGGTCGTCCGAAGCCGACGATCGTTCCGATGGCAGGTATCACCAACACAGTCGAGTGGTATCGATCGGAGATTCCGCCCGCTGCGAGTGTCCTGGTGGCGTCTTCGCCGAGTTTCGATCTGACACAGAAGAATGTGTGGGGTCCGCTTTCGAGTGGCGGAAGCGTGGTCGTGGCTTCCGCCGGATTCGATCCGTCGGAGATACTCGGTCTGGTGGCGAATTCGCCTGTGCAGGTGGCAAACATGTCTCCGAGCGCATTCGAAGCGTTGGTGGACGCGGATTCCGACGGTGCGTTGTCGGGCCTCGAGGTCGCTTTTCTCGGAGGCGAGCCGATTCAGGTGAGGCGCCTGGCCGCAGTGATGAACTCAGGTGTCCGAATCGTGAACAGCTACGGTCCGACGGAGGCGTCCGACGTGGTGTCACGGCGTGACGCGTCGGTCGATGACATCGCGGGTGTGCCGATCGGATCACCGATTCCCAATATCGATCTGTTCGTGCTGGATTCGCGGTTGCAGATTGTGCCAGTCGGTGTCGTAGGGGAGTTGTACATCGGCGGTATCGGAGTGGGCCGCGGCTACGGCGCGCGATTCGACCTGACGGCGGAACGATTTGTGGCCAATTCGTTCGGCAGCAGCGGATCTCGCCTGTACCGGACAGGTGATCTGGTTCGCCGGAACCGCGCGGGAGAATTGGAATACCTGGGGCGCACCGATTTCCAGGTCAAGCTGCGTGGCCTCCGCATCGAACTCGGAGAAATCGAGTCGGCTCTGGTAGCAGTGGATACGGTGGCATCGGCCGTCGTGACGGTGTATCGGGACCAACTGGTCGCGTACGTCGCTCCGGATTCCGGAGTTATCCAACCCCATGCCCTGCGGGCACACCTGGGTGATCGCCTGCCCGACTACATGGTCCCGGCGCTGTTCATCGTGCTCGACGCGATGCCACTCAACGCAAACGGAAAAGTCGATCGCCATGCTCTTCCTGAACCGGTTTTCGAGGTCGTAGCTTTCAGGGCCCCGGTCACCCCGCTGGAAGAGGTTGTGGCGCAGACGTTCGCGGATGTCCTGGACCTCGAACGTGTCGGTTTGGACGACGATTTCTTTGCGCTCGGTGGCAACTCGCTGATCGCGACCCGGGTGATGTCGCGTCTGGGGCAAGCGCTGGAGACGAAGATTCCCGTTCGGGTGCTGTTCGACGCGTCGAGTGTGGAAGAACTCGCTGCGCGCATCGAAGGCCACGTCGGCGGCGACGGAGAACGTGCATTGACGGCGCAGGTGCGTCCGGCGCAGGTGCCGTTGTCGCTTGCTCAGCAGCGCATGTGGTTCCTCAACCGCTTCCACACAGAGTCGGCCGTCAACAACATTCCTGTTGCAGTTCGTCTCACCGGCGAGCTGAAAGTGGACGCGCTTCGTGCGGCGATTACCGATGTCATTGCACGACATGAGGTTCTGCGCACGCTTTACCCGGAGATCGACGGGGTTGGCTACCAGCAGATCCTCTCGCCGGAGGATGCCTCGATCGAAATCGATACAGTGCGCACTGCCGAGAGCACCCTTCAGGCAGAGCTCTATGCATTCTTCGCCGAGGGATTCGACGTCACTGTCGAGGTTCCGTTGCGGGCCAAGCTCTTCCAAATTGAAGACCGTGAATTCGTCTTGTCCCTTGTGGTACACCACATCTCCACCGACGGTTTCTCGATGGGTCCGTTGACCCGCGACGTGATGACCGCGTACCACGCGCGTTCACAGGGTCAAGCGCCGGTGTGGGCGCCGTTGCCGGTGCAGTATGCCGACTATGCGTTGTGGCAGCGCGAGGTTCTCGGCTCCGAAGGCGATCCGACATCGGTCATCGCGCAGCAGATCAAATACTGGTCTGACGCCCTGGCCGACCTGCCTGAGCAATTGGACCTTCCCAGTGATCGCACCCGGCCCGAGATCGCAACGGGTCGAGGAGCAAACCACACCTTCACCATCGACCCGCAGTTATGGGCCGATGTGGAAGCAACAGGTCAGGCGGCGGGCGCAACTCCGTTCATGGTCGTCCACTCTGCGCTGGCCGTGCTGCTGGCACGGTTGTCCGCGACAACCGACATCGCAATCGGCGCTCCTGTCGCCGGTCGCGGTGAGGCGCAGCTCGACGATCTGATCGGCATGTTCGTCAATACATTGGTGTTGCGTACCGAGGTCGATCCGTCGATGTCGTTCGCAGATCTCTTGGCTTCTGCGCGTGAAGTGGATCTGCAGGCGTTTGCCCACGCTGACGTTCCGTTCGAGCGGATCGTTGAAGCGCTCGATCCGGTGCGCTCGCAGGCACACCACCCGCTGTTCCAGGTGGCATTGACCTTCCAGAACCTTGGCCAGAGTGCTCTCGAACTGCCCGGACTCACCGCCGCTGCTGTGGAATTCGACGCAGCACTGGCCAAGTTCGATCTGCAGTTCACTCTTGAAGACGCCGCTGACGCCGGTATGTCCGGCACTCTGACCTACGCGACGGATCTGTTCGACGCGGCGACAGCAGCCGAGTTCGCTGATCGGTTCGTGTCCGTCCTGCGTGGCGTTGTCGTCAATCCGGCCGCTGCCGTGGGCGACGTGGATGTTCTGACCGCCGGTGAGTTGGATCGCGTTCTGTCATGGAGCGACACGGGTGTCGACAGTGGTGTGGATTCGACGTTGTCGGCGTGGTTCGATGATGCTGTCGGGCGGTTTGGTGATCGGACCGCGGTGCGGTTCGGTGGCGAGTCGTTGTCGTATGGTGAGTTGTCGGTGCGGGCGAATCGTTTGGCGCGCAGGTTGATTGCTCATGGTTGTGGTCCGGAGACGTTGGTGGCGGTGGCGTTGCCGCGGTCGGCGGATCTTGTGGTGGCGTTGTTGGCGGTGGTGAAGTCCGGTGCTGGGTATCTGCCGGTGGATCCGTCGTATCCGAGTGATCGTGTTGAGTTCATGCTGGCCGATGCTGCTCCGGTGTGCGCGATTTCGTGGTCCGAGCGTGAGTTGGTGTTGCCCGCTGGTTTGCCGGTGGTTGATATCGACGCGGTGGATGTGTCGGAGTTCGACGGTTCTGCGGTTACGGATGCGGATCGTGTTGCGTCGTTGCGGTCTTCGAATGTTGCGTATGTGATTTACACGTCGGGTTCGACGGGTCGCCCGAAGGGTGTGCAGGTTCCGCACATCACGGTGGCGAAGTTGTTTGCGAATACCGAGAGTGTGTACGGGTTCGACGAATCCGATGTGTGGACGATGTTCCACAGTTATGCGTTCGACTTCTCGGTGTGGGAGTTGTGGGGCCCGCTGCTGTACGGCGGCACGTTGGTGGTTGTGGATTATGTGACGTCACGGTCGCCGGAGCGGTTCTTGGAACTGCTTGCTGCTGAGCGGGTGACGGTGCTCAATCAGACGCCGTCGGCGTTCTATCAGTTGGCCGAGGCTGATCGGTTGGCGTCGGAATCCGGTCAGGCTGCCGAGTTGCCGTTGCGGTGGGTTGTTTTCGGCGGCGAGGCGCTCGAGCTTCGACGCTTGTCGGACTGGTACGGCCGCCGCGGTGACTCCGCGCCGAGGTTGGTGAACATGTACGGCATCACGGAGACGACGGTGCATGTGAGCCATCGTGTGTTGGATGCTGCGTTGGCGGCGGATGTGTCGGCGAGTGTTGTGGGTCAGGCTATTTCGGGTCTGCAGGTGTTCGTGCTCGATACGCGTTTGGCTCCGGTGCCTGTTGGTGTCGCGGGTGAGATGTATGTCTCTGGTGTGCAGTTGGCTCGGGGTTATCTGGGTCAGGCGGGGTTGACGTCGACGCGGTTTGTGGCGAATCCGTTCAATGCTGGCGAGGTGTTGTACCGCACGGGTGACGTGGCGTCGTGGAACAGCGCTGGCGATCTGGAGTATCTGGGTCGCGCGGATGATCAGGTGAAGATCCGTGGGTTCCGGATCGAGATCGGTGAGATCGAGTCTGCGGTGTTGGCGGATGTGTCGGTGGCGCAGACGGCGGTGGTTGTTCGTGAGGATTCTCCGGGCGATCAGCGGTTGGTGGCGTATGTGGTTCCGGCTGCGGGTGTGAGCGTTTCGGTCGACGATCTTCGGGTGTCGGTGGGTTCGTTGTTGCCGGAGTACATGGTGCCGTCGGCGTTTGTGGTGTTGGATGCGATTCCGTTGACGGTGAACGGGAAGTTGGATCGTCGGGCGTTGCCGGTTCCGTCGTTGCAGGTTGCGGTGTTCCGGGCTCCGACGTCGGTGGTGGAAGAGGTTGTGGTGCAGACGTTTGCGGATGTTCTGGGTATTGAGCGTGTTGGTTTGGATGATGATTTCTTCGCGCTCGGTGGTAACTCTCTGATCGCAACGCAGGTGACGTCTCGGTTGGGTCAGGCGCTGGATGCTTCGGTGTCGGTGCGGGAGTTGTTCGAGGCGTCGACCGTCGAAGGGCTTGCTGCCCGACTCGGTTCTCATGTTGGTGGAGGTTCGCGTGCGGCGTTGACTGCGCAGGTGCGTCCGGCGCAGGTGCCGTTGTCGTTTGCGCAGCAGCGCATGTGGTTCCTCAACCAATTGGACCGCGAATCGGCAGCCAACAACATTCCGATGGCGATCACTCTCACTGGCGAGTTGGATCAGGCGGCGTTGCACGACGCTGTCGTGGACGTGTTGAAGCGTCACGAGGTTCTGCGCACGGTCTATCCCGAGGTCGACGGTGTCGGCTACCAGCGGATCTTGCCGGTGGCGGCAGTTCCGGTGAATCTGGCTCCCGTGCAAATCGAAGGATCCGACATCGTGGCGGCGGTGACGGACTTCGTCACGTCAGGCTTCGACGTCACCGCTGAGGTTCCATTGCGGGCCAAGCTCTTCCAGCTCGCGGAGGACTCGTTTGTACTGGCGATAGTGATTCACCACATCTCCACCGACGGTTTCTCGATGGGTCCGTTGATCCGCGACGTGATGACCGCGTACTACGCCCGCTCACAGGATCAGGCCCCGACCTGGGCGCCGTTGTCGGTGCAGTATGCCGACTATGCGTTGTGGCAGCGCGAGGTTCTCGGTTCCGAGGGGGACATGGAATCCGTACTCGCAGAGCAGATCGGCTACTGGGCGAAAGCTCTCGACGGAGTTCCAGACCAGATCACCTTGCCCAGTGACCGCGCGCGTCCAGCCGTGTTCACCGGCCGGGGAGCCACCTACAGCTTCCCGATTTCCGCGGATGTTCACCGCGGACTGGCCGCTGTGGGTCGCGAGCACCAGGCATCGCTGTTCATGGTGATGCACTCGGCGTTGGCAATACTTCTTGCCCGGTTGTCCGGCACCACCGACATCGCAGTCGGCACCCCGGTCGCCGGTCGCGGTGAAGCGCAGCTCGACGATCTGATCGGCATGTTCGTCAACACGCTCGTGCTGCGTACCGACGTCGATCCGGGGATGCGTTTCCTCGATCTGCTTACGTCGGCGCGTGAGAGTGATCTCGCGGCTTTCGCTCACGCAGACGTGCCGTTCGAGCGGCTGGTCGAGGTACTCGATCCGGTGCGTTCGCAGGCTCACAACCCGTTGTTCCAGGTTGCCTTGGCATTCCAGAATCTGGGGCAGAATAACCTGACGTTGCCGGGACTCGATATCACTGAATTTGATATCGCGGAAACTGTAGCGAAGTTCGACCTTCAGTTGACCCTGGTGGAAGCTGCCGATGGTCACGGCATGACTGCGACCTTCACGTATGCGACGGATCTCTTCGACGAGGGGACAGTTGTCTCCTTCGCCGAGCGGTTGACTCGGATTCTCGAAGCCGTCGCCGTGGATGCGACGCAGGCTGTCGGCGACATCAACATCCTCGAAGCGCCTGAGCGTATCGAATTGACCAGTCGCCGAGCGTCCTCGGGCATCGAGCCGAAGCCGTTGGCCGACATCCTGGCCGAGACCGCGTTGCAGTATCCCTCCAACGAAGCTCTCCGCTACCAGGATCGGTCGATGACCTACGCCGAGGTCGACGAGTGGTCCTCGCGCCTCGCCCGCGTCCTGATCGCTCGCGGTCTGGGCGCCGAAGACCTGGTCGCAGTATCGATTCCGCGTTCCATCGAATCGGTCCTGCTGGTGTGGGCGGTATCCAAGACAGGCGCCGCGGTTGTTCCCATCGATCCGCACTACCCGGCCGACCGAATCGCGCACATGGTCTCCGACTCGGGCGTCTCGGTCGGTCTGACTCTCGAAGCTGAACTCGCAGGGCTTACCGACACCGTCGAGTGGCTCGCGATCGACAGTGCTGCATGCGCGGAATTGATGGCAGCGCAAGATAGTTCACCGATTCGTGAAGATGAGCGTGTGCGCCCCGTCCTTCCGGCGCATCCGGCCTGGGTGATCTACACGTCGGGCACAACGGGCTTGCCCAAGGGTGTTGTTGCCACGGGAGCAGGCCTCGCGAGCTTCAGTGCAACGCAGGCAGAGCACTACCTGGTGACGCCGAACTCCCGCACTCTGCACTTCGCGTCGCCGAGTTTCGACGCGTCGATGCTCGAACTGTTCCTGGCTGTCGCGACAGGCGCTGCCATGGTGATCGTCCCGACGTCGATCTTCGGCGGCGACGAATTGACTGCGCTGTTCAAGTCCGAATGCGTCACACACGCCTTCATCACGCCCGCGGCGTTGGCTTCCATGGATCCGTCTGGCCTGAACGATCTCGAGGTGGTTGGTGTCGGCGGTGAGGCGTACTCGCCGGAGTTGATGGCCAAGTGGGCGGACCAGCCGAACCGTCGACGTACCTTCCTCAACGTCTACGGCCCCACCGAGACCACTATCGTCACCAACGTCAGTGTGCCGCTGATGCCGGGCGACCGGATGACCATCGGCGAAACCATCGGCGACATGGCCGCGTTTGTTCTCGACACACGCCTGCAGCCCGTTCCGGTTGGCGTTGCCGGTGAGCTGTACCTGTCGGGTCCCCAGGTCACCCGCGGATACCATCGCCGCCCGGGATTGAGCGCGGATCGCTTTGTTGCCAACCCGCACGGCCTGTCCGGTGAGCGCATGTACCGCACCGGTGATGTTGTGCGTTGGACTGACCAATATCAGGTTGAGTACGTGGGCCGCAACGACTTCCAGGTGAAGATCCGTGGCTTCCGTATCGAGCTCGGTGAGATCGACGCGGCGCTGACGGCACATTTGGACGTCGAGTTCGCCGCGACGATGGGCACCACGCTGACGTCCGGTGCTCCGGCGCTGGTGTCGTACGTGTTTGTCGGCAAGGAATCTGGTGTCAGCTCGGCGGATCTGAGTGAGTTCGTCTCACGCACTCTGCCGGCGCACATGGTGCCTGCGTCGATCATGGTTCTGACCGACATGCCGCTCACCCCGGCCGGCAAGCTGGACCGAAAGGCTCTGCCGGAGCCGGTATTCGAGGTCAAGGAGTTCCGCGCTCCCACGACGGAGATGGAACGCATCCTCAGCGAGGTCTTTGCCGACGTTCTCGGCCTCGATCAGATCGGTACCGACGATTCGTTCTTCGCTCAGGGCGGAGACTCGATCATGTCGATCCAGTTGGTGTCCCGGGCCAAGGCCCGCGGTGTTCTCTTCACGCCCAAGGACGTGTTCGAGAACAAGACGGTGGCAGAGTTGGCCGAGGTCGCCGTCTTCGGCTCCGACGCCGATGCGATCACTGTTCTCGCCGAGATCGAAGGCGGCGGCATCGGTTGGATGCCGCTCACACCGATCAAGCGATTCATGTTCGAACGGCCCGGCAGCTTCCAGCGTTTCAACCAGTTGTTGACGCTGGAGTTGCCGCTCGGCATCGACCGGACCGGTGTTGTCGACACACTGGCTGCCGTCATCAATCACCACGACATGTTCCGTTCGCGTCTGGTCGATGATCAGCGTGGTCCGGGCATGGCTGTGTCCGCGCCCGGAACCGTCGACGTGGATTCTTTGGTGCGACGGGTGCTGGTGGACCCCGCGATTTCGGGCGCAGACCTGACGGCCATCGCGTCGGGCGCTCTCGACGACGCTCTCGGCCGGTTGGATCCGGCCGCCGGTGTCATGGCTCAGTTCGTGTGGATCGACTTCGGTGACACACGCACCGGCCGATTGATCGTGGCTGCGCATCACCTGATCGTCGACGGCGTCTCCTGGCGAATCATCGTGCCGGACTTGATTTCCGCGTGGGCTCAGCGCAGTGGCGGAAGTGCATCCGCGCTCGAACCGACGGGCACGTCCATGCGTACCTGGGCGCACTCGCTCGCTGCGGAATCACGATCCGACAAGCGACTGGCAGAACTGCCACGTTGGCGCAAGACGCTGTCGACTCCAGACCCGATTCTCGGTTCGCGGGCGTTCGATCCGTCCGTCGACGTTGCGGCAACAGTCGAGCGTGTGCGCGTGGAGGTGCCCACAAGCGTCACTGAAACCCTGCTGACAACTCTGCCCGAGGTGTTCCGCGGCGGAGCCAACGACGGTTTGCTGGCCGGACTTGCTCTGGCACTGGTGCGCTGGCGCCGTGAGCGGGGCATCGACACCGAAGCGGCACTGCTCCAGCTCGAGGGCCACGGCCGCGAAGAGGGTGTCGTCCCGGGTGCCGATCTTTCGCGCACCGTCGGCTGGTTCACGGCGGCCTTCCCCGTCGCCCTCGACCTTGCCGGTATCGACATCGACGACGCCTTCGACGCCGGAGTTGCTGCGGGAGCGGCGATCAAGGCAGTCAAGGAGCAGTTGCTCGCCGCCCCCGACAAGGGTGTCGGCTACGGACTGCTGCGGTACGTCAACGACGACACCCGCACTGAGCTGTCGAAGCTGAGCAGCGGGCAGGTCAGCTTCAACTACCTGGGCCGCATTGTGGCGGAGGATATTCCGGCTGCAGCGCAAGGCCTCGGATGGATTCCGGCACGCGACTTCTCCGATGTCGCTGCACCGGAAGACCCGGACATGCCGGCCAACAAGGTTGTCGACATCAATGCCATCGTCAACGACGGCCCTGACGGCGCGGTGCTCGAAGCATCGTTTGCCTTCCCGAACGGATTGCTGAGCGCCACCGAGGTGCAAGCCCTGGCCGACCTGTGGGTCGGAGCACTCACAGCGCTGGCGCAGCACGCACAGGCCGTCGGCGCAGGCGGACTCACGCCGTCGGACGTGCCGCTGGTAACGCTGACCCAGCAGGATCTCGACGGGTTCGAGCAGCGTTTCCCGGCGGTGCAGGACGTCTGGCCGCTGGCTCCGCTGCAGTCGGGTCTGCTGTTCCACGCTGTCATGGCCGAGTCGACCGTCGACCTGTACTCCGTGCAGATGGTTCTCTCGCTGTCCGGCCGCGTCGACGCAGATCGCCTCCATGCCGCAGCACAGGCCATCATCGATCGTCATCCGAACTTGCGCACCGCCTTTGTTGTCGACGGAACGGGTACGCCGGTCCAGGTAGTTCTCGGTGACATCGATGTGCCGTGGCGCGAACTGGATCTCACTACAATCGCCGACAGCGAAGACCGACGCGGCGAATTGGATCGGATTCTTGCCGAGGACCAGGCGACGCACTTCGACATGGCCAACCCGCCGTTGATCAAGTTCACGCTGATCAAGATCGCGGCGAGTGAATACCGCCTTGTTGTGGCAAACCACCACATCATCCTCGACGGCTGGTCGATGCCGCTGCTGCTCCAGACGCTCCTCGGCCACTACGCAATGCGTGGGAACATTCCCGCTCAGACGCGGGCACTGAGCTACCGGAACTACCTCGCATGGCTGGTTCAGCAGGATCGCAGTGTGTCCATGGATGCCTGGGCGAAAGCGCTGGGCGGCGTCGAAGAGCCGACGTTGTTGGCTCCCAACGTCGTTGGTCAGGAATTCAGCGCGCTGTCGCAGAAGTTGCAGATATCGCTCAGCGAATCGGTGACCGCAACACTGACCGGTTTGGCATCGAGGACCGGCGTGACCGCCAACACGATCGTCCAGGCTGCCTGGGCAATTCTGCTGGGACGCATGACCGGTCGTCAGGACATCGTCTTCGGTGCCACGGTCTCCGGCCGTCCGCCACAACTCGACAGCGTCGAGAAGATGGTGGGCCTGTTCATCAACACGCTGCCTGTTCGTGTCCAACTGGATCTGGCCGAGTCAGTCGAGGCATTGCTGTCACGGGTTCAGATCGAGCAGGCAGGCTTGCTCGATCACCATTACCTCGGGCTGACCGACGTACAGAGCGCCGCGGGGGTCGGCGGACTCTTCGACACCCTGGTGATCTTCGAGTCCTACCCGGTCGACCGTGACGGTCTTGCAGCGCAAGCAGAGTTCTTGGACGGCATGGTGATCGACGATGTCGCTTCCGACGACTCCACGAACTACCCGCTCACACTGCTGATCGGTCTCGACGACCAACTGCACCTGACTCTTCGCTACCTACCCGACTTCTTCGACGAGTCGTACGCGCAGGCGCTACTGGGGCGCCTCGAGACTCTGCTGACCGAAATCGGTGAAACTCCCTCTACAGCGGTCGGTGACGTCGAGGTCATGACTGTGTCTGAGCGTGCTTTGGTGCTCGAGTCGTGGAATGACACGTCTCGTCCGGTTGTGGGTGGGTTGTTGTTGGATGGTTTTGATTCGGTGGTGGGGGTTTGTTCGGGTTCGCGTGCGGTGGTGTGTGGGGATGTGGTGCTTTCGTATGGGGAGTTCGATGAGAGGGTTAATAGGTTTGCGCGTTATTTGATTGGTTTGGGTGTTGGGCCGGAGTCGTTGGTGGGGTTGGCTGTTCGGCGGTCGGTTGATTTGTTGGTTGGTTTGTATGCGATTGTGCGTGCGGGTGGGGCGTGGGTGCCGTTGGATCCTGATGCGCCGTCCTCGCGTAATGAGTATGTGTTGGATTCGGCTGATCCGGTGTGTGTGGTGTCGACGGAGCGTGATGGTTTCACGGTGTCGGGTCGTCGGGTTGTGTGTGTGGATGTTGTTGATGTGTCTGGTTTTTCGGGTGCGCGGGTTTCTGATGTGGATCGGTTGTCGCCGTTGCGGGCGTCGAATACGGCGTATGTGATTTTCACGTCGGGGTCGACGGGTCGGCCGAAGGGTGTGGCGGTTTCGCATGCGGCGATTGTGAATCAGTTGGAGTTCATGCAGGGCGAGTATCGCTTGACGTCGTCTGATGTGTATTTGCAGAAGACGGCGACGACGTTCGATGTGTCGTTGTGGGGTTTTTTCATGCCGTTGCGGGTGGGTGCGGTGTTGGTGTTGGCGTCGGTTGATGGTCATCGGGATCCGGGGTATTTGGCGTCGGTGATTGATGATCAGGGTGTGTCGGTGACGGATTTTGTTCCGACGATGTTGTCGACGTTTTCGTCGTTGGTGGATCCGGGGTTGTTGGGTTCGTTGCGTGATGTGTTGGTTATTGGTGAGGCGTTGCCGGTGGAGGCGGTGCGTGAGTTCGGGTTGGTGTCGTCGGCGCGGTTGCATAATTTGTATGGTCCGACTGAGGCGGCGGTGTCGTTTACGTTTGCGGATGTGACGGCTGCTGGGTCGGGGTCGGTGGTCTCGATTGGTGTGCCGGAGTGGAATTGCCGGGTGTTTGTGTTGGATTCGCGTCTTCGGCCGGTTGCGGTGGGTGTTGCGGGTGAGTTGTATTTGTCGGGTGTGCAGTTGGCTCGGGGGTATGTGGGTCGTCCGGATTTGAGTGCGGATCGGTTTGTGGCGTCGCCGTTCGGTTCGGGTGAGCGGATGTATCGGACGGGTGACCTTGTGAGGTGGTCGTCTGTGGGGGATCTGGAGTACATCGGTCGTACTGATTTTCAGGTGAAGTTTCGTGGTCAGCGGATTGAGTTGGGGGAGATCGAGGCGGCGTTGGTGTCGCATTCGTCGGTGTTGTCGGCTGCGGTGGTGGTGCGTGGGTCGGTGATGGGTGATCAGTTGGTGGGGTATGTGGTGCCGGCTGTGGGGTCGGTTGTGGATGTGTCGGTGTTGCGGGGGTTTGTGGGGGAGCGGGTTCCGGGTTATATGGTTCCGGCTGCTGTGGTGGTGTTGGATGCGTTTCCTCTTAATTCGTCGGGGAAGTTGGATCGGGCGTTGTTGCCGGAGCCGGTGTTCGAGGCTCGGGTGTTTCGGGCTCCGGTGTCGTCGGTGGAGTTGGTGGTGGCGTCGGCGTTTGTGGGTGTGTTGGGTGTTGATCGGGTGGGGTTGGATGATGATTTCTTCGAGTTGGGTGGCAACTCCCTCATCGCGACTCGCGTTGTCATGCGCATCGCCGAAGAACTCGAGACGGCTGTCCCCGTTCGCCTGTTGTTCGAAGCGTCCACCGTCCAGGAACTCGCTGCGCGTCTCGAATCGCACGTCGGTGAAGGAAGCCGCCTTGCGCTGACAGCTCAGGATCGACCGGAAGCGATTCCGCTTTCCCTTGCGCAGCAACGTATGTGGTTCCTCAACCGGTTCGACGGCTCCGCCGGTGCATACAACATGCCGTTTGCGCTGCGGCTGAGCGGCGAACTCGATCTGGATGCGATGCGTGCGGCCATCGGCGACGTAGTCGGCCGTCATGAAACCTTGCGCACCGTGTATCCGGAAACCGATTCGGGACCGGTCCAGGTCATCGAACCGGTGGGGCATACGCCGGTGGAACTGGGCGTCGAAAGTGTCACGGAAGCCGAGATTGTCGGCAAGCTGGTCGAGTTGGCGTCGACGAGGTTCGACGTGACGGCCGAGATCCCGCTGCGGATTCGGTTGTTCCAGGTTGCCGAGAACGAGTACGTCCTTGCCGTTGTGGTGCACCACATCGCCGCGGACGGCTCCTCGACTACTCCGTTCGCCCGCGACCTCGTCATGGCCTACGCGGCCAGGACACAGGGGACGGCGCCGGGTTGGGCTCCGCTGGATGTGCAGTACGCGGATTACAGCTTGTGGCAGCGTGAGGTACTGGGAAGCGAGGACGACCCGGAATCCGTGTCGTCCGAGCAGATCGCCTACTGGAGCCAGGCTTTGGCCGGGATGCCGGATCAGCTGAACCTGCCGACGGACCGTCTGCGTCCCGCCGCGCAGTCGTACCGTGGGGGTTACCTCCACTTCGAGATCGATGCAGCAGTGCATCAGGGCTTGGCATCACTTGCCCGTGAGCACGGAACAACCTTGTTCATGGTCACGCACGCGGCATTCGCGGTCCTGCTAGCTCGATTGTCCGGTACCGACGACATCGCCGTGGGCACTCCGATCGCGGGCCGCGGCGAGCGTGCGCTCGACGATCTGATCGGCATGTTCGTCAATACCCTGGTATTCCGGACACGCGTCGACGGTTCCGACAGCTTCACGGAACTGCTTGCCCGCGTGCGAGAGAACGACCTGCAGGCGTTTGCGCACGCCGACGTTCCGTTCGAGCGACTGGTCGAAGTACTCAATCCCGCACGTTCGACTGCTCGGCACCCGCTCTACCAGGTGGGCTTCCTCTTCCAGAACATGGAACAGGCAAGCCTGGAACTGCCTGGCCTCACGGTCAAGGGTCTCGAGATCGACAATGGCGTCGCTCAGTTCGATCTTCAGTTGATTGTCGGTGACAACTACGACGAGCGTGGTGTTGCCTCCGGTATCTCGGCTGTATTCAGCTACGCGCACGACCTTTTCGACGAGTCGACAGTCCAGTCCATTGCTGATCGGTTCAACACCGTTCTGGCAGCGGTGGTCGCCGATCCGTCGGTCGTGGTCGGCGACATCGACGTGCTCGATCCGCGTGAGTCGAATCAGGTGCTGCAGGAATGGAATGCGACGGAGCAGGTACTCGACGCCGAGGTGACCCTGGTCGATCTGTTCGACCAGCAGGTGGCCGCGCACAGTGATTCCGTTGCGGTGGTCCACGGACTCGAATCACTGACGTATGCGGAGTTCGACGATAAGGTCAACCGTCTTGCGCGTCATCTGATAGGGCTGGGTGTAGGCCCGGAATCGTTGGTGGCATTGGGAATGCGCCGCTCCATCGATCTCGTGATCGGCATGTACGCCGTTGTCAAGGCCGGCGGCGGTTATGTTCCGATCGATCCGGATCATCCGGCCGATCGCACCGGGTACGTCCTCGAGATGGCCGCGCCGGTGTGCGTGCTCAGCACCGAGAACGACGCACCGTCGCTCGCCGATATCGACAATGTTCTTCTCATCGACACTCTTGATCTCTCGGGCGTCTCCGGAGCGCCGGTGCGCGGCGACGAGCGGATTTCACCGCTTCGTTCGGCGAATGCCGCGTACGTGATCTTCACGTCGGGATCGACTGGCAAGCCGAAGGGTGTGGCGCTGTCCCACGCCGCGATCGTCAATCAGCTTCTGTGGAAGCGTGATCGCTACGGTCTCGACCAGACTGACGCAATGCTGCTCAAAACCGCAGCAACCTTCGACCTCTCCGTCTGGGAGTTCTGGTCGGCGTTGACCTCCGGTTCACGCCTGGTCATCGCCGACCCGGACGGACACAAGGACGCCGACTACATGCTGGCGCTCATGGCCCAGGAGAAGGTGACGACATTGCACGCGGTGCCGTCGATGCTCTCGATGCTGACCGCGGCGGCGGACGGTGCTCTTCCTCAGTCGCTCGAGCGAGTCCTTGCAATCGGTGAGGCATTGCCAGCGGCGACCGCGGCAGAGTTCCGCAAGATGTCGGGTGCAGCGCTGGTGAATCTGTACGGTCCGACCGAGGCCGCGGTGTCGGTTACCGCGCACGACGTGGACGAGAGCGATACCTCGTCGGTCGCGATCGGCGCTCCGGAATGGAACACACAGGTCTATGTGCTCGACGAGCGCCTGCACCCGGTCCCGATCGGAGTGACCGGAGAGCTGTATCTTGCCGGAACCCAGTTGGCTCGTGGATATCACGGCCGCGCCGACCTGACGTCGGAACGCTTTGTCGCCAACACCTTCGGAGAACCGGGCTCACGTCTGTACCGCACCGGCGACCTCGTTGTCTGGCGCAGTGGCGGTGAACTCGAGTACGTCGATCGTGCCGACTTCCAGGTGAAGATCCGCGGCTACCGCATCGAACTCGGTGAGATCGAAGCTGTTATCAGAGCTGTTCCGTCGGTGGAGGCCGCGGTTGTGGTCGCGAAAACCGATCCGCGTCTAGGTGATCGACTGGTCGGTTACCTTGTTCCGCAGGCCGGGGTCAGCATCGACGTCGACAGCGTGAAGGCGGAGATCGTCCGCGAGTTGCCGAGTTACATGGTGCCGTCGGCGTTGATGGTGCTGAGCGAATTGCCGCTCAACATCAACGGCAAGATCGATCGAAAGGCGCTGCCGGAACCCGAATTCGAGGCAACGGAGTTCCGTGCCCCGAGCAATCCGGTCGAAGAGATCGTGGCCTCGGTGTTTGCCGAAGTCCTGGGCGTGCCACGAGTCGGGTTGGACGACGACTTCTTCGATCTCGGCGGAAACTCGCTGATCGCCACACAGGTCGTGGCCAGGTTGGGTCAGGCACTTGACGCCCAGATTCCGGTGCGGATCATCTTCGAAGCGTCGACCGTCGGACTGCTGGCGTCACGGGTGCTCGAACATGCTGGTTCCGGCTCGCGGGCACAGTTGGTGGCACAGGAACGGCCGTCGCAGATACCGTTGTCGCTCGCTCAGCAGCGGATGTGGGTTCTCAACCAGATCGACCGAAGGTCTGCCGCGTACAACATCCCGGTCGCGATCCGGATGTCCGGCGATCTCGACGTCGCAGCATTGCAGTCGGCCGTCTCCGACCTTGTTGCTCGCCACGAGATCCTGCGGACGTTCTATCCCGATCTCGGGGACGGCCCGACGCAGTCGATTCAGTCGAAGTCGGCAGCCGTTGTCGACATGGCCGTGCTGTATGTCGGCGAAGACACGATTGGGGGCGAGGTCGCGAAGGTCGTCGGTCAGGGCTTCGACGTCACTGCCGGTGTTCCGCTGCGCGTTCGCCTGTTCCAGATCACGCCCACCGAGCATGTCCTGATCGTGGTGGTCCACCACATCAGCGGCGACGCATTCTCGATGGCACCGATGATCAGGGACACGATGGTCGCGTACACGGCGCGAGCCGGGGGAGCGGCACCCGAATGGGCTCCGCTCGAAGTCCAGTACGCGGATTACACGTTGTGGCAGCGCGACGTCCTGGGTTCCGAGGACGATCCGGACAGTGAACTGTCGACGCAGCTTGCCTACTGGACGCAGGAACTCGCCGGCGTTCCCGAACTTCTGGAACTGCCGACGGACCGTCCGCGTCCGCCGACTCAGTCGATGAAGGGTGCGGACTTCCTGTTCACTCTCGGCGCCGACTCCACGCGTCGAATCGCGGAGATTGCGCGTGAGCAGAACTCGACCGTGTTCATGGTCGTGCATGCCGCGTTCTCGGTGCTGCTGTCCAAGCTCAGCGGCTCGAACGACATCGCGATCGGTACACCGGTGGCGGGCCGTGGCGAGCGAGTTCTGGACGACCTGGTCGGTATGTTCGTCAACACGCTGGTGTTGCGCACGCAGGTGAAACCGGCAACCACGTTTGTCGATTTACTGCAGCAGGTGAAGGAGAAGGACCTCGCGGCGTTCGGAAATGCGGATGTGCCCTTCGAGCGTCTAGTCGAGCAGGTCGGCCGTGAGCGCTCACAGGCGTACTCACCGCTGTTCCAGGTGATGCTCACGTTCCAGAACATGGCACTTGGCACGTTTGCGCTGCCAGGGCTCGAACTGTCGGCGGTGGATGACGGATTCGACTCGGCGATGTTCGACCTGCAGCTCACCGGTATCGAGGAGTTCGACGAGGGCGGTACGCTGTCCGATATCCGGATGCGATTCACCTATGCAACCGATCTGTATGACGCCGCAACCATGGAACTGTTCGCGGCCAGGTTGCGGGCCGTGGTCGACGCCGTTGCCGCAGATCCGACGGTGGTTCTGCGGACCATCGACATCGTGACGGACTTCGAACGCGCGCTGATCGAGGCAGCCGAGCCGAAGACCGCCGCCGATCTTCCGGACCTCGCATCAGCGGCCGCCGCAGCAGACCCGACGGCGGTTGCCTTCACACACGGTGACACCGTAGTGACCTTCACACAGCTGGCCGAAAAACTGGCTGTGATGAAGCAGACGATGGGTGCGGCGCTCAGTGCCGACGCATTGGTCTCGGTCTCGCTGAACGGTCTGGTTCCGGGCATTCTTCCGGCACTGGGCGCCGACGGTATTACCTCGCTCGTCGAGTCTTTGATAACTGACGCGCAGGCCACGCTGGGGAAGGGTTCCGGTACGGACGGGTAATATGCAGTATTTGCCCCATGGGCGTTGATCTGTACGACCAGTCGTGCGTTGGATCTGCGCCGTGCTGTCGTCAGTTGGAGGAAGTGTTGATGTCCGTCGGTATGCCGGGACCACAGTCGCTGACGATCGAGGACCTGCCGAGATTGATCGCTGCAGTAGCCGAGGCGGAGCCCGACCGGACAGCGCTTGTTCATGCAGACGCCGAGGTCACCTACGAACGGTTGCACTCGGAACTGACCACACTCGACTCCGCGATGGGTGGTGCGCTCGGCCCGGACGCACTCGTACCGGTCGTGATCTCCACGCTGCTGCCGGAGTTGCTCGCCACACGAGAGGGTGGCCTCGAATCCGTCGTCGGTGCGCTCATCGCCGACGCGACTTCCGTCGTTGCTTTCGAGGCTCCGTCGGCCGTCGAGTCGACTCTCGTAAGTCTGTTCGAGGAGCAGGTCGCCCGTACCCCCGATGCCGTCGCCCTTCGCTTCGGCTCCACGGCGTCGACCTACGCGGAATTCGATCGCCGGGTCAATCAGCTCGCCCGCGAGCTCGTCACCCGTGGGGTCGGACCGGACACACTCGTCGGCCTGGGTATCCGCCGGTCCGTCGAACTGCTGGTTGCGATGTACGCGATCGTCAAGGCCGGTGGTGCGTACGTACCACTCGATCCCGACCATCCCGCTGAGCGTCTGGCGTATGTGATCGACGTCGCCGCGCCCGTCCTCGTGCTCACGACGTCAGCGGACGCGGTCGGCATTCCCGAAAACGTCGATGTACTGCGGATCGATGACATCGATGTCTCGGCGCACTCAGGCGCGCCGCTTGCCGACGGTGACCGGCTGTCACCGCTGCGCACCGACAATCTTGCGTACGTGATCTTCACGTCGGGTTCGACCGGCAGGCCCAAGGGCGTCGGTGTGTCACACGAGGCAATCGTCGCCAACCTCCGATGGAGGCAGAGCGAATATCCCTTCACTGACGAAGACGTCATCCTGCAGAAGACGCCGTTTACGTTCGACGTGTCGGTGTGGGAGTTCTTCTGGCCGTTGCAGGTCGGCGCTTGCCTCGTGATCGCGGAGCCGGACGGGCATCGTGATCCGGCCTACGTCGCAGCGACGATGATCGAGTACGGCGTCACCGTTGTACATTTTGTCCCCTCGATGCTCGCGGTCTTCGTCGCTGAACCGCGCGCTTCCGAGATTACCTCGCTACGTTACGTTTTCGCCTCGGGTGAAGTGCTTCCCGCCCAGACCGCCGCGCGGCTGCGCGACGTCAGCACAGCGGAACTGCACAATCTGTACGGACCGACCGAGGCAGCCGTCGACGTCACGTACTACGCAACCGGACCGCATGACGAGGTCTCCATTCCGATCGGCCGTGCTGTCGCCGAAACAGAGCTACTCGTCCTCGACGACGCACTGCGTCCAGTACCTCCCGGCGTCCCCGGCGAGCTTTACCTCGCGGGGGTCCAGCTGGCCAGAGGGTATGTCTCCCGCCCCGATCTGACGGCGGATCGGTTCGTCGCGCATTCCACCTCGGACGGCGAGCGCATGTACCGAACCGGCGACCTGGTCCGATGGCGCGGTGCCGGCGCCGACCGCCTGCTCGAGTACCTAGGCCGCACCGACTTCCAGGTGAAGCTGCGGGGACTGCGCATCGAACTCGGCGAAATCGAATCAGCGCTACTCGACAACGATGCAATCGCACAAGCGGCCGTTCTCGTCCACTCCGATGCGGCTTTGGGCGACAATCTGGTGGCATACGTGGTTCCCTCATCGGGAGTTGTGCTCGACACCGACGCTCTTGCACGTGAATTGGGTGGACGCCTGCCGGACTACATGGTGCCGTCGCTGTTTGTCGAACTCGAGGCGTTTCCGCTCAATGCCAGTGGCAAGCTGGACCGCAAGGCGCTGCCGGCGCCCGAGTTCACAGCGCAGGTTGTCGAATACCGGGCAGCGAGTACGCCGGTCGAGAAGACGTTGGTTGCGATCTTTGCCGATCTGCTCGGTCGGGACGACCTCGGCGTCGACGACGGATTCTTCGACCTCGGGGGCAATTCACTGCTCGCGACGCGAGTGGTGGCGCGCGCGAACGCCGAACTCGGCGTGGAACTCGACATGCGAGCTTTCTTCGATGCTCCGACGGTATCCGAATTGGCTTCTCTCGTAGGCGATTCTGCTGGCCGCGGTACGAAGGCTCCTCTCGTTGCACAGGAACGTCCCGACCGGATCCCGCTTTCGCTTGCGCAGCAGCGTATGTGGTTCCTCAACCGCTTCGACTCGACCTCGGCAGTCGATCACATCCCAGTCGTTCTCCGGCTGACCGGAATGCTCGATGCCGCTGCGCTCCGTTCGGCGATCGATGATCTCGTCGAGCGGCACGAGAGCCTGCGTACTGTGTACCCGGAGGTCGACGGCGTCGGCTACCAGCAGATCTTGACCGTCTCCGACGTGGAGCTCGATCTGTCGCCGGTCGCTGTGGCCGAATCCGAGATCACCGAGCGTGTCATCGCGGAGATCACCGGGGGATTCGACGTCACCTCGCAGGTGCCGTTGCGGGTCAAGCTCTTCCAGGTGGCCGCGTCGGAATACGTCCTTGTATTCGTCGTCCACCACATCAGTGGTGACGGCTTCTCGATGGGCCCCTTGGTGCGCGACGTCGTGACCGCTTACGCGAGTCGGGCGGCTGGCAGCGCACCCGAATTCACGCCGCTGGACGTGCAATATGCAGACTTCTCGATCTGGCAGCGAACAGTCCTCGGCAGCGAGCACGACGCGGAATCGGTGATATCGCGCCAGATCGATTACTGGACACAGCAGCTCGACGGGCTCCCCGAGCGGCTAGACCTGCCGATGGATCGACCCCGCCCGCCCGTCGCGAGTTATCGCGGAGCGTCGCACACGATGACTGTCGGTGCGGACGTACTCGCGCGCCTCGAGTCGATTGCGCAGGCGAACAAGGCCACGGTGTTCATGGTATTGCACAGCGCAATCGCCGTGCTGTTGGCGCGTTTGTCCGGAACCACTGACATCGCGATCGGCACCCCGGTGGCGGGTCGTGGCGATCGCGCACTCGACGACGTCATCGGCATGTTCGTCAACACCCTGGTGCTGCGTACCGAGATCAATCCGGCAAGTACATTCGACGAGCTGGTGAACCAGGCACGGATTGCAGACCTCGATGCATTCGGTAACGCTGACGTCCCGTTCGAGCGCCTGGTAGAGGTGCTCGACCCGGCACGCTCGCAGGCACACAATCCGCTGTTCCAGGTGATGCTCGCGTTCCAGAACCTCGGCCAGAAAACACTAAGTGGCGCAACGCTCGGCGGCCTCGAGGTAAGCGGTTTCGAGCTCGAGTCCACAGTCGCCAAGTTCGACCTCCAGTTCACGGTGTGGGAAGACATCGAGGTCGGCGGGCTGTCAGTCGTCATCGATTATGCGCGTGACCTTTTCGATGCCTCGACCATCGAGACGTTCGGTTCCAGGCTGTCCGTATTGCTCGGTGCGGTCGCTGCCGATCCGGCCGTTCTCGTCGGCGAGATCGATCTGTTCGGCGCCGGCGAGGCAGCCCGCGTGCTCGACTGGTCGGTGGGGCAGCGTGTGTCGATCGGCGACAGATCGCCACTTGCACTCTTTGCCCGGCATGTCAGTCGCGACCGGTCGACGGTTGCCGTCGTGGCCGATGATCGGACCCTCACCTACGGGGAACTCGATGCGCGGTCGTCGGTGCTCTCTCAGGACTTGCTCGCTGCGGGTGTGGGAGCGGACGACGTGGTTGCGCTGGTGCTGCCCAGGTCGTGGCAGTGGGTAGTGGCAATGCTCGCGGTGTGGAAGACCGGCGCCGGTTACACACCAATCGATCCCACGTTGCCGACCGAGCGCGTGAATACACTGCTCGAAGACACCAGTGCCCGCGTGGTGATCGCGTCCGGCGGCGTCCAGACGGCGCTCCCAGTGCTGCGGGTTGAGAGCACGGATGGGGCGGAATCCGGCGATTCTGTTCCGGAATGGGTGGACCATTGGCGTGAGCGGGGCGCAGGTGAGCGCGTGGGATACGTCATCTCGACCTCTGGCTCGACGGGTCGGCCCAAGCCCACGGTAGTACCGATGGCGGGCATCGAGAATACGACGGCCTGGTACCGATCCGAACTTCCGGACGCCGCTGGTGTGGTCGTTGCGTCGTCACCGAGTTTCGATCTCACGCAGAAGAATGTGTGGGGACCGCTTACCAGCGGTGGCAGTGTTCACGTCGCCGCAGCGGGGTTCGACCCCGCCGAGATCCTTCGCGCCGTCTCCGACGACGACGTCCAGGTCGCGAACATGTCGCCGAGTGCATTTGATGCACTGGTCGATGCCGACGTGGACGGCGTCCTCGAATCGCTCGACGTCGTGTTCCTCGGTGGTGAGCCCATTCAGGTTGGTCGGCTCAAAGATCTGATGGCGGCCGGTGTGCGCGTCGTCAACAGTTACGGCCCCACCGAGGCCTCCGACGTAGTGTCCTTCCAGGAGGCGGCACCGGGAGACGTCAACGGAGTCCCCATCGGGATTCCAATTCCGAATATCGAACTCTACGTGCTGGATTCGCGCCTGCAGCTGGTCCCGGCCGGAGTGGTCGGTGAGCTTTACGTGGGAGGTGTGGGAGTCAGCCGCGGATACGGCGGACGCTTCGACCTTACTGCCGAGAGGTTCGTGGCGAATCCGTTCGGGTCGGCAGGCTCGCGGCTCTACCGTACCGGAGACCAGGTCCGATGGAACGGTTCGGGAGAGCTGGACTATCTGGGCCGCACCGACTTCCAGGTCAAAATTCGTGGACTCCGAATCGAACTCGGCGAGATCGAAGGGGCCCTGGTGGCACTCGATTCGGTATCGGCTGCTGTCGTGGTGGTACACAAGGACAGCCTGGTCGGAGATCGCCTGGTGGCTTATCTGGTACCAGCACACGGGGCCGACGTCGACATCGCGGCGATACGTTCGACCGTCGCGGCGCGTCTGCCTGAATACATGGTGCCGTCCGCGTTTGTGGCGATCGAGACGGTTCCATTGAACGCCAACGGAAAGGTCGATCGGCGTGCCCTGCCCGAGCCGACGTTCGCGACGCTGTCATACCGCGCTCCGACCACTGTGGTCGAAGAAACTGTGGCCCAGATCTTTTCGGATGTTCTGGGTGTAGCTCAGGTCGGTCTCGACGACGACTTCTTCGAACTTGGCGGCAACTCGTTGATTGCCACGCGAGTTGTCTCACGGCTCGGTCAGTCCTTGGACACCGTAGTGCCGGTACGACTGCTGTTCGACGTGTCGACGGTCGAGGCCCTGGCCGCACGACTGAGCACTCACACCGGCGACGCGGGGCGGATGCCTCTCGTCCCGCAGGAGCGTCCCGAGCGAGTTCCGCTGTCGTTGGCGCAGCAGCGAATGTGGTTCCTCAACCGGTTCGAGCCGGAATCCGGGGTCGACAACATTCCGGTCGCCGTGCGGTTGACCGGTCCGTTGAACACGGCGGCTCTGGCGGGGGCCGTGCGGGACCTGATCGACCGTCACGAAAGCCTACGCACGATCTATCCCGAGATCGACGGCGTCGGTTACCAGCAGGTTCTCGGTTCGGCGGCAGTCGATCTCGATCTGTCACCGGTTCGAGTTCCGGCTGAGGCTGTGGAACTCCGTGTGCGGGAGCTGATCCAGCCCGGATTCGACGTCACGGTCGAGATCCCGCTGCGTACCGCGCTCTTCCAACTTGCCGACGATGAGTACGTGCTTGTCTTCGTCGTCCATCACATCAGCGGAGACGGTTTCTCGATGGTGCCGTTGGTACGCGACGTGGTGACAGCGTATGCCGCGCGATCGCACGGGCGTGCGCCGTCCTGGTCGCCGCTGGCTGTCCAGTTCGTCGACTACACCCTGTGGCAGCGTGAGGTGCTCGGCAGCGAGGACGATCCGCACTCGATCATCTCGGGCCAGGTCAACTACTGGAAGAGCCGGCTCGCGGGAATCCCGGATCAGCTGGACCTGCCGACCGATCGGCCACGTCCAGCCGTAGCAACGAACGGTGGTGCAGAGTACCCATTTGCCATCGAGCAGGGTGTCGTCGCATCCCTCGACCGAATTGCGCGTGAGCATCAGGCTTCGCGATTCATGTTCGTGCACAGTGCATTCGCCGTGATGCTGGCGCGCCTGTCCGGCACCTCCGACATCGTGATCGGTACTCCGGTCGCGGGGCGTGGTGAGCAGGAACTCGACGATGTGATTGGAATGTTCGTCAACACACTCGTGTTGCGGACGAACGTCGATCTGTCGCTGTCGTTCACGGAATTGCTTCGCAGCACGCGTGAGTCGGACCTGCAAGCGTTCGCGCATGCCGACGTGCCGTTCGAGCGCCTCGTCGAAATCATCAACCCGGAACGATCGCAGTCACGCAATCCGCTGTTCCAGGTCATGCTCACGTTCCAGAACGTCGCCCAGGGCAGCGACGAATCGGCCGACATCGACGGCGTCACGGTATCGGCCCTCGACGTCGATGCGTCCGTGGCGAAATTCGATCTGCAATTGACGATCACCGAGCATGACGGTGAACTCCGTGGACTCTTCACTTACGCAACGGATCTGTTCGACCGTAAGACGGTGGCCTCCTTCGTCCAGTATCTGACCGCGACTCTCTCGGCGGTCGCGGCTGCCCCAGCTGGGCCGGTCGGGGACGTCGACGTCGTCGGCGACTCCGATCTGGGGCTGGTCGTCGAGCGCTGGAACAGCACCGGTCACGATGTTCGCGACGTGACGCTGGTCGATCTGTTCGATGAACAGGTCGTCCGCTCTCCCCACTCGATCGCGCTGACCTTCGATGGGAATCAGCTGACGTATCTCGAATTCGACCGGCGGGTCAATCAACTCGCCCGCAAACTCGTGTCGGAAGGCGTCGGCCCGGATACCCTGGTCGGCTTGGCCATTCGCCGAAGCTTCGATTTGCTCGTCGCGATGTACGCGGTAGTCAAGGCCGGCGGCGGCTATCTGCCCATCGACCCCGATCAGCCCGTCGAGCGCAACGAATACGTCGTGTCGACTGCAGCTCCGATCTGTGTGTTGACCACAGAGAGAGATGGATTCGACGCTGAGGGAGTGCTGGTAGTCAGGATCGATACCGTAGACCTGTCCGGTTGTTCCGACGCACCGGTCACCGACGCGGACCGCCTCGGCCCGCTGCGGGGGGAGAACACGGCGTACGTGATCTTCACCTCCGGGTCGACGGGCAAACCGAAGGGCGTTGCGGTGTCACACCGCGCGATCGTCAACCGGCTGATCTGGATGCAGGCCGAGTACAGCCTCCTCGGTGACGACGTGGTCCTCCAGAAGACTCCCTTTACCTTCGATGTCTCCGTGTGGGAGTTCTTCTGGCCGTTGCAAGTCGGAGCTCGACTGGCGATCGCTGCCGTCGACGGCCACCGAGATCCGGCCTATCTGGCCGCGCTGATCGCGTCCGAACGAGTGACCACCATTCACTTCGTGCCGTCGATGTTGGAAGTGTTCCTCGCGGATACGGTCGTCACGAGGTCTTCTACCCTTACCCGAGTCTTCGCCTCGGGTGAGGCGCTCGCCCCGCAGGTGGCCGCGCAGTTCCGGACGGCTCTTCCCGGAACTGCACTGCACAATCTGTACGGACCGACGGAGGCCGCGGTCGACGTCACCTTCCACGAGGTGACGGACGCCGACACCACCACCCTGCCGATCGGCGCGCCGGTCTGGAACACACGCGTTCTGGTACTCGACTCACGACTGCATCCGGTGCCCGTCGGGGTCGCGGGCGAACTCTACCTCGCGGGAGTGCAGTTGGCCCGGGGGTACGTGGCTCGGCCGGATCTCACCGCGGACCGGTTTGTCGCCGATCCATTCGGACCTGCCGGCTCACGCCTGTATCGGACCGGAGACCTCGTGCGATGGAATGCGTCGGGTGAGTTGGTATACATCGGACGTACCGACTTTCAGGTCAAGCTACGCGGACTACGCATCGAGTTGGGGGAGATCGAGTCGATCCTGCGTGATCATCCGTCGGTCGGTTCGGTGGTGGTTGCCGTCCGGAACGATCAACTGGTCGCGTACCTGACGGCGGCCGGTGAGTCTCTGATCGATTGGCTGGAACTGGAATCGATACTGGGGAAACATCTTCCGTCATACATGGTGCCCACGGCACATGTTGTTCTGGACGAACTGCCGCTCAACGCCTCGGGAAAACTCGACCGGAAGCAACTGCGCGATCCTGAGGTCGAGATCGCGGTCTTCCGGGAACCCGAATCTGTGGTCGAGGTCGAAGTTGCGCGTATTTTCGCCGACCTCCTCGGTATCGGGCAGGTCGGCTTGGACGACGACTTCTTTGCGCTGGGCGGTAATTCACTGATCGCGACGCAGATCGTCGCTCGACTCGGGCATGCACTCGACACCACTGTGCCGGTCCGCATCCTGTTCGATGCATCGACAGTGGAGTCGCTCGCGGCGCGAATCGACGTGCTCGTGGGGCGGGGCGGCCGTCCGCCGCTCGAACCACAGGAGCGCCCTGAGTTGGTTCCGCTGTCGATCGCGCAGCAGCGCATGTGGTTCCTGAACCGATTCGATTCGGCGTCCGGAGTGGACAACATTCCGATCGCGATCCGGTTGACGGGGGATCTCGACATCGAGGCCATGCAGGCAGCTCTTCGTGATCTGTTCGAGCGGCATGAGATTCTCAGGACCACATATCCGGAAGTCGACGGTATCGGATACCAGCGAGTCCTCGACACCGCGGATGCACTGCCTGATCTGTCGCCAGTACGTATCCACGAGTCCGTCGTCACCGACCGGGTGGCGGAATACGTACTCGCCGGATTCGATGTCACTGCAGACGTGCCGGTCCGGGCACGTCTGTTCGATCTTGCCGACTCGCAGTACGTTCTGGTGTTCGCCATCCATCACATCAGCGGTGACGGCTTTTCGATGGGGCCGCTGGTCCGGGACGTCGTCTCGGCGTACGCCGCGAGGTCGCAGGGAATCGCTCCGACGTGGAAGCCGCTGCCGATCCAATTCGCGGACTTCGCGCTGTGGCAGCGCCGGGTACTCGGTGTCGAGTCCGATCAGGGATCGTTGATCTCGAAACAGATGGAATACTGGAAGTCGCAACTGGACGGATTGCCCGTCGAACTGACCCTGCCGTCGGATCGGCCGCGTCCGCGAGTCGCTTCACACTCCGGTGCCGAGTACTGCTTCGATATCGAAGCGGACATGCACGAATCATTGAATCGTGTTGCGCGAGAGCATAATGTGTCACTCTTCATGGTTCTGCACAGTGCGCTGGCCGTCCTGCTGGCGAAGCTGTCCGGCACCGCCGACATCGTGATCGGTACACCAGCGGCCGGAAGAGGTGAACAGGCTCTCGATGATCTGATCGGCATGTTCGTCAACACTTTGGTCCTGCGGACCGAGGTCGATCCCGGCGAGTCGTTCGCTGCACTCCTGTCGAAGGTACGGGACACCGATTTGGCCGGTTTCGAGAACGCTGACGTTCCGTTCGAGCGACTGGTAGAAGCACTGGACCCCGAACGGTCGCAGGCGCGTAATCCGCTTTTCCAGGTGGGCTTTTCGTTCCAGAATCTCGGTCAGGGTGCGCACGGATCCGTGGAGATTCCGGGCCTGAGCATTTCCGGTGTCGACATTGCACCGACGCTGGCCAAGTTCGACCTGCAGTTCACGGTCTGGGAGACTCCGGCTCAGGCGGGCGGGCTCACCTTCGCCGTCACCTACGCCACCGATCTCTACGACGAATCGACGATTGCGGGCCTCGTGTCACGACTGAACGCCGTGCTGACATCCGTCGTCGGCAATTCGTCCAATGCAGTCGGCGACATCGACATTCTCGGTGAGGACGAACGCCGGGCGATACTCGAAGGGTGGGCCACGCCCGGGGCGGTCGTCGACGACTCGACCACTCTGGCCGGACTGTTCGATGCACAGGTGACCCGATCACCGAACGAGATTGCGGTGGTCTTCGGAGACGAGCGATTGACTTATCGGGACATCGATTCCCGCGCAAACTGTTTGGCCCGCACGCTGATCGATTCGGGAGTTGGATCCGAGGACCTGGTAGCGGTGCTCTTGCCGCGATCGGCCGATCTGGTCGTGGCGCTGCTCGCCGTCGTCAAGTCTGGTGCCGCGTATCTGCCGATCGATCCGAGCTATCCGGATGAGCGGATCGCGTACACCCTCGCCGACGCGTCTCCGGTGTGCGCGATCGTCGCTCCGGATTCGCTGCGGGAACTGCCCTGCCCTTCTGTCTCGCCCCGGGACGCCGCAGCCGACTCCCGCCCCGTGACCGACGCAGACCGCGTGCGGCCTTTGCGTTCGAGAGACCTGGCGTACGTCATCTACACATCAGGATCTACCGGCCGCCCCAAAGGTGTTGCGGTCACTCATCGGAACGTTGTGGAGTTGTTCGCCAACGCGCAGACGGAATTCGCATTCGATTCCTCTGATGTGTGGACTTTGTTCCACAGCTACGCATTCGACTTCTCGGTGTGGGAGTTGTGGGGTCCGCTCATTCACGGCGGTGTACTCGTGGTCGTCGACTTCGAGACGTCGCGTTCGCCAGACCAGTTCAGACAATTGCTGACCGCCGAGGGCGTCACGGTGCTCAATCAGACTCCGTCTGCTTTCTACCAGCTTGCGGAGGCGGACCGTGTTTCCAGAGGATCGGACGGTACCGCGTCGGATCTTGCGCTCCGGTACGTGATCTTCGGTGGCGAGGCACTCGATCTCGCACAGCTGACCCGGTGGTACGACCGTCATCCGGACGACTCGCCGCAACTGGTCAACATGTACGGAATCACCGAGACCACGGTGCACGTCTCTTATCTCCCGCTCGATCGTGCGAGCGCGGAGACCGCGACGGCGTCGTTGATAGGTCGACCACTCGACGGCCTTCGGGTGTACGTACTCGACGACCGTTTGCAGCCCGCTGCGATCGGCACGGCCGGCGAGATCTACGTCGCCGGCGGACAACTGGCGCGCGGGTATCTGGGGCAGAGTGGATTGACGTCCGGACGGTTCGTCGCGAATCCGTTTGCATCGCACGGCGAGTCGATGTACCGAAGCGGCGATGTGGCTCGCTGGAACCGCGCCGGCCAGCTCGAATACCTGGGGCGTTCCGATTCGCAGGTTCAGCTTCGAGGTTTCCGGATCGAACTCGGCGAGGTCGAGACGGCCCTGCTCCGAGTCGGTGGTGTCGCCCGTGCCGTGGCCGTCGTCCGCAAGGACGCAGATCTGGGCGATCGACTCATCGCGTACGTCGTGCCCGAGGCCGGTTCGGACCTCGACGCGAGCACGGTCAGCACAAGTGCCGCCGACTTCCTCACCGGCTACATGGTTCCCGACGCGACAGTGTTGTTGGACGCCTTGCCGCTCACGGTGAACGGGAAACTCGACTCCGCTCGGCTGCCTGCACCCGTCTTCGCTTCCGCCGTATATCGAGCGCCGGTGTCCGACACCGAGAAGGCCGTGGCGACGGTATTCGCCGAATTGCTGGAGGTTCCGCAGGTCGGACTCGACGACGAGTTCTTCGAACTCGGTGGTAACTCATTGATCGCGACCCGGGCGGCGGCACGACTGAGCCGATCCCTCGATGCCACAGTCCCCGTACGGATTCTGTTCGACACCCGGACAGTCGAAGAACTCGCGAGCGCGATCGAAGTCCACGTCGGAACCGGTTCGCGAAAGCAGCTCGTTGCCCAAGATCGTCCCGAGCGCATTCCGCTGTCACTGGCGCAGCAGCGTATGTGGGTGCTCAACCAGATGGACACCGACGCCTCGACGTACAACATCCCGATGGCGCTGCGTCTGGCCGGACAGTTGGACGTCGACGCGCTGAAATTCGCTCTGCGTGACGTGATCTCGCGCCACGAGTCACTGCGAACGCTTTACCCGTCCGACGGGCTGGGGCCGGTGCAGCGGATCGTCGGCGCCGACGACGTGCCCATGTTCGGGGAACCGACCGCGGTCCACGACGGACTGCAGATGTACACGAAGGTCGTCGAATCGACGACCGCCGGATTCGATGTGTCATCGGAGGTTCCGGTACGTACTGATCTTCTCCAGATCGGGGAAGATCAGTACGTGTTCGTACTCGTCGCGCATCACATCGCGGCCGACGGGCAGTCGATGGGGCCACTGGCCCGCGACGTGATGGTGGCCTACGAAGCGCGTACCCGGGGCAGCGCACCATCGTGGAGCCCACTCCAAGTGCAGTACGCAGACTTCTCGCTGTGGCAACGTGATGTACTGGGATCGGTAGATGACGCGGGAACGATCGCCGCGCGCCAACTCGACTTCTGGCGCACAGCGCTCGACGGTCTGCCGACCGATGTCGGCTTGCCGACAGACCGACCGCGTCCCGCGGTGCAGTCCGCCGCAGCGGGGGCAGTCCAGTTCACCGTCGACGCTGATGTCCACTCGCGACTGAGCGACATCGCCCGAGCCAAGAACGCCACGGTGTTCATGACAATCCACGCCGCACTGGCGATCCTGATCTCGAGGTTGGGTGGAGGCTCCGACTTCGCGATCGGTACCGCTGTCGGCGGCAGGGGCGAGCGCGCCCTCGACGATCTCGTCGGTATGTTCGTCAACACACTCGCGCTTCGCACCACGGTCGATGCCGGTGCACGCTTCGATGATCTCGTTTCGCATGTGCGCGACGTCGACCTGGCCGCGTTCGGCGAAGCCGATGTTCCTTACGAGGAAATCGTGGAGGCGCTGCCGCCTCGGGCGGGGGGCCTGTTCCAAATCGTCCTGTCGCTGGAACCGACCGCGCAGACCGAGTTTGCATTGGCAGACCTGACCATCGGCGCCGTCGACAGCGGAGTCCTGACCACCAAGTTCGACCTTCAGCTCACGTTGACCACCGCAGCGGACGGCCTCGGACTCTCCGGCCTGTGGCTGTATTCCGAGGACCTGTTCGACAAGACCACGGTCGAGTCGTTCGCACAGCGGTTCGTTCGTGTACTCGAGCAGGTCACCGAAGATCCGACTAGGCAGGTCGGCGATCTCGATTTGCTGACCGACACAGAGAAGTCCGAGGTCGCCGGCGGCGTTCGCGAAGCCAGCGCAGTCGCGAGCACGACGTTGCTGCCTCAGTTGCTCGCCTCCGTCGTGGAAAGCGACCCGGACGCGCCTGCGGTGGTAATAGACGGCGAGGAGACCGCTTACGCGGCACTCGACGCGAAGTCTTCGCGTCTGGCTCGCCTGCTTATCGAGGAAGGTGCAGGTCCCGGCACTGCGATCTCCATCGGTGGTGGTGTCGATGCCGTGATCGCCTACTGGTCTGTGGTGAAGACCGGCGCAGCCGTTACCGGGGCGCATCCGTCGGATCCGTCAAGCCTGACCCTGTCGAATGACTCCGACACCTCGACGTTGCTCTTGACGTCACCGGAGATCGAGTCCCGGCTGGTGACGATGTCGGAGCGTCCGATCAGCTACGTCGATCGCGCCCGGTCGACAATGGCGGACGATCCGGCGATCGTCGACGGTGACCGAGTGCTGACGTACGGCGACCTGTCGGACTCTCTGGCGGAGCTGCGTAAGCGGTATTCCGTCGACTTCGAGTCGAGGTTGGCATTCGCCGGCGCGGTCGGCTCGCCGGAGCACTCGGTTGCAGTCCTCCTGGCGGCGTCAGCCGGAGCGGCTGTCGTCATCCTCGGTGACGACGAGGCAATCGAAGACTCACTTGCTGACGACTGGGTGACGCATGTGGTGCTTCCGGACGAGGTCCGCTCGGCCGTCGACCGAACCGACTTACCCGATCTCGAGTACGTCCTCGCAACGGGCGAACTACTCGAGTGGTGAGATCGGGCTCCGTCGGCGACCGTGCCAGTGGCCGAATTCATAGGTGATCGTGCCGTTGCCCGGATCGGTGTTACCGGCTGTAACAATGGGCGGTAAGGGTTGGATGTGTTGGGGGAACCCCCTGATGCAATTGTGGGTTCCCCGGCGTCCAGTCTGGACAGACCGGTAGTGACAGTTCAGAAGTATGACGCGAAGGTGAGTTGCTCGATGCAGCGTTGGGTCTCCGTACACACCGTTCGACCGCAGGTGGCGGTCGTATGAGTACTGACGACGCGACCCGGCGGAAGACATCTCGCGCCGGCCGGAACGAACGACCGGCACGCACCAGGCGCGCGCGGGTGCCATTGCTGCCTCAGTCACTCGCAGCTGCAGTGGACGTCAACCCAGCAGCACCGGCGATCACATTCGGAGGTCAAACCCTCACTTACGCCGAAGTGGACGCGCTGTCCTCACGTCTGGCTCGGTTGCTCATCAGCCGCGGAATCGGGCCGGAGGACCGGGTGGCGGTGTCGATTCCCCGCTCCGTCGAGTCGGTCTGTGCGGTGTGGGCGGTGGCCAAGACTGGCGCAGCTTTCGTGCCGGTCGATCCCAGCTATCCTGCCGACCGCGTCGAACACATGATCACCGATTCTGCAGCCTCGATAGGGCTGACCACGGCCGCGTACGCTATCGACCGTCCCCGCAGCGTCCACTGGCTGGAAGTGGACGGCGCTGTGTTGACGGCCGAGTTGGCCGGTATCTCCCCGGATCCGGTCTCGTATACCGAACGCGTCCGAACCCTTCGCGTAGATCATCCGGCATACGTGATCTACACCTCGGGGTCGACAGGACGGCCCAAGGGCGTCGTCGTCACCCACGCCGGGCTTGCAGACCTGTGCGCGGAACAGGTCGAACGGTATGCGCTCACCTCTACGTCGCGGACACTGCATTTTGCTTCGCCGAGTTTCGACGCTTCCGTGCTCGAACTGCTGCTCGCCGTCGGTGCAGGCTCGACGATGGTGATCGCGCGTCCGGATATGTTCGGCGGTGACGAACTCGCGGAACTCCTGGTGTCGGAAAAGATCACGCACGCGTTTGTGACCCCGGCAGCGCTGGGTTCGATTTCCCTTGACGGCGCCCACCAGTTCGACAATCTCGCCGTGGTGGTCGTCGGCGGTGAAGCGTGTTCACCCGCGCTGCTGTCCACCTGGGCACCCGGCCGACGGTTCTTCAACGCATACGGACCCACGGAAGCCACCGTCGCCAGCAACATCGCCGAGTTGACCGTCGATCGTCCCGTGACGATCGGTGGTCCCGTCCGTGGTGTCGGCGTGTTCGTCCTCGATTCTCGACTTCAGCCGGTCGCCACCGGAACCGCCGGCGAACTCTACCTGTCGGGCACCCACCTTGCCCGCGGGTACAACGGCCTGTCCGCAACTACTGCGGCAAGTTTTGTCGCCAATCCGTTCGGCGGCGCCGGGGAGCGGCTCTACCGGACCGGCGATACCGTGCGGTGGATCCGCACCGGCGGCGATGGCGGAGCCACCGATCAGACCGGTGGTGAGCGCGACCTCGAATATCTCGGGCGGGGGGACTCACAGGTCAAGATTCGCGGCTTCCGGATCGAACTGGGCGAGATCGATGCCGTCCTTGCCGCCCAACCCGGAGTCGACTTCGTCGCCACCGTCGCGATCACCGGTTCCTCAGGTGACGCCGCGCTGGTGTCGTATGTCATGGCGAATGCCGACGTCGACCTGGACCCAGAGTCGTTGACCGCCAGCGCTCGGGCCGTTCTTCCGCGGCACATGGTGCCTGCATCGATCATGGTCATCGACCGGATTCCTCTCACCCCAGTGGGTAAGTTGGACACCGACAGCCTTCCCGAGCCGATCTTCATCTCGCGTACGTACCGCGAACCATCAACGCCTGCACAGGTACTCGTGGCAGCGGCCTTCGCCGACCTGCTCGGAGTCGAGAGGGTCGGTGCCGAAGACGACTTCTTCGAGCTCGGCGGCAACTCACTTGTTGCAGCAAGGCTGGCTGGACGTCTCGGAGCTGCGTTCGGGACACGCATTCAGGTGAAAACCCTCTTCGAGGTATCGACGGTCGAAACATTGGCTGCCCGAATCGAAGCCGAGGCGGAGGGGTCTGTCAGAGTACAGCTTGCGCCGGTGATTCGTCCGGAACATGTGCCGTTGTCGCTGGCGCAGCAACGGATGTGGTTCCTGAGCCAGTTCGATTCTGAATCTGCTGTCAACAACATTCCGATCGTCCTCCGCCTGAGTGGTGAGCTTGACACGAATGCGCTCGCCTCAGCGGTCGGTGACGTCCTAGCTCGGCACGAAGTCCTTCGTACTGTCTACCCAGGAATCGACGGTGTGGGCTATCAGCAGATTCTGCCGGAATCGAACGCAGACATCGACCTCGATCCCGTTCCGTTGGCCGATTCGGCACTTCTCGGCGAACTGTTGACGCTCGTCACCGCCGGATTCGACGTCAGCTCGGCAGTTCCGTTGCGGGTCAAGCTCTTCCAGACGGATCCGTCCGAGTACGTCCTGGCGATGGTCGTTCACCACATTTCCGCGGACGGCGTTTCCGTAGCGCCGTTGGTTCGGGACGTTGCGTTCGCCTACCTTGCGCGTGTGGACGGCCGGAGTCCGGAGTGGACACCGCTGCCGGTGCAGTACGCAGACTTCGCGATGTGGCAGCGTGAGGTTCTCGGCGTGGATTCCGATCCGACATCGTTGATGTCCGAGCAGCTCGCGTACTGGAAGACGACTTTGCAAGACCTGCCGGAGAAGATCGAACTCCCGGCCGACCGTCCACGACCCCCAATTCTCTCCACCAGAGGCGGCGTCCACCGTTCGGACGTGGACGCTGAATTGCACAGTGCCCTCGAGCAACTCGCACTTGACCACAACGTGTCACTGTTCATGGTCGTCCATGCGGCGCTGGCGGTCCTGTTGGCAAGGTCGAGCGGCAGCGGTGACGTGGCGATCGGTTCACCAATCTCTGGACGAGGGGAACCCGAACTCGACGATCTGATCGGCATGTTCGTAAACACCCTGGTGTTGCGCACGGCCGTGAATCCAGGAGCAAGCTTCTCCGATTTGTTCGACCATGTGCGTGACATCGATCTGGGGGCTTTTGCCAACGCCGACGTGCCATTCGAGCGGCTTGTCGAAGTGCTCGACCCGGCACGATCCCAAGCGCACCACCCGTTGTTCCAAGTTGCGCTGTTCTTCCAGAACATGGCCGACGACGCACTGGAATTGCCCGGACTGCGTGTCTCCGGATTCGACGCGGGCGTCGACATCGCGAAGTTCGATCTGCAATTGACCGCAGCTCCACGGGAAAACGAGTCGGGGGATGCTGCGGGGATCGCGCTGTCCTGGCTCTACGCCACGGATCTGTTCGATGCCTCGACCGTGTCCGCCTTCACTGATCGGTTTGTCCGCATACTGCGCGCGATGGTCGCAGATCCCGGTTCTGCGGTCGGTGACGTCGAGGTCATGACTGTGTCTGAGCGTGCTTTGGTGCTCGAGTCGTGGAATGACACGTCTCGTCCGGTTGTGGGTGGGTTGTTGTTGGATGGTTTTGATTCGGTGGTGGGGGTTTGTTCGGGTTCGCGTGCGGTGGTGTGTGGGGATGTGGTGCTTTCGTATGGGGAGTTCGATGAGAGGGTTAATAGGTTTGCGCGTTATTTGATTGGTTTGGGTGTTGGGCCGGAGTCGTTGGTGGGGTTGGCTGTTCGGCGGTCGGTTGATTTGTTGGTTGGTTTGTATGCGATTGTGCGTGCGGGTGGGGCGTGGGTGCCGTTGGATCCTGATGCGCCGTCCTCGCGTAATGAGTATGTGTTGGATTCGGCTGATCCGGTGTGTGTGGTGTCGACGGAGCGTGATGGTTTCACGGTGTCGGGTCGTCGGGTTGTGTGTGTGGATGTTGTTGATGTGTCTGGTTTTTCGGGTGCGCGGGTTTCTGATGTGGATCGGTTGTCGCCGTTGCGGGCGTCGAATACGGCGTATGTGATTTTCACGTCGGGGTCGACGGGTCGGCCGAAGGGTGTGGCGGTTTCGCATGCGGCGATTGTGAATCAGTTGGAGTTCATGCAGGGCGAGTATCGCTTGACGTCGTCTGATGTGTATTTGCAGAAGACGGCGACGACGTTCGATGTGTCGTTGTGGGGTTTTTTCATGCCGTTGCGGGTGGGTGCGGTGTTGGTGTTGGCGTCGGTTGATGGTCATCGGGATCCGGGGTATTTGGCGTCGGTGATTGATGATCAGGGTGTGTCGGTGACGGATTTTGTTCCGACGATGTTGTCGACGTTTTCGTCGTTGGTGGATCCGGGGTTGTTGGGTTCGTTGCGTGATGTGTTGGTTATTGGTGAGGCGTTGCCGGTGGAGGCGGTGCGTGAGTTCGGGTTGGTGTCGTCGGCGCGGTTGCATAATTTGTATGGTCCGACTGAGGCGGCGGTGTCGTTTACGTTTGCGGATGTGACGGCTGCTGGGTCGGGGTCGGTGGTCTCGATTGGTGTGCCGGAGTGGAATTGCCGGGTGTTTGTGTTGGATTCGCGTCTTCGGCCGGTTGCGGTGGGTGTTGCGGGTGAGTTGTATTTGTCGGGTGTGCAGTTGGCTCGGGGGTATGTGGGTCGTCCGGATTTGAGTGCGGATCGGTTTGTGGCGTCGCCGTTCGGTTCGGGTGAGCGGATGTATCGGACGGGTGACCTTGTGAGGTGGTCGTCTGTGGGGGATCTGGAGTACATCGGTCGTACTGATTTTCAGGTGAAGTTTCGTGGTCAGCGGATTGAGTTGGGGGAGATCGAGGCGGCGTTGGTGTCGCATTCGTCGGTGTTGTCGGCTGCGGTGGTGGTGCGTGGGTCGGTGATGGGTGATCAGTTGGTGGGGTATGTGGTGCCGGCTGTGGGGTCGGTTGTGGATGTGTCGGTGTTGCGGGGGTTTGTGGGGGAGCGGGTTCCGGGTTATATGGTTCCGGCTGCTGTGGTGGTGTTGGATGCGTTTCCTCTTAATTCGTCGGGGAAGTTGGATCGGGCGTTGTTGCCGGAGCCGGTGTTCGAGGCTCGGGTGTTTCGGGCTCCGGTGTCGTCGGTGGAGTTGGTGGTGGCGTCGGCGTTTGTGGGTGTGTTGGGTGTTGATCGGGTGGGGTTGGATGATGATTTCTTCGAGTTGGGTGGCAACTCCCTCATCGCGATGAGATTGACCGCCAACTTGAGCAGCGCACTCGATTTGGATGTTCCGGTGCGCATGCTGTTCGGTGCATCGACGCCCGAATTACTCGCTGCCAGGATCGAAAAGGCTAGGGAATCAGGTTCGGCGACACCGGACGATCATGCGATCGGCGTACTCTTCCCGGTTCGCATCGAAGGACAGCGGCCACCGCTCTTCTATATCCATGCAATGAGTGGTCTGGCATGGAAGGCCTCGGGCTTCGCTCCGTACCTAGAGGCCGATACACCGATCTACGGCCTGCAAACTCCCGTAATGACAGAGGAGTGGGCATTACCGACCTCGGTAGACGAGCTAGCGCACCGCTACGTGCGTGAGATGATCGATGTGAATCCGACTGGACCGTTTAACATAATCGGCCACTCCGTTGGAGGGTTCATCGGCCACGCATGTGCAGTTCTTCTACGCGAGCAAGGTTTCGAGGTCTCTCTGTTCATGGTCGATCCTCGTCATCCGAGGGAGGTCGACGATGACGTAGCTCTGGAGAACACCCGTGACATGGCAGCTAGTTGGGGAGTGGAACTCGGCGAAGGCGTCGACGTCAATTCTCTTGATCGCAGCCAGATCATCGCCATCGGTAAAACGCTGGACTCGGTGTCGTTCATGACTGAGGCACAGATTGGCGCGCTCTACGACTTCGCTTCGGCGAGTGGTGAATTGATCTCTGGGTATGAGCCGCGCAAATATGATGGCGACGTGGTGATGTTCCGGGCAGCTGCGGGCATGGACATGGACTTCACAGTGACAGACGAATGGAGGTCGGTGATCGGTGGACAGATCACCGACATCGATATCGACAGCAATCACACGTCGATGATGCATCCGGACAAGCTCGAGTTGATCGGGCCGATCGTCGCCGAGTATCTACGTACGCAGGAGAAGCACTCGTCATGACTGATGAAACCGTCGCTCGGTCGGCCGAATGCCGCACTGTCGTGCATTTTGTACGTCACGGAGAGGTGTTCAATCCGTCGAATGTAATTTACGGCCGGCTACCCGGATACTCGCTTTCCGAATTGGGCAATCGCCAGGCGAAGGCAGTCGCCGAGATTCTCGGTGATCGTCCAATCTCTTCGATCTTCTCCAGCCCGCTCGAACGCGCGATTGAAACTGCCACTCCGCTGGCCGATTTGTTGAATCTACCCATCGAGAAGAACAAAGATCTTGTGGAGTGGGAGGGAAGGTTCGACGGGATCGCAGCGGGAGACCCGAGACTGAAGCCGTCGGTCGGGTTGCTGCTCAAAACGTGGAATCCAGTGACGCCTTCGTGGGGGGAGAGCTACAAATCGATGGTCAGACGTATGTCTGCTGCCCTGGATTCGGCTCGGCGTCGGAGCGCGGGCAAGGAGGGCGTGTGCTTCAGTCACGAGCTGCCCATCTGTACCTTGCGGCGTTCGTTGAGGAGCGAATCATTGTGGCGTCGACAGCATGAACGCGATGTGGCTCACACTTCGATCACTTCAGTCACTTTTTCTGGCGAAGCCCTCGTTGATGTCAGCTATTCCGCAAGCCATGTACCTACGGACTGAGGTATAGAGGAAAGCCAGCCTGTTCTTCTCGCATTTGATCGAGAAGAACAGGCTGGCTGGTTGAGAATGTTCCTGCGGTTGTCTCAGATTCCGAGCGAACCGGCGATGAACGGCCATGATTTGTGTAGCTGATCCTGCCAGTAGCCCCACGAGTGGGTCCCGACCGGCTGGAAGTCGACAACGGCCGGAATATTCAATTCATACAGGCGCTTGGCCATGTTCGAAGTGCAAAGGTTGGTCGCTGCTTCGATCGGGCCGCCGATGATGATCTGGTTCTCCGTATATGCGCGACCATCACTCAGACGTGGGTTGAGGAATGTGTCGTTCGGAATTCCAGGAAGCCCGTTTCCGGTGCTCATGTAGATGGGCGTCCCACGCAGCTTCTCGGCGTTGACGAGCGGATCGTGTTCGACCCATCCCGGTCCGTCCAATGGTCCCCACATATTCGTGATGTCGTCGACGCCGCCGATCCATTCCGTGGTCGTCCGGACGAATGCTTGTCCGAGGGGATCGCTGGTCTGTGCGCAGCCACTGTAGGCGGCAACAGAACTGTAGAAACCGGGGTACTCGATCGCCAAGTTCAGTACCGACGTACCGGACATCGAGATTGCCGAGATGGCTTGCTTACCGTTGCTACCCAGCTCTTCGTTCAACAATGGAGGCAATTCTTTGCCCAGGAAGGTCGACCATTTGTTGCGTCCGGCCTTGGGGTCGTCCTTCTCCCAGTCGGTGTAGTAGGAGAGACGCCCACCGACAGGCGTGGCGACGTTCACGTTCTTGTCAGCGAAAAAATCGACTACATCAGTTTGTAGTTCCCATGTCGCGGCATCTTCTCCGCCGCCGGCACCGTTCAGCAGATAGACGATCGGGCGAGGTTCGGAGTTGTCGGCCGGGGTGATCACCTGAATCGGAACGTCCTTGTCCATCGACGCCGCATAGACGTTGACGACGAGCTGACGGTCATTGACCTTCTCGACGGATTTGATGTAGGAGCCCGTCGACGCTGTCTCGGATGAGTCGCCACCGACGCGCGCGGGGGTGGCCTGCGCGAGACCGGCTGTGAGCAGTGAGCCGGCAACGGCCAATACACCGATCTGTACGGTGCGTCGCCAGGTCGTGGAATTTCGCGTCAAGACCTCATACCTTTCGGTTGATTCATTGTCGATTGCGACCTTTTCGCATTCAGAGAATTGAGTCGGTTATTGTTTGTGGACTGTTACCGTATTTAGATATTCAAATTCTGGTATTAGGCCACACTCGCTGGATGCGTCTGTCATGAAGTCTCCGCAGCCCGGCGGTAACCCCGAATCGCAGGATATAGAAATACAGCGATCATTCCCGCTGACCAGGCAAGCATTTTCAGAACTGGCACCAGGACCGGGCCTCCGAGCGAAAGTCCGCGCATAGCGTCGACTGCGACGGACATCGGTTGCGCGGCAATAACGGGTTGAAGCCAGACCGGATATGCCATTGTCGGGACAAAACCACTGTTGAAGAACATCAACAAGGTGCACCCAATGGAAACCAATTCGACGAGCGGGACATTTTCCGACATCGTGGCGAGAGCCGTGACCATTACCGCGAACCCAATGCCGAATGCGATGGGTAGAAGTATCATTGCCACTGCCGCAAGCGGGCCCTGAGTGAACCGGAAGCCGACGGCATAACCAACGCCGATGATGACGATCGTGGTCAGTAGAACTCGAACGGCTTCAGCGATCATTCGGCCCACCAGGCCCGATGCTCGGTGTGCGGGCAGCGTCCAGAATCGACCGAGCAGACCGCTCTTCCGCTCGCCCCGCAAGCCAACTGCGCTGGCGATCGAACCGAACATCGCCCCCACGAGAATGATGAGCGGGACAGTCCCATAGATACTCGGCTGCCCGGTGGCAGCTGTGATGGAATTTCCCAGAACAACGCGAAACATGATCAAGGTCAACGCGGGATAAACGAGCGCCTGAACAGTCGTTGAAGGATCGCGCGCCCAGTTGATCAGAAGCCGCTTCGCCTGAATAAGGCTGTGGGTCCAGAGCGCGCTGGCCGAGTTCTCGGGTAGTGCCGCGTTGGGAAGAGGGAACGCGAGCGCCCTCCCACTGCGTATCTCCTCACGCTTCTCGAGAGAACTCATCACGCTCGCCTCGTACTTGCCCAGTATGCGAGTGGCCCGCATACCGCTATCAAACCGATCGACCAAGCCGCAACTGGCACCAACGTATTCGGCGTGAGGGTGCCGGCAGCCAGGTCTCGCATGGCGTAGGAGAACTGAGATACGGGCTGATTGCGTACGAACGGCCGGATCCATTCCGGGAATCCGCTCTCCGGAACGAATCCACACGAGAGCATTCCGAGGATCAATTGGGGAAGTGTCAATGCCTGACTGGTTGCTTGCGGGCTCTTCGACAGCGAGCCGATTGCATCACCACCGAGCGACAAACACGTACTGAAAGTCAACGCGATCACGCAGAAGAGCACAGCCTGTGACAGACCACCGACGAAGCGAAATCCGATCGCGTATCCGTAGATCACAGCTGCTGTCAGTGAGACGACGGACCGGAGGAATCCACTACTCATCCGCGAAAACAGTGGAACCGGGCCGAAGACCGGCATGGTTTGCATCCGACTGCTGAAGCCAGTGATGCGTTCGGTCGCCGACATCTGCGCCGCTGAGATCGAAGTGAAGGCCATCGCCTGCAAGACGATGATCGGCATCAAGAACTGTGCGTAATTGATTCCCTGCAGCTGCATTACGAACCTGAGGGGCAGGTAAAAGCCGACCGTGAAGATCAATGGCGCGACGATTGCCACGAGCAATTCGTGCCGGCGAATCATTGCGCGAACGGTACGGCCGGTGAGGGTCCACCACTGTGTGACCGCGGACGGCTGCGGACGACGATGGCGTCCGATGCGAGCTGCATTTGGCACCGTGATGGACCGTTGACCTACCTGTTTCAAGGCAAGATCTTGAGTTGCGTACTTCGTCGTCGTGGTCACGTCGCATCGCTTGTTTCGCTCGGACGCGACTGCCCCGTCAACGAAAGAAACACGTCGTCAAGTGAAGGCCTGCGCAGGGCGATGTCCGCGAGTGGTATCCGTGCGTGATCGAGACGCCGCAGGGCTTCTGCAAGGGTCGCAGAACCACGGGGTGCGGGAATTGCAATTCGGCCGTTCTCCACTGCGAGATCGAAGCGGAAGTCCGGTGGAACCAAATTACCCAGCGCGTTGGCTGCTGGCCCCAGCAAGCTTGCCTCGGCGGGAACGATTTCGCAGAAGCTCGCGCCGGTTCGTGCCTTCAATTCGTTGGCCGTCCCTTCCGCGACGACAGATCCTTTGTCGATGACAATGATGTTGTCGCTGAGGAGGTCAGCTTCCTCGAGGTACTGGGTGGTCAGCAGAACCGTGATGCCTTGTTCCTTCAAAGTCTGCACGAGGTTCCACACGCTCTGGCGACTGCGAGGGTCCAGTCCAGTCGTCGGCTCGTCGAGAAATACGACTTCTGGTCTCACCACTAATCCGCACGCAATGTCGATGCGTCGTCGCATGCCGCCGGAGTAGCCCGCAACGGCTCGCCCCCCAGCTTCCACGAGATCGAATTCTTCGAGAAGATCCACGGCTCGTTGCCTGGCGGATGCACGATCGAGGCCCATCAGGCGAGCGAACAGTTCGATGTTCTCGCGTCCGGTGAGGGCGTCGTCGAGTGCGGCGAATTGGCCAGTCATCATGATCGAACGACGAACGTCGGCTGGGTTTCGAGCGACGTCGTATCCGGCAACCATTGCGACGCCGCGGTCAGGCCGAATCAACGTGGAAAGAACCTTAACGGTGGTGGTCTTACCTGCACCGTTGGGTCCAAGGATGCCGAGCACTGTGCCCTTGGGAGCTTGGAAGTTGATGCCACGCAATGCGTGCACATCCTTGAAGGACTTGTGAACGTCCTCCACGACTACCGCCGCGTCCGTCGATAAGGGCATCAATTCTCCGCTGTCTGCATGGATGTTCGGGCCGAGCTGTGCTTGGACAGGGCTTCTCGGCCGTGTCCTTTCTCGAGCAAGTCGTAGCCCGAGCCGGAGTGACTGGTAAGGGCCCCAGTGGTTGGGGGAACCTTGTACGTCTATCTCCGGATGCACAGTGGATGTTACCGGAGGGACAACCTCGGTCCGGCCTTCGCGCGGTGGGGATAGATGCAAATGTGCAGCTTGGCGAGAAGCCGAGGTCAGGCCGACCGACTGGGCTGTGCGATATCGCACAGTGCCCGGTACGGGGCCTAACTTCGGGTCGCCGACAGCCGTGAACCGTCATTCGCGCGTGCTGAATGCTCGTCGAATACTACGAGTTCGTACTCGATCGACGGGCACCCCTGACTCGATCATCAAGTCGACTCACTCTGGCGATGTAACCTACTGCTCATGGATATCGGCACGTTGTCAGTGGTGGTTTCCGTGTACAACGAGGAGGATTACATCGCTGGGTGTTTGGAGTCCCTCTCTCGTCAAGGGGACGAAATACTCGAGATAATTGTTGTCGACAACAATTCCACCGACCGCACCCCTGAAATCGTGCGTTCTTTCGAGCAGCGGGATTCTCGAGTCCGATATCTTGTCGAACTGCGTCAAGGCGTTGTTCATGCTCGTAATGCCGGGTTCGACATCGCAGTGGGTGAATTCATCGGTAGGGTCGATGCGGATTCGCGCGTCGCACCAGGATGGGCGCGAGCGGTTCGAAGTTCCTTCGCTTCTCATGATCTTGATGCTGTTACCGGTTTCTCGTTGTTTTACGAGTCACCGTTTTCAGGTCTTCAACGAGCGGCTGTGAACAAAGCCGAGGCCCGTGGCGATTTCCACGGAATCAAAGCGGCGCACGCACTGACTGGTTCGAATATGGCGATTCGGGCGACGTCGTGGCGCTCGATCCGCGACAAGGTCAGTGATCGCACCGACATTCACGAAGACGTGGATCTGTCGCTGTGCCTGGTGAAGGCAGGTATGCAGTTCGGCACCGACCTGGACATGCGGAGTGAAATCTCCGGCCGAAGGGGAGAGACTGGACCCATCGAGTTTCTGTCATACAACAAGGCTTCGGTCACAACGCTCGAGTATCACCAGGCTATGACTGCACGACTGCGTCTGATGATTCTCAAGTCGTCAATTCTGCATGCTCTGTTGTGGCCGGCGTACCGGATGTACGACCGGCAAACCGATCGGCTGTCATGGCGGAAACTGCTGTCAGGTTCCGGTGCTCGCACTATGCCCGTGGATTCGTGAGAGTCAGCTACATCCTGTCCAGATTCAAGGTTCTGTATAACCTCTCGATACCGCTGTAGTCCTGCACGAACAGTTTGTTGCGCGGTTCCGATCCGACATCGTCGAGCATCTTCTGTCCGCCGGGTACGGCTTCAATTTCCATGATTGCTCGCCACGCGCCGAAGTCGGTGCCGCTGAAAGCGCGCATGGCGCTCTCGAAGCCTTTCAGCAGATAGCTGCGATCTCCACCATCCAGGGAATCCCAGACCAGTACGGCCAATTCCCCGGCAATCGAGGCATGGCAGTACTCGTCGCGGGCGTGCAACCGAATCGTCGCGCGGTTGGTCGACTGCACGCCCGGATCGTCCGAGATAAGGTCGAGGTAAGCGGTGATCGACACCTCGGCGACGGTCATGAACGCCAACTCGGTGAGCGCGATTTTGCGCGGCCCGTCGGCAGCGTTCAGGGCTTGCGCGCGGGTACGGACCGTCGACACGTCGGGTAATGCCCTCGACGGAAGCGCCCAGCCCCTGCCTCGACGGGTCGCTGAACTGGCGTTGAAATGCATGAGCGTGTGATATTGCTCGTCGACCATCGCCTGATTGACGGCAACTGTAGCCCAATCCCCGAGTCCGACGCCGAGACGGTCTTCAGCGAGAACATCGAACCCGGGATTGACGACGTACTTCTCGATGTCCATGACGTTCTTGTTGAACGCGATCCATGCCCAGGCCTGTAGGCGTTGCTTCTGCTCGGGACGCAATGCCAGGTAGTTCGGATGCTCCGCGAAGGGGAGAAGTGCTTCGGGGTAGTCGGACAGCGAGGGGTCGAAGAGGTCGTCGAGTTCGGGCTCCGCCTTTTTCACTGTCGCCCGGCGTGCCCAATTGCTCGCAAGCCGGTTGACGATCGCACTCTCGACAGGATCGGAGGCGTCGTAATCCGGCAGGCTGGGCGGACTCACTCCAGGTCTCATCGTGCCCTACTCTCTGTGCCCTTCGGCAGTCTCTCTGTGCCCTTCGGCAATGCGATCGAACAAGCTCTGGCACTCCGCGTTCAATTCGCCGGAGCGATCGTCGAGCGCTGCCTCGGCGGTTTTCATCAGAGTCGTGAAGTCGCCGAGGGCCTCGGCCGCCGTGTCCACCTGTGAGGTGGCATCGAACAGTGCTTTTCGTGTCGCACCTGCATACGGATTGCCCGCTTGTACGTCCCAGTACACCTCCGGTTCGCCGCCGGCTACACGCGCCAGGAGCGCGAGCAAGGTCCGATGCGGGGGAGGGGCGACCGCGAGGAGTTCGTCCGCGGAAACTCCGAGTTCGGCCAGGGCAACGCCAAAAGCCAGCACCGACGCGTGGGTCAGAACCTGGGTAGCTGCGGCCAACCGGTCGTGACGATCGGCGTCCATCACCGCGACCGACGCTCCCCATGAGCGCACGACGTCCAGGAACTTTCTGGTTTCCGGACCGTCGACGTACGGCACTGCGATTACGGATCGACCGCGAGGGCCGAGCGACGGGCGGAACATGGGGTTGAGTCCGAGGAACTCCCCTTCTCGGCCGGCGTCGGCGATTGCTGCGTCCATCCGCGATTTGACCGACAGCGTGTCCACAACGAGAGCGCCGGATGTTCGAAGGCTCGGTAGTGCGGCTAGAGCGACCTGTTCGGGAACCGCGAGCACGATGATGCTCGAGGACTGCACGTGCGCGAGGACCCGGTTACTGGGTTTCGTGATGTCTCCGACGACCACATCTCCGTCAGGATCGCTGCCGGCTGGGTCGACGACGGTGACCGTCAAGCCTTCGGCGCGAAGCAGTTCGACGAACATGGCTCCGACGGCACCCTGACCGCCGACCACCGTCGCAGTCCCTGATGCCGCCGACATGGCGGGTTCTACCCGCCGTACTCGAGAACTCGAGAGGACACCGCATCGAGAGCACGGAGCAGCGTGGACGCCTTGACCGTGGTCTCGTCGAACTCTTCTTCCGGGTCGGACAACGCGGTGATGGCACCGCCGATTCCGAAGGTCACGCCGCTCTCGGTGCAGACCAGCGACCGGATCACGATCGAGAGGTCCGCGGCGCCACCGAGGGCGAAGTACCCGATCGATCCGGAGTAGACCCCGCGCGGGCCGGATTCGAGGCGGTCGATGATCTCCATCGTCCGTACCTTCGGGGCGCCGGTCATCGATCCACCGGGGAAAGCGGCCCGGACACAGTCCACTGCCGACGATCCCGGACTCAGATGTCCACGCACGGTCGACACCATTTGATGAACGGACGAGTACGACTCGATCGCGAACAGCCTCGGAACGTGGACGCTTCCCGGAACGCAGACTTTAGTGAGGTCGTTGCGAGTGAGGTCGACGATCATAAGGTTCTCGGCGCGGTCCTTCTCGCTGTCGAGCAGGTCCTGCCGAAGGGCAGCATCTCGCGCCCGGGTTACGCCACGCGGGCGAGTGCCCTTGATGGGCTTGGACTCGACGTTGCCGTCCGCGTCGACACGTAGGAACCGCTCAGGTGAGGCCGAAACGACCGAGATGCCGGTGAAGTCGAGCAGCGCGCTGTACGGCGTCGGATTGATCGAGCGCAGGTACTCGAACGCCCGCAGCGCGTCGATCGTCTCGTCGACGCTCGCCATGTTGGTCAGACACACCTCGTAAGACTCACCTGCCCGTATCTCCGAGAGGGCCGTACCGATCAATGACAGGTACTGATCGCGATCATGCCGCAGTCGAGCCTGTGTCCAGACCGTCTCGCTGATCAGTGGAACCGGGGTGCGTTCCGGCAGGTCCGCGCCGATCCGCGCCAGGGTGTCGATGGTCGATTCGAGCCAGTCGTCGTGGCCGGCGTCGCGGACTTTCTCACGCAACCTCAAAACGTGAGTGCGGCCGGCAGTGTGATCGATGACGACGGCACGATCGGCAAACACCAGGGCGGCATCAGGAGTGGGTGCCGGATGGACTGGCTTTCCTCCGGTCTGCGCTTTCAGTTCGTAGCCGAGGTAGCCCACGTAACCGAGGTTGAAGTCGAGTTCCGGATGCGAGGGTACGAAGCGCGTCGCGAGTTGCGCGTCCAAGTAGTCAAAGAACGGAACTCGAATGTGCTCGTCGGGCAAGCCTTTTCGGCTGACCGTCAGCACCCCGGCTTGGACGTCATACGTGATGAATTCGGCCAGCGGCCCCGCGGAATCGCCCAGAATCGAAAAGCGTGCACTCGGCTCCGCAGTTGCCGCGCGGTCCAGCCAGAACGCATTGGGGCCGTCGGCGAACAGTGCTGCAAACGCCGCCGACGGGTCCACGGCAAAGTCGAGGGTCACGTCGTCGACGTCGTAGTTGATCGCCGGTCGCAAGTCGGGCGTTTGTGGCGCCGGTTCGTGTCGGATCACCGAATCCAGAGTTCGTCCGACAGACAGATCGCGGAAGTTCGCGAGCAGATCGATGCCGAACTCGGTACTGATGGACTCCGGATGGAACTGCACGCCCCACATCGGCTTGGTCCGGTGTCGGACGCCCATGAGCAGTCCGTCGGAGGTCCACGCGTTGCGAACGAAGGCATTCGGAAGATTCTCGACGGTCAACGAGTGGTATCGAACAGCTCGGAACGGCGACGGAAGTCCGGCAAAGATGCCTGAACCGTCGTGATCGATCAGCGAGATCCGGCCGTGCATCGGGACGGGCGCAACCACCACGTCGGCACCGAACAACTCGCACAGACCCTGGTGACCGAGACACACACCGAGAAGTGGGAGGGGTGCTTCCTCGATGAAACGGCGGCTGATTCCGAAATCACGCTCGCGATCGGGCCGGCCGGGACCGGGGGAGATGACCACGTTGTCGTACGACGCGAGATCGAGGGAATCCCAGTCCGCGTCGTTGCGGACCACGGTGGGAACAACCCCGTTGACTTCGGTCAACAGGGTGAACAGGTTGTAGGTGAACGAGTCGTAATTGTCCACCAGAAGGGTGCGGGAACTCATGTCGATGATCCTGATCTCGGTCCGACGGATTCCCGAACAGTGTCCTCCTCCTCAACAGGTGCGTTGATCACCAGGTCTTCGAGTCGACAGGTCTCGGCAATCATCAGCTCGTACAGCGAGTTGAAGAAGTCAGGGGAGAGGTCGTGGCGACGGGCGAACTCGCGTGCCCGTTCCTGCACGAGGCGGACACGGCCAGGTTGCATCATCGGAACCTCGCGGGAGCGCTTCCACTCGCCGATGCGCAGGCAGAGTTCCAGCCGCTGCCGCACCGTCTCGAGAAGTAACGCGTCGATCGCGTCGAGGTCGCGCCGGAAGCTGTCCAATCCCTCGGCCTTGTCCGGATACGACGCGGTCTCCGCGCCTGCTTCGGAACTCGTTGTGGTCAAGAACTCTTCCACGAGGCCTCCCGGTGCTCGGCGTGACGCGAGGTCGAAAATGCGGTGTCCGGAACGTAAATCACCTCCGGACACCGGCACCCCGACCGACCATCGCCGTTCGGGGAGGTGTTCCACGATCGTCTTTCGCCGAAACCTGCCGCGGTCCGAATTTCTGCGAAACCTGTTGGTGGGCGAATCAGCTTGCGATGCAGGCGGGTTCGTGACCGCCTGCGTGAGTGCCTATTTGGGGGTGATCCAGGTGGTGATCTCGGCGTGGACTACCTCCTTGCCGTCCCGGTCGAAGATCGAGATGGGAACGACCAGTTCAGTTCCGCGCTCGATCGCCGCGAAGTCCGGCAAGATCTCGAGTCGGGCGACTGCCCGCAGACCGGTTTCTGCCTTGGCGAGGTAGTCGACCTTCATCGACTTGGGGATCCAGCGGTGCGAGTTCGGAACCGTCGCTTCGCTCAGCATGCCCATTGCGACCTCCGCGAGATTGCAAGCTGCGATCGCGTGAAACGTGCCGAGGTGGTTGTGCACGCCCCACCATTTGGGGGAGCGGACCTCGCAGAGCCCTGGTTCCAACTTCGTCACTCGGGGGAGAACGGAGGCGAAATAGGGCACGCGAATGGACATCGCCGCCGAGAAAACTGCATGTCCGAGGGCGTTGTCCGGCAATTTCTGCCATCCGCGATAGGTAGGGCTGGAGATAGTCATGGACCTATCTTACTTCTGAGTAAGGTTGTTGTCGCGCAGCTCACTCGGAAAGGGCGCTTCGGGGGAGTTGAGGAATTGGGCCAGGTACGGCATACTGGTCGGGTTGCCTTGTCCGGGACAAGGTCGTTTGCGGCCGTGATCGGGTAAGGGTAAGACGTCACAGACGATCGATCGCAGATCCCGTCAGGGTAATCGGGTCAACGACTGTGACCATGCAAGACGAGAAGTAATGCAGGACGGAAGCAGTGCCTACTTTGTGTTCGACATCGAACACGTCCGGTACGCATCACGCCAGATGATCGAAAGATTGTCCGGCGCAGGATGAGTGAGAAGGCGACACGCCCGACCGCGTGTACCGGAGAACAATGACAAACGAACAGCGGCAGCAGATCCTGATCTCGATCCGAATATTCGGTACTCCCGAAAAACTTGGACTTGGTCCCGATCGCTTCAGTGTTCGTCGTGTCATCGTCCAGGCAAGGACTGTGCAGACGAGGTAGCTCGAGCCTGACCAGGCGGGCTACGAAACGCGGCAAGAAAAGGACACTAAGCGTGGCGGGACAAAAGATCCGCATCAGGCTCAAGGCCTACGACCACGAGGCGATCGACGCGTCAGCGCGCAAGATCGTCGAGACGGTAACCCGTACGGGTGCCCGCGTCGTTGGACCTGTGCCGTTGCCGACCGAGAAGAACGTATATTGCGTCATCCGCTCGCCGCACAAGTACAAGGACTCGCGCGAGCACTTCGAGATGCGTACTCACAAGCGGCTGATCGACATTCTCGACCCGACGCCGAAGACGGTTGACGCGCTCATGCGCATCGACCTTCCGGCCAGTGTCGACGTGAACATTCAGTGACGGCGGAGACAAAAACAATGACTGATACCAAGATCAAGGGAATCCTGGGCACCAAGCTCGGCATGACCCAGGTCTTCGACGAGAACAACCGGGTCGTCCCGGTCACCGTCGTGAAGGCTGGGCCGAACGTCGTAACCCAGATCCGTACCGAAGAGCGTGACGGCTACAGCGCCGTACAGCTCGCGTTCGGCGCCATCGACCCGCGCAAGGTGAACAAGCCGACTTCCGGCCAGTTCACCAAGGCTGGTGTGACCCCGCGTCGCCACGTAGTGGAGCTCCGCGTTGCGGACACCTCCGACTACGAGGTCGGCCAGGAGCTCACCGCCGAGGTCTTCGAGGACGGCGCATATGTCGACGTCACCGGAACCAGCAAGGGCAAGGGCTTCGCCGGAACCATGAAGCGTCACGGCTTCAAGGGACAGGGCGCGTCGCACGGTACCCAGGCTGTTCACCGCCGCCCGGGCTCCATCGGTGGCTGTGCAACTCCCGGCCGCGTGTTCAAGGGCATGCGCATGTCCGGACGCATGGGTAGCGACCGCATCACGACGCAGAACCTCTCGGTCCACAAGGTGGACGCCGAGAACGGCCTGCTGCTGATCAAGGGTGCGATCCCCGGCCGCAAGGGCGGCCTCGTGATCGTCAAGAGTGCAGTGAAGGGTGGTGCACGGGCATGACCAGCACCGAGACCAAGTTGACCCTGGACGTCAAGGTCGCCGGCGGCAAGACCAACGGCACCGTCGATCTCCCCGCTGAGATCTTCGACGCTCCGGCCAACATCGCGCTTCTCCATCAGGTTGTCGTCGCGCAGCTCGCAGCTGCTCGTCAGGGAACCCACTCCACCAAGACCCGCGGCGAAGTCCGCGGCGGTGGAAAGAAGCCGTACCGCCAGAAGGGCACCGGCCGCGCACGCCAGGGCTCGACTCGCGCACCTCAGTTCGTCGGTGGCGGAACCGTGCACGGCCCGCAGCCGCGTGACTACAGCCAGCGCACCCCCAAGAAGATGAAGGCAGCCGCCCTGCGCGGAGCCCTCTCTGACCGCGCACGCAACGAGCGCATCCACGTCATCACCGAATTGGTTGCAGGGCAGACGCCTTCGACCAAGGGCGCAATCGCGTTCCTCGGCGAGATCTCGGATCGCAAGAAGCTGCTGCTCGTCGTGGGTCGCCAGGATGTAGCCGCTTGGAAGAGCGTGCAGAACCTGGAAGGCGTGCATCCCATCGCACCCGACCAGCTCAACACCTACGACGTGCTCAATGCCGATGATGTCGTGTTCAGCGTCGAGGCGCTCAACGCATTCATCCACGGGCCCGCCGAGAGTGCTCAGAACAAGGAGGAGGCCAAGTGACGACCATCGCTGACCCCCGCGACATCCTGCTGGCGCCGGTCATCTCCGAGAAGTCCTACGGACTGATCGAGGAAGGCACCTACACCTTCCTGGTGCACCCGGACTCGAACAAGACGCAGATCAAGATTGCCGTCGAGAAGGTCTTCGGCGTCAAGGTGACCAGCGTCAACACCGCCAACCGTCAGGGCAAGCGTAAGCGGACCCGATTCGGTTACGGCAAGCGCAAGGATACCAAGCGCGCGCTCGTGACCCTGTCCGCCGACAGCAAGCCCATCGAGATCTTCGGAGGACCGGTCGCGTAAGCGCCGGGACTTGACGAGACATAGAGGACGAGAAGACTCATGGCAATCCGTAAGTACAAGCCGACAACACCGGGCCGTCGTGGCTCGAGCGTCTCGGACTTCGCCGAGATCACTCGGTCGACCCCCGAGAAGTCGCTGGTCCGCCCGCTGCACGGTCGCGGTGGACGCAACGCACACGGTCGTATCACCACCCGTCACAAGGGTGGCGGACACAAGCGTGCATACCGACTGATCGATTTCCGTCGCAACGACAAGGACGGCGTCCCGGCAAAGGTCGCTCACATCGAGTACGACCCCAACCGCACAGCAAACATCGCACTCCTGCATTACGCAGACGGTGAGAAGCGCTACATCATCGCCCCCAAGGGTCTGGTGCAGGGTTCACCTATCGAGTCCGGTGCAGGCGCCGACATCAAGCCGGGCAACAACCTGCCGCTGCGTAACATCCCGACTGGTACCACCATCCACGGTGTGGAACTGCGTCCCGGCGGCGGAGCCAAGATGGCTCGTTCCGCAGGCGCCAGCATCCAGCTCCTCGGTAAGGAAGGCAACTACGCCACGCTGCGTATGCCTTCCGGTGAAATCCGTCGCGTCGACGTGCGCTGCCGCGCATCCGTCGGCGAGGTCGGCAACGCCGAGCAGTCGAACATCAACTGGGGCAAGGCCGGCCGTATGCGTTGGAAGGGCAAGCGCCCGACCGTTCGTGGTGTCGTGATGAACCCGGTCGATCACCCGCACGGTGGCGGCGAGGGCAAGACCTCAGGTGGACGCCACCCGGTCAGCCCGTGGGGTAAGCCTGAAGGCCGTACCCGCAAGAACAAGGCAAGCGACAAGATGATCGTCCGTCGCCGCCGCACCGGCAAGAACAAGCGCTAGGAGGGAGTGAAGGATGCCACGCAGCCTTAAGAAGGGCCCGTTCGTCGATGACCACCTCCTCGCGAAGGTGGATGTACAGAACGAAAAGGGAACCAAGCAGGTCATCAAGACCTGGTCCCGTCGTTCGACAATCATCCCGGACTTCATCGGCCACACGTTTGCAGTTCACGACGGCCGCAAGCACGTCCCCGTGTTCGTTTCCGACTCCATGGTCGGACACAAGCTCGGAGAGTTTGCACCGACCCGCACGTTCAAGGGTCACATCAAGGATGATCGGAAGGCGAAGAGGCGATGAGCAACACCGAAACCGCCAACCCGACTGCCAAGGCTGTAGCGAAGCACGTTCGCGTTACGCCGATGAAGGCACGTCGAGTTGTGGACCTGGTCCGCGGGCGCTCGGTTGAAGACGCCCTGAACATCCTGAAGTTCGCGCCGCAGGCAGCGAGCGAGCCGGTCGCCAAGGTGATCGCCTCCGCAGCAGCCAACGCCGAGAACAACCTCGACCTCGACCCCAGCACGCTTGTCGTTGCTACGGCGTTCGTGGACGAGGGCGCGACCCTCAAGCGGTTCCAGCCGCGTGCACAGGGACGTGCGTTCCGTATTCGCAAGCGCACCAGTCACATCACCGTGATCGTGGAGAGCCTGCCGAAGACCGGAACATCGACCCGTAATCGCCGGAAGGGAAGTGCTCAGTAGTGGGCCAGAAAATCAACCCGCACGGCTTCCGTCTCGGCATCACCACCGACTGGAAGTCTCGCTGGTACGCAGACAAGCAGTACGCGGAGTACGTCAAGGAAGACGTCGCGATCCGTAAGCTCCTCGCCACCGGCATGGAGCGCGCAGGAATTGCGAAGGTCGAAATCGAGCGCACCCGTGACCGTGTTCGCGTGGACATCCACACGGCACGCCCGGGCATCGTCATCGGCCGCCGCGGCGCCGAAGCCGATCGCATCCGCTCCGAGCTCGAGAAGATGACCGGCAAGCAGGTTCAGCTGAACATCCTCGAGGTCAAGAACGCAGAAGCTGAAGCACAGCTCGTCGCACAGGGTGTGGCCGAGCAGCTCTCGAACCGCGTTGCCTTCCGTCGTGCAATGCGCAAGGCCATCCAGTCGGCCATGCGTCAGCCCAACGTCAAGGGAATCCGCGTTCAGTGCTCCGGTCGTCTCGGCGGCGCCGAGATGTCCCGGTCGGAGTTCTACCGCGAAGGCCGTGTGCCGCTGCACACGCTTCGTGCGGACATCGACTACGGCCTCTACGAGGCCAAGACCACCTTCGGTCGCATCGGCGTCAAGGTCTGGATCTACAAGGGCGACATCGTCGGTGGCAAGCGTGAGCTCGCCGCCAACACGGCCGCACCGGCCGGGGATCGCCCGCGTCGTGAGCGTCCGAGCCGTCCGCGCCGTTCCGGTGCCACCGGTACCACTGCGACCAGCACCGAGGCCGGCCGCGCAGCGACCGCAACCGCCGATGCTCCCGCAACTGAACAGAATCAGGAGGGCTGACGCATGTTGATCCCACGGCGGGTCAAGCACCGCAAGCAGCACCACCCGAGCCGTTCGGGTGCCGCCAAGGGCGGTACCCAGGTGACCTTCGGTGACTACGGCATCCAGGCTCTCGAGCCTGCCTACATCACCAACCGGCAGATCGAGTCCGCTCGTATCGCCATGACTCGGCACATCAAGCGTGGCGGCAAGATCTGGATCAACATCTTCCCGGATCGCCCCCTCACGAAGAAGCCGGCCGAAACCCGAATGGGTTCCGGTAAGGGTTCGCCCGAGTGGTGGATTGCCAACGTCAAGCCCGGACGCGTTCTGTTCGAGATGACATACCCCAACGAGGAGATTGCTCGTGAGGCCCTGCGCCGCGCGATGCACAAGCTCCCGTGCAAGTGCCGGATCGTGACCAGAGAGGAGCAGTTCTGATGGCTACTGGAACCCCAGCAGCAGAGCTCCGCGAGCTCAGTGAAGACGAGCTGGTCACCCGGCTCCGTGAGTCGAAGGAAGAGCTTTTCAACCTTCGTTTCCAGATGGCCACCGGCCAGATGGACAACAACCGACGACTGCGCACCGTTCGTCACGAGATCGCGCGCATCTACACCGTCCTGCGTGAGCGTGAGCTCGGACTCGCTGTGGGTCCGGATGCAGGTGACGCGGCATGAGTGAGGAAAAAGCAGTGAGCACAGAAGAGCGCGCGAGCCGTAAGGTCCGTGTCGGATACGTCGTGTCCGACAAGATGGAAAAGACGATCGTGGTCGAGCTCGAAGACCGCGTCAAGCACAAGCTCTACGGCAAGATCATCCGCCGTACGACCAAGGTGAAGGCGCACGACGAGAACGGCGTTGCCGGCGTCGGCGACCGCGTTCAGCTGATGGAAACCCGTCCGCTGTCCGCGACGAAGCACTGGCGTCTGGTCGAGGTCCTCGAAAAGGCCAAGTAAGCCTGATCGAATCCTCGAGCTGATCGAGAATCACCAAATGGCCCGCTTCCCCTTGGGGAAGTGGGCCATTCGGCGTTTCTGACTTTCCGAGATTTATCCGGGTGAGGGGTTCGAGTTGCGTCGAGCAGTGCTGATTTGGTAATTGGCGAACCCTTCCCTACAATAGAACGGTTGCCTGTGGCAGAGGTGTGTCTTCACGTGCGCAGCTCGAACGGTGCTTGCAGTGATCGTCTCCCGACGTCAGTCGGTGGGACTGCAGTTCAGACACGACGCAGGTGGCAACAATGACCGCGCGCACCGGGTCGGTAATCCGTTGCGCACGAAATTCCAGGTCTAGGGAGATCAAGTGATTCAGCAGGAGTCGCGAGTTCGCGTCGCTGATAACACGGGTGCCAAGGAAATCCTTTGCATCCGCGTTCTCGGCGGTTCGTCACGTCGCTACGCCGGGATCGGTGACGTCATCGTCGCCACCGTCAAGGACGCAATCCCCGGTGGAAACATCAAGAAGGGTGAGGTCGTCAAGGCCGTCATCGTTCGCACGACCAAGGAGCGCCGTCGTCCGGACGGTTCCTACATCAAGTTCGACGAGAACGCTGCAGTGCTCATCAAGGCTGACAGTGATCCCCGTGGAACCCGCATCTTCGGACCCGTCGGCCGTGAGCTGCGCGAGAAGAAGTTCATGAAGATCGTTTCGCTTGCCCCGGAGGTGCTGTGATGAAGGTGCACAAGGGTGACACCGTTCTGGTCATCGCCGGCAAGGACAAGGGCGCGAAGGGCAAGGTCATTCAGGCCTACCCCGCGACCGACAAGGTCCTCGTCGAAGGCGTGAACCGAATCAAGAAGCACACCGCGGTTTCCGCGAACGAGCGCGGAGCATCCTCCGGCGGCATCGTCACGCAGGAAGCCCCGATCCACGTTTCCAACGTTGCAGTCGTCGACTCGGACGGAAACCCCACTCGCGTGGGCTACCGGACCGACGAAGAGTCCGGCAAGCGCGTTCGGATTTCCCGGAAGAACGGGAAGGACATCTGACATGACCTCCACCGAAAACAAGGTCCAGCCGCGCCTCAAGGCACGCTACCGCGCTGAGATCAAGGACGCGCTCAACAGCGAGTTCGACTACTCGAACGTCATGCAGATCCCCGGCGTCGTCAAGGTTGTCGTCAACATGGGCGTCGGCGACGCTGCCCGTGACGCCAAGCTGATCAACGGCGCTGTCCATGACCTGTCGCTGATCACGGGCCAGAAGCCCGAGATCCGCAAGGCACGTAAGTCCATCGCGCAGTTCAAGCTCCGCGAAGGCATGCCCATCGGCGCACGCGTCACCCTCCGTGGCGACCGCATGTGGGAGTTCCTGGACCGCCTCGTGTCTGTCGCTCTGCCCCGTATCCGCGACTTCCGCGGTCTCTCGGGCAACCAGTTCGACGGCAACGGCAACTACACGTTCGGCCTCAACGAGCAGTCGATGTTCCACGAGATCGACGTGGACAAGATCGATCGCCCCCGCGGTATGGACATCACCGTCGTGACCACCGCAACCAACAACGAAGAAGGCCGTGCACTGCTCAAGCACCTCGGCTTCCCGTTCAAGGAGAACTGAGCGCATGGCTAAGAAGGCATTGGTCAACAAGGCCAACAAGAAGCCCAAGTTCGCGGTTCGCGCCTACACCCGCTGCCAGCGGTGCGGTCGCCCGCACTCGGTGTTCCGCAAGTTCGGCTTGTGCCGTATCTGCGTTCGCGAGATGGCTCACGCCGGCGAGCTTCCCGGAGTTCGCAAGAGCTCTTGGTGATCTGAGGCCCTCGGGCTTCGTCACACCACGCATCTGAATGGGCGTGGGTTCCTTTGGAACCCACGCCCATTCGGCATTTCAACCGAGAGGTGCGCTGAATGTGCATCGTGCTGATCCTGAATAGAACTGTCCTGCTGCAACTCTGGGTCGAAACGATCCATCGGCCGTCGATGTCGATCTTCGGTCCCGAACGAGCAGTTCAGATTTCGGGACGCCTCGATCCCCAGCCCGGCAGTGTCCTCCGGGCGATGGTGAGGTAGGCGACGTGACATCTCGGTGGACACCTGCGCGAAAGTTCCCTACACTAGAGCGGTTGCCGTGGCTGACGCATGCGTTCAGCTCGGTGCGGTAACTTACGCCGTCTGACACAAGTCGGACGGCCCAGCCGAATTGCTGGAGGCCCACGATCGGATTCGTCCGGTGTTGCATGGGAACCACAGCGAGAAAGGTGTCGAGGTCGACCTATGACCATGACTGACCCCATCGCAGACTTCTTGACGCGTCTGCGCAACGCCAACACGGCGTACCACGATGAGGTGAAGCTTCCCCACTCGAAGATCAAGGCGAACATCGCCGAGATCCTCAAGCGTGAGGGCTACATCTCCGATTTCCGTACCGAAGACGCTGAGGTCGGCAAGACCCTCATCGTCGACCTGAAGTACGGACCCAGCCGCGAGCGTAGCCTCGCCGGCGTGCGTCGCGTTTCCAAGCCCGGTCTCCGGGTTTACGCGAAGTCCACCAACCTGCCCAAGGTCCTCGGAGGCCTCGGCGTGGCCATCATCTCCACGTCGTCCGGTCTGCTCACCGATCGCCAGGCGGCCAATCAAGGAGTAGGCGGGGAAGTCCTCGCCTACGTCTGGTAAGGGAGGCCACCACAATGTCGCGTATTGGAAAGATTCCGGTCACCGTCCCCGCGGGCGTTGACGTCACGATCAGCGGCCAGGATGTCACCGTCAAGGGTCCCAAGGGCACCCTCGCGTTGACCATCTCCGAGCCCATCGCAATCGAAAAGGCAGAGGACGGCTCGCTGAGCGTCACGCGCCCCGACGACGAGCGTCGTAGCCGCGCGCTGCACGGTCTGTCGCGGACCCTCGTTGCGAACATCATCACCGGTGTTACCGAGGGTTACACGAAGAAGATGGAGATCCACGGTGTTGGTTACCGTGTGGCACTGAAGGGCAAGGACCTCGAGTTCGCGCTCGGCTTCAGCCACCCGGTGCCGATCGAGGCTCCCGAAGGCATCACCTTCGTCGTCGAGTCGCCCACCCGGTTCTCGGTGTCCGGCATCGACAAGCAGAAGGTCGGGCAGATCTCGGCCAACATCCGTCGTCTCCGTCGTCCGGACCCGTACAAGGGTAAGGGCGTGCGTTACGAGGGTGAGCAGATCCGCCGCAAGGTCGGAAAGACGGGTAAGTGATATGAGCCAGACTGCAAACCAGAAAGCCAAGCGGGTTCCGCTGGGCAAGGATGCGTCCACCAAGCGTCGTCTGTCGAAGACGCGTCGTCACTTCCGTCTCCGCAAGAAGGTCTCCGGCACGCCCGAGCGTCCCCGCTTGGTCGTCAACCGGTCCTCGCGTCACATCCACGTCCAGCTCGTGGACGACCTGGCTGGCCACACGCTGGCCTCCGCGTCGACCATCGAAGCCGACGTGCGCGTGGCAGAAGGCGACAAGAAGGCTGCGAGCGCGAAGGTCGGTCAGCTGATCGCCGAGCGCGCCAAGGCTGCCGGCGTGGAAGCAGTTGTCTTCGACCACGGCGGACACGGCTACCACGGTCGCATCGCGGCCTTGGCAGACGCGGCTCGCGAAGGCGGGTTGAAGTTCTGATGACCAACATTTTCAACGGAAGGACAGCCTGATGCCGGGACGTCAAAGGCGTGACGGCGGAAGCGGACCCGCCGGACAGAATGGCCCCAACAGCGGTGACAACAGCAACGCTCGTGGGGACAACCGTGGTGGCGGCCGTGACCGTCGCGACGGTGGCCGTGGCGGAAACGCTGCGGAGAAGTCACAGTTCATCGAGCGCGTTGTCACGATCAACCGCGTTTCCAAGGTCGTCAAGGGTGGTCGTCGCTTCAGCTTCACCGCTCTGGTGATCGTCGGAGACGGCAACGGACTGGTCGGCGTCGGCTACGGAAAGGCCAAGGAAGTTCCCGCGGCCATCCAGAAGGGTGTCGAGGAGGCTCGCAAGAGCTTCTTCCGCGTCCCGATGATCGCCAACACCATCACTCACCCCGTTCAGGGTGAGGCTGCTGCCGGCATCGTCATGCTTCGCCCGGCAAGCCCCGGTACCGGTGTTATCGCCGGTGGCGCTGTGCGCGCCGTGCTGGAGTGCGCTGGAATCGCGGACATCCTGTCGAAGTCGCTCGGTAGCGACAACGCCATCAACGTCGTGCACGCGACCGTTGCTGCGCTCAAGGGTCTGCAGCGTCCCGAGGAAGTTGCGGCTCGCCGCGGCCTCACCCTCGAAGAGGTTGCACCCGCCGGCATGCTTCGCGCTCGCGCACATGCTGCTGGGAGTGTGAAGTAATGGCAGATCTCAAGGTCACTCAGATCAAGAGCATCATCGGGACCAAGCAGAACCAGAAGGATTCTCTGCGCACGCTCGGTCTCAAGGGCATCCGTCAGACCGTTGTTCGTGAGGACAACGCACAGAACCGCGGTCTGATCAACGTGGTGCGCCACCTCGTAACAGTTGAGGAGGTCTAACCATGACCATCAAACTGCACCACCTGCGCCCCGCTCCCGGATCCAAGTCCAACAAGATTCGTGTTGGACGCGGTGAGGGCGGCAAGCGTGGTAAGACCGCAGGACGCGGTACCAAGGGCACCAAGGCACGTAACACCGTGCGCGTGGGCTTCGAGGGTGGACAGATGCCGCTTCACATGCGTCTGCCCAAGCTCAAGGGCTTCAAGAACCCCTTCCGCACCGAGTACCAGGTCGTCAATGTCGGCGACATCGCCCGTCTGTTCCCCGAAGGTGGAGCAATCACGGTCGAGGATCTCGTTGCCAAGGGCGCAGTCCGCAAGAACCAGCTCGTCAAGGTTCTGGGCGACGGCGAACTGACTGTTGCCGTTCAGGTGACCGTCGACAAGTTCACCGGTTCCGCCAAGGAAAAGATTGCTGCTGCCGGTGGTTCCGCTACCGAGCTGTGAGTGATCACGCTTAGCTAGTCCGATGGCCGCAGCGCAGCGTTTGCTGCGTTGCGGCCATCGGCGTCTACGAGGTCGTGTCACAGATTGGTCGTGCTTGCTCGGACGGGTCAGTATTCTGGTCACCGAGTGGCAAATGTATCTTCGGCTTACCCGGTTTTCGTGGTCTGCCCGCTTAGTTCCCAAATGCTCACTGTTAGAGTTCAAAAGTTCGACAGGTCAAAACGATCTGTCTCCCTACCGTCGTGCCAGGAGGATCTTTGCTTTCCGCCTTCGTCTCGGCCCTCAGGACCCCAGACCTGAGGCGGAAGATCCTCTTCACCCTCGGCTTGGTGGCTCTGTATCGGGTCGGCGCTCTCATTCCGTCCCCAGGTGTCGACTACGGCCGTGTGCGTCAGTGCATCGATATCGCCAACTCTGGTGACTCAGCAGGTATCTACTCGCTGATCAACCTGTTCTCCGGCGGCGCTCTGCTTCAGATGTCGATCTTTGCGATCGGCATCATGCCGTACATCACGGCGAGCATCATCGTGCAGCTGCTGACAGTGGTGATCCCGAAGTTCGAGGAACTTCGAAAAGAAGGCCAGTCCGGTCAGGCCAAGATGACGCAGTACACGCGTTACCTGTCCATCGCTCTGGCCATCTTGCAGTCGACTGGCATCGTCGCCCTCGCGGCACGTGGACAGTTGCTCCAGGGCTGTGACGACATCATCGCCGACAAGTCGATCTTCGGTCTTGTCATCATCGTGCTGGTCATGACTGCCGGTGCGGCCATGGTCATGTGGTTCGGTGAGGTCATCACCGAACGCGGCGTCGGCAACGGTATGTCGCTCCTCATCTTCGCCGGTATCGCATCGCGTATCCCGAGCGAGGGCAAGTCGATTCTCGACAGCCGCGGTCCACTGGTCTTCGCTTTCGTCTGCCTCGCAGCGCTGTTGATCATCGCCGGTGTCGTCTTCGTCGAGCAGGGTCAGCGCCGCATTCCGGTGCAGTACGCAAAGCGGATGGTCGGACGCAAGATGTACGGCGGATCCTCGACGTATCTGCCACTGAAGGTCAACCAGGCCGGCGTCATCCCCGTGATCTTCGCGTCTTCACTGCTGTACCTCCCGAACTTGATCGCACAGCTGACTTCGGCCAGCACGGCGGTCGACCCCAGCTGGTGGCAGCGCCTGATCAACACCTACTTGGTGAACCCGGCCAACCCGGTGTACATCGCGATCTACTTCGGCCTGATCGTCTTCTTCACGTACTTCTACGTCGCCATCACCTTCAATCCCGAAGAGCGCGCCGACGAGATGAAGAAGTTCGGCGGCTTCATCCCCGGTATCCGACCCGGTCAGCCGACCGCGGACTACCTCAACTACGTGCTGAGTCGCATCACCCTTCCGGGTGCGATTTACCTCGGCACCATTGCTGTTCTGCCCAACCTGTTCCTCGACATCGGGAATGGCGGCGGCGCGCAGAACCTGCCGTTCGGTGGCACCGCGGTGCTGATCATGGTCAGCGTCGGCCTGGACACCGTGAAGCAGATCGAGAGTCAGCTAATGCAGCGTAACTATGAAGGGTTCCTCAAGTGAGACTTGTCCTCCTTGGTCCTCCCGGTGCCGGCAAGGGCACCCAGGCCGCTATCTTGTCCGAGAAGTTCGGCGTTCCCCATATCTCCACGGGTGATCTCTTCCGCGCGAACATCGGTCAGGCCACCGCTCTCGGTGTGGAAGCAAAGAAGTACATCGACGCCGGTGAACTCGTGCCGAGCTCGATCACCAATGACATGGTGAAGGCTCGCGTCGCAGAACCGGACGCCGCAAACGGATTCCTTCTCGACGGATTCCCGCGCTCGGTCGAACAGGCTCAGGCACTCGAAGGAATCCTCAAGGACCTCGACACCAAGCTCGACGGTGTCCTCTCCTTCGTCGTCGACGAGGACATCGTGGTCGAGCGCATGCTCGCCCGCGGTCGTGCAGACGACACCGAGGACGTCATCCGCAACCGCCTCCGGGTCTACCGCGACGAGACGTCACCGCTGTTCGACTACTACAAGGACAGCATCGTCTCCGTCGACGCGATCGGCGAGGTCGAAGAGGTCAACGCACGCGCACTGGCAGCGTTGGGTAAGTAATGGTCTTCGGGCGTAAGCGCAAGGTTGTTCCGTTCCGCTCCGCGGGCGAACTCGACGCGATGGCTGCTGCCGGCGCGATCGTGGGTTCGGCATTGGTGGCGGTGCGCGCTGCGGCGAAGCCCGGTGTCAGCACTTTGGAACTGAACGCGGTCGCAGAATCCGTCATTCGTGACGCCGGCGCCGTGCCCTCGTTCCTCGGGTACCACGGCTTCACCGGTTCGATCTGCTCCTCGGTCAACGATCGCGTCGTTCACGGGATCCCTTCGGCTCAGGACATCCTGGCCGAAGGTGACCTCGTTTCGATCGACTGCGGTGCGATCCTCGACGGTTGGCACGGTGACTCTGCGTGGACGTTCGGTGTCGGCGAGATCAGCCTCGCCGATCAGGAACTGAGCGAGGCAACTCGGCTTTCGATGGAAGCCGGGATCGCGGCGATGATCGCAGGCAACCGTCTGACGGACGTTTCGCACGCGATCGAGGTCGGCACCCATGCCGCCGAGAAGTTGCACGGTCGTTCCTACGGCATCGTCGACGGATACGGCGGACACGGAATCGGTCGGGAAATGCACATGGATCCGTTCCTCGCCAATGAAGGTGCCCCGGGTAAGGGACCTGAATTGGTTGTTGGATCGTGCCTGGCGATCGAGCCGATGCTCACGCTCGGCACCACCGACACGGTGATTCTCGACGACGACTGGACTGTTGTGACCACTGACGGTTCCCGCGCAGCGCACTGGGAACACACCGTCGCTGTGACCGAAGACGGGCCGCGGATTCTTACCCTCCGGCCGGAGTAGTCGACACAGTTGCTGACAAGTGTTGGCAGCGAGCATGTTTCACGTTCGAAAAGTCCCAGCCTCATGTCGAGGCTGGGACTTTTTCGTTGGGGGAGCGGTATGTGTCGTGACCCTGACCGGAGCCGCATTTGGCCTGGTCGTTTACATCGCGTAACATGGCTAGGCGGTGCGCTATGCGCGTCGATAGTTCGTCTGCCTACGCCCGGATCGCTCCGGGATCGGGCCCGCGAAGTGCCGACGATCTTTCCATTGCGTGCCAATGTAACGGAAGCCGATGCACGAAGCATGCCAAACCAAACGGATCGCGGAGGATATGGCTAAGAAAGACGGGGCCATCGAGGTCGAAGGACGAGTAGTCGAGCCGCTGCCCAATGCGATGTTCCGCATTGAGCTCGAGAACGGCCACAAGGTCCTCGCTCACATCAGCGGAAAGATGCGTCAGCACTACATTCGCATCCTCCCGGAAGATCGCGTTGTCGTAGAGCTCTCGCCCTACGATTTGTCGCGCGGACGCATCGTTTACCGCTACAAGTAACGAACTTCCCGGACCTGACCTGGGTCAGGGAGAAGTATGTCTGCTGCGGTTCATCGCGGCAGGCTGCGACAAAACAGGAGATCAGAAGACGTGAAGGTTCAGCCGAGCGTCAAGAAGATCTGCGAGAAGTGCAAAGTGATTCGCCGTAACGGTCGAGTCATGGTGATCTGCGAGAACCTGCGTCACAAGCAGCGTCAGGGCTAGATCTAGCTTTTCGAAGATCTGCTTGGCAACAAGCAAAGAAGACCTCCCAGTACCAGCCATTGTTGACGAGACCCCACGCGATCGTTCACCGATCGCCAAGGTCGGACAATGGTTCACCCCCGGCACGGAGGCCGGGGCCCCACTGAGTTAGTTGATGAGATCATCTGCGCCTTCGGGCGTCGGTACTCGGCAAGAGGCACAGGGGAAGGGCTGGGAGCAGACCTCCGCACACCGATAAGGAAATGCCACCATGGCACGTCTCTCTGGTGTTGATCTTCCTCGCGAAAAGCGCATGGAGATCGCACTGACATACATCTACGGCATCGGCCGTACCCGCTCCAAGGAAATCCTTGACGCCACCGGCGTCAGCCCGGATCTCCGGAGCAAGGACCTCTCGGACGAGGACCTGGCAAAGCTCCGCGAGTACATCGAGGAGTCGCTCAAGGTCGAGGGTGACCTTCGCCGCGAGGTTCAGGCCGACATCCGTCGCAAGATCGAGATCGGCTGCTACCAGGGCCTGCGCCACCGTCGTGGTCTGCCCGTGCGTGGTCAGCGCACCAAGACCAACGCCCGTACCCGTAAGGGTCCGAAGCGCACCATTGCCGGCAAGAAGAAGGCGAAGTAATGCCCCCGAAGTCACGTAGCACCGGTCCGAAGAAGACCCAGAAGACGCGTCGCAGGGATAAGAAGAACATCCCGCACGGCGCCGCTCACATCAAGAGCACCTTCAACAACACCATCGTGTCCATCACCGACCCCGCCGGAAATGTCATTTCCTGGGCGTCTTCGGGACACGTCGGCTTCAAGGGTTCGCGTAAGTCGACTCCCTTCGCCGCTCAGCTTGCTGCTGAGAGCGCTGCCCGCAAGGCGCAGGAGCACGGTGTCAAGAAGGTTGACGTCTTCGTCAAGGGACCGGGATCCGGTCGCGAGACCGCAATCCGTTCCCTCCAGGCTGCTGGCCTCGAGGTCGGCACCATTTCCGATGTAACCCCCCAGCCGCACAACGGCTGCCGTCCGCCCAAGCGGCGTCGGGTATAGCGGGAAGGATAGGTAGAAGAAAATGGCACGTTATACCGGACCCATCACCCGCAAGTCGCGTCGTCTGCGCGTCGACCTCGTTGGAGGCGACCAGGCATTCGAGCGTCGCCCGTACCCGCCCGGACAGCACGGCCGCGCGCGTATCAAGGAGAGCGAGTACCTGCTCCAGCTGCAGGAGAAGCAGAAGGCTCGCTTCACCTACGGCGTCATGGAGAAGCAGTTCCGCCTGTACTACAAGGAGGCGAACAACCGCCCCGGCAAGACCGGTGAGAACCTGCTTCGCATCCTCGAGTCGCGTCTCGACAATGTCGTGTACCGCGCAGGCCTCGCTCGCACGCGCCGTCAGGCACGTCAGCTGGTCACGCACGGTCACCTTCTCGTGAACAACAAGAAGGTCGACATCCCGAGCTACCGCGTCTCGCAGTACGACATCATCGATGTCAAGGAGAAGTCGCTCTCCACGCTTCCGTTCCAGGTTGCGCGTGAGACCGTCGGCGATCGCCCGGTTCCCGGGTGGCTGCAGGTTGTCGGCTCGCGTCTGCGGATCCTGGTTCACCAGCTTCCCGAGCGCGCGCAGATCGACATCGCTCTGCAGGAACAGCTCATCGTCGAGTACTACTCGAAGTAAGGTGCTCCGCACCCCGTGAGTGGTTGAGGAGTCTCCGGACTCCTCAACCACTCACGGGGCCGCAGGCCCTTTCCCATCGTGGGCGTCAAATAGTGGACGTCCGTACAGGAGGAAATACCAATGCTCATTTCTCAGCGACCCACGCTGACCGAAGAGGTCATCGCTGATAACCGCTCGAAGTTCGTCATCGAGCCCCTGGAGCCAGGTTTCGGGTACACGCTCGGCAATTCGCTGCGCCGCACGCTGCTCTCGTCGATCCCCGGCGCTGCTGTCACCAGCATCCGTATCGACGGCGTTCTCCACGAGTTCACCACCGTCCCGGGCGTGAAGGAAGATGTCACCGACATCATCCTGAACCTCAAGGGCCTCGTCGTGAACTCCGAAGAGGACGAGCCGGTCACCATGTACGTCCGCAAGCAGGGCCCCGGCGCTGTTACCGCAGGCGACATCGTGCCCCCGGCAGGCGTCACCGTGAACAACCCTGATCTGCACATCGCCACCCTGAACGACAAGGGAAAGCTGGAGATCGAGCTCGTTGTCGAGCGCGGTCGCGGCTATGTCCCCGCCGTCCAGAACAAGGCGTCCGGCGCAGAGATCGGCCGTATCCCGGTCGACTCGATCTACTCGCCGGTGCTCAAGGTCACCTACAAGGTGGAGGCCACTCGCGTCGAACAGCGCACCGACTTCGATCGGCTCGTTCTCGACGTGGAAACGAAGAACTCCATCACCGCACGGGACGCGCTCGCTTCTGCGGGCAAGACCCTGGTTGAGCTCTTCGGCCTGGCCCGTGAGCTGAACGTCGAAGCAGAAGGAATCGAGATCGGACCCTCGCCCGCCGAGGCCGATCACATCGCTTCCTTCGGACTCCCCATCGAGGATCTGGACCTCACGGTCCGCTCCTACAACTGCCTCAAGCGCGAAGGTGTTCACACCGTCGGTGAGCTTGTCGGCCGTACCGAGTCCGATCTGCTCGACATCCGCAACTTCGGACAGAAGTCCATCGACGAGGTCAAGGTCAAGCTGCATTCGCTCGGCCTGTCCCTCAAGGACAGCCCCGCATCCTTCGATCCCACCACCGTTGCCGGCTATGACGCCGCCACCGGAACGTGGAGTGACACTGATGCCGGTTCCTTCGGCGATGCCGAGGGTACCGAGGACTACGCCGAGACCGAACAGCTGTAGCAGCTCAGGTCCTTTACTAGGAGATCATCATGCCCAAGCCCAAGAAGGGTGCCCGCTTCGGCGGGTCGGCTTCCCACCAGAAGGCGATTTTCGCCAATCTGGCTACCGCGCTCTTCGAGCACGGTCGTATCACCACCACCGAGTCCAAGGCCAAGGCACTGCGCCCCTACGCCGAGAAGCTCGTCACGCACGCAAAGGCCGGCACGCTGGCTCACCGTCGTGAGGTGCTGAAGGTCATCCGTAACAAGGATGTCGTTCACACCCTGTTCGCCGAGATCGGCCCGTTTTACGCGGACCGTAATGGTGGATACACCCGCATCATCAAGACGATCCCCCGCAAGGGTGATAACGCTCCGATGGCAATCATCGAGCTCGTCAAGGAAAAGACCGTCACCTCCGAGGCTGATCGTGCTCGTCGCGTCAAGTCCTCGCAGGAAGCTCCCGCCGCAGAGAACGTCGTCGAGGCCGTAGAGGCCGACGCGACCGACGCTGAGGTCGAGAACGCTGACGCAGTCGTCGAGGCCATCGAGGACGAGACCGCAACTGCGGCCGACGCTCCCGAGGCCGAAGAGGCCAAGAAGGACTAGTCTCCCTTGGTTTCGGCACACGCTGAATCGAACGAGCCCGCCGCCCCCCTCGGGGACGGCGGGCTCGTTCGATTGCGGCTCGACATCTCCTACGACGGCACCGACTTCTCGGGTTGGGCCCGTCAGACCGACCTGCGCACTGTGTGCGGCGAGATCGAAGACAAGTTGGGTACGGTGTTACGGCAACCGGTTCAGCTCACTGTTGCCGGTCGAACCGACGCGGGTGTACACGCGACCGGGCAGGTAGCGCACGTCGACGTCCCGGGCGAGTTGCTCCCGGACGACCCTTCGCGACTTGTGCGCAGGCTCGCACGATTCTTGCCCAAGGACGTTCGGGTCAAACAGATCTCGGTGGTTCCCGGTGAGTTCGACGCGCGCTTCTCGGCGATGCGACGCTATTACGAGTACCGGGTGACCAACGCGGCATTCGGCGTGGAACCCCTGCGCGCACGCGATACCGTGTCGTACCCCAAACCACTCGATCTCGGCGCGATGCAGGAAGCGTCGAATCGGCTTCTTGGTCTTCACAACTTCGCGGCATTCTGCAAGCGTCGAGAAGGTGCCACGACGGTGCGAGAGCTGCAACGTTTCGACTGGGCACAAGAGGGCACGGTATTCACGGCCTACGTGAATGCTGACGCATTCTGCTGGTCGATGGTTCGGAGTCTTGTAGGCGCCGTCCTCTCTGTCGGTGAGGGACGGCGCACCACCGACTGGGTGGCAGGTTTGCTCGACGAAACTTCGCGGTCCAGTTCCATCCTCGTTGCGCCGGCGCACGGACTTTCGTTGGTTCGCGTGGACTACCCTGACTACTCGGAACTGGCTGCCCGCAACGCGATTACCCGTGAGACCCGCGAGATCCCGTCTTCGGGCGGATGCTGCGGCGACTGACATCGGTCAGGGGCGTGTAGCTGGAGGCGAGGCGTTCGGTTTTCCTTCGGGCCTTTTGTCTGGTTTCCTTAAGTGATGAACGCTGCGAGGCCTCGACGAGAACTTTCACTCATATCGGTAGTAGTTCCTACATTCAATGCGGTCGATCTCATCGGTGAACAGTTGGATGCATTGGCGGAGCAGGACTATGACGGGGATTTCGAGGTGCTGGTCAGCGATAACGGTTCAACCGACGGGCTCCGTAGTTTTGTCGAGTCTCATCCGCTGAAGGAACGACTGCGGCTGAAATGGGTAGACGCGTCGGCATTGAAAGGTGTGTCTTACGCCCGGAATACTGGCGTAGCGTCTGCACGAGGAGAATTTATCGCCTTCTGTGATGCAGACGATCGTGTGCACTCTAGCTGGCTACGTTCACTGGCTCATGCGGCGGCGAGGTGTGATCTAGTGAGCGGAGCGTTGGAGACGGCCACTATCAACTCACCAGAAGTTAATCGCTGGCGAGAGTTCATCCCGACCGCGACTCCCCATTCGTACGCCACATTTCTCCCCTATGCTTTTGGCTGCAATTTCGGCGTGTGGAAACTCGCGTACGAGACAGTCGGCGGCTGCGACGAATCGCTGCCTACCGGTGGAGGTGATGATGTCGATTTCTCTTGGCGACTGCAATTGGCTGGTATGACACTCGTCCACGAGATGGACGCCATCGTTGCCTATCGCCTCCGTCCAGATTTGCGTGGGACATGGCGGCAACTTCATAACTACGGCGTGGCAGGTGCGGAGTTACACAAGAAGTACAGCAGGCTCGGTTTCGCGAGGTCGACTCCGCGTGCAGTCGCAATCGAAGTCGCGGCGTTGATGCTCTTGAGCCCACTACTTCCACAATTCGTCACCCGCATGCCGCGAGGAAAGTGGATCACACACGCAGGATTCTTCGTCGGCAAATTAAGAGGTAGCATCCGATACCGTACTTTCTACTTGTGAAGGCGAAATCGAGGGCGCTTTGAGGAGAATTGCCGATCACCTTTAGAGTTAACTAACGCACACATAGATGCGCAAGTCTTCAATGCTTCTCATCTATTGGATGCGCGCGGTATAAAGAGCCGATTATCACTTGAGATGCACGGGAGATGCGTATATCTTCGCGGTGTTAATCCGGGTGGTCTGCTTCCGTTGCGGAAAATCGAAGTAACACGCATGGGTGTATTCGATCTGTCCGTACACAGGGACGGTGACGAGAATGCGCGGCATTCGGACATAATCGCATAAAACAGAATGATCGTTATCTTTTCTCGGAGCTCGCACCGGGGTGGTGGGAAATAGGTGTTCGTCGAATCAGGCTGAACCGTACGGTCGTCCGCCCACCCGACGATGGCGACCCGCGTCTATCATGCAGAGTTGTTCCTTTGCCGAAGATTGCAATCGCCGCTCTCGCTGAAAGCTTGCGGAGAACCTGCGATGACCGTTAGATGCCAATCTTTCGAACGCGAGACGGAAACCTATCGTCGTCGTCGACGACGCTCGCAGTTCGTTCAAGGCGCACCGGAAGCGGCGGTCTAGACGGTGTTGTCGCATGGCAAAGCCTTCGGCACTTCTATGTCAGCTCCCTCGTCTTCTCTGGCACGTCGGTCAAGACAGTGCTAAAACGGTTTGGACGCGCGAGTGCATTGGACGAGCGAATCCGCGATGCCATTGATGCGGCGTTGAGTCGGGACCGACTCCGGAGGGGACGAGACCGGCCACCGCACAGGTTGGTGAGCGGTGGCGGGTTTGGGCGACATTGCTGCAGGTGGGCGGCTATCCCGCCAGTTGGCGCGCGATGACCAGTCGCTGAATCTGGTTGGTGCCCTCGAAGATCTGCGTGATCTTGGCCTCGCGCATGTAGCGCTCGACGGGGAAGTCCTGGGTGTATCCGTACCCACCGAATACCTGAACGGCGTCGGTGGTGACCTTCATTGCCGCGTCGGTGGCAACAAGCTTTGCGACGCTGGCATTGCGCGAATACGGCACTCCGGCGTCGCGGCGGCGGGCAGCATCGAGGTAGGTGGCACGAGCGGAGTCAACTGCGGCAGCCATGTCTGCGAGCACGAACCCGAGTCCCTGGTGATCGATGATCCGCTTGCCGAATGCCTTGCGCTCCTTCGCGTAAGCGACCGCGTCGTCGAGCGCGCCCTGAGCGATTCCGACGGCAACAGCAGCGATACCGAGTCGACCGGAGTCGAGCGCACTGAAAGCGATCGGGAGCCCCTGACCGCGCTGGCCGATCAATCGCTCGTCAGGAATGAAGGCATCGTCGTAGTTCGCGGAGGCAGTGGGGACCGCGCGTAGCCCCATCTTCTCTTCGGGTTTACCGAAGCTGAGGCCCTCGGTGTCCTTGTCCACCAGGAGGCAGGAGACGCCGCGTGAGCCGTCGTCACTGGTGCGGGCGAAGAGGTTGTAGAAGTCCGCCTTGCCGCCGTTGGTGATCCAGGCTTTCGAGCCATTGACGCGGTAACCACCTTCGGTGGGCGTCGCCTTGCACGACAACGCGGCGGCGTCGGATCCGGCCTGCGCTTCGGAGAGGCTGTATGCGCCGATGGTGTTGCCGCCCAGCATGTCCGGAAGCCAGCGGTTCTTCTGTTGGTCGGTGCCGAAGGTGAACAGCGGGAAGCATGACAGGCTGTGGACGCTTACTGCCACCGCAACCGCGGCCCAGCGCGAGGCGATCTCTTCGAGGACTTGGAGGTAGACCTCGTACGGCTGGTCGCCGCCACCGAACTCCTCGGGATACGGAAGGCTCAGTAGGCCCGCCTGTCCGAGTGCAGGGAACACTCCGTCGGGATACTTCTCGGCCTTCTCGTATTCGTTGACCTTGGGCGCGAGTACCTTGTTTGCGACATCACGCGTCAGTTCGATGAGATCGCGAGCTTCTTGGCTGGGCATCAGGCGTTCGACGGGCACGGTCGGCTCCTAGCTAGGCAGTAGTACTGAGAACGATACTGCAGTACTGTTTTGCGTATGGCAAGGCTGGTTCGCAAGACGACTGCGCGCAGGGCGGAACTGTTCGATCAGTTGGTCGAGCTGTTCCTGAGCGAGGGTTTCGCCCACCTCACGCTCGACGAGATCGCAGCTCGTCTGCACTGCTCCAAGAGCACCTTGTACACAGTCGCGGCCGGCAAGGAGGACCTGGTGCGGGCGGTGACGGTTCACTTCTTCCGTGCAGCGACCGATGCGGTGGAGAGTGCCGTGGCTGCAGAGGCGACACCGACTCGTCGAGTCGCGGTCTATCTCGAAGCAGTCGGTGATCAGTTGTCCGCGGCCTCCCGTCAATTCATGGAAGACCTGTCTGAATCGGTGTCGGCGAACCAGGTTTACGAAAAGAACACGTCGATCGCCGCGGATCGTGTGAGAGCACTGATCGTCGAGGGGGTGGATTCGGGCGCATTCCGGCAGGTACACGCGGCATTTGTTGCCGACGCGGCCGCGGCGACGATGGTTCGGATCCAGCAACGCGCGGTCTATCGGGCAACGGGATTGGACGATGCCAGCGCGTATCGGGAATTGGCCGCACTCATCACGGACGGGATCACTGCGTGAGAGGTCGCTAGCATCGATGTTCATGGCACCTTTGAACGTCGAAGTCATCGTAGGTTCGGTCCGCGAAGGGCGAATAGGACGAGCAGTGGCGGATTGGTTTGTCGAGCGCACAACCACGAACCCGTCGTGGAACGTGTCGGTGATCGACCTCAGAGAGCTGTCGTTGCCCCAGGATTTCTCGGATTCACCTGCCGCGGAGGTTTTCCGCAAGCGAATCGATCGGGCCGACGCTGTTGTTGCCGTGACCTCCGAGTACAACCACGGGTATCCGGCTGCCCTCAAGACCGCATTCGATTCCGTGAAGCACGAGTGGCGGGCCAAGCCGATCGGCTTCGTGTCCTACGGCGGGATTTCGGGAGGTGTTCGGGCCGTCGAACAGCTGAGGCAAGTAGTGGCGGAGCTGCACATGGTCTCGGTGCGTCAAAGCGTGACCATTCACCGGGTACGTAAGCAATTCGGACACGAGCCGTACGGCATCGATCCAATTGTGATCGATGCGACCGAGAAGATGATTCGTGAATTGCATTGGTGGGGGAGCGGATTGCATACGCAGCGTGCGAGTGACCCATACCCCGGCTGATCGGGAACCTACGCGATCACGCCATCTGGTGAGCGTCGCCGGCTCGTGGACGACCGATGAACGAGGTCTCGGAAGCAATGGTCACCAGGGTCAGTTCGACGCGAGTGCGGCCGGTTTCGACCGTGATCTTGTCACCGAGTGCGAATGGCTGAACTATCGAGATTTCAGGGTCGATCCGAGGCCATTGGCGGGGATGTCCGTATACGTAGATCGCGGTCACGCCCGCACGTGGAGGTAGCCCCTCGACTCCGTCGAACACGACAGTGTTGAAGGCGCCCTCAGGTCCACCGCCCTGACCGGACACGCGGAGTCGGTCGGGCACTCCCATGGAGTCGGTGAGGGCGGTCCAGGCTTCCGGTCGATCGGTGTGGATAAGTACTCGTGCGCCGGTAGCGATGGCTCTGAAGATCAATTGCTGAGCCAGATAGAGTTCGCCGGCGACAAAGACGGTGTTGACGCCGGGACCCGAAATTCTGGCTGTGACACCGTGCCCGTTTCGGTCGGAGCCGATGAGCTGGCCGCACCCGGCAAGAGGTAGAGCGAGTGAGTCGAGTGTGCCCGCGTCCATGCGGATGTGTGGCGTGATCGGGTCCAGCGCAGTCAGTGCGGTCGGCAAGTTGGTCAGCAATCCGTCGCGTTGGCGCCCACGTAACGAGACCAAACCGGCCAGCGGTGCGTTCTCAGGCGGATTGCGCGTGGTGAAGCGGCATGTCGCGCTGACCTTCGCCTCTCCGCGTTCGCCGTTGGGGCGCAACCGAATTGTCACGGATGTCCCGACCGTTGCCACTGCCCATATTCGAGTCAGGGTCGAGGTGGTGATGAAGCGGGGTTCAATCCCGTATCCCACGTTGGACACGCCGGGCAACGGAGTACTTCGCCATGTTTCGGTGACCTCGTCGCTGGCCACTCCTCTTGTCACCTGGGCAGTGGACGAGGCAATTTCCGGTGCGGTCAGGATCCGCGCCTTGCATCCCGCTGTATCGAGAACCCGGATGACACGATTGGCGGCAACAGCGATCGCGCGTCCCGCGCCCTGTTCGCCCCCGCCGCGGCGCTCGACTGCTGCAGAACCCTCGAGAGCGTCGAAACGTAGTGCAAGCCAAACACTTCTGGTGGCGGTGGCTGGTAGCGGTCCGATGAGTCGTTCGTAGACTTCGGTAGCCGGAGTTCCGGATGCGGCGCGATATCCGTGACTGACGATGTCGATGCCGGTGAGCGAGATGTCGTGCTGATGAAGACAATCCACGAGCGCAGCCGTGGGCAGGAGGTGGGACGCGTCGAACGAATGACGCCCGATCCTGGTCAGGTAGTCGCGTGGGGGAGCGATCTCGACGACAGCGACGAGTGAAGATCCGTCCACCCGCAGTCCGATCGACTGCTCGGAGGGGGTGTGAAAACTGACGATCGTTCCGCCGTCCACGGTCTTGTGGCGAAGATAGCGAAAGTACCTGGCAATCCAGGACATTACCGACCAACCGCCCACATGGAGCAGCATTGATCCGGCAACCACACAGCCAATTGCCAGCGCCCAGAGCCAATCCAGCCCACTGACCATCGCGATTCCGCCCGCACCGATTCCCAGAATCTGTGCCGACACGAATTCGCGCGTCGAAATCCTGTGCGACGACGGCCAATGCTTCAACCGCGATTGGTCCACGGTTCCTCCCCGATACCTGACCTGCCTACTACCCGAAATTTCCGCCCCAGCGAAACTGTACTGTGTCTTCGCAAGGGGATGTAAGGCACGGGGGGAATGATGGCTGCAACACCTACCACGCGCTCGCAGGTCAACGGGTACCGTTTCCTGGTCAGGCGGATGGAACATGCGCTGGTAAGACGAGACGTACGGATGCTTCATGATCCGATGCGATCACAGTCGCGCGCCTTCACCGTCGGAATAGTCCTCGCCGCACTGGGATTGGCGGGTTGCGCAGTACTCGCCCTCTTTCGGCCACAGGACAAGATCGGTGACGCCGACATTGTGGTCGCAAAAGAATCGGGCGCAATGTTCGTCGCCATGGAGGGCACTTTTCGCCCTGTGCTGAACTTGGCTTCCGCTCGATTGATTCTGGGTTCGCCAGGAAAACCGGCAATGGTCAAGGCATCCGAGGTCGAGGCGAAACCCCGGGGCGCGCTCGTCGGCATTCCCGGCGCACCGTCCGCCCTGCCGGAATCGGCCGACCCGACCAACGCCTTGTGGACGGTATGCGATTCCGTCGGATCCGACGGGAGAAGATCGTTGACGACTTCGGTCTTGGTCGGCTCGTCCAATGTTGGTGAAAACACCACATATCTGACGAATGACCGTGGATTTCTGGTGAAGTCGGGTTCCGATCACTTTCTCGTGTACGACGGGAAGCGAGCGGCAATCGATGTGGGCGATCCGGCGATCATGCGGGCTTTGGGACTGGAAGGGGCACAGGTGCGCCCGATCAGTACCGGATTCCTCAATTCGATTCCCGAAGTTCCGCGCGTCGAGGCTCCGCGCATTCCCGGACTGGGATCAGCGCCCCGGTTTCCTCTGCAGAACAAGACTGTCGGCTCCGTCGTCCAGGTTTCTGTGGGTGCGGACCAGCAGTACTACGTGGTACTCGAGAACGGCATCCAGAAGGTCGGCGCGGCAGTTGCCCAACTGATCTACTTCTCGGATTCGCAGGGCGCTACCGGGATCACAAGCGTCACCCCTGATGCCATCAGTCGTATCCCCTCGGTGAGTGAGCTGGCCGTCGACTCGTTGCCGCTGGTGGCTCCAGAGGTACTCGACGATCACGACGCACCTGTCGGCTGTCTGGAATGGGGTCCCTCACCTGCCGTCGAGGGCGGCGAAAGTAATTCTGCAACGCTGAAACTCATCGCTGGATTGCAGGTTCCGATCCCGGAGGGTAGCAAGTTGGTGTCCTTGGCGCAGGCGGACGGATCGGGTGACAATCTCGACAGCGCCCATGTCGAACAGGGCTTCGGCGGGTTTGTTCAAGCGACCGGAATCGAGACGAACAGCACCAGACACGACGGAGTATTCTACGTCGCCGATACCGGTGTGAAATATGGAGTACCGGACGAAACTTCTGCTCGCGCCCTCGGATTGACGCGAACGCCTGATCGTGCGCCTTGGCAGATACTCGATCTACTTGCATCAGGTCCTGCGCTCGAGAAGAGCAATGCTCTGATAGCTCACGACGGAGTCGCCCCCGATTCAGCGCCGGCCGCTCCGGTGAACTGAACGCGTCTCACAGTTCAGAGATCGACGTCCCGTCCTTCGGGAAGTCGCCGACGAATTACTCGACGAATGGGCATCGACGCCAACAGCGCCAGTAAGGCGAGAGTGCCGACGGTTCCGGCTCCGACGAGTGCCGCGTCGCGAGATCGGTTGTCGGGGGCCGGTGGCGTGGGTAGGGGATCGATCGGTACCGACTGATGGTTGACCCTGACACGTTCTCCTGGGACCAATTCGCCCGTGACCGCGGCGAGCGGATCGATGACGCCGTGACCGATGTAGGGATTCCAACCCTGCGCCGGGGCGTGGGCGGTGGCTTCGATACGTTGTATGACCTCAAGTGGAGTCAGTTCCGGGTGAACCGACCTCACCAGTGCGGCGGTTGCCGCGACATAGGGCGCAGCGAAACTGGTCCCGTTGAACGACTGTACGGCGCCGTCGGAACCGTAAACCCCGTTGGTCAGACCGGGTAACGTCGGGTGAAGTGAGGTGATTCCGGTGCCGGGCGCCGCCACGTCGACCCATGGACCGCCGAGGCTGAAGGAACTGGCGGCGCCATTGGGGTCTACCGATCCCACTGTGAGGACATAGTCGTCGTACCAAGCCGGACTGGCAATCGTCACAACCGAGTTCCATGGATCGGCTAGGGGATTGAGGGGATCCGGTGGTGGATTCTGGTTCTTGCAACCTCCGGATCCGACGTTACCTGCAGCGGCGACGACTACGACATTCTTCGTGATCGTGGCGTATTCGATTGCCGCGCCGAGTCGTTGGTCGTTGATCCCGTCCCCGGCAGGCTTACAGGCGACTTCGGAGATATTGATGACGCTCGCACCCATGTCCGCAGCGTGACGGACGGCCGATGCCATGGTGTCGACGTTTCCGTACCCGGATGAGTTCTCGGCTACAGCAGGGTCTTCGCGCTGGCCGGCCACCGAGAAGGCGGCACTGGACTGCCTGATCGAGATGATCTGTGCGTCCGGCGCAGCTCCGGAGAATCCGGAACCCTCGACCTGCTCGGTGGCGATGAGACCGGCCACGACTGTTCCGTGTGAGTCACAATCGTCGGTGCCGTCGGATGTCCCGACGTAGTCACCGCCGCCTTCGAGCGACGGTAGGCGGGGATGCCTGCTGACGCCGGTGTCGATGACAGCAATTCGCTGTCCTGCCCCTCGGGTGATCGGCCACACCGAATCGAATCCCAGATCTTGTTGAGAACGTGGAATGTCTGCACCGTCACCACCTGCCACCGCTGGGACGCACAGGGTTCGTTGTTCGGTGGGTTGTGGAGGTGCGGGGGGACCGTCCTCCGGCAGCATTGCAGGATCGACGGGGGAAGGAACCGCGCTCGATGCGCCACCCGCCCCGGCGAGAACGCTGAAGGCAACGATCACGAGACTGGCGCAGATGTTTGTTGCACGTCGAATCACCATCGATCACCGATCGCTCAGAGGCCACGCATGAGCGCGAAGAGCCCGCTGACCCAGCAGATCAGCGGAACGATTGCCGCAATCGCAGCGAGGTCCAACAGTTCTGCTGCTCGTCGCATCACGGGGCTGAATGTGTTCTGGGGGGCGAGGATTCCCAGAATCAGTGCCAGGAGGAGAACGATCATCGTGATGGCGAAGATGACCATGGCATAGTCGCGATGCGCCCATGCCATGTCGCCCAGGAGAACGAGAATCACCGAGATTCCGGCCGTGATGAGTGGGATCGCCTGCTGCGCGCCCGCGTAGGTGCGCCCACGAAACATCAGCACGACGGAAGTCGCGAAAGCGAGAGCAAGGTTCGGCCAGACGATTCCCTGACCAGGCCAGGACCATGCGAGTGCGACGGCAGCGGTGAGCGCGACCACTGACGTGGCCACGATCAGCCCGGTCAGATAGCTACGGGCCCGCCCTGCCCTTTCGGCCAACTCGGTCAGCCCGGGTAGTTCGGGCTCGGGCAGTCCGTCACGGTCGTCGTAGAGGGGATTACTCGGTGTCGGAACCGGGGGAAGCGGTAGTCGCGCGAACAACATCGACAGTCGAGCGGTGAATGTCAGAACGATCAATGCGGTGGCAATCACCGCGCCGCTGACGGTCGCGGTGCGCGCCTCGGGGAGCGTCGTCGTGACGGCAAAGGTGCCCACCGCCGCGAGAAGGACGACGAGAAATGCGGTGAAAACAGCTAGCCCGGCACCGCACAGGCGGAGGCAGATCAGAATTACCGCGGCGGAAAATGCCGAACCGAGAAGCAGATGAGCCGAAAGGACGGTGCCGGGCACGCAGAGTGCGCCGGAGACGAACGCCAGCGGCACCGACGCGCATCCGAGCGTGACGGAACTTGCAGTGTCTCCGTACACGCGCGCTGTCACGATGGCGGCGACGGTGAACACCAAGGACGTGACTCCGCCGCAGACGGCGCCGATCAGTCCCGTATCGCCGAGGACCAGGGCGAGGGCCGCGACGAGCGCAGCGATGAGGGCGGCGGTCGAGCCGACAATGCGCGCGGTGACCGGAGTCCAGCGTCGGTAGATGTCTGCGTCCGTGGCCGCGACGGTGTACATGATGTCGTCGAAGAGTGGGGGCGGGGCCGCCGTGTCCGCGGCATCGAGTACGAGCAATTCCCCATCACGGATTCCGTGCTCGTGCAACGACAGCGTCGGTGACAGCGGTGCCCTGCCGACTTTCGACAGAGTCCAGTCAACGGGCTCGAATTGTTCGGTGCTGTGGTCGAACTCGTTGACATGGCTGTGGTTGACAATTGTGTCCACAATGCCCGGAATGACCACCGCGAGCGGAACACGAAGCGGCACCGCAATATCCACCTGCGAATGCGCTGAAAGTACCGTCAGCCTGCACAGCTCGGCAGAATGACTCGCGCGTCGTCCGTTTCGGGTGTTCGCGGCGCTGGTTGTAGTGGTGCTGGTCAAGATCTATCCCCTCCCATGACGCGATTCCCCTGTCGCGTCACCCCAGTTCACCCGAACAATACGACATGAAGTGCGCCCGTGTCGGGGACAGCTTCGACAACAGGTGGTACCGACCCAAGTGTCGGCGTTGTGATCTACTCTTTTGCAATTGCGCGATCACGCCTTGGGGGGCGGGCGGTAGCCGGACGAGGCGCATTGCGACAACAGTTGCAGCACCGATGGGGGTGGGTGAATTGAGCACTGTCAGATTTGCGCGTCGAGCGCGCCGTGAATCGCCGCGTACACCGGGCGGCGAGGTGACACTTCAGGCTCCACCTGAGATTCCTCGCGTCACGCCGGGAAACCTACTGACCAAACTACTTCCGGTGATCATGGTGGTTGCCATGATCGGCATGGTGGCGCTGATGTTCTCTTCCGGCATGGCGCGCAATCCGATGTCTCTCCTGTTTCCGGTCATGATGATGGTGTCGATGCTCGGGATGCTCGCCGGGGGCGGTCGTAGCGGTGGAGCGCGGGCGTCCGAAGCGAACGAGGACCGCAAGGACTACCTGCGGTACCTGGATCAGATGCGCAGCGATGTTGCCGCGACGTCTGGTGCGCAGCGTGCTGCTCTTCAATGGAGCAATCCCGAGTCGGCGCTGCTCTGGACACTCGCCGGAACAGTGCGGATGTGGGAGCGTCAGATCACCGACTCGGACTACTGCCACGTTCGGGTCGGTCTGGGTACACAGCGATTGGCCACCAGACTCGTATCTCCGGAGACCGGTCCGGTCGAGGATCTCGAACCCGTCGCTGCTGTCTCGCTTCGGCGATTCGTTCGTGCGCATTCGGTTGTCAAGGATCTGCCGACAGCCGTCTCGCTTCGCGGATTTGCTGCGATGTCCATCGAGGGGCAGCGAGATTCAGCTCGTTCGCTTGTCCGCTCGATGTTGATGCAGCTGTGCACTTTCCATGGTCCGGACACGGTCCAAGTTGCGGTGGTGTGCGGACCCGATACCGAATCCGAGTGGGAGTGGGTCAAGTGGCTCCCACACGTGCAACACCCGGAGTCTCAGGACGGCGTGGGCGCTTCACGCATGGTGTTCGGTTCGTATCTCGAGTTCGAAAGTTCCCTCGGGGAACCGCTTTCGATGCGGGCTCGATTCGCTCGCAACACTCCGGCGAGTGCGGGTGTTCCGCATCTCGTGTTGGTCGTAGACGGTGGGTTGCTCGAAGGTGACACCGGCCTGTTGTCCGAATCCGGGCTCGACTCGGTGACCGTCCTCGACCTGTGCGGGTTCTGCCCGCGACTGGCGGCGGCGCGCGGTTTGCGACTGGTTGTCGGTAGCGATCAGATCGGCGCGGTGAGCAGCGCAGGAGTCGAGAACTTTGCGACGCCGGACGCTGCGTCGACCAGCCTGGCGCAGTCGTTCGGACGTCGCATCGCACCGTTCCGTGCGGCATCACAGAACGCCGTCGACGTAGCTGACGACGACCGGTCCCTTCGGAGCTGGAGTCAGATGTTGGGGATCGGAAATGTTGCGAGGTTCAATCCTGAGCATGGCTGGCTGCCACGTCAGGGGCGCGATCGACTCCGCGTGCCGATCGGAGTCGGACAAGACGGAAACCCCGTCGAACTGGATCTGAAGGAGTCAGCCGAGAACGGTATGGGACCGCACGGGCTGTGTATCGGAGCCACCGGTTCTGGCAAGTCGGAGTTCCTGCGAACCTTGGTGCTCGGCCTGATCGCGACGCACTCACCCAACGCACTGAACCTCGTCCTGATCGACTTCAAAGGTGGTGCAACCTTTCTCGGAACCGTAAGTCAAGTGGGACGCTTATGCTGAATCCATGCGCGCAGCGATCTACACCCGAATCTCCAGTGACCAGACCGGCGAAGGGCTCGGCGTCAGTCGTCAGCTCGAGGACTGCCAGGCTCTCGCAGAATCATTGAATTGGGAAGTAGTAGAACACTTTTCGGACAACAACATTTCGGCTTACTCGGGCCGTGTCAGGCCGGGTTTCGAGACCATGCTCGACGGCATGAAGAACGGGCAGTACGACGCGCTGATCTGCTGGCACCCCGACCGATTGCACCGCAACATGAAAGACCTCGAGCGATTGATCACCTTGGCCGACGAGGGCGGTATCGAATTGCGCACTGTGCGGGGTGGAAATTTCGACTTGTCGACCCCCGCCGGGCGCATGATTGCCAGTGTCATGGGAGCAATTGCGCGGCAGGAATCCGAGCACACGAGTGAGCGACGCAAACGTGCCAACGAGCAGAAAGCGGCGTCAGGCGTGTGGAGCGCCTCGCGCAGACCATTCGGCTACTCACCATCGGGTGAGCCTCACGAGCCCGAGGCGTCGGCTGTGTCCACAGCGGCAGCCGACGTTTTGGCAGGTACGTCGTTGCGGCAGGTTGCGCGGGAATGGAACCAAAGCGGTCTACGGACAACCCACGGCGGTATCGAGTGGCGCGCAACGAGTGTGAGACGAGTGTTAGCGAACCCGCGCTACGCCGCCTTGGTCGTGCACCGTGGCCGCGTCGTGGGTGCAGGAAATTGGAAACCGTTGATCGACCAGGACTCACACCACGCGTTGCTTGCGTTGTTCAACGATCCGAGCCGCACAAGCGCCGTGTCGTTCGAGCGCAAGCATCAGGGGAGCGGGGTCTACCGATGTGGTGAGTGCGGCCAACGTCTGATCTTGCACGTGGCCACAGGCGGCGTTCGGTCATACCGGTGCCCGCAGCACCACGTGCGCCGCCAACTCGCAGCCCTCGACGAATACATTGACGCCCTCGTGATCAGTCGACTGACAGCACCCGACGCGCAGTTGGTACTCGACGAGCCCGAACGGGATCTACCCGCCATGCAGATCGCTCGGGACGGGTTACAGGCACGTGCAGACGAGTTGTCGTCGTTGTTCGCGGAAGGCGCTATCGACGGTTCTCAGTTGCGCCGTGGCACGTCCGAGCTAAGGGACAAGATTGCTGTCATTGACGCTGAACTTGCCGCCGCGCGGATGGTTTCACCGCTTGCCGACCTCGTGTTGACCGGCGACCAGTTGAGTCGACGGTGGGCTGAACTGTCACCGGATATCCGCGGCAAGGTAATCGACGCCCTGATCACGGTGACCGTGCACAAGTCGCCCAAGGGTCTGCGCCGGTTCGACCCGACGTACGTCGATATCGGCTGGAACACCGCCTCGGAGTAGTTCGACACGGCGTTCTGCACCGATGGACACGACCACCGTTGGACACAGCTTGCACGTATTTGTGTCCGTCGGTGTCCCTCGGTGGTCTACCTGGGGAAATGTAATGTCCGTCGGTGTGTCCCTCGGTGTCCGTCGGTGAGCAGTTTTCCGGCACCGAGGGACACCGAGGGACACCGAGGGACATCACCGACGGACATAACAAAAGACCAGGTCATTAACCGAGGGACACCGACGGACATGTTTGTGCGTGAAGCTGTGTCCATCGGTGACAAGGTCCGACGGTCGGGGGAGCGGTGTAAAGGGTCAACGGTATGCGTCGAGCACAACCCGTGAGTTGTGTTGTAACGCAACAGCTTGCGGGATTCCCATGTGATAGCGTTGCAATTGTTCAACTCACACGCCCCACATGGGTGCAGGTCCCGATGACCCGTTTGCACCGCCCCGACACCGTTCCCCGACCAGTAAGTGTGAGCGCGGCCCGACAGTGCCGCTGGTAAGAAACTGTCGAGGAAGTCTCGCCGTGTCCACCACGTCGACATACTCGAGGAAATCACGCAGCATTGCGGGCACCTTGGGTCGAACCATCCAACACCATCCCGACGCCGACGTTTCGGATCTAAGACGTGACCTCGCAGCCTCACGGATCGAAGATCACATAGCGGCGCAACTGGCCAAGGCACCGCCGTTGACAGCCGAGCAGCGCGAGCGAATTACCGGTCTGCTTCGTGGCAGTGCCAAGGGATGATCGCAAAAGAAAACACGCCCACCGGTATGGCCACCGATGGACGTGAAGGCAATTCGAGTTCTGTCAGTGACCCTAACATAAACGCGCACAACGTGTCACGCCTGATCGGGCTCGACAATGTGACCGAATACGGCAAGGTCGCCGTGCGCGGGAAACTGATACGCCACACGGTCTACGTCGTCGAGGGCGGTGCCGACACCGTTGCCGCACTTGTCGCCGCCGGGATCCTGGCCGTGTCGGTGCCGCAAGGTTGGGCCGCCGCGGGATCCGTTGACTGGTCTCCGTTGGCACTGCACCCGTTGGCATTTGTGATTCCGATGGATCTCGACAGTGACGAGGAATCTGCGGTAGCCGAAGCAACCGCCGGCATACGCGCCCGGCTCGGTCTCGACACGGCACGTGCCAAGTCTCCGAAGCCAGAACCGTCGACGGTACCCGTTCCGCTCGGTCTCGATATCGCTGCCGAGATACGCAAGCACGGCAACGTCAAGGTCGACGGACTCGACGTGTTCACCCCGACGTTGACACCGAAACGTCGACGCCGCCCGATAACCCGCATGTCGGATCTTCCCAAGTCGACGCCGACTCGGTGGGTCTACAAACATCGGTTGCCACGTGGCCACGTGAGCACGCTCGTGGGCGACGAGGGTATCGGTAAGTCGCTCTACTGGGCGATGCTCGCTGCGCCCCTCACGCGCGGTGCGGGGTGGCCTGAGATGGGTTTGCCCGTACGCGAGCCCGAGGACGTGATTGTCTGCGTCACCGAGGATTCCGACGGCGATGCAAAGGAGCGGCTGCGGGTGCTCAATGCCGACCTCGATCACGCGTCGGTGATCCCTGCGCACGACATGGATCCCGAGAACCCGGCGTCATTGGTCGAGGACATTGCCGACTACCTCGATTCCGGAAAGCACAAGGTTGCCCTCGTCGTTGTCGACATGTGGTTGTCGACGATCGACGGCAAGGCCGATGTGCAGAAACCAGCCGTGGCGCGGCAGCAACTCGACCCGTGGTCACAGCTGGCCAAGAACCACGATGTGGCTGTGGTTCTCGTCTGCCACACCAACCGGACTCGGGCCGCAAGTGCTCGTGACCGCTACGGCGTGACGGGTGAGCTTCGCAAGGTGGCCCGCATGAACCTGTTTGCGCTCGAGGATCCAGACACCCCCGGCGGCTTGCTCGTCGGGCCGGAGAAATCGAATCTACTGCGTAGTGACACACCGGCAGACCGGTTCGTGATCGAAGCGGTTCGCGTTGCCGAGGCTACCGAGGACACCGACGGCACCGTGCCGAAACTGAACTACGTATGCACGGCGGGGAAGTCGATCCGTGAGCTGGTCGAGAACGACGCTGCCGACGAGTTCGAGGTTATCGAGATGACCGACAATGCCGAGCACACCCTTGTTGCACTCGAAGCGCTCGGTGGTTTCGCGACGACCTCGGACATTACCGAGTACGTGTCCGAAAACTTCACCAAGGGCGTGGCCGGCAAGACGATCACTCGGGCGTTGACGACAGCACTGCGCGCGAAACAAGTCGCCAAGGGTTCAAAGATGGACACCGACAAGCGCGGGCGGTCGATTCCACGGTCGTACTGGTACCTGCCGTCGACGACCCGCTACGACGAGGACGCACGCACATTCACCGCTGTGGGGAATGGACCTAACCCGTTCGCCGCTGCCGACAAATCGCCGCCGAACGGTGAACCTGGGCCATGGACGGCGTTCACTGCGCCGTCGAAACTGAAATAGTCGAGCGCCGATGACACCGGGGAATCCAACCCGTTCGGCAACCCCGGCCCGCCCTCGCAGCCATTCGCGACACCGTCACACCTCTAGTCAATCATCCACTTAAACAAAGGATTCCAGCACCATGGCCACTAGGTCGGAACAGGCTCACAACGCCGCGGTCGAGGTGTACCTCGACGAGTTCGCTGGCTACGACAAGGGCAAGTGGATTGCCCGCACACTCAAATTCCAATTCACCGAGGGCCTAACAGTGAGTGAGCTTTGCGCGCTGGCCGCCTTGGCGCACCCGTACAGCGATGAATCGGCAGACGTGGCAGACACCCTGCGCCGCTTGGTCGAGGACGGGCATATTTCGTTCGGCCCCGATCGGATCCTGCGCATGACCAAGTGACGATCGCTTGCACCTGACCGGTGTTGACCACGCCTCCCATGCCCTGCGCGGCTCGTGTCACCAACCGACCAAGGAGCACCAAGAACATGTCCGAAAATCTCGCATTTGTAGAAATCGCATTTGACCATGCATTGCCCGAGCGGTACGTGCGTGATTTGCTCACCACGTACACAGCGGGTCTGACGGTTGCCGAGCTCGGTCGACGTATCAGAACGGCTGCGGATTGCCGTCAGGCCGCCGACGCCGCACACTGCGCCCTCGACGAATTGATCCGATCCGGTGCCGCCGAGCACGTTAAAGTCGGCCCGGCCCGCGTCGTACGCCTCGTCGAGGTGACGGCATGAGCGACACCGAGATCAACGAGACCATCCGGCGCGCGGCAGCTCGACTCTTGATCCACGACAATGGCCGCCGGTCGGCCGAGCTAGCCGAGACCGCCGCCGAATACGCCGCACGCGCTGATCGAATCATCAAGACAGCTGCGAACGGTGACACCCTCGAGGAATTACTGCGCGCGGTGCTGGACGTACTAGCCGAGTCCGACAGTGCCACTGCCACACTGCGAGCGGCACAGCGCGCGATCATGGCCGAGTATGCCGACGGCGACAACTTGCTCGACGAGGTGCTTGGTCGTCGTCCAGGCGGCGACCAGTGAGCGCGCAGCCGTTGGTCGGGATCTATCTCGACCCCGCCGATGCAGGGTTGCTCGTCCGATTGATCGACGACTATTCGAGCCACTTGCGCGGCAGTGTCGACGGTCGGGCTCTCGGCAACCGAGTCGTTGCTTTGCGGGCCGAGCTCGACCGAGCTAACGCACGCGTCAGTGCTCGACCGGCAAACGTCAGTTCAAACGTCAGTCAGCTTGGCGCACAGCGTGATCCGGCGCAATCTGATGTCTATGCACTTATCAGCACCTCACAGGCCGCTGCCGTCCTCGGCTGCACAACCGGCAATGTCCGAGACCTTGCCCGCCGTGGTCGACTCGCAGCTCGACGCGTCAGTGGCCGCTGGGCGTACAGCTTGCTCGACGTTGAACGGATCGCAACCGAGAGGGCTCACGGGCTGCGCCGCTGAAACCGCTGGCGCGGTGGCCAATGCCTAACGCGCAACTGGTCACCGTCCCCGGTATCGAGCTCGTCAAGGTTGGTAGTTGGGATATCTCGACGGGCAAGTGGGACGTGACAACTGAAATGCTGCACTCGGCTGTCGAGGCCGCTGCCAATGGCGTGCTGCGTCGGCCACCGCTCAAATTGGGCCATGACGACCCACGGTTCGACGGTGAGCCTGCCGTTGGTTACATCGACAACCTGCGCGTGACCGCTGACGGCCAATCGTTGATCGGTGACTACGTCGGCGTGCCGCAGTGGTTGGCCGACGTTCTGGCCTCGGCCTACCCGAGTCGCAGCGTCGAGGGCGTTAACGAGGTCGAGGCAGCCGACGGCACCAAGTACCCGTTCGTTCTCACAGCCTGCGCATTGCTGGGGGTTACCAACCCTGGCATCACGAGCATTGCCGACCTGCCCGCTCATTTCGGTGTCGCCGCCAAGGCCGTCACCGCCACATTCACCCGCACGGATAACGCGCCTACAGCAATGGCTGTGGCGCTCGCAGCGGCACGGCGCAACCGTCGTGGCCGCGTCAACGGAAGTAGGTAACGGCCCATGGCCAACGACATTCAGGTTTACGCGCCCGGCGCGCACGTCACCGGGCAGGCCACCGCGCCGGTCACCAAGTCGACGTTCGTCGCGGTGTCGGGTAACCGAATTGCCAACGGCGGCAACGTCGCTGTGGCAACCGCTACGGCGGCCGGCCGATCGTTCGGAGTCGCTGCACACGACGCTGCCGCCGGTGAACTCGTGACCGTCCACCGCGCGGGCACCGTCCGTGTCCTTACCGCCGGTGTGCTCGCAGCGTTCGACGAGGTCGAGGTCGGAGCGACCGGTAAGGCCGTGAAGCTCGCTGCCGGTAAGGCCGTCGGCTACGCGCTGACCGGTGCCGAATCGGGCGCACTCGCTGAAATCCACTTGTACATCTGATTAGGAGACACAACCCATGGTCAATCCACTTATCCCACATCTCGAAGGCCGCCTGCTGACGGTCGACGTTGTCCTGAGACAGCCGACGATCCTGCGCGACCGAATCGCCCACCTGGCCGACGCACAGCTGCTCATGCCCAAGTTCTTCACGAGCCTCGGGGCACCGGTCGAGGGCGGCGGCATTCTGTACTCGGTTGCCAAGGCTTCCGATTTGTACGCCTCAGGCGTCGAGAAGCGCTCGCCCGGCGCAGAGTACGCCGTGGTTGACGGCGTACAGCCCGAACCCAAGCGGGCAGTGGTCGAGGACTGGGGCGGCCGTTTCCAGATCCTCGACGAGCACAAGGATCGCAACGACGTGAGTTACGTCGACAACCAGACGACGCAGCTCGCCAACAGCGTCGTTGCCAAGGTCGACGCGGCTGCCATGGCTGCTGTGATCGAGGCCGATGTCGACGACCTCGTGGTTAGTGCACCTTGGGACACAGCGATTCTCGACGGCGCGACCCCGACGGATCCCAGCGAGCGCCCCACCGGATCCCTGGCACAGGCACTCGAAGCATTCGAGGTTGACGAGTTGGGCATCGTCCCCGACACACTGCTCACCTCGCCTGCCGAGGCTCGTGTACTGCGAACCCTGTACGGCAAGGACTTGGCCGACGTGCTCGAATCGTTCGGTTTGGAACTGGTGAGCAACGCACGCTTGGCCGCCGGATCCGCATACGTCGTGCAGGCCGGGGAACTCGGGGCCGTTGGTTTCGAGAAGCCGCTCACCGTCGAGATTTACGACGAGCGGGCAACACGATCGCATTGGGCGCAAACGTACTGCGTGCCTGCATTCGCCGTCGAAAAGCCCTACGCCGCCAAGCGTCTCACCGCGCTCGCTACCCCGTAAGGAGGACAGAACCGTGGAACTGACATTCAACGACGAACAGACCACCGCACTGCTCGAGGCGCTCGGCCTGGCAGCGGACACCGCCGACGTGGCCGTGATCCTCGCGGCCATTGCCGACTTGGCTGTGGCAGAGAACGCGATCGCAGCAAAGGCCGCGGGCAAGGGGTTGACGCTGATCGACGCCGCGCAGCTTGCAGCCCTCGAGCTGGCAGCCGAGGAAGGCCGGACCGTATCGGCTGCGGCGGCCAAGGCAGTCGTCAACGGTCACGTCGACACAGCGATCCGTGAGGGCAAGCTGCCACCGGCCCGACGCGCCCACTGGATAAAGCTGATCGAGGCCGACGCCGCTATGGCCGACGTGCTCGCGTCTGCACCGGTGGTGATCCCGGTGACCGAGGCCGGATACGGCAACGCTGTCGGTGGCCATGACGGTGCCGGTGACGACACGTCGCCTTGGTTCCGCTGACCGCTGCCCTGGCAGAGTGAACGGCCCCGACACCGAAAGGTGCGGGGCCGTTCTCGTTGGCTCATATCGGATGGGCCGGGTTCCCTAAAACAAGTCCCACGTTACCGACGCAGGTTGATCCACCGCACAGCACGAGGCTGTGAACTGGGGTTATCTGCCTGGGGTTGGCATTTGCCCTGGTCGGGTTACCGGGGCCGTCTGACGTGTACGTAAAAAAGGCCAGTAGCAACCGTGGAGGAGCTGCCGCGTACCCCCCACCCTCAGAAAACCGCAGGTCAGAGCGCTATCGTCGTCGACTGACCCGTCATCGGTCAATGGGAGCGCCGGCCGACGGTGGTCAATGGGAACGCTGCTAATCGTTGGGGTATTTGCCGGTGGATATCGGTGGTCAATGGGAGGATTGCCACCGTGACTGACATAGATGATTTCGACACCTCTGCCTACCAGGAAAACATTGACCGGCTCGTTGGTGAGTTCAAGGTCAATCAGGAACAGATCGACGGGTTGTTGCGCAAGACGAATGTGAACAGTCGACGGGCTGACCTCGAGGAGCTTGCACGCAGTGCCGGGACGTACCTCGTGACCATTGCGGGTGTGCTCGACCAGTTCGACAACCTTAACGGTGAGATCGACGAGCGGAACGACCCCATCTCTGCGGCAATGCGATTGCGTGAGTTGTTGGATCCGAACAACGACGAGCACCGACGACTGCCCGGCATCGCAAAGACAACCGACGGTCGGGTGGCTAGCGCAACTCGCACGGAACACGGTGACCAGAACGACGTGCTGCTGTACGTGGGTGACCGTAGCGGGCTGACTATCGAGCTCACACCGCAGAACGCGCGACAGTTGGCAGTTCACCTGTATCAGGTGGCCGACGCACTCGACAACGAGTACCCGAACCGCCCGACCCGCTGACCTAGCCCCAGACACGACAATGCCCTCGTCCGAGGGGAGAACAACGGACGAGGGCATTGAGCCTGACCCCACAAAGGGAGCACCGCCAAGCATCACCAAAACGGTACGAGGTAAGTGTATCAACGTGGGTTTCGTCGGGAGTGGCAAAGGAGTTGTCACACTGACACATTGGCCGATCGGAGCACCCAAGGGTGCCGGTGTCGATACCCCACCACCGGATCCCACGGACCAGTTCCCCCTAACCGCGTCGGGCCAACACCGGTAGCCACGCGTCGAGTGACGGCGTGGCTGTGTCGGACTCTCACAGCGTCTGGCCAGACACCGCAGTGAGAGCGCCCCCACCGGTTCGGGGGATAGTCGAGCACCGGGCCACGCTGGTTTGCGTCGGGTTGTGGCAGAGACGACGTGCAACGATCACGGAACGTGGCGTGCAGAGCGCAGGCCGGTACGTTGACCGGCCTGGCTCAACAGGTCACGGTCGGGGAGTGGTGACCTGTGGCAGCGGATCGAGGACGGCGGTGTAGTGGATCCGCACGCCGTCGTAGAAACTCACAGTGAGCGTGAGGCATTCGTCGCCGTTGTCGTAGTGCAGGCCGTCGAACTCGCCGCGCCACGAACCGTGCTCGACGGCAAGGCTTTCGGCGTGGCTACGGATGGTCGTCATTACGGCGTCGAGGGTGAGCACGTGACCTAGGTCGGTGCGGTCTCGACCGTGCACCGTCATGACGGTCAGGCGGTAGCGGTTGATCGTTGGTGTCGGTGCCGGGTGGTTCGCTTTGACCTCGTCGAAACGAGTACGGGCAGCGATGTAGTCGCCGGTGTGCACGTCGCCCCACATTCCGGCCAAACCCATATCGGTTGCAGCGGAATACGCTTCCATCTCGTTGATCAGCTGCCACCACAGGACGGGCTGTGACTGGGCAGGTGGCGTGTCGGGGCGTTCACTGTGTCGGTTCACGAGACGTACCAACCGAGGGCGACGACGACGCGCAGAATACCGAATACCGCTGCGTACGCCGCGATCATGAGAGTGATGACAATGACGCCGAGCAATGGCTCGAGGCGGTTGTCAGGGGATGACGATAGAGTGGTCCTACGGTTCACAGCGGTTTCCGTTCCGTTGGTGGGCCGAGGCCACGCGCCGGTGTTGGTAGCACCGAACGTGGCCGCTCGTTCATGCAGAGCGTCTAATTCGTACATTCCTCGGCCTCGAAGAGGCACCACACGTTGCTGCGATCATCACCAACCTCGCCGAGGAATTGGCGATGGTCGATCGCATGAAGGACGCTCTCGCCGGCGAAATGAACCGTCGACAAGAATTGCTGCGTGCGGCCGGAAACTTCGCAAACGTCTCCGATTACGAGAAGGCGAGGCTGGCCGGCGCTGCACTCGATCCGGTGCCTGCACTCTTCGTGGTTGTCGACGAGTTTTCCGAACTGCTCAGTCAACAGCCGGAATTTGCCGAATTGTTCGTGGCGATAGGGCGATTGGGTAGGTCCCTTCACATTCACCTGCTGTTGGCCAGTCAGCGACTCGACGAAGGAAAGCTACGCGGTCTCGACAGCCATCTTTCGTATCGGATCGGTTTGAAAACGTTCTCGGCAAACGAGTCTCGTTCCGTTCTCGGCGTTCCCGATGCTTATCACCTGCCGGGCACACCCGGTGCGGGATACCTGAAGTCCGATTCGGCGGAGATCGTCCGCTTCCAAGGTTCATACGTGTCAGGCCCGTACGAGGGCGAGCGGATAGTGTCCACTCGATTCTCGGTCGATTCTCCCGTCGAACTTGGGCCGTTGCCCTTTACCGCGACGCCGGTGATCGGCCCGGAGGCTGCTGTCGTTCCCGTCGATCCCGACGTCATCGACATGGGTGAAATCGGTGACGGTGAACGTACTCTCATGGGAGTCCTCGTCGACCGCATGCGCGGTCACGGTCCACGTGCGCACGAGGTGTGGCTCCCGCCGCTCGAGGCATCTCCGACGCTTGACCAGTTGTTGCCGCGATGGGTGGCCGGTGATCAACCGCGCGGAAATCTGAGCGCACCCTTCGGCATAGTCGACAGACCGTTCGATCAGCGCCGCGATCTACTCGTCGCCGACCTCAACGGATCGACTGGCACCCTCGCGATCGTCGGCGGCCCGCAGTCGGGAAAATCGACGGCGTTGCGCACGTTGATCTTGTCTCTGAGCATGACGCACACGCCGGAACAGATTCAGTTCTACTGCCTCGACTTCGGTGGTGGAACGCTCCTCGGATTGAAAGATCTGCCGCACGTCGGATCGGTGGCAAACCGATTGGATTCCGACCGCGTCCGGCGCACAGTTGCCGAGGTACTCGGTGTGGTCGCCAAACGCGAGAGACTGTTTCGCGACCTCGGCATCGAATCCATGGCCGATTTCCGTAGATTGCGGACAGTTGATCCCACCGGAGAAGGAGTGGCTGCAGGACTCCGAGAGGACCCATACGGTGACGTCTTCCTCGTCGTCGACGGTTGGCCCAGCGTCCGTTCGGATTTCGAATCACTCGAGCCTCAGATAAACGTGCTCGCCGGTCAAGGTTTGTCCTTCGGTGTGCACGTGATCGTCACGACGTCGAGGTGGGCCGAGATCCGGCCGGCACTCAAGGATCAACTGGGTACTCGTATCGAACTTCGATTGGGTGATCCGGGAGATTCGGATGCGGGTCGCCAGAAAGCGAGCCTGGTGCCGGAACGTCGACCGGGGCGTGGCATCACTCGCGAAGGACTTCACCTTCTCACCGGACTACCTCGAATCGACGGCACGCCAGGTAGTGAGAACTCGAGTGCGGCTGTGGCAGCTACCGTCGAACATATTGCAGCCATGTCGAATTCGCGTCCGGCGCCGACCGTGCGGATGCTTCCGGATTCGTACTCGCGGGCAGAACTTCTCGAAGCTGTCGGGACCCGGTGGCCCTCACCGAGTGCGGCCGACGGTCGGTGCCTCACCGTACCGATCGGGCTCGGTGAGACCGACCTCGCCCCGCTATACATGGACTTCCGGGAACACCCGCACTTCTTGATATTCGGCGACACCGCGTGTGGCAAGACATCTCTCTTGCGCGGAATAGCCGAAGGGATCATCGCGTCGAATACGCCGGCTCAGGCCAAGCTGATCATCGGTGACTATCGGCATTCCCTGCTGGGTGTGGTCGAAGGGAATCACCTCGGCGGGTACGCCGCGTCGTCGACGACATTCGGTGAGTTGATGGTCGACCTGGCTCGGATCGTTGCCGCCAGAATGCCGAACGCTGAGACGACACAGCAGCAACTACGGGAACGGTCGTGGTGGAGTGGGCCGGAGATTTACGTACTGATCGACGACTACGACCTTGTGGCCACACCGAGTGGTAACCCGGTGGCGCCGTTGCTCGAATACATCCCACATTCCAAGGACATCGGTTTGCATCTGGTGATTGCCCGCCGTTCCGGTGGTGCAGCCAGAGCTCTGTACGAACCGGTGATTGCGAGAATCCGCGACATGGCACCGGCCGGATTGATCATGAGCGGAAGTCGTGACGAGGGAAATCTCGTCGGCACCGTCCGCGCGTCGGCAATGCCGGAAGGCCGTGGGGTCTACGTTTCTCGCTCGCAAAGCCAACTTGTCCAAGTTCCGTGGATGCCACCGCTGTGACCGTTCCGTCCGCGGTGTCGGTCTCGGTACATTGGGGTGCATCCAACATCTGGGTCGTATCGGGTCAACGCGAATTCTCTTGCAGTGCAGACCTCAGACGCGAACCGGCGTCGGGGCCCGGTATGACCGTTGTCAATGCAATCGATTTCGTCGACGACGATTATGTCGACGTCGACGGTCGGATTGTCCCGACCGTATTGGAGTTGGCCAGGCTGATCTCCGGCGCGATGGACGGGTGCGGAATCGTCGACGCAGACATTCTTTATCTCAGTCATCCCTCAGATTGGGGCGTCCCGCGCAGGCGGCGATTGCTGGATGCCGCACGGCGAGTAGCGCATGACGTTGTCCTCGTGCCGACGTCGATCGCGGCGGCGAGGTCGGCGCATACGGCCTGGCGATCGCGGTGTGTCGTCCTCGAACTGCGCGGCGGAATGGTCGTCGCTTCCGTAGTCGGTGAGGTTGACGGTGAACTACGAATCGACGGGGCACAAAGTTCGGAGATCGCAGACGTTGCGGGATTGTTTTCCTCAATCGGAGACTTGTCGGTTCGGGACGCTGTGGTGTTGGTCGGGCCGCGCTCCCATGCGGTTGCTGCTTCGCTCGAACGTGGGTCGACGAATGTTCACGGTCACGCGAGCATTCGAATTCTGGACGAGAGCCGTGTGGCTTCGTCTCTGGTCGATGCTCAGACGCTCGTTCGCCAGACGACCGTGCGGGACAGTTCCGGCCGAATCGTCGACAATTCGGCTTTTGGTGCCGGGTGGGTAGACGCTCCGGACATTGCGATGTCGGTTCCTCACGCGGACTCGAATACCCCGCTGCCGCGTCGTGTCGATGGGCACTTCGGAGGCCGTCGACGGTTCGCTGTGGCGCTTGTAGTGGGCGCCGTCGCCGCTGCGGTCGCGGCAACGATCGTGGTGTCCACTCGCGATCGAGGCGATTCTCCGTCGGCGGAGTCGGTCGCAGCTACGGCGGAAGACAATGTTGAAAACGTGCAGGCGTCGAAAGAGCAGGGAAAGCCTGTCCCGAAGAATTCGATTCCGTCGATCGAGGCCGGTGCCACGCCGGAACTCGTGCGTGTGGATCTGGGAAGCGTTGCAGCAGAACTGCCTTCCGATTGGAAACTTGTGCCGCGAGGGGCCTCGAGCGGGCGTACCGATTTGTTACCCGGCTCCGGCGAGGATCGCAAGATCGTGGTCATCGAGAAACGCCTGGCCGAAGGTGCGGGATTCGATTCCGTCGAAGCTGCTTTGCGTCAGCAGTTTTCGACGTTCGAGGACCCTTTGCGGTTCGGAGAGTTTTCCGTGCTCGACGATGGTGCAGGAAAACAGGCAGTGGTGTACGTCGAGTTTCCGGACGATTTCTCCGAGGTGCGTTGGCACGTGTACGTCGACAACGGATGGCAAGTGAGTATCGGCTGCCAGTATCTTCTCGGCGAGTGGGACAGTCTCGAAGCGGACTGCCTGCGGATGTGGCAGTCACTCGAATTCACGCCGTGACCTCGGTTCGGTTGGTGCTGAAAACATTCTTCGGTCGGGCCGGAACCGTTGGCACTGAGGTCGCGTCAAAGTATGTGTAGCGCACATCAGGGAGTTCCGCTCGACCCCGGTGCACGTCCGACGGACAAGCCGTCGTGTGTGATCGCCGATACCGAACGGTACTCACCGAATCCAGGGGGACGACATGGGCTTTAACGCAACTACCGCTGAATTGATCGATTCGGCGGGGACCATCGACGGACATCTCGGTGACATCAGGGGACTGGTCAACGCTGTTCGGTCGGAGGCCGACGCTTCGCATAATTCGTGGAACGGTGCGGCACAGGTCGAATACGCAGGAATCATGGAGCGATACAACAGCGCGGCCCTGAAGTTGGACACTGCTCTGACCGACATCTGCGAGCAGATCAAGCAGGCTGCTGGAACCTTCGACTCGACCGAGGACGACAACGTCAGCTCGCTTCGCGGCGCGACGGTGAACATGTCCTGACCGTCGGGTCTTCGCAGTTCGATCAAGCAGTTCTCACCCAGTAATTCTCTCCAGTCACACCGAACCGGGAGCAGTTATGTCCGACAGGATCAAGTACGACTTCGGCGGCCTCGCAATGTTGTCCGACCAGATGAAACAGCAGGCCAAGGCGATCAACGACAAGCAGGGCGACATAAAGATTGTCGTGGACAAGCTGCAAGCAGGCTGGGAAGGCGCAGGTTCCGAAGCGTGGAACGACGCACAGCGCCGCTGGGCCCAGGCCTCCGAAGAACTGAACATGGTTCTCGCGCAGATCGCCGGAGCGACGGCAAGCGGTTCCGAGAAGATGCAGGAAGCCGATCGGATCGCCGCGAACGGCTTCGGCCGCTGACGATATTGGTCGCGATGACCCGACTGCCCCGGTACCGACAGGTTGCCGGGGCAGTCGCACATCGATCCGCATATCGATCGCTCACACCTTTGCTGTAGGCAGGGATGGCCGCGCTTTGACCTGGCCGCGCTTTGACCTGGCGGTGGGTAGACCGGTATCGTCTATCGGTGGCGTGCCGTAGGGCTCCGGCAGAAATGCGTGGAGACCGGCGGTTCTCGGGTCTCAACTGGCCGCCGAGGATCGTTTACGCGATACGCACATGGTCAGCAGTGGAATGAATTAAGACGAGGAAGATCTGTGTCTACGTACACCCCGAAGGCCGGAGATGTGACCCACTCGTGGCACGTCATCGACGCCACTGACGTGGTGCTCGGCCGTCTTGCCGTTCAGGCAGCGAACTTGCTGCGTGGCAAGCACAAGCCCACCTACGCGCCGCACATCGACGGTGGCGACTTCGTTGTCATCATCAATGCAGAGAAGGTTGCCATCAGCGGCAACAAGCTCCAGGGCAAGAATGTTTACCACCACTCCGGATTCCCGGGTGGCCTGAAGTCCCGCACTGTCGGTGAGGTCCTCGACAGGACTCCCGATCGTCTCGTCGAGAAGGCCATTGTCGGCATGCTCCCCAAGACGAAGCTCGGCCGCGCAATGAGCAGCAAGCTCAAGGTCTACGCGGGCCCGAATCACCCCCACACCGCGCAGCAACCGGTGCCGTTCGAGATCAAGCAGGTCGCACAGTGACATCGCCGGAAGAGCAGAACGTGTCCGAAGAGAACATCGAAGCAGTGGAAGAGCTTGTTTCCGCTGACGCAGTCGAGGTCGTCGAAGAGGTTGCTGCAGCTACGCTCGCACCGATCGTCCTCGATCGCCCGGTCCAGACCGTCGGTCGCCGCAAGGAGGCTGTCGTTCGCGTCCGGATGGCTCCCGGCACCGGTCAGTTCAAGCTCAACGGCCGCACGTTGGAGGATTACTTCCCCAACAAGGTTCACCAGCAGCTGATCAAGGCTCCGCTGGTGCTCGTCGAGCGTCCCGAGTCTTTCGACATCATTGCACTGCTGCACGGTGGCGGCCCGTCCGGTCAGGCAGGCGCTCTGCGTCTGGCTATCGCACGCGCACTCATCGAGGTAACCCCTGATGATCGTCCGGCTCTCAAGCGTGCAGGCTTCCTGACGCGTGACGCCCGCGCCGTCGAGCGTAAGAAGTACGGCCTGAAGAAGGCCCGTAAGGCATCGCAGTACTCCAAGCGCTGATGCTTTGCCGAGGTTGACCCAACGGGTCTGCTTCGGCACCTGTTCACCACAAGAGCGGGCGTCCATCGTTACCGGACGCCCGCTCTTGTGTTTCTCGAAGAAATTCCATGCTCGAAGTTCCACTTTCGAGGTTCTCAGGATTCAGGAGTCGTTCTATGGGTCGGTTGTTCGGTACTGATGGTGTTCGTGGACTTGCCAATGCGGATCTGACTGCAGATCTTGCGTTGAGATTGGCAGTTGCCGCAGCGAGCGTACTGACAGCTGACACCTCGGATGTACGTCCGACCGCCGTGATCGGTCGCGACCCCCGCGCCAGCGGTGAGATGCTTCAAGCCGCGGTGACGGCCGGGCTGAGTTCCGCGGGCGTCGACGTGCTCGACGTGGGTATTCTTCCGACTCCCGCAGTTGCATACTTGACGGCAAAGCTCGACGCCAGTCTCGGTGTCATGATTTCGGCATCGCATAATCCCATGCCGGACAACGGAATCAAGATCTTTGCAGCCGGCGGACACAAGCTGGACGACTCAGTCGAGGTAGCGATCGAGGACGCACTCGACGGCACCGCGCCGCCCGTCCTTCCGACAGGTGCCGGGATCGGCCGAGTCCGTACGGTCGACGACGCCGCTCAGTTGTACCTGGCGCATCTGGCGAGTGCGGTGAGCGAGCCACTCGCCGGACTCACCGTTGTCGTCGACTGCGCCAACGGCGCTGCTTCCGCGCTCGCACCGGTTGCCTACGCCGCAGCGGGCGCTCGCGTCATCGCGATCAGCGCCGATCCCGACGGCCTCAACATCAACGACGGTTGCGGATCGACACACCTGGAGAATCTCCAGAAAGCTGTGGTCGAACACGGAGCGGATCTAGGGCTCGCGCACGACGGCGACGCCGACCGCTGCTTGGCCGTCGACGAGACCGGCGCGGTGGTGGACGGTGACGCCATCATGGCGGTTCTGGCGATCGCGATGAAGGAGGCCGGAGAGTTGGTCGAGGACACTCTCGTCGCGACCGTCATGAGCAATCTCGGGTTGCACATTGCGATGCGCGAGGCCGGTATCAACATCGTGACGGCTGCCGTAGGTGACCGCTACGTCTTGGAAGAACTGCGCGCGGGCGGGTACAGCCTCGGCGGCGAACAGTCAGGCCATGTCGTGTTGCCGGCGTTCGGCACCACGGGCGATGGGATTCTCACCGGCCTCCGGCTGCTCGGACGCATGGCTCGTACGCGTAATTCAGCATCCGTGCTGGCCGCAACGATGACCACCCTCCCGCAAGTGCTGATCAACGTGAAGGTCGGGGACAAGGCGACGGTCGCAGCGTCGCCGTCGGTGCTCGCAGCTGTCGCGGACGCTGAGCGCGTTCTCGGTGACGGTGGTCGAGTGCTCCTGCGCCCGTCCGGGACAGAGCAACTGGTCCGCGTCATGGTCGAGGCCACCGAACTTCCGCTCGCGCAGAAGTTGGCCAACGAGTTGGCTGAGATCGTCGGTTCGGTGTAGTTCTTCGTCACGCGTTCGCCTTTCGAGGGAACGTAATTGCGCCCGGCTGCGTCCAAGGAGTCAAAGGCCGCTCGACGTGCGAGTGGTTCCGCTGAAACTTGGGGGCGCTCGTGGACGTCGACCGTGCTGGAACAGACGAATTGGCACGTCACGCGGTGTCGGTGGCTCAGGGTCTGCGCGATTCTGCGGAACCGCTCAGGCGTTTGCGATGGGGCGGTGCCGTTTCGGGCCGTGACTACGTCGAGCACGGAGCCGCGTTGGCGTCGGCATTGGCGGTCCTGAATTCTCGCGTGACTGGGCGTGCCGACCTTCTCGATACGCTGGGGTACCGACTTTTCTCCTCGGCTCAGGTGATCGCTGAGGTGGACCGTGAGGGTGCGCAGCGGTTGCGGGACTCTGGCGGGTCAGCCTCGTGATAGCGAACAGCCGTACAGCCCAGCCAGTACAGAACGGTTACTGCTCTTTCGAAGATATTCTTGCACTGCGTGATTCGCTCGTGCGTCCCGACGAGATTCTGGACGCTGGCGCTCGAGGGCTGCAGTTTTTCGACCGATTTCACGACCTGGCCACTCGGTTGGGATTCGAAGAACGGGTTCTCACGTCTTACGAGGATTCGTATCGCGCAGAGGCCGGCATCGATTTCGCGCCCCTGGCGCGAGACGTGTCGGACATGGCTGGGGCGGTGGATGGTTCGGTTGCGGAGATCGCGATGCTGACGGTCCTGGCGGAGAATCTTCCTGCGGTGTGGAATGTTTCTGGCGTCGACGCGTTCGTAGATCAGGTCTTCGCGGCGAGGCAAGAAGCTCGGTCCGATGCGGATTCGGCGCCATTGTTGATCGTGCTGGCCGACGAACTCGCACAGACTGTTCGAAGGGCTCTGGCAGACAAGGCTTTCAAGGTGGCCTGCCTGGACCGGGCGACCATCGGCGGTCTGGGTGCGGGGGAGATCGATCAGCTGGCCCGCGTCGCCTCCAACGGTCGTGCCTCGGCGCCCTGGCTGGACACAGTTTTTCGTTCGGCGTATCTGGAGGCTCGCGACGAATTCGACAGGGCGTGTGCGCAGTGCGCGAGCGCGGTAGGCAATGCTTTTGATGCCGCGACTCAGTGGGTGACAGACGCGTTCCCGTCGACCTTGCCGGTCGCCGAGACGAACGAATCCGGTGCCGCGGCTGCGCCGATCTCTTTCTCGATCGGCGGCAGCACGTGGGGCTTCTCGATTGCGCCCGACGGTCGTGGGGTAAGTCTCGATGTCGCCGGCGCCAACGGGAACTCTGCGTCGGTCACCGTGGAGTTGGACGAAAATGGTTGGCCGAGAATAGTTTTTGATGCCGTTCAGGAGGCGGTCATGCAGGAGACACACCCGCAAGAAAAGTCACAGCCCGCGACACTCCAACCCGATATCCCCCAACCCGAAATTCCCCAGCCCGAGGTGCCGGTTGAAACCACCGCCGAAGTCTCGCCCGCGCCGGGCCCGGAGCCGCCAGTCACAGTCCCTGACGAGTCGATCGCGGTCCCTGAAGGAGAGACGGGTGCGGAGTTGGCCGGAGCCGGTCCGCTGTGAGGTCCGTCCACGCACCGTTCGAAGGGATCCGTCGAACCCTCGATTCTCAACTCGACGACTTCCGTGAGCGCAGAGCGGCCGCGGTGAGCGAGGAATCGCGCCAGGAGCCACCGTCGCGGCGGTCCGAAACGACATCTGCCGAGAACGACACGGATGGGATCGTGAGAGCCGGCCCGTATCTGCGATCCGCGTCCGAGCCGACGAAGCCGGGCCCGCCGACGAAGCCGGGCCCGCCGACGATGCCGAGCCCGCCGTCGGACGCGAGCACGGAGCCCTACTTACGCAACAGCTGGCTGGCCCGCGCGTCGGAGTGAGGTTCGATCGGGAGCAACGGCGCCGTGTGCGGAATCTCGACGTCGGGATCAGCGAAGTCCTTGTACTTCTTGTCGCCCGTCAGATGGAACAACAGGAAACCCGTGAGTAGGCACCGTGTGGCGGACTGTGTCTTGCGCTCGGATCCACCGAGACCCAGGGCGCCGAGGAGTCGTCGGCCTTCGATCAGTCCGGCGTCTTGGCCGTCGTTCACGGTGCGTGCGACGACGGGACCGCCCCACTCCACGCTCAGCGGGCGGGCATTGCTGGTCAAGGAATCGACGTCGTCCTCGCCTGCGAGGATCAATCCGGGCGCTGTGATCTTCGACGCGTAGTTCTCTGCTTTGGGTGCTGTCGGGGCCGGGAACAGCGCGGCTACCGCACCGACATCCCCGCGCTGCGCTGCGGCCAGTACCGCCGCGCCCGCGCCCATGCCGTGACCGGCAAAGGCGACACGATCGGGTTGGACGCTGATCTGGCCGGGGCCGAGTCGTACGCCGACGCAGATGTCGAGCGTCGCTCGAAGATCTGCAGCCAATCCGAGATGTGACGGGACCGGACCGCGTTCGCTGTCGGGCGCCGCTGCGACAATTCCCCAGGAAGCGAGGTGCTGGAGTGTCTGCTCGTACTTGTGGGACCCGACCATCCACCCGTGCGCGAAGGCAACGGCGGGGAGATTGAAACCGGTTTCCGGCGTGTACACGACACCCGGCTGTCCGGCCAGGGCGAGGTTGCCGCGGAGAACTCGATGCGGGCCGCGCTTGGACAGCTCACGGGTCAGTGTCTTCAGTTTCGGTGCCACGGTTGAAGACGTTATCCGATGTGCCGCCTCGTGTATGCGGAGCGGACACTGCAACCAGGTGCGGGAACCGCAAAATGCGCCCACTGCCGATGTCCAAGTACCCTGAGTCACCATGTGCGGAATCGTGGGATACGTCGGCCACCGCCCAGCTCTGGGCGTTGTGGTGGAGGCTTTACGGCGAATGGAGTATCGCGGGTACGACTCGTCGGGAATCGCGATTCTCGACGGAACCGGTGGGGTCGAGATCGAGCGTAAGGCCGGTAAGTTGGCCAACCTCGAGGCGGAGCTCGGCGAGTACGGCGCGGATCACTTCGTCGGTACGTCCGGTATGGGCCATACCCGGTGGGCGACGCACGGGCGTCCGACGGATCGCAATGCACACCCGCATCGTGATGCGTCGGGCAAGCTGGCTGTCGTTCACAACGGAATCATCGAGAACTTTGCCCCGCTGCGAGCGGAGCTCGAGGCTGCAGGCGTCGAACTCCAGAGCGACACGGATTCCGAGGTGGCAGTCCACCTGGTAGCCCGGGCGTACGCGCAGGGGCCGACGGCAGGCGACTTCATCGAGAGTGCCCTGTCGGTAGTTCGCCGGTTGGAAGGTGCGTTCACACTCGTCTTCACGCACGCCGACCACGCGGACACGATCGTCGCCGCCCGTCGCTCGACGCCGCTCGTCGTCGGTGTCGGTGAGGGCGAGATGTTCCTCGGCTCCGACGTCGCCGCGTTCATCGAGCACACGCGCGATGCGGTTGAACTCGGACAGGATCAGGCAGTGGTGATCACTGCCGACAGCTACCGGATCTCGGACTTCGCGGGCAACGAGGCAGAAGGACGCCCGTTCCGCATCGACTGGGATCTCGCGGCCGCCGAAAAGGGTGGTCACGATTACTTCATGCTCAAGGAGATCGAAGAGCAGCCGACTGCGGTTGCCGACACTCTCCTCGGACACTTCGAGAACGGGAAGATCGTCCTCGACGAGCAGCGGTTGTCGGACCAGGAGCTGCGCGACGTCGACAAGGTGTTCGTCGTCGCCTGCGGTAGTGCTTACCATTCTGGTCTGTTGGCGAAGTACGCGATCGAGCATTGGACGCGTCTACCTGTCGAGGTCGAACTCGCCAGCGAATTCCGTTACCGCGACCCGGTTCTCGATCGTTCGACGCTCGTCGTCGCGATCTCGCAGTCGGGGGAGACGGCCGACACACTCGAAGCTGTCAAGCATGCCAAGGATCAGAAGGCACGGGTCCTCGCGATCTGCAACACCAACGGTGCGCAGATCCCTCGCGAGGCCGACGCCGTCCTCTACACCCGGGCAGGACCGGAAATCGCGGTCGCGTCCACCAAGGCGTTCCTTGCGCAGGTGACCGCGAATTACCTCGTCGGTTTGGCTTTGGCACAGGCGCGCGGCACCAAATATCCGGACGAGGTTGCCCGCGAGTACGCCGACCTCGAAGCGATGCCCGCTTTGGTCAGCAAGGTACTCGAGACCGCAGAACCGGTGCGCGCGTTGGCACGCCAGTTCGCGCACGCGTCGACCGTGCTGTTCCTGGGGCGCCACGTCGGCTACCCGGTGGCGCTCGAGGGTGCGCTCAAGCTCAAGGAGCTTGCGTACATGCACGCCGAGGGCTTTGCCGCCGGTGAGCTCAAGCACGGCCCGATCGCCTTGATCGAAGAGGGCCTTCCGGTCATCATCGTCATGCCGTCGCCGCAGGGCCGCGCTGTCCTGCACTCGAAGTTGGTGTCCAACATTCAGGAGATCAAAGCGCGTGGTGCGACGACGATCGTCATCGCGGAGGAAGGCGACACCGTCGCAGCGGCGCATGCGGATCACCTGATCGAGATTCCGGCGTCACCGACTCTGCTGCAGCCGTTGCTGTCCACGGTTCCGTTGCAGATCTTTGCGGCCGAGGTTGCCGCGGCGCGCGGATACGACGTCGACAAGCCGCGTAACCTGGCGAAATCGGTTACGGTCGAGTAGCTTTCGCTAAAAAACGGGCCCCGCAGTCGAAAGACTGTGGGGCCCGGGTGCGTTACTGCGCTTGAACGACGACGGTTCCGCGCATCTCGGGATGAGGTGTGCAGGTGTAGTCGTACGTTCCGGGTTCGGTGAACGTGTAGGTATAGGTTCCCGATTTCTTGAGTGGGCTGCGGAGTTTGCCCTTGGCGTCACCGAGGCCGCTGACGTCATGGGCCATTCCGTTGTCGTCGAACACCCACGTGACGGTGTCACCAACGCTCACGGTGATGGACGCGGGTGAGTACGCCATCCCGGAGATGGTCACCACGGGTCCGCTCGCCGTCGTTTCGGCCGCAGATGGTGTGGTGTCTGTTCTGGAACTGCACCCGACCAGACCGAGGGCGAGGACGAGTCCCGCTATTGCCGGGCGAAGACGTGATTTCATGGTTCCGAGGGTAGCGACGGCAACTGAAGGGTTCCGACATGCGTGGGTACTACACAGCCGATCAGGTGAGAGCAGCGGAGGCGCCGCTGCTCGACAAGCTGCCAGACGGGGTGCTGATGCGTCGAGCGGCCTACGGCCTTGCGCGAGTCGTCGCGGACGAATTACGTTCCCGTACAGGGTCGGTCGCGCATCGGTCGGTGACGCTTCTGGTCGGTACCGGCGACAACGGCGGTGATGCCCTGTGGGCGGGTGCGTTGCTCCGCAAACGAGGTGTGAGCGTGCGGGCCGTGTTGCTCGACCCGGCGCGCGCTCATCGGGCGGGCCTCGACGCTCTTCTGAAGGCCGGTGGCCGAGTCGCCGCCGAAGTCGGGGCGCCAGATCTGGTGATCGACGGGATCGTCGGGATATCCGGGCACGGCGGTCTGCGGCCGAATGCAGCTGAGCTCGTCGGCCAGGTGGATGCGCCGATCGTGGCGGTCGATCTGCCGAGCGGCGTCGACGCGAACACCGGCGCAGTGGACGGCCCCTCGGTAAGCGCTGATGTGACGGTCACATTCGGTGCGCTCAAACCGGTACACATACTCGCGGCTCCGCTGTGTGGTCGTGTCGAACTCGTGGACATCGGATTGAGCGTCGGCGAACCGGAGTTCGGTTCACTCGATCCGGCCGAGGTCGGCGCGCTGTGGCCGGTACCTGGCCCTGAGGATGACAAGTATTCGCAGGGTGTGGTGGGCATCGTTGCGGGAAGTGAGCAGTATCCGGGCGCGGGCGTGCTCTGTACCGGCGCCGCGGTGACCGCGACCTCCGGCCTGGTCCGCTACGCCGGACACGGAGCCGCAGAGGTACTGTCCCGGTCCCCGGAGGTGATCGCCAGTGAGACCTTCGAGTCTGCGGGGCGGGTTCAAGCCTGGGTGGTCGGCCCCGGTATGGGTACCGACGACGCCGCTGCGCGACTTCTCGCGTCGGTACTCGCTACCGATGTACCCGTTGTTGTCGACGCGGACGGACTGACCCTGCTGGCTCAGCGTCCCGAACTTGTCGCAGCACGAACTGCGCCGACACTTGTGACGCCCCACGCCGGCGAGTTCGCACGGTTCACACCACTCGGCGACGACAGAATCGCAGCCACGCGCGCTCTTGCCGAACGACTCGGAGTCACGGTTCTACTGAAGGGCCATACGACGGTGATCTCGGATCCGCGCGGTGAGGTCCTCGTCAACGACGCCGGCGGCTCCTGGGCGTCGACGGCAGGTTCGGGTGACATCCTCTCCGGCGTGATCGGCGCGTTGCTGGCTGCGGGTCTGAGCCCCCTCGAGGCCGGGGCCGTCGGCGCGCGGGCCCACGCGTTGGCTGCGAATATCGCCGCCGCCGGCGATCAGAGCGATGTCGCCGGAGCACCGATTTCGGCGTCACCCCTGCTGGGGGGACTACGCGAGTCGGTGCGTGTGCTCCGCTCTTTTGCCCAGAACTGAGTATGTTCAAACCCGAACACGTGTCCGATCCTGTGTGGGTGGCAGGATTGTCGTCATGACGCTTGCCCAGGGAAGAGCACCGAAGGAGCCTGCGGAGGGGAAGTCGAGCCAGCTCGACACCGCAGTAGGGCCGCAGACTGAGGCAGTCGTCGATCTGGACGCTATCGCGCACAACGTGCGTGTTCTGCGTGAATTTGCCGGGGACGCCGCGTTGATGGCGGTCATCAAGGCGGACGGATACAACCACGGCGCAGTTGCGGTGGCGCGGACGGCGCTCTCGGCCGGAGCCCGGGAACTCGGCGTCACCACCATCGCGGAGGCATTGGTTCTTCGCGAGGCAGGCATCACCGCTCCCGTCCTGGCCTGGCTGCATGGCGTCGACGCCGATTTCTCCTCGGCGATCCGATCCGATGTCGAGATCGGCGTGTCCTCGACGCGACACCTGGCTGCTGTGGTCGACGCGGCACGCGTTCTCGGACTACCGGCGACGGTGACGCTCAAGGTGGACACCGGTCTCAATCGCAACGGCGTATCGAGAACCGAGTGGCCGCAGATGCTCGACGACCTCGCCGCTGCCCGAGACGAGGGCACGATCCGGTTACGTGGAGTGTTTTCGCACCTTGCACACTCCGACGAGCCACATCATGACGTCATCGACATGCAGAAGCAGCGCCTGATCGACGCGGTTGCCGACGTCCGTGCCCACGGATTCGACCCCGAAGTTGTTCACCTTTCAAACTCGGCAGCGACGGTGACCCGCCCTGACCTGCGATTTGACATGGTTCGACCCGGAATCGCGATATATGGATTGTCTCCGGTGCCTGAACTCGGAGATTTCGGTTTACGACCGGCGATGACGCTGCGAGCGAAGGTGATTCTGGTGAAGAAGGTGGCCGCCGGAGAGGGCGTCTCCTACGGGCATCAGTGGGTCGCACCGCACGACACCACTCTTGCGCTGCTGCCCGTCGGCTACGCCGATGGCTTGTCTCGTTCACTGAGCGGCAAGTTCGAAGTGCAGTTGGGCGGTAAGCGTCGCCAGGCGGTCGGACGGATCTGTATGGACCAGGTGCTGGTGGACCTGGGGCCGGACGGTGACGGAGTTCGCGAAGGTGACACCGCGATCTTCTTCGGGAACGGCGATCACGGCGAACCCAACGCGCAGGCCTGGGCCGACGTACTCGACACCATTCACTACGAGGTGGTGACCGGAATACGTGGACGCACTGTGCGTACGTACATCGGGGGAGAGACGTCATGAAGACTGCAGGAAAGATGAGCATTCTCGGTGGCCTGCTCAGCGCTGTGGCGCTCGGGTCGATGGCCGGCGTGAACGCATTCAAGACCGCGACGCGTCCGGGCCGCGAAATCTACGCCGACGAGGACTTCGACCTCATGACGCGCGACCGCAAGAGCACTGTGCGCACCGAGGACGGCGTCGAGCTGGCAGTTCGCGAAGTGGGACCGGACGACGCTCCGCTGACAGTCGTTTTCGTGCACGGATATTGCCTGAGTGCGCTGTCCTGGCATTTCCAGCGCCGCCAGCTCGAAGAGCGATGGGGCAACAAGGTTCGCATGGTGTTCTACGACCAGCGCGGACACGGAGATTCGGGTATGCCGCGCTCGAAGAGTTGTACGGTGTCGCAGCTCGGCCGCGACCTCGCGACCGTCGTCGAGGCCAAGGTACCGAAGGGGCCGATAGTTCTCGTCGGTCACTCGATGGGCGGCATGACGGTACTCGCGCTCGCCGGTCAGCGACCCGAATGGTTCGAGGGCCGAGTCATCGGTGTCGGGCTGGTCGCGACGACTGCGGCAGGACTGGCCGAGACCGGCCTGACCCGCAATCTGCAGAACCCGATCATCGACGGATTCCGGTTGGCAGTGCGCACCTCACCAGGAGTGGTTCAGCACGCTCGGGGCGCTGCGCGAGTACTGATCACGCCGATTTTGCGCGCGGCGTCGTACGGCACCGATGTCAGCCCGCGGCTGCATGAGCTGTCGGACGGCATGCTCGACCGGACCTCGGTTGTGACCATCGTGAATTTCCTGCGGACGTTGGAACTGCACGACGAGTCCGCGTCCTTAGAGGTCCTCGCGCACACACCGGCAGTCGTGATCTGCGGCGATCAAGACATGATGATTCCGTTCATCAGCTCCAAGCGTCTCGCTGCCGATCTCCCCGAATCGGAACTCGTGAGAGTTCACGGGGCCGGCCATCTGGTGCAGCTCGAGTTCCCGGCGATCGTCACGGACGCAATCGACAAGCTGGTGCAGCGTGCACAGGTCGAAGAGCGGTCCGATGTCGGCTGAGAACTCCACCGGACTTCCCGAATCCGGACAGATCACATTGGAAACGGCCGAGGATACCGAGGCTTTCGGCCGACGATTGGCGGCGGGACTTGTTGCCGGCGACCTGGTGGTGCTCGACGGACCGCTCGGGGCAGGCAAGACGGCGCTTACTCGCGGAATCGGAGCGGGCCTCGGGGTGCAGGGGCGGGTGACGTCCCCCACGTTTGTCATCGCGCGTGAGCATCGACCGGGCACCCGTCCCGGCGGCGGCGATCCCGTCGGCATGATTCACGTCGACGCATACCGACTGGGCGACAGCGGACCGCACGCACTCGACGAACTCGATGCTCTCGACCTCGACACAGACCTCACCGATGCAGTGGTGGTGGTCGAATGGGGTGGCGATGTCGTGGAAAGGCTCGTCGAACGGCACCTGCGAGTGCAGCTACATCGTGAACCCGAATCGGATGTGCGGACAGCGAGTTGGTCTTGGACGTCGTGAAACTGAGTTTCGTGTCACCGACGTCGTGAAACGGCGTTTCGTGTCACCGACGTCGTGAAACGGCGTTTCGTGTCACAGCCGTCGTGACCCTCCCGGGCCGGAAGTGGTTCTTCACGTGCGAGTACCCTGAGAAATCGTGCTTGTTCTCGCAATTGACACCTCCACTCCGGCAGTCACTGCCGGAGTCGTCTCCCTGTCGGCTTCGACACCGGACCCAGAGTCACCGGACACAGAGTCACAGAACACAGTGGAGACGCTTGCCGTGCGTGTCACGGTCAATCCTCGTGCGCACGCCGAGGTCTTGACCCCTCACGTCCTCGAATGCCTCGCCGAGGCAGGGCTCACACCGGCCGAGTTGAACGCCGTCGTAGTGGGTGTCGGGCCGGGGCCGTACACAGGCTTGCGTGTCGGCATGGCGACTGGCGCTGCCTTCGGCGATGCTCTCGGTGTACCCGTGTACGGCGTCTGCAGCCTCGATGCCATCGCGGCTGCGGTACCGACCACGGAGAGCTTGCTCGTCGTGACCGACGCGAGGCGTCGCGAGATATATTGGGCGCGCTACGACGGCGGAGTGCGCGTCGAAGGACCGGCTGTGAATTCCGCCGGCGACGTTGATCCTTCGCCTTCGACGCTGATCGCCGGATCCGCTTCGCATGTGGACTTCTTCGATCTTCCCGTCGAACCGGCTGAGACGCCGTCACCGGCCGGGTTGGTGACAGTCGCTGCTCGCGAGATTCTGGCCGGATCGGTTCCGGCCCCGCTAGAGCCGCTGTACCTCCGACGCCCGGACGCGAAGACCCTCGCAGAACGTGGCAAGTGACAGAGCAGATGAAGTACAGCATCGAGCCGATGAACGTCGATGACGCCGAACGATGCGCCGAATTGGAACGCGCCTTGTTCGCGGGCGACGGACCATGGAGCGCGCAAGCCTTCGTCTCGGAGCTTGCGGGTGCACATAATCATTACTTCGTTGCCAGAGAACCCGACGGTCATGTCCTCGGCTACGCCGGAGTTGCTCTGTTGGGGGCGTCGCCGAACATGGAGGCCGAGGTTCACACCATCGGCACGGATCCTTCGGCTCAGCGGGTGGGAATCGGCGGCGCATTGCTCGATGCGCTTCTGACGCTGGCGGATTCACGGCAGTGCCCGGTGTTCCTGGAAGTGCGCACCGACAACGAACCTGCCATCGCGCTGTACCGGCGCGAAGGATTCGAGATCGTCGGAACACGAAAGAAGTACTACCAGCCCAGTGGGGCAGATGCGTACACGATGAGACGGCCCGCCGTGCTCGGTGTCCGCGAAATTGAGGAGCAGCAAGCATGATCGTCATGGGTGTCGAAAGCTCTTGCGACGAAACAGGTGTGGGTATCGTCCGCTGGAACGGTGACGGAACCTGCGAACTGTTGGCCGACGAGGTGGCATCGAGCGTGGATCAGCACGCCAGGTACGGGGGAGTGGTTCCCGAAGTGGCCTCGCGGGCTCACCTCGAGGCGATAGTGCCGACGATGCGCCGTGCCCTTGCTGCCGCCGGTATCGAGAAGCCCGACGCACTAGCCGTCACCATCGGACCCGGCCTGGCCGGCGCGCTGCTGGTCGGTGTCGCCGCCGCGAAAGCCTATGCGGCAGCATGGAACATTCCGTTCTATGCGGTCAATCATCTCGGCGGTCACGTCTCGGTGGACACTCTCGAGCACGGTCCGTTGCCCTCGTGCGTCGCATTGCTGGTCTCCGGTGGTCACACGCACCTGCTTCACGTCGAAGATCTGGGCAAGCCCATTGTCGAACTGGGCACGACCGTCGACGATGCCGCCGGCGAGGCCTTCGACAAGGTGGCCAGGTTGCTCGGACTCGGCTTTCCCGGTGGGCCGGCACTCGATGCTGCTGCGCAAGAGGGAGATCGGAACGCAATCGCCTTCCCTCGCGGCATGACGGGGCCGCGCGATTCGCGGCACGACTTCTCGTTCTCGGGACTCAAGACGTCCGTCGCGCGCTATGTCGAATCGAAAGAGCGCGCAGGCGAGACCTTTTCGATCCCGGACATCGCTGCCTCGTTCCAGGAAGCGGTTGCAGACGTCCTGACGATGAAGGCAGTGCGTGCAGCCGAGGACGTCGGGGTCGACACGTTGGTTCTCGGCGGCGGCGCCACGGCCAATTCGCGTATCCGCTCACTCGCTGAGCAGCGCTGCGCCGAAGCGGGCATCACGTTGCGCATTCCGAAACCTCGACTGTGCACGGACAACGGTGTGATGATCGCTTCGTTGGCCGCCCACCTGATCGGAAACGGCGCAGGCCCTTCGGAATTGAGTGTTGCGACGGACCCGGGGCTGTCGGTCTCAGTCAGCCAGTTGATGCGCTGAGAATCAGCCGACGGGGGCCGGTTCCCGATCCGGTGTGATCGCGGGACCGTTTTCGGGCATCGACGTATTCGGTTCACTGGGCTTCGTCGTCGGATCACCACCGCCGGGGGTAGTGATTTCGGTCTCGGTGGAACCGGATCCAGGATTTTCCGGCGTCGTCGGGTTCTCGCCGCCGCTCTCACCCGGGCCGAGACCGCTGCCGGGGTTTGCCTCGGTCGGATCGATCGGGGGCGTCGCCTCGGTGTCCGGAAGCGTCGGCCACCACGCCGGTGGATCGGGCAGCGTGATTCCGGGGATGGTCGGCCAATTCGGAGTGGTCGTTGTCGTGGTCGGCGGCGTAGTTGTCGTCGAGGTGTCCGGGATCGGTGCAGGCGGAAGTGTGTACTGATGCGTTGTGTACGAGTGCGTGTCGTACGGCTGTGAGTCGAACGGGGTTGTGGGATAACCGTACTGAGGGTAAGTGCTGCCTGCTACCGAAGGCAGAGGATCGTGAGACGGAATGATCGTCGATCCGGTGCTCGGTGTCGCTTCGGGGCTCACCGTCGTCGTGGTCGACCCGGTTCCGACGGGCGAGACCGCGGTGTCGTCGGTCGGCACCAATTCCTTTGCGCCGTAGCCAAGTACCAGTCCGCCGACCACGAGCGCACCGATCAAAGCTCCCGAGACCTTGGCGGTGGATCCGGAGCGCTGGTCACTTCCGGAGCCCAGCAGCGGGAAACGAATTGCGGTGATCGAATCTGCCAGGAGTGCAGCACCTTTGGTTGCCGCAGTCTCGGGCTCGACGATCTCGACCAGGGGGACATCGACGGCAGCGGCGACGGCGGACCGCACGGCTGGAATGTGTGCGCCACCGCCGATGAGTACGACGGCACCGACGGGCCGCGGTGAGCCGTTCACGACTTCACGGATGAAGGTGACGGCGCGCTCGATATCCGGGGCGATGATGGCCTCGAACTCGTCGCGCGTGATCGCCATCGCGTCGACCGGAAGGTCGATGGTCACCTTGGTGGCCGTGGACAGTTGCTCTTTGGCGACATGGCACCGGGCGGCAAGAAGTTCTGCGTCGGTATACCGGCGCAAGTGCCCTGGCGCCTTCTCCGTCACGAAGTCGACCAATGCCCGGTCGATTCCGGCCCCCGCGAGGGCGTCGATACGGTCAGAGTGCAGAACTTCACCGGTGTGGTCGACCACGGACACGGTCAGGCCCTGATCCCCGACGTCCACCTGAGCTGTCGCGTCGTACCGCTCAGTCTTCCCGGTCTCGGCAAGGTAAGCGTGTACGGCGGCAGGTTCGGGGATGGCACGGACCTGCTTCGGCGAGCGGGAGAGCGATGACCTGATACTCGCGAGTTGATCGTCCGTGCGATAGCTGACACCGATCGAGCGCGGCGCCGCAGATCCGTCCGTTACCTGCGTCGTCATCAGCTTGATGGAAGCGCGGACGAGGTCGCCGACATTGGAATTGGCCTGATCGGCCGAGACGAATCGGGTCTCGGCAGGCACGGCTCCTGGCGCGTTTGTGCTGGTATCGGTGTCGACGAGGGCTGAATAGACACCGGAAGATCCAGTGGAAATTCCCAGTGAACAACTCATCGCGCACCTCCTCGCAGTCAATACCGGTCAATGTTCAATCGACCGCCGTTATATGAACGTTACAGAAGGTTCGTGAGGATTGCTCAGTGCTTTTCGTCTCCGTGACGCCCTTTTCGGACCGAAAGGGTGGTTTTACCTGCGAAATTGTCGATCATTGATTCATGCGGAAAAAAGGCGATTCTCCCCACATCGACCGGAAACGACGACGCGCGCTGATCCGTGGTGCAGTGCTTCGACCCACGCTGACGGTGATCGCCTTCGGATGCGCATATTTCTTTCTGCCGTGGATCGATGTACATACCGCGAGTGCAATCGTCCTCTTGATCGGTGGAGGCGCCGCGGTACTTGCCGTGACCACCTGGCAGGTGTGGCGAATTCTGCGTTCCGATGTGCCTTCTCTGCAGGCCGTGGAAGCTGTGGCGGTAGTGATGCCGACGTACTTGTTGTTGGTATCCATCACCTATTTTTCGGTCGAGCATGCAAGCCCCGGCAGTTTTACCGAACCGCTGTCGCGTATGGCGGCGCTGTACTTTTCGTTGTCCGTCTTCTCGACAGTCGGATTCGGCGACATCGCCGCGCAGACGGACCTTGCCAGGGGGCTCGTGAGCCTTCAGATCGTCTGCAATCTGGTGTTGATCGGATTCGGTGTTCGATTCGTCGTTGCCGCAGTGTCGTGGGCGAAAGCGCACCGCTCGCCTTCGAGCGGACCTGAAATCACCTAGGACACTGCGGCAATCGGAGTCATCGTCCGGTGTGAACCAACAATTCGACGTTCTGGTCGACGCCGGTACCCGTCAGCTTCGGGTCGCGGTGGATGTCGTTGAACGACAGTTCGCGGTACAGCGAGGCGAGTCCGGCTGCCGACTTGTCGCTGTAGTCGACGGAATTGGGGCTCTCCGCTTCGAAGAGCGTCGCAAGCAACGACACCGTTCCGTCGTGGTTGTCCGCGATCTCGATGATGCGCCCGAGTTGCGGGTAGTCGATGTGAGAGGCGGTGTTGATCTCCCAGAAGCCCTGCTCGGGGGTCGCGCCGGGCCACGGGGTGATCTTGTTCTCGTGGGTGTGTCCGTTGACCCAGGCAAGTACGTTCGGGAAACGATGCAGCAAGTCGAGAAGCTGTGAACCGCGCAGGCGTGGCTCGAGGACGTTCTCGGGGTCGGGAATGAGATTGTCCATCGTGTCGCTCGTGTGATGACTGAACAGCACGAAATACGTGTCACTTCGCGACTCGGTGACGCGAGAGCCCGCGGCGTCGTAGTAGGTGCTGCTGCCGGCGCGCAGGGTGTTCTCGATCCACTGGAACTGAGCGGCGCCCAGCGAACCGTCGACAAGGCCCGCGCGGTTGGTGGAGTCCATGCTGATGCCGACGACGCCCGGTGCGATTTGGAACGAGTAGTAACCGATCCCGGTTTCGCCGGCGTCGGGGGCGAAACCGTGTCCGACGGGGCCGGGACCGGTGTGCGCGGGATCAAGATGTGCGGCGATGAACTGCCGGGGTGTGAACGGTGCGCGCGACGGGTCGGGGGTGACCTGGCGCGGCGGCGTCGTGAAGGCGGAAAGGATTCCGGGAATCGCACTGGGATCGAACTTGGTGGCGATGTCAATCTGCTTGGCCTGCTCCGGTGAACCGGGCACCTCGAATTTGAGAGAGCCTGTGTACATCGCTTCGAGCGGCGGGATGCCGCTGGGCACCGTGCCGGACACCGAATCGTCGTGATTGCCGAACACGCAATACCAAGGGGTGTTCAGGCCGGGGCTCGACACGGGAGTGAAAGCGGCACCGAAGAAATCGGGGATCTCGGGAAAACCGGCCTTCTTGTACATGTCGAGCATCGGTGACTCGGGGTTCCAGTAGAGATCGGCACCCGAGTTCTGCACACCCTCGTAGCGATCCTTGGCGCCGGTGTTGGCAACGACGGTTCCACCATTGAGGGAGGTGAGGAACCAGTCGAGTTCGGCGAATTCCTTGTTGTCCGTGTTGTCGCCGGTGGTGACAACGGCATCGAAGGGTCGCGACGTGTGCGGGCCACTGCCGATCGAATTGACTCGTCGGACAAGTGAAATCAGCCCGTGCGCCGTCAGAGTCTCCTGTGGGCGGAACGCCGAGCCGGTGATCTGGTGTACGTACTCGAATCGCATGGGGGACTGGGCGTCGACGATGTGGACGTCGGTCAGCTGCACGAGCGAGGCGAGTGCGGTGCGGCGATCCTCGCGTCCTGACTTCGGCTCGGCCAACTCGCTGCGCACGATGTTCGCCCAACCCGGCCCGGCGGTGAGCTTGGTGTAGCCGCTGCTGCTGACGGGGGTGGACACGGACTCGAGAGTGGTGCCAGGACCTGACGTCGGAATGGTCGACGCGCCTGCATATTGCAGGCCCCACGGCTTGCCAAGGCTGACCGCGCCGACGGCGCCGAGTCCGGCGAAGGTCAGAAAACTACGGCGATTGATGTTCGTCACGAAGTGAACAATAGGTGAACGTGGTGGACGGCTGTCCTGTTTCGCTCAGGACGAAGAGAAAAATGCGCCCAGTCCTTGAGGGTTGGCACTCTCACGTATAGAGTGCCAATTGGCGCTGATCGAGTTCCGGCACCCGCGACGACGGGACTGCAGTGACGCGCCGTAAACGGCATACCCAAACAGCTGTCCGAGGATCGCCTCGGACGCACATACCCCAAAGTGGAGGGCTCATCGTGGCGAGCGTCAACATCAAGCCGCTCGAGGACAAGATCCTCGTCCAGGCCAACGAGGCTGAAACGACGACGGCTTCCGGCCTGGTCATTCCTGACACAGCCAAGGAAAAGCCCCAGGAGGGCACCGTCGTTGCAGTCGGCGAAGGCCGCGTCAACGAGCAGGGCAACCGCATCCCGGTCGACGTCAAGGAGGGTGACACGGTCATCTACTCCAAGTACGGCGGAACCGAGATCAAGTACGCCGGCCAGGAATACCTGATCCTGTCGGCACGCGACGTGCTGGCTGTCGTCTCCAAGTAAGACACACGTGATCCGCCCCGGAGTCCACACAGGATCCCGGGGCGGAATGCGTTCACGCCCCGAAGATTCAGGAGCTGACAGAACAGATGTCCAAGCAAATTGCGTTCAACGAGACCGCACGCCGCGCTCTCGAAGCCGGAGTCGACAAGCTTGCCGACGCCGTCAAGGTGACCTTGGGCCCGCGTGGACGCCACGTCGTGCTCGCCAAGGCATTCGGCGGCCCCACCGTCACCAACGACGGTGTGAGCATCGCCCGTGAGATCGAGCTCGAAGATCCCTTCGAGAACCTCGGCGCACAGCTCGTCAAGAGCGTCGCCACCAAGACCAACGATGTTGCCGGCGACGGCACCACCACCGCGACCGTCCTGGCCCAGGCCATCGTTCGCGGCGGACTCAAGAACATCGCAGCGGGCGCAAACCCGATGGCGCTCGGCGTCGGCATCAACGCCGCAGCCGACAAGGTCGTCGAGGAACTGCTCGCCGCAGCCACCCCCGTCGAGGGTGAGAAGTCGATCGCTCAGGTCGCCACTGTCTCCTCGCGTGACGAAGAGATCGGCAAGCTCGTCGGCGAGGCACTCACCCGTGTCGGAACCGACGGCGTCGTGACGGTCGAGGAATCCTCCACCGTTGCAACCGAACTCGTTGTCACCGAAGGCGTTCAGTTCGACAAGGGCTACCTCTCGCCCTACTTCGTCACCGACATCGATGCGCAGAAGGCCGTCTACGAAGACGCGCTGATCCTGCTCTTCCGCGAGAAGATCAGCTCACTTCCCGATTTCCTGCCGCTGCTCGAGAAGGTTGCCGAATCCGGCAAGCCGCTCTTGATCATCGCCGAGGACATCGAGGGTGAAGTTCTCTCCACCCTGGTGGTCAACTCCATCCGCAAGACCATCAAGGCCGTCGCCGTCAAGGCGCCGTTCTTCGGTGATCGTCGCAAGGCATTCCTCGACGACCTCGCAGTCGTCACGGCAGGCACCGTCATCAACACCGACGTCGGTCTCTCCCTCAAGGAAGCCGGCCTCGAATTGCTCGGTAGCGCTCGCCGCGTTGTCGTCACCAAGGACGAGACGGTCATCGTCGACGGTGCAGGCACCGCTGACGACATCGCGACCCGCGTTGCGCAGTTGCGTCGCGAGATCGAGAACACCGATTCGGATTGGGACCGCGAGAAGCTCGAAGAGCGTCTGGCGAAGCTGTCCGGTGGCGTGGCCGTCATCAAGGTCGGCGCAGCCACCGAAACCGATCTGAAGGAACGCAAGTTCCGCGTCGAGGATGCGGTCAACGCAGCCAAGGCAGCGGTTGCCGAAGGCATCGTCCCCGGTGGCGGATCGGCTCTCGTTCAGGCCGGTACAGCTCTGATCGGGAACCTCGGTCTGTCGGGCGACGAGGCCACCGGCGTAGCCGTGGTCCGTGAAGCCCTCAACGCTCCGTTGTTCTGGATCTCCAGCAACGCAGGCATCGACGGTTCCGTCGTTGTCAGCAAGGTCGCCGAGATGACCAAGGGCGAAGGCTTCAACGCCGCCACCCTCACCTACGGCAACCTGCTTGCCGACGGCGTCGTCGACCCGGTCAAGGTCACTCGCTCGGCAGTGGTCAACGCCGCTTCCGTCGCGCGCATGATCCTCACCACCGAGAGTGCCGTCGTCGAGAAGCCGACCGAGGAAGTTGCCGGCACCGGACACGGTCACAGCCACTGACTCGCTGCTCGTAGTTTCGACAAAGAAGAGATCCCCCACCGGATTCCGGTGGGGGATCTCTTCGTTCGTCTGGTGATCAGATGAGCGGGATCGTCGCGAACGGCTCGCTGGTCGGCTGCTGCGATCCGCCGGGAGGTTCGATCGTGAACGCTAACTTCGTGTTCGGGCCGATGCCGTCGAGCACCACCTGGGTAGTGGGTTTGACGTCGCCCGGAGCCATCGTCCCCATCGGGATCATCGTGGTGCTGTCGGTGTCGCCCGGCACCAGCCACATCTGGTAGACGGTATCCGGGCTCGGGGGAGTCACATCGTTCATCACGAGAACTGCCGCGTCTTCGGAGGGGGAGAACAGCGTCGTCGCACTACCGCCGCCCGGGATCTCACGCGTGGTGGCATGAACGTCAGGTGCTGCCATGATTTCGGACGCGGAGTTCTGCGGCGGTGTGTTGTCGGACAGCGTGCGTCCGATTCCGATGCCGCCGACCAGGATTGCGACTGCGGCGGCCGCGGCAAGCGCCATGGTCCACGGGCGTCGACGGTTACGGCGCTCGGCCAGCGAGATCGGGGCGTCGGCAGCAGCGGTCTGTTCCGAGATCGAGGCGAGGACGCTGCTGCGCAGTGACGGCGGGGGCTCGACGGCGTCGACGACGGTCATCGCAGCCATGGTTTCGGCGGTGAGTCGGACCTGGGCGCCGAATTCGGCTCGGGTCGCGGAGTCTGAAGCGGCAAGTCGTCTGTCGACCTCACGGCGCTCGTCGAGGTCCAACGCATCGATCGCGTAGGCGTACGCGTAGTCGATCAGCTCTTCGTCCATCTCACATCACCCCCAAACATCCACGTAGGCGCAGTAGTCCGTCGCGAATTCGCGACTTGATCGTGGGAATCGCCACGCCGAGATCTTCGGCCACCTCGCGGTACGTTCGGCCGCCGTAGTAGGCGAGAGTCACCGATTGGCGCTGAGTGTCCGTCAGTGTCTCGAGACAGTCGGTGACAGCACGATGCTCGTCTCTTCGTGTCACTTCGTCGCTGACGACGTCGAACTCGGGAGTCGCATTGGTGGTGTCGTAGAGAGCCTGTCGATCCGAACTCGACTGTTCGGAGCGGACGCGGTCCACCGCGCGGCGGTGAGCGAGCGTCAGGAGCCAGGCGAGTGCGGACCCCTTGGCCGGATCGAAACTGTCGGCTGATTTCCAGGCTTGGAGGTAGACCTCTTGGACTGCTTCCTCGGAGAAGCCTGGATCACGGAGTACACGCAGAACCATGCCGTAGACGCGGGAGCTGGTTCGGTCGTAGAACTCGGCGAAGGCGCCCTGGTCGCCGCCGGCAACATTCGCGAGGATCACGGCCAGCTCGCGTGATTCCACGATTCGCGCGGTGCGGGCCGCAGAATTGTCCGTCGGGCATGCGCCGGCCGCATCCGACGCATGGTCTGGCTCGCTCACGAAGAGTTGTCTCGCTTCATCGCGTACAACCGTAGCGTGCATGTCCGGTTCTTTTCTCTAGGCCCGCCGTTGGCCGCTGTGCGCCTTTGTTAACCGCGGGGGTTGACAAAGGCGCACAGCGGGTGGGGACTACTGCGGCATCAGCACCGAATCGATGAGGTAGACGGTGGCGTTTGCGGTCTTGACTCCACCGCAGACGACGGTTGCGTCGTTGACCTTGATGTTGTCACCGGATCCGGTGACGGTGACTGTTCCGCCCTCGGCGGTGGGGTGAGTTCCGTCGATTGCGTCAGGGGCGATCTGGCCGGGAACCACGTGGTAGGTGAGGATCTTGGTCAGCGTGGCGCTGTCCGTCTTGAGGCTGTCGATCGTGGCGGGGTCGATCTTGGCGAATGCCGAGTCGATCGGTGCAAAGACGGTGAACTCGCCACCGTTGAGAGTGTCGACCAAGTTGACGTCCGGGTTGAGCTGGCCGGAGACCGCAGCGGTCAAGGTGGTGAGCAACGGATTGTTGGATGCCGCTGTGGCAACCGGATCCTGGGCCATTCCGCTGACCGATCCGGCGCCGCTCGGCACTGCAGCGGCGTAGTCGGCACAACCGGCACCGACCAGATCAGAAGCGGGCTCTGCCATCGCGCTGCTGGGAGACATGCTCGATCCCATGGGCGAAGACGTCATGGCGGCGCTCGAGGTGTCCGTCGACGAATCGTTGTCGTCGGAGGAGCAACCGACTACGCCGAAGACGGCGAAAGAGGCTGCTGCGGTGACTGCCAGAACTCGAGTAGAGGTGTTCATGGGTCTGCCTTCCTGAAGGGATGTGCTGAGGTGCACTGTCAGAAGGCATTCGGAGTCGGTTGTCGACAGGATGGGTCGGTGTCGGAAATTCTTTTCACGAACTGATGTGGGCATGCAAAAGCCCCCGAAAACTCTCGGGGGCCTTGTGCTCTCGACCTGCGTGTATCAGGACGCTATGCGAGTGGTGCGACGGTGGCGTGCGTGTAGTTCACGTTCGGTTTCCGACATTCCGCCCCAGATCCCGTACGGCTCGGCGACGGTCAGCGCGTGGCTACGGCACTGCATCAGCACCGGGCACTGACGGCACATTTCTTTTGCGTGGGTTTCGCGCTGGGCACGTGCTCTACCGCGTTCGCCATCGGGATGGAAGAACATCGAGGAGTCGACTCCGCGGCACAGACCGTGCATCTGCCAGTCCCAGATGTCTGCGTTGGGGCCTGGAAGGTGATTCGGTGCAGGCATGTTGACTCCTTACTGCAAGCTCGCGTTGATCAACGAGCGGACCAAGTTGCCCGGAGGTTATCCGGGCCTTCTGAATCGTTCACGCTTGCTAACCGTAAGGGTGCTGAGTAAATCGCGTCAATAGGCTCGTTCAGTGGTGATCGGCATATATCGAAATGCGAGAGTTAACGAAGTGTATATTTACATTTCCAGTCCTTCGTGCGTTGCCTTGCGCCGATGTTGGAATCGGGTCGATCGAGGTGCTGACCGGAAAGTCTGGCTGCTCGAGATGCGAAACCCACAGATCAGGGATATGTTTGCTGCTGACCGCCCGGCGGAATCACTCAGACATTCGGCTCGGTTTGCGTCATTTGTCCGATATTGAGCGGGTGGGGTTGTGCTCCATTTCGGGACTTAGTGCCCAAGTTTCAACTAGGACGTCTGTCCAATAAGTAATGCGCAGTTAACGTCACGGATATATGCCCGTTAAATATCATTACGAGTACATTTGGCAAATCTCAGTTGAATATCTGATTAACTCCGACAAACTTGCCTTTTCGCGTTTCTGTGCCACTTATGGCATCGGTCGGGCGCTTGTCTGCTGGGCTGCTGCGATGATCTACCTGTGTCGAGTCCTGAGCGCCCTGAAACAGCTGTACGATCCAAGACCCTCGAGTCCGCCGCATTCGGCGCGGATCCGGACCTCGACCGGCTCCCGGCGCCTGGCTCCACCCGGGATTGGTGGACAACGGCAGTGGTTCTGGGTGGTCAGGGGTACTACGCCAGAGCGCGGGCGGCCTTGGATGTCCTGGACCGGCGCACCGCGGGGTTCTCGACGCATTCGGATCGAGTCCTTGCCTCTCTGTCTGCCAGCACGAGAGCGTCGTTTCTTCGTCAAAGCGGACGCCATGCGCTCGCAGCCACGTGCGACGGGCGCGCACTCGCGATAGTCGACGGGCCGCCTGTCAACCCGGAGGCTGCCTGTGATGCGCTGACCGGTCTGGCTGCGGACGCCCTCGGCTGCGGCCGGCTTCCGCTGGGCTGGCGGCTGTTGGGGGAGTGTCGGCGTCGTCTCGACGACGGTGCTCTGGTTGTCGACGGTGGGCTGTGGCGGCAGGAAATTCGGATCCAATGGGTCTCGGCGGAACTGGCTCTGGCGGGAGGTGACTTCACGCGCGCCCGCAGACACGCAGAACGCGCCGTCGAATTGTCAGGGGAATCGGAGTCTGTCCGGCACCGCGTGAAGTCGGATCTCTTGCGCAGCGCCGCTCTGACCGGAACAGACTCAAGCGCGGCCGTGGAGTCGGCAGTGGATGTGCTCGCACGGTGTCAGCAGTACGGCCTGCTGCCCCTGGCCTGGGCGTCGTCGATGTTGATCGAGGGTGTGAGCGGTGGGAGGACCTCGCCGAGCGCCCGTGAGATCGGCGATCTGATTGCGAGCCGTGGTGGATCACTCCTACCTTTGTCGTAGCCGCCCCACCGAAGTCTCAGGTGAACATTCCAGACAGGGGTGATTCGATATCGCGACTGCTGGGCGGGCATGCGGAGACCAGCCGGTCCGGATGGTTACTCTTAGAGGGTTCCGCTGAGAGCGGGAGCACACCCGCTCGGGAGGTGCCACTGTAACGCCAGGATTTTCGCTGACGATGACAAATACGAGCGATGAGTTGGACACCGCGGTCGCCGCTGCTGCGCAGGGCGACCGTACAGCTCTAGCTTTGGTTCTGGAGAACATCCGACCGATGGTGGTGCGCTACTGCCGCGGTCGAGTGGGTGCGGCCGAGCGGGGACACCTGTCCGCTGACGACGTCGCACAGGAAGTGTGTCTGGCCGTGATGACCGCACTGCCGCGTTATCAAGACCAGGGACGCCCGTTCATGGCCTTTGTGTACGGAATTGCGGCACACAAGGTTGCGGACGCACATCGAAGTTCCGCCCGTAACAAGTCGGAGCCCGTTTCCGAAGTACCGGATGTAATAGCACTGGATGATGGTCCCGAACAGCGAGCACTCGATTCGGAGTCCAGCAGACAGATGCACGAACTGCTCGGCACACTTCCGGAGAAGCATCGAGAAATCTTGATACTTCGCCTGGTGGTCGGGATGTCGGCCGAGGAAACGGCCGTCGCCGTCGGTAGTACCGCCGGAGCTGTACGAGTCGCTCAGCACAGGGCGATCGCGAAACTGAAAAAAGAAGTAACGAAAGCAGGTGAGAGCTTTGGCTAGAGACGAGGGGCGTGACGCTTCGAATCTCGGTGATCTCGCCGACGACGGTACGCCAGTGGACTTGGCTGCGGTTCGGCGTGACGATGCGCTGATCGAATCCATTTCGAGTGGTGGACCGGTAGCAACCGATAGCACCGAACAGTACGAACTTGCGTTGATTCTCTCGCAATGGCGTGACGATGTCGTTGCGACTCCGATGCCCGAGGGTCCGTTGTTGGACGATGTCATCGCTGCGATCACAGCGACGCCGTCCGGCTTCTCCGATCGTCAGCGTTCACGTTCCCGTTCCCGATTGCGTGTGGTCCGCCCGATCGCCGCCGCCGCAGCTGTGGCAGCAGTGGTCTTCGGTGGCGCCACGGCGATGGCGTACGACGCCCAGCCCGGCGATGCTCTCTGGGGCGTCAAGCAGGTCGTCTTCACCGACGAGGCAAACTCGACGGTGGCGAAGATCGACACGACGTCCGAGCTGGAAAAGGCCGAACGCTTGTTGGCTGCCGGAGACATTCCCGCGGCAAAGATGGTGCTGGACAACGCAGCTCACCGTGCCGATGCGGTCAAGGACTCGCAGGACAAGACCGACCTCGTCGAGCGTTGGGGCAAGTTGATGACGCAGGTCCAGGAGACCACGTCACCCTTGGCGCCGCCCCCGACGAGTGGTCAGCCGGCTGCACCGTCGACTTTGAACACGGCGATTCCTGGCTCCTCGGTCAAGCCGGTCAGCCCACAGGGCCCGGGCGGACCGACGAGTTCGACCAAACCGGATCCGGGAGTACAGCTGCAGTCGCCGCCCACCTCGGTGTCCTCGGCACCGCCGACCTCGTTGCCGACAACAACCACGACTACAACGACCACCACCACGACAACGACGTCTCTGGCACCTGCCTCGTCGCCGTCCGGTGATTTCTCGTCACCCCCGCCCTGAGATCCCAGGCGTGAGATCCCAGCCCTGATCGGCATCGTTCCTATCTGACTTCATACGAAAGTGGCCGACAAGCAATTGCTTGTCGGCCACTTTCGTATGACTTGGTGAGGTTTCGCTCAGCTGTCGAAACCGTCGCCGTGCATCGCCTCGTTCATCGACGCGTCGGCGTATCCACGGCAGTAGTCCCACGTGACATATGCCTCAGGCATCGGGTCGTAGGCAGGCTCGTGGGGGCGGACGGTTCCGTCCACGAGCAGCTGCAGCAGGTTTGCGCGCAGCATGTCCCAGTCGTGGTAGTGATCTTGTTGGCAGTCCTCGCAGCAGACTACGAGACCGCGGATACCGCGGTGAGCGAGGAGTGCCTCGTATACAGCGAGGTCAGCGAGATCCTCCTCGACCGCTTGGCGTTCGTGGGGGTCGAGTGGTTGGCCCGGCTCGATGGCATCGAGAGCCGCGGAGGGGTCAGCTGGGTCGCCGGCGAAGGGATCTGGCGGCAGACCGGGGGGCAGTTGATCACGCACAGCACCACGGTACGCAGGTCAGGGGGGTCAGCGCCACTTGTTACGCGTACCCGCAGCGTGGGTGGGATGGTTCGGACCTTTGAGTGAGCCGATACCATGGTGTGCAACGCCGGGAAAAGGTGCCAGGAATTTCTTTCTGTGCAGGCGCCTTCTATCCGATATCCAGCTTTCGTAATCCGTTTCGAGGCGACTGCTACAGCGGTCGCCCTGGGCGAATCTAGGTCCATGGAGGGTCCTGACCGCATGAGTAGTTCTGCAGGACATGTACACACCGGAGGAGACGACCCCAACAAGGTCGCGATGCTGGGACTGACATACGACGACGTGCTGCTGTTGCCTGCTGCGTCCGACGTCATCCCGAGCCAGGTCGACACGTCCAGTCAACTGACCCGCGACATCCGTCTGCGGATTCCGTTGGTCAGTTCTGCGATGGACACCGTCACCGAGTCGCGTATGGCAATCGCCATGGCACGCGCCGGCGGCATGGGTGTTCTGCACCGCAACTCGTCGGTTGAGGTCCAGGCAGGACAGGTCGAGACGGTCAAGCGTTCCGAGGCCGGCATGGTGACCGATCCCGTCACGTGCAAGCCGACCGACACGATGGGTGAGGTCGACGCGAAGTGCGCTCGTTTCCGCATCTCGGGTCTGCCGGTCACCGACGACGCCGGCCAGCTGGTTGGCATCGTCACGAACCGGGACATGCGCTTCGAGGTCGACCAGAACCGCCCGGTCGCGGAGATCATGACCAAGATGCCGCTGATCACCGCTCAGGAAGGCGTCACCGCTGACGTAGCACTGGGCCTTCTTCGTCGGCACAAGATCGAGAAGCTGCCGATCGTCGACGGCAACGGCAAGCTCACCGGTCTGATCACGGTCAAGGACTTCGTCAAGACCGAGCAGCATCCCGACGCCACCAAGGACCGTGACGGTCGACTGCTCGTCGGCGCTGCAGTCGGTGCAGGCGACGACGCCTTCCAGCGCGCGATGGCGCTCACCGATGCCGGTGTGGACGTACTCGTGGTTGACAGTGCGCACGGGCATTCCTCCAACGTTCTCGACATGATCGCCAAACTCAAGCGTGAACTGGGTGAGCGGGTTCAGATCATCGGTGGCAACGTCGCTACGCGCGCGGGTGCTCTGGCACTGGTCGAAGCCGGCGTCGATGCCGTCAAGGTCGGAGTCGGTCCTGGTTCCATCTGCACCACCCGCGTCATCGCCGGTGTCGGTGCCCCTCAGGTCACGGCCATCCTGGAAGCGGTCGCCGCGTGCAAGCCTCTCGGTGTGCCCGTCATCGCTGACGGTGGACTCCAGTTCTCCGGTGACATCGCGAAGGCACTCGCCGCGGGTGCGTCGACGGCCATGCTGGGTTCACTCCTGGCCGGTACCGCTGAATCGCCCGGCGAACTGATTCTGGTCGGCGGCAAGCAGTTCAAGAGCTACCGCGGCATGGGTTCGCTCGGCGCGATGCAGTCGCGTGGCGAGGCCAAGTCGTACTCCAAGGACCGGTACTTCCAGGACGACGTACTTTCCGAGGACAAGTTGGTTCCGGAAGGCATCGAAGGACGTGTTCCGTTCCGTGGCCCGCTCTCCCAGGTGACGCATCAGCTCACCGGTGGTCTGCGTGCTGCCATGGGCTACACGGGGTCGGCGACGATCGAGCACCTGCAGAACGCTCAGTTCGTCCAGATCACGGCGGCCGGTTTGAAGGAAAGCCATCCGCACGACATCACGATGACTGTCGAAGCACCCAACTACACCGCTCGTTAGCAACCAGTACACGAGAAAGGGGCGCGCGTGCGCGACCTCGTTGAGATTGGCATGGGTCGAACGGCCCGACGTACCTACGAGTTGGACGATGTGAACATCGTTCCCTCCCGGCGAACCCGTTCGTCGAAGGAGGTGTCGACTGCTTGGCAGCTCGACGCTTACAGGTTCGACATTCCAGTCCTCGCACATCCCACCGACGCGTTGGTCTCGCCGACCTTCGCGATCGAGCTGGGTAAGCGCGGCGGCCTCGGTGTCATCAACGGTGAAGGCCTGTGGGGCCGTCACCCCGATGTCGAGGAGAAGCTCCGGCGTCTCGTAGAGATCGCCGAGAAGGACGGTGGGGTCGACGCGGCCATCCGCTACTTGCAGGAGCTGCACGCGGCGCCGCTGCAGGCGGGCCTTCTGGCTGCTGCGGTGGCGCAGGTCCGTGATTCGGGGGTCACCACTGCCGTTCGGGTCAGCCCGCAGAATGCGCGCGCACTGACGCCCGAGCTGATCAAGGCGGGAATCGACCTCCTGGTCGTCCACGGCACGATCATCTCGGCCGAGCACGTCGTGCACACCGAGCAGGAACCGCTCAACCTCAAGACGTTCATCTCGGAACTCGACGTTCCGGTTGTCGCGGGTGGGGTCAGTGACCACCGCACCGCGCTGCACCTGATGCGTACCGGCGCTGCCGGTGTCATCGTCGGGTACGGCTCCACCGAGGGTGCAACCACCACCGGTGAGGTATTGGGTATCGGTGTTCCGATGGCCACGGCCATTGCCGACGCTGCAGCAGCCAGGCGCGACTACCTCGACGAGACGGGTGGACGCTACGTCCACGTCATCGCCGACGGTGACATCGCAACTTCGGGTGATCTGGCGAAGGCCATCGCCTGCGGTGCCGACGCTGCCGTTCTGGGCACGCCGCTGGCAGTGTCCGCCGAGGCGCCGGGTGGCGGCTGGTACTGGCCGTCCGCTGCGGCTCATCCTTCGGTTCCGCGTGGAGCGCTTCTTCCGGTTTCCTACGGTGAGCGCCCGAGTCTGGACCAGGTCCTGAGCGGTCCGTCGGATGATCCGTACGGTTCGCTGAACTTCGTCGGTGGTCTCCGTCGGTCGATGGCCAAGGCGGGGTACTCCGACCTCAAGGAGTTCCAGAAGGTCGGGCTGACGGTCCGCGCGTAGTTTGTACCTTTCTGTGGCCCCGGTTCTTCGTGAACCGGGGCCACAGTTCGTTGTGCAGCACTTTCTTCCGTTCCTGATACTTACGGTTACGCTTATGGGGCCCCTTGTGGTGGTAGTCACAAGGGATAGGTGCATACTGGCGGGTAACTACGGTTCACGGTGGAGGTGTCCTGATGGGCAAGCAACGGGCAACGGACTACGACGTACTGATCGTCGGATCCGGGTTCGGCGGAAGCGTGAGCGCGCTTCGTCTCGTGGAGAAGGGCTACAAGGTCGGCGTCATCGAAGCCGGCCGACGGTATGCCGACGAAGATTTCGCGAAGACCAGTTGGGATCTCAAGAAGTTCCTCTGGGCTCCGAAGCTGGGTTGCTTCGGCATTCAGCGCGTGCACCTGTTGCGCGACTGCCTCATTCTCGCGGGAGCAGGCGTCGGCGGCGGGTCTCTGAACTACGCGAACACGCTTTACCAGCCTCCGGAGCCGTTCTTCCAGGACAAGCAGTGGGCGCACATCACCGACTGGCGCAGTGAACTCACGCCGTACTACGAGCAGGCTCAGAAGATGCTCGGCGTCGTCCAGAATCCGCACATGACGCCCGCTGACGAGATCATGAAGTCCGTCGCCGATGACATGGGTGTCGGCGACACGTTCATCCAGACGCCCGTCGGCGTCTACTTCGGTGAGCCGGGTAAGAAGGCGAAGGACCCGTACTTCGGCGGCGTCGGACCCGAGCGCACCGGTTGCATCGAGTGCGGCGAGTGCATGACAGGCTGCCGTCACGGAGCGAAGAACACTCTGCTCAAGAACTATCTGGGCCTTGCCGAGACAGCAGGCGCCGAGATCATTCCGATGACCACCGTGTCCGGGCTTCGTGAGGCTCGCGACGGTTCGTGGGACGTGTTTACCGAGCGAACCGGTGCATTCGGACGAAAGAACCGCCGCACCTACACGGCTGCGAACGTCATTCTCGCGGCCGGAACGTGGGGCACTCAGCATCTGCTCTTCGACATGAAGGACACCGGAGCGCTGCCCAAGCTCTCCGACAAGCTCGGCGAGCTGACTCGAACGAACTCCGAATCCATTGTCGGCGCAGGCAAGTACAAGGTCGATCCCGCACTCGACCTGACCCGCGGAGTGGCGATCACGTCGTCGTTCCACCCGAGCAGTGACACCCACATCGAGCCGGTCCGCTACGGCAAGGGATCCAACGCGATGGGCCTGTTGCAGACCTTGATGACGGACGGCGGCGGCAAGACGCCGCGATGGATCAAGTTCCTCGGTGTGGTCGCGAGGAATCCGTACCAGATGTTGCGCATGTTGACGGTCAAGGACTGGAGCGAGCGCACGATCATTGCGTTGGTCATGCAGAACCTCGACAACTCCATCACCACGTACACGAAGAAGGGCTTGTTCGGTCGACGCAAGGTCACCAGCAAGCAGGGCCACGGTCAGCCGAACCCGACGTGGATTCCGGAGGGCAACGAGGCGACGCGTCGAGTTGCTGCGAAGATCGACGGCGTCGCAGGCGGTACGTGGGGCGAGATCTTCAATGTTCCGCTGACGGCGCACTTCCTCGGCGGTTGCGCTATCGCGTCGGATTCCGATCACGGGGTCATCGATCCCTACCACCGCGTCTACGGCTACCCGACGCTCAGCGTCGTCGACGGCGCAGCGGTCTCGGCCAATCTCGGCGTGAATCCGTCGCTGACCATTGCCGCTCAGGCCGAGCGCTCGGCCTCGCTGTGGCCGAACAAGGGGGAGACGGACTTGCGTCCCGCCCAGGGCAGCGGCTACGAGCGTTTGGCTCCGATCGCACCCAAGTCGCCCGTGGTGCCGGCGTCGGCTCCGGCCGCGCTGGTTCTGCCGATCGTGAAGATCACCGGCGGCAAGACGGCTACCACAGTTCCGGTGGAGCCTGCAGCCGGATAGTTCACCGAGAACGGAAAAGGGGCGTGTCGTCGAAGATTCGACGACACGCCCCTTTTGCAGTCTCAGATCGTCAGCCTCCTAGCGACCCGAACAGGGTGCCGAGGTCGAGGCTGCCGTTTCCGCCGCCGGGTCCGCCGTCCGTATCACCGGGGACGGTCAGGGTCTGCGGCGCGGATGCGGAGGACGTGTAGCCCGATGCGCCCACGAATTCGGCGGTGACACTGTAGGTCCCGGAGTTGTAGAACGTCGCCGGTACCGTTGCGACACCGTTGACCACGTCGACCGGTCCGCCGATGAGGGTGTCACCGACCTTGAACTGGACCTTGCCCGTGGCGCCGGACGGATCGACCGTTGCCTTGAGCGTCACGGGGGTGTTCTTCTGAACAGTTCCGACGGCGTCGAGAACCGTGGTCGTCTCGACGTCGGCCGGAGCCGGAGTCGTCACACTGACCGGGAATGCCGGGGCAGCGGACGGCGCGAATCCGGGTGAGCCCATGAACTTCGCGACAACCTTGTGCGTTCCGGTCGAGGTGAAGGTGTACGGAGCGATGGCAACTCCGTCGGTTCCGACCGTGCCACTGACCGTTTCGGTGCCGTCGACGATGAAGTCGACGGTCCCGCCGGTACCCTGCGGATCGACCTTGGCCGTGAGGTTGACGTCCTGACCGACCTTCGCGGTCGACGGCGAAACCGTTGTGGTACTGGTCACGGCGTCAGGCGGTGCATCGGTCGTGACGGTCACGATCTTGGCCGACGCCGACGTCGACGCCAGGAACCCGGGGGCTCCGCTGTAGCTCGCGGTGATGGAGTGCGGTCCGTCCTCGGTGAAGGTCGGGGAGATGCTGGCCGACCCTCCGGTTACCGGCACCGCGTCCTCGAGTGGATTGTCGCCGTCGAAGAACTGGACGGTTCCGCCGGTTGCGCCGCCACTGATGTTGGCTGACAGCGTGACCGGCGTTCCGTTCTTGGCGTTGGCCGGTCCGACGACCGTCGTGGTGGTTGCCTTGTCCGCCTCGATGATTCGCGTGGTGGCGAGGGGGCCTGCGCCGCTGTTGAGCGGGCCGTTTTCGGCGTCACGCGGGGTGCACCGCGTGGGCGCCCAGGCGGTGATGACCAGGGTGGCCTTGGGGAGGAACGTGAGGAAGTTGCGATCGTTGTTCCACGCTCCTGCGCTACCGCCGGTGCGTACCTTCATGGCTACCTCGCCCGAGTCGCCGGCCTTGAGAACTGCCTTGACCTGGGGGAGCTGGAACTGGGTGTATCCGTCGGCATTGTTGGAGCCGTCGACGTTCTTTCCGGTTGCCTTGACGACGATTCCGCCCTCGGAGCTGGTGCTGGAACTCGGGCTGTTTCCGATGACCTGGTTGTTTCCGGAGAGACGCAGAATCGTCCCGTTGGGATCGACGTTGCCGTTCTCGTTGACGCGCAGGATGTTCGGCGCGACACCGCTGAGCCCTGCCGAAGTTCCGGGAACGATGGTGGCTTCCAACAAGGTGGCGTTCGCAGGAACGTCGACGTCGACCTTGATACGGGAGACGTTCTGGACGGTCGCCCCCGAAGCGGAGCCGGGAAAGGCGATGGGACCAGGTTGGATGGTGACCTCGAAGGTTTCACCGGCTCCGATGGATTCCGGTGCGTCGACGATGACCGAGCCGGACTGTGACTGCGTGGTCGGACCGGCGACAGCGGACGGGGTTGCCAGGCAACTCGTTCCGAAGGTTGTTGTCACCGGGGTCGCTGATGCGGGGATTCCCGCGAGGATGACGCCACTGGCGAGTGCCGTGGCGGCGATCGGCGCCGCGATGCGACGTCTGGAGTACACGAACATGGATTCTCCTGAGCTGGGTACGGGAGTGGTGTCCAAAGCTGATGTGGGGGACTAGCTTCCGAAGAGCGGGATGAGGCCGCTGAGTGAACCGGTGTCCACGCTTCCGCTGCCGCCGTCGGTCGGTGCGGTGCCGACCTGCACGACCGTCGGGCCGGAGACGGAGTTCTTCCAACCGGCGTCGCCGACGAAGTTGGCAGTGAGGCCGAACGTTCCCTCGTCGTCGAAGGTGTGCGTGAGCGTCGCGACTCCGTTGACGACGGCAACGGGTGCGCCGATGGGCGTCGTGCCGGACTTGAACTGGATCATTCCGTTTGCTGTCCCGGGTGCAACGGTGGCCTTGAGCTGCAATGCCTTTCCGACCTGAGCCGCGCCGCTGACGGTCAGGGACGTCGTGGTGTCGGCGCGAGCGGGTTCGGGATCGGTCACGTTCACCGTGAACGACGTGGACGTGGAGCCGATGAATCCGGTTCCGCCGGAGAACTCTGCCGTCACGGCTGCAGCGCCCGCTGATGCGAAGGTGTGCGGGAGGATCGCGACGCCGTCACCCGTGCCGACCGGTGCGGTACCGACCTCGGCGCCGTCGACCTTGAACGTCACGGTTCCGCTGCTCGGGATGGGGGAGACGGTGGCCGAGAGGTTGGTCGGTTCACCGACAACAGCGGTGAGTGGTTCGACAACTGTGGTCGTGGTTCCCCAGTCGGGATCGCTGACGTCGAGTTGGGTTGCGGTGGAGACGGAATCGCCGTAGCCGGCCTCGCCGGTGAACCCTGCGGTGAAGCTGTGGGTGCCCGAAGCGTCGTAGCTGCGGGTCAGGGAAGCCGTTCCGTTGACAACAGCGACCGGTGCGCCGAGGTTGGTGTCGCCGTCTTTGAACTGCACCGTGCCCACGGCGTTTGCCGGTGTGACGACAGCGCTCACGGTGATGTTGTCACCTACCAGCGCGGCGTTCGGGGCCGAGATCGTGGTGGTGGTGTCCGCGGAGACGTCGACGGTCTGGACTCCGGAGGTCGAGCTGTGGAATCCCGGACCGGCGTTGTACGCGGCGGTGATGTCGTGGGCGCCGACGCTGTCGAAGGTGTGGGAGAGAGTGGCGCTACCGCCCGAGACCGGGACCGGTGACCCGATGTCGTTGCCGCCGTCCTTGAACTGGACGGTGCCCGTCGCGTCGGACGGCGCAACTGTCGCGGTCAGGTCGACCGGTGTGCCGACCTTCGCCGTTGCCGGTGCAACCAGTGTGGTTCCGGTGGTGACAGACGGGTCGACTACCTGGACGTTGACGTTGATCGGGTTGAGGCCCTGCTGTGTGCTGAAGGCGTTGACGTCGAAGAGCATGCCGCTGTCGTACGTCCCGAATGCTGTGCCGACAGGGACCGTGTAGGTCGCTTCCAGCGTGACGGGTTGGTTCTTCTTGACGACGAATCCACCGACCAGGAAGGTGCAGCCGCTCGAGCACTTCGCGGAGACTCCGCCATCTGATTCGTTGCTGATCGTGGCCCGCGTGGTCACACCCAGGTAGGTGGCCTTCGCGCTGCCCGGCACGAGGACGAATCCAGCAGGCGGGATGTCACGGATCTTCGCGATCGAACGTTCGATGCCGCTTTCGTTGTGCTTGATCTCGGTCTTGTACGTGACCGTGTCGCCTGGGTGAACTGCCGCGTTCCCGATGACGCTCTTCGTGAAGATCAGGTTGTCGGTCGTGCCGGTGAAGCTGGTCGGCGGGGCTTCGTCAGCAGTGGCCGGCGTGCCGAGGACTAGAAGTCCGGCGGCAGCCGTCACGGCCGCGACGGGTATGGCGAGTCGCCTGAGAAACGGACGCACAAATCCTCCTGCGGGGATGAGCGCCGTTCGGCGGCGCCGGCCGTCTGCGATCGTGATCCTGATCACTTGACGGGCGAGATTACCTTTGCTGGACGTTTGGTTCAGGCGAATCGGTCAAACGTCCAGAAAATTCACCCTTCATCCATTTCGGGCCCTGGCCTGCGATGATGCCGCCGAATTGATTGCCGAAGCTAAGGTGCAGACGGTTGAGGTGTCGTTGACCTGGACGATGGTCTAGGTCGACGTGAGGTCGCCTCGTAGTTCTGAAGGTCAGGCTTTGTCGTGACGTACATCGCGCCTGCTCGGCCGAGGACTGGGCTGAGTCCATGCGTGCGCAGAAGCGCTGGCTGCGGCGATTAGACTGCACCTGTGGCAGATATCGAGCAGCAGAGACCAGTTCTTGTCGTCGACTTCGGAGCGCAGTACGCGCAGTTGATCGCACGCCGAGTTCGCGAAGCCAAGGTCTACTCGGAGGTGATTCCGCACACCACGACCGTCGAGGAGATCGTGGCCAAGAACCCCTTGGCTGTTGTGCTCTCGGGTGGGCCCTCGAGTGTCTACGCAGACGGTGCTCCCAAGCTTGATCCCGCACTTTTTGATCACGACATCCCGGTTTTCGGAATCTGCTACGGATTCCAGGCGATGGCAGGCGCCCTCGGCGGCACCGTTGCCGAGACCGGCACCCGCGAATACGGCCGTACCGACATTGCGGTATCCGGCGGATTGCTCCACGACGGCCTTCCCGCGACGCAGCCCGTATGGATGAGCCACGGCGACGCCGTTACCGAAGCGCCTTCCGGCTTCGAGGTGACCGCGACCAGTGATGGTGCTCCCGTCGCAGCGTTCGAGGACCGCGCCCGCAAGCTCGCCGGTGTGCAGTACCACCCGGAGGTTCTGCATTCACCGCACGGTCAGCAGGTCTTGAGCCGCTTCCTGCACGAGATCGCAGGCATCCCGGCGGCGTGGACTGCATCCAACATCGCCGACGCGCTGATCGAGCAGGTTCGCGAGCAGGTCGGAGACGGACACGCCATCTGTGGTCTGTCCGGTGGCGTCGACTCCGCTGTTGCCGCCGCGCTTGTTCAGCGCGCGATCGGCGACCGGTTGACATGCGTCTTCGTCGATCACGGTTTGATGCGCGCCGGTGAGCGCACACAGGTCGAGCAGGATTTTGTCGCGGCAACCGGCGCTCGCCTGATCACGGTGGATGCTGCCGACACCTTCATCGGTGAGCTGGCAGGCGTCACCGATCCCGAGACCAAGCGCAAGATCATCGGCCGCGAGTTCATTCGCAGCTTCGAAGGCGCAGTCAGTGATGTTCTGGGCGAGAACGCATCTCACGGTGCGACCGTCGACTTCCTCGTCCAGGGCACCCTGTACCCGGACGTCGTGGAGTCCGGCGGCGGCACGGGAACCGCAAACATCAAGAGCCACCACAACGTCGGCGGACTTCCGGAAGACTTGCAGTTCAAGTTGGTCGAACCGCTGCGTCTGCTGTTCAAGGACGAGGTCCGTGCAGTCGGACGCGAACTCGGCTTGCCGGAAGAGATCGTCGGGCGCCAGCCGTTCCCCGGCCCCGGGCTCGGTATCCGCATCATCGGTGAGGTCACCCGTGATCGCCTCGAGATCTTGCGTCAGGCAGATTCCATTGCGCGCGAAGAGCTTACGTCTGCAGGCCTGGACGGAACGATCTGGCAGTGCCCGGTGGTTCTCCTCGCCGACGTCCGAAGCGTGGGTGTGCAGGGCGACGGCCGTACGTACGGTCATCCGATCGTGCTGCGTCCGGTCTCCAGTGAAGACGCGATGACCGCGGACTGGACGCGTCTGCCTTACGAGACACTCGAGCGCATCTCGACTCGAATCACCAACGAGGTTGCGGACGTTAACCGGGTAGTCCTCGACGTGACGAGCAAGCCGCCGGGAACTATCGAGTGGGAGTAAAATCTACTGTGCGCCTTTTATTAACCCCCCCGCGGTTAATAAAAGGCGCACAGTAGTTTTACTTGCGGTTGCGCCGATTCGGCAGAATCACCAGCAAGAGTCCTGCCACGACGGCGGCACCGACGAACAGCCAACGGAATTGAATGTTCGCTGCCGGCGCCAGGGAGAACGGCCCGACCAACGCCCACACACTGACCAGTAGTGCGGCCAGCCCGGCGATCAGCAGAAGTGCCGAGGGGCGCTTGGATTCTCGGGTGTCGTCCTGGTCTGTGGTCTCGTCGTAGTCGCTCATGATTGCGTCACTTTCAGACTGCCGAACGTGGCTTTGGCGTTGATGGTCAGGGTGGGAGAGTCCGGTGTCACCTCGCGGCCCTGATGCACCCCGCCGTCGAGGCAACCGGATCCGTCACCCATGACGACGGTGCAACTGTTCTTGACGTTGACGGTTGGTGGCACCATGACGGTGAACTCGCCGAACGACGCCGCGACGTCGATGGTCTTGTCCTCGGTGAACTCGACCCCGTTGAGGTCGAGAGTGAAGCTTCCGAAGGCTCCCGAGTACGACGGTTCCAACTCGGAAGCTGTTGCCGGAGTCCATCTTTGCTCACCCGAGGCGTCGAACTCTATGGGATAGACCAACGAGGCGAGAAGTACGAAACCCACGAGTGGTCCGGTGACGACCAGCAGGCCGTACCCCTTGCGGAAAAATGCCCCGAGGATCAGGCCGAGTGCGATGACGGCGAGTCCGACAGCACCGACTCGGCCGGGAGTGAACCAGTCGTTGCCGGTTGCGGCGCCCGCTGCCCCGGTGACGGCGGCGACGATGATTGCGAGTCCGAGGACCGTCAGTGTCCAACGCGAGCGACGCTTACGTGGAGGCAACGGAAGTAGCGGTGTCGCCTTGACTGCCGGATCCGGTAGATCCCAGGCGAACGGAGCAACGCCGAGTGGATCCCAGGACGGCGGCGTGATGGCGGCCTCACCGATCACCTCGGTCGGATTGGTGTTGACCGAAGCGCTCGGGTCCTTCGCGAGGTTGATCGTTGGATGACCTGCCTGAGATTGTGGTGACTGCTGCGGCTGGTCGTCCGGTCGTTCCTCGGGTACGTAGCTGTCGGGGAGTTTGGTGTAGGGCGTGTACACGGGAGGCTGATTGGGCGCGAAGTATCCGGGAGTGAACGGCCCAGGCGTGAATCCGGTGCCTGGATACGCGGTACCTGCGCCGACATACGGCGACGTGTTCTGCGGCAGCGCGGGCGGGACGGGCGCTCGCTGGTAGAGCAGCCACAGGCCACCGACCATCAGGATCAGCCCGATGAGTCCGGAACCGCCCAGACCGACTCCGACGGGGCCGACAGTCGTAGCAGCGATAGCGAGGGCCACCAACAAGACGATGGTCTTGGTACTGGAATCGGAACTGTGTCCGCGGCCCATCAACGACTGCGCGGGCGACGATCCGTCACCGGCGCGGGCAAGTACCAACCAGCCGGCGAGGTAGAGGAGGATGCCAGAGCCACCGAAAATGGTGGACGCGACAAACGCCACGCGTACGAGAACGGGGTCGATGCCGTACCGGTATCCGATTCCGGCGCATACCCCGGCCACGTGACCTTGTGCCGGCAGACGCACGGGGCGGGTCCGCCACAGATCCTGGATCTGTTCTTGGAAAGTCGGATTGTTCATGAATCAATCCTGGCTTCCGAGGCAGCCTCCGCGCATCAGGGCCAACCCTGATCTTTGTTGCGATCGCAGGTGAGGGTGGTGCCCTGATTCAGGGTTGGACCCTGATGTGTGTCTGCGTGGTTCGTGCCAGTATCGACTATGTGCAATATCTGTCAGATCCGCCGTACGTGAGCGGTCCAGCTCCCGGGTTTGCGGGAGGCCCGCCTGTCAACGGGGTACCGGTGCATGCCGTACCCATGAAGAAGGGCGTGCCCATTCCGGGTGCCGTTCCACTGCGAAAGCTGGAGCGGCGTTCCGGCGGTCGCATCGTCGCGGGCGTTGCGGGCGGTATCGCCGATCACCTCGGTATCGATGTCCTGAAAGTGCGCGTCGCCTTCACGATTCTTGCGGCGATGGCCGGATCCGGCATCGTCATTTACGGCGCCCTGTGGATCTTCACCTCCGCCGGCACGGACACGCAGAAGCCGTCCGCGGCCGAGCGGCAGCGGGCGTACGGCTTGATTGCACTCGGATTGGGCGGCGCAGCCGCGTTGTCCTGGTTGTTCAGCGGCACGGCGGGTTCGGTGCTCGCGCCGTTCTTCGTCGTCGCGATCGGTGCGGCCTTGGTGTGGCGCGAGTTCGACTCCGACGGTCCCCGTACCGTCATCGGCTTGCCGCAGCGGCCTACCGTTCTCACGTGGGCGAGGGTGGTCGGGGGAGCAACCTTGATCATCTTGGGTCTTGGCGTTGTCGTCCTTGCTCAGGTCGACCTCGAAGCACTGCGCTCGTCCCTGTTGGCTGTGGTTGTGACGCTGATCGGTGTCGGTTTGTTGACGGTGCCGCTGTGGCTGCGGATGTGGCGTGCACTCGGCGCCGAGCGTGCGGCCCGAATTCGCAACGATGAGCGTGAAGAGATCGCATCGCATCTGCACGACTCCGTACTTCAGACCTTGGCGCTGATTCAGAAGCAGTCCGACAACCCACAAGAGGTGGCGCGCCTGGCCCGCGGTCAGGAACGCGAGCTGCGCAAGTGGTTGTTCAGCGGCGGCGACATCGACCACACGAGCCTGACGGAAGGCCTGAAGATCATCGCCGGTGAAGTGGAAGACCAGCACGGTGTCACGGTCCGTCCCGTCACGGTCGGCGACGTACAACTCGAAGGCGAAGGGGTCGAGAACGGCCTGCCCAAGGAAGCGTTCACCGCGCTCCTCGGTGCGACGCGTGAAGCTCTCGTGAACTCGGCAAAGCACTCGGGGGAGAAGGAAATCAATCTGTTCGCCGAGGTCGAGGGTGATCAGGTCAGTGTGTTCGTTCGTGATCGCGGGGTCGGATTCGACGTCGACGCGGTGCCGGAGGATCGCCAGGGGCTGGCCAAGTCGATTCGTGGTCGAATCGAACGTCGAGGGGGTCGCGTCGTTGTTCGGTCAGATATCGGAAAGGGCACGGAGATCCGCGTGCACATGCCGCTCGGTGACTCTGCTCTAAAGTGGGACCAGACTGCTGACCGTGTCGACAACCCCGAGGAACAGCCCCAGTGACTTCGCTTGCGCCGCCCCCGTACCGCGTATTTCTTGTCGACGATCATGCAGTGTTCCGCTCCGGGGTGAGGGCCGAACTCTCGCGCGAGACGGATATGGATGTCGTCGGTGAGGCCGGCGGCGTCGCGGAGGCAATCGCCGGTATCAACTCGACGAAGCCGCACGTCGTTCTGCTCGATGTCCACATGCCCGACGGTGGTGGAGTGGCAGTTCTGCGCGGAATCGATTCCGGCCCGGTGTGCCTGGCGCTCAGCGTTTCCGATGCCGCCGAAGACGTGATCGCGGTGATCCGCGGCGGTGCGCGCGGGTATGTGACCAAGACGATCTCGGGATCCGAACTTGCCGAGGGCGTACGGCGCGTTGCCGGTGGTGACGCAGTGTTCGGGCCGCGCCTTGCAGGTTTCGTGTTGGACTCCTTCACCGGACGCTCCAATGCGCCGGAGCCGCAACTCGATCCGGAACTCGACTCGCTGACCCCGCGTGAACTCGAGGTGCTGCGCTTGCTGGCGCGTGGATACACCTACCGTGAAATCGCCGAGGACCTGGTGATTTCTGTGAAGACCGTCGAGACTCACGCTTCGAATGTCCTGCGAAAGACTCAGCAGTCCAACCGCAATGCGCTGACGCGTTGGGCACATCGCCGCCAGATCGACTGAATTTCCGCGCACCCTTTCGCGATTGCGTGTGAAGGCGCACCATGGACCGATGACGGAACCACTGGCGCTCGCGTCGAAGCGTGGGCGTTGGGTTGTCGCCGCTACCGTTCTCGGCTCGAGCATGGCTCTCCTCGACGGCACCGTCGTCAACATTGCTCTGCCGCATATCGGTGAAGACTTGGGTTCCGGTGTCGCCGGACTGCAGTGGACGCTCAGCGGATACACCTTGGCGTTGGCGTCGCTGATACTCCTCGGTGGTGCCCTTGGCGATCGGTGGGGTCGGCGGCGGGTATTCGTGTGGGGGACGGTCTGGTTCGCGGTCGCGTCGTTGCTGTGCGGAATTGCACCTGACATCACGTTTCTGGTGATTGCGCGGATCCTGCAGGGAGTGGGAGCGGCGCTCTTGACGCCTGGCAGCCTTGCCATCATTTCCGCGTCTCTTCGCGAGGAGGACCGCGGCGCGGCCATCGGTTTGTGGTCGGGTTTGGGTGGTGTCGCCGGCGCTGTCGGTCCGCTTTTCGGTGGTTGGCTGGTGGAAGTGGCGGGATGGCGATCGGTGTTCCTGCTCAACATTCCGTTGGCGATCGTCGTGGTGTGGGCAGCGGTGCGCCACGTGCCGGAGAGCCGGGATCCGCATCCGCCCGAGCACCTGGACGTGGTCGGATCTGCCTGCGCAGTAGTCGGTCTCGGGGCGCTGACGTACGGGCTGATCGAAGTCAACCCGATAGTCGGGCTGGTCGGGGTGCTCGCGCTGTGCCTGTTCGTTGTGGTGGAACGTCGATCGCCGAGTGCGTTGGTGCCACCTTCCCTGTTTCGTTCGCGGATGTTCGTCGCGGCCAATCTGGTGACTCTCGCGGTCTATGCGGCGCTTGGTGGTGTGTTCTTCCTGCTCGTGCTGCAATTGCAATTGGTTGCCGGGTACTCGCCGGTGGCAGCCGGGGTCGCAACCGTGCCGATCACCTTGGCGCTCTTGCTGTTGTCGTCGAGAGCGGGAAGCTACGCCCAGACCCACGGACCGCGATTGCCGATGACGGTCGGGCCGGCCGTTGCCGCGGTGGGGTTGGTGCTGATGACGCGAATCGGCCCGGAAGCGTCGTACCTGACCGTCGTGTTGCCGGGAGTTCTGGTGTTCGGGCTCGGCCTGGCGGTGATGGTGGCGCCGTTGACCGCCGCGGTGCTCGGCTCGGTGCCGGTGGAGCAGTCGGGAATTGCATCCGGTGTGAACAATGCCGTTGCCCGCACGAGCCAACTTCTTGCCGTTGCAGCTTTGCCTGCGCTCGTGGGTATCGACGCCGAGAGCCTGGTCGATCCGACGAGTTTCTCCGACGGTTTCCGTTACGCGATGTACATCTGTGTGGCGCTGCTGTTGGTCGGTGCGGTGATCGCCGCAACGCTGATCCGCACTCCGACGGTAGAGCCTGTTGAGGAAGCGGATTCGGTTGCCTGCAAGCCGCATTGCGATCTGACGGGACCTGCAGTGCAACCGAATCCGATGAGGGACTAGACGCTGATGTCGCGATCTCGGCTGGGCACCAAGGGGATTGCCGCGGCGGGAAACGCTGCGACTATCGCGAAGGCGAGCGGGTAGCCGACTACGCCGATCAGCGCACCGACCACCGGGCCTACTGCTGACGCGGCGATGAACTGCCCGGTGTTCTGTGCGCCCAACGCTTTTCCTTGCCATTTCGGCCCGGCAGCCTCGGCGACGGATGTGAACGCCAACCCGTTGTCGGCGACGCTGACGGTGGTTGCCAACAGCAGGATCAATGCCGGAACGCCCCATGGCGCTGCGTCGGCTGCTGCCATTGCCAACATGACCGCAGATGCAGAAACCGCTACCAACCGCAGTGGGCCAACTCTGCTTCCGGCGCGATCACTCCAGATACCGACAACGATGCGTCCGAGCGCACCCACGAACTGGGAGATCCCGATCAGGAGACCCGCGGGCGCAGCGTCCCATCCTTGCTCGCTGATCAGCCAGACCAGACCGAATGTCGAAAGGGTGAACTGGGGAAACACCAGCAGTGCCGAGACGACGTGGATGCGCCAGAGGAACCAGTTCGAGCGATAGGGGTTGACCGTTTCGACCGGGATATCTGTGGGCCGCGCCGCCGGCCTCGGGGGATTGATCAATGCGACGGCACAGATCAGGGCGAGAACGCCGTTGAGAGCCACCGACAGTCCGACGGCCGAACCGATCCCGACGTTTGCAGCGAGAGTCGGGATGGTCAGCGACGCAATGGTCACGCCCAAGGGCTGGGACATCTGCCGGATACCCATGGCGAGGCCGCGCCGATCCTTGGGGAACCAGCCGACCACAACACGTCCGCTGGCAGCGTTGGTGCTCGCCGCTGCCATTCCGCCCAGCAGGAACGCGATTCCGAGGAGGGCGTAGTTGTCGGTGGTGGTTGCAGCCAGCGCAGCGATCGCCGTCAGGGCGAGCCCGATGGAGATGACCCATTTCTCGCCGAATCTGTCAGCCATCGCTCCCCACGCCACGAGCGTGAGAACCATACCGAAGGTGGGTGCAGCGGCCAGGGTTCCGGCCTGCGTCAACGAGAGACCGTGCTCGGAATGCAGCAGCGGGATGAGGAAGGCGGGGGTGCTGACGAAGACGGTGCCTGCTGCCTGGGCCGCGACGCCGATTCCGAGCATCGTCCACGCCTTCGGGGAGACTGCCGTCTTTTCCAACCGCGACGCCTGCGTCATGGTGCCCTCCGATTTCTACGCTGTTCGACGGTGCCCAGGCTACGCGCGCAGTTTCACATGTTGAAACTAAAATCCCACTATTTGGTCGAATGTGGGCGTGCTGGGTTGCGACGTGCCCACCCCTTTTCGAGCGAACGGTACGACGATCGCCTTGGGTGCGCTGAAAGGTACGTTCGCTCGGGAAGGGGCTCAGCGACGGGGCAGGCGAACCGTGAAGGCCGTGCGACCATCCACCTGGTCGACGCCGATGGTGCCGCCGTGCAAGTGCACGTTCTCGACGGCAAGGGAGAGTCCGAGTCCGCTGCCCTCGCTGCGCCCGCGCGCGGTGTCGACCTTGTAAAACCGCCGGAAGATCGCCTGCCGATCTTCCGGTGAGATGCCGGGGCCGTGGTCGACGACGGTGATGACGGAGAAACCGGGTTCGACGCTCAACTCGACGCGAACCGGGGGCGCTCCGTGGCGCAGTGCGTTACCGACGAGGTTGGCGACGACTATGTCGATTCGACGCGAATCCACTCTGGCACTGACATTTTCAAGTGCGCGGAGTTCGACGGTTTCGATCCAACCGCGGCTCTCGAGTGTACGCTCGGTCAATTCGACGAGGTCGACGTCGTCGAGGACGAGGTGCGCTTGCTGAGAATCGTGGCGAGACATTTCGATGAGGTCTTCGACCAGTCGAGTGAGTTTGCCGATCTCGCTGCTCACGATGCGAGCGGCAGCAGCGGTGTCGGGCGGAAGATTGGGGATCTCTTCACGGAGGATTTCGCTGACCGGAACCAATGCGGCCAGCGGCGTTCGAAGCTCGTGGGAGACGTCGGCGACAAACCTTCTCGACTGCTCTTCCGACTCTTCCAGGCCACGGATGACCGCTTCGTTGCGAGCGACCATGTTGTTGAACGTTGTTGTGACCTGGGCGAGTTCGGCTACTCCATCTTCGGGGAGCCGGACGCTCAGGTCGCCGTCGGCGGCGCGGGCGGCGGCTTCGTCCAGGCGTTTGAGCGGACGGACAAGGGTCGACGCGATCCATAGCCCGAGCAGACCGCTCACCAACACGCCAGCGGCGAGAGTGAGGCCGACAGCTCGAAGCAGGTCGTCGAACTTGTCCTGCACTCCTACCAGCGGCCGGATGGTGACGGCTTTGACCAGTGTCTCGTTGTCGTAGCCGTCGTCTGCAGTCATGTCCATGACATTGACCGACATTCCCAACATGATGCGCTGGGAGTCGAGTCTCTCGAAGCGGATCAGTTTGGGACTGTCCAAACCGTCGTCGAAGCTGGGTGGGATCGTTGCCGCATCCACGGATCCTTGACGGATGACTTCGCCGTCGACGATCAGCGTCATGTCGGACTGGAAGATCTGTTGGAGGTTGTCAGGTGTCAACCCGTCTACCGGCGTTCCGTTGCTGTACTGCAGTTCGTCGCGAAATTGTGCCGTTGCCACGTCCTGAGCGTTGGAATAGATCCACGACCGCGCCATGAACGAGACGACGCCTGCGGTTGCCCCGGCGATGATCACGACGATTGCGATGAACACGAGCACGAGCCTGGTCCGCAGACCGTCGACCTGAAGCCAGGTCGGTCTCATCGGGCTGGGCTGGTGTTGAAGCGATACCCGAACCCGCGCACCGTTTCGATCACGGTCGGTGCGGCTGGGTCGTCCTCGATCTTTCCGCGCAGTCGCTGCACTGCTGCATCGACGATTCGGGAGTCGCCCAGGTATTCCTGGTCCCAGGCTGCGGACAACAACTGCCTGCGGCTGAGAACCTGTCCGGGGTTTTCGGTCAGCGCCAGTATCAGTCGGAGTTCGGTCGGGGTCAGGGTCAGCAGTGTCCCGGCTTTGCGTACCTGCAATGACGACCGATCCAATTCCAGGTCGCCGAACGTCTCTGCACCCGAAGCCACATCTGGACGCGTCGTTGCGGGTGCGGAGCGCCGCACGACGGCTTTGATCCGAGCGTCGAGGACACGCGGACTGGCTGGTTTGACGACGTAGTCGTCGGCACCGGCCTCGAGGCCGGCAACGGTGTCGATGTCGTCGGATCTGGCGGTCAAGATGATGATCGGGATCGAACTGCGCGTACGGATGCGTCGACAGATCTCGTAACCGTCGGCTCCCGGCAGTCCGAGGTCGAGAAGGACGAGGTCCGTGGCGCCCAGGGCGTCGTCGAAATCGCCGTTACCGTCGGGGCGATGGCTGACGTTGTGCCCGAGTCGGTTCAGTCCCAACGTGATTGCCTCGGCCACGGCTGGATCGTCTTCTATGAAAAGAATGCTCACCATGAGCTCACCATGAGCTCACCTTGGACTCGCCATGATCAGGGGCCTTCTGCGATCGGAGGAATCTCGGTCAGCCAAGGGTACAGGGGTCACACTCGCGAGAGTCGCTCGTTGCCTGAGTCTGCCAGCACCGCATGCCGTGCGACGCTGCTGTTCAACGGGAATGCCGACACAGCGAGGGTGTAGCAGCCGACGAGCAGTAGCGCACCGATCACGTCACTCGGCCGGTGCCATTGCAGCACGACTACCGAGATCGCGGTTCCGATGGTGACCAACGCACCGTTGACCGCAACGACCGCCCGCCACCTCGAGGGTGTGACGATCACGATCGCGCAGACCAGAGCAGCGATGGCCGTCAAAGTGCCGCTGGGGAAGGAATTGTGCATCACCAGACCGTTCAGGTCCGGTCGGTCCAGCGATTGTTTGAGAACCCAGGCCGTCGTGATGGGACCGAGGGTCACGACGACGACGCGTAAAGCTAGCGCAATCGGGTTGTTGCGCAATGTGATCATGAGCGCCACGAGCACTCCTCCCACTATCAGTATCGGGGTGACGAGGCCGATGAATTCGGCGGAGAACACGCTGAGGCGTGCGGAGGTGGCCGCGCCCACCATGAGTTGTTGGTCGACGATCTGACCACCGGTGGTGTTGACCGCTAATTCGAATTCGACGACTCCGAGGATCAAGAGTGCCAGTGCGGCAATCAATCTCGCTGGTTTGACTCGTGTCATGATCAGCCTTCCGCTCTCTCGTCCGAAGGGTTGCTCAGTTGTGGCGGACATTCCCCGCCGGGAGTGGTTGCCAATTCGAAATGCCACATCTCGTTTGCATAGGTCTGGCAGAGGCCGTAATCGCTGCCGTGCTGTATGAGCCAGTCGTCGGCGTCTGTCGGTCCGATGTCGACGGCTTGTCCGCTGACATGCTTCGACAGACTCGGGGAGTGCACCCACTTGGACGCTTCGTCCACGCTGCCGTACTTGACGACGGCTTCGTCGAACAGTCGCTGTTGGTATGCCGCGGACCGCCAACCCGACGTGACGTGCATGTCCACCCCGGATGCCTGTGCGTCGGCCGCTGCCGACTGGAGCGCCGCGAGCAGTGCGGAATCGAGACGGGCCAGCGCGGGCACATGAGTGTCCTGCAAACTGATGCCGTCCTCGATCTCGCCGCCTGAAGGTCCTGAATCAGGCTGAGTGGCAAGGTAGTTACCGCTCTTCGGCTGTGCTTCTTCTGTGTACGAGCACGCGCTGAGCGTGACCGCACCGAGCACGACTGCACCGAGGGTGACGAAGCGGATGATTCCGCGGTGGCTGGGCATATATCAGAGACTGCTCGGTCAGTGTCACCGGCAGATGGTCACCGTTCGTCGGCGGTGTCACGGTCTGCAACAGCTCTGTAACAGGACGGAACGGGGCTGGTGAGCGTGCGCTATGCGGGGCGCGGGATCGATGCGAAAGTCGAGAGTTCGAACCACGAAGGCAAGCTACGACGCAACGCTGTCGGCCCCGAAATGATGACGTCACCGGACCGTATTGCGTCCGACCAGGTCAGGTTACCGCGCCAGATCTCGGTCATCGGTCGCAACCCCGCAGAGACCGACACTGCAACGTCGAAACCTGGATCGATATCGCACATGTCCACCTCGCCGGAATTGATGACGAGCCACCAGTTCCGCGAATGTCCAGGCACTCCGGAGAACGCGAAGTGCACCACGGTCTTGCCGTCGGGCACCACGGAATGATCCACCCGGCGATGCATGTCCCACAGCAGCAGTTTCGGATCCAGATCTTCGTCGCCCAGCTCGCCGATCCATCTGGTGCCCCAGATGCCGAGAGCTTCGACCACAGGACGCAGTTCGCGGCCGGCATCCGTCAGACGATAGCTGACGACGTAGTCGGTTTCTTCTCGCTCCACGATGCCGGCGACCGCGAGCTGGTGAAGCCGGGTCGAGAGCAGTGTCGGTGACATTCGAGGGAGCCCGCGGCGGAGATCGTTGAAATGCTCGCTTCCCATGATCAGTTCGCGGAGGAGAAGCAGTGTCCACCGCTCGTCGAGTAGCTCCATCGCCTTGGCAACGGGGCAGAACTGGTGGTACGAGGACCCCATCTCTCGATCGTAGGCCTCCGGGGTGCTCCGGTACAGATTTCGTACTGGAGAGGAGCGAACCGACGTCGTAGCGTCGAAGTAACGGCATCAACGTTGTTGGGCTCCGAGTACGAAAAATATTGAAGGAGAACGGTAATGAGTGAATCAACGGGAACGCTCGGGCTGGACCGGGAGCTGAAGGCCAAGCATCGCGCAATGTGGGGTCTCGGTAACTATCCGGCGGTGGCGACGCAGGTCATCGCGGAACTCGGACCTGTATTGGTACGTGAATGCGGCGTGCAGAAAGGAGATCGGGTGCTCGACGTCGCGGCGGGGTCCGGCAATGCGGCGATCCCGGCGGCTGCGCTGGGTGCGCAGGTGATCGCCACCGACCTGGCTCCCGAACTATTCGTGGCAGGAAAGGAGGCCGCGGCGCTCGCGGGTGTCGAACTCGATTGGCAGGAGGCCGATGCCGAGGCTCTTCCCTTCGGCGACAACGAGTTCGACGTGGTGCTCTCGTGCGTCGGTGTGATGTTTGCCCCGCACCATCAGCGCGCCGCGGACGAATTTCTGCGAGTATGCCGATCCGGCGGAAAGATCGGAGTGCTGAGTTGGACTCCGACGGGATTCATTGGCGAGATGTTCAAAACGATGAAGCCGTATGCGCCGCCGCCACCGCCCGGCACCCAGCCGGCGCCGTTGTGGGGCGACGAGAACCATGTTCGTGATCTGCTCGGTGATGTCGACGCCAGGACAGACGTACTGCGTGTGGAGGCATTCAGCGGACCGGAAGATTTCCGTGATTTCTTCAAGAAGAATTACGGGCCGACCATCGCGGTGTACCGGAACATCGGCGACGATCCTGCCCGAACGCAGGCGCTGGACCGAGACCTGCTCGAGTTGGCGAAAAAGTACGGTGGCGGAAGTGAGCCGTTCGTGATGGAGTGGGAGTACCTGCTTCTCACCGCGACACCCGATGAGGGAGGTGCATGATGACGACGGTCGAGTTCGCGTCGCTGAAATCTGCGATCACAGGTTCTGTGTTCAGCCCCCGAGATCCGGAGTACGACGACGCCAGGTCGATCTGGAACGGCCAGATCGATCATCGGCCTGCGGTGATCGCCCGGTGCCGGTCGGCGTCGGATGTGTCTGTGGCACTTGCATTTGCCAGAGCGCATTCGTTGGAGGTTTCGGTCAGAGGTGGCGGGCATTCCTACCGCGGCACGTCGGTGTGTGAAGGCGGTGTGATGATCGATCTCAGTGCGATCAACGTAGTAACCGTCGCCCCGTCAGCGAAGCGAGCCAGGGTCGGCGGAGGTGCGACCATGGCCGACCTCGACACGGCGACGCAGGAACACGGGTTGGCGGTGACCGGCGGAGTGATCAGTGATACCGGCGTCGGTGGCCTGACGCTCGGTGGTGGCATGGGGTGGTTGACCCGCACACTCGGCCTGGCGATCGACAATCTGGTGTCGGCAGAGGTGGTGCTCGCCGACGGTTCGATCGTGCGAGCCTCCGAGGACGATCACAGCGACTTGTTCTGGGCTCTGCGCGGCGGCGGCGGGAACTTCGGAGTGGTCACCGAATTCGAGTACCGTCTGAGTGAGATCGGTCCGGAAGTGCATCTGGGACTGTTCTTCTGGGGGATGGAGGACGGGCCGGCAGCGCTTCGTCTGTGCCGTGAGGTGGTGCCTGCCCTGCCGGGAAACGCCGGTGCAATGGTTGCGGTCGGTTTGTCCGCACCGCCGGCACCGTTTGTCCCGGATCAGTTTCACCTGCTTCCCGGAAACGCGTTGCTGGTAGCCGGTTTCGGATCGGAAGAGGAACACTCGAATGCGATTGCGCCGATTCGAGACGGGGTGCCGACGCTTTTCGAATTCGTCACCCCGATCCCGTACACCGGTTTGCAATCGATGCTCGACGACTCGGAACCGTGGGGTGTGTACGCCTACGAGAAGGCTTTGGACCTGGTGGATTTCTCCGACGACGTGATCGATGTTCTGACCGAACAAGCGGGCAGGAAATCGTCGCCGATGTCCTTCATACCGATCTTTCCGCTGCAGGGAGCTTTTACTTCCGTCGGCGAGGACGAGACTGCGTTCGGTGGTTCTCGCACAACACATTACGTGTGCAACATGACGGCGACGGCCACTGATGCCGGAACGCTGGAATTGGACCGATCGTGGGTGCGTGAGACCTGGGAAGCGTTGCGTCCGTTTTCTTCCAATCAAGGTGGGTACGTCAACTTCATGACCGATGTCGACGAGGACCGAGTGCGAGCCTCCTACGGCGCGGCGAAGTATGCGCGATTGTCCGCAGTCAAGGCGAAGTACGACCCGGACAACGTGTTTCACCTCAACGCAAATATTCTGCCTGCGTAAAGCGTGCAGTCAGAGTGTGAACACCTGTCAGACCGTGAATACCAGGATGACGACGATCAGCGCGGCCAAGATGATGACGGCAACCATGCCGGTCATGGCGAGGGGAGCCCAGGCCACTACCTTGTCGCGGGTGCTGGCATCGGCGGGTCCGGTCGGTATCCGCGGCGGCCAGGAGAACATGTCCATCGGACTGGGAACGTTCCGCAGTGGCGTGTTCTGTTGCACTGCAGGAAGTCCCGTGATCGTGGATCCGGTCAGGCGATTGCGGCGGTGTGGGTCGGCAAGTTGTGTGGTCCGGTGAGCCCAGGCCGGCACGGCACCCTCGGACGAGTAGACGGGAGCGTCGATCAACTGCTCGATCGTGCCGCCGCCCGTCGCGGCTGCAGCGAGCGCGTCGCGTGCCTGAGCCATAGTCGGCCGTCGGGTGGGGTCCGGCTCGAGGAGCTGAAGGAGAACGTCGGTGAGCGGTCCGGACTTGGTGGGTCGGTAGATCTCGGCCTTGGCGACACGATGCAGGAGGGCGATGGCGTCCGAGTCGATGCCGAAGGGCGGCTGGCCCTCGATCACCGTGTAGAGCGTCGACCCGAGTGAGAAGACGTCGCTGGCCTCGGTGGGGTCGTCGCCGCGGGCAACTTCGGGCGCGAAGTACGCGGGAGTGCCGGTGATGACCTCGTCCTGGGTGTCGGACACGTCGCTCTTCGCGCGGGCGATGCCGAAGTCGCTGATCTTGACGGTGCCGAGGGACTTGCCTCGGTCTGCGATCAGGATGTTGCCGGGTTTGATGTCGCGGTGGACGATGCCGGCGGCGTGCGCTTCGGTGAGTGCCGCAGCGATCTGGGCGCCGATCTGCGCGACTTCGAGTGGTGGCAACGTATCGGCCAGGTTCATGGCCTGAGCGAGGCTGCGGGCCGGGAAGTACTCCATGACCAACCAGGGTTCGCCGGACTCGATCGCGACGTCGTACATGGCGATGGAGTGGGGATGGGTGAGCTTTGCGGCGTTCCTGCCCTCGCGCAATGTGCGTTCGCGGACCTCTTCGGCCGTTTCGGTGTCGAGGCCTTCCGTGCTTGTGACCTGTTTCACCGCGACGTCACGGCTGAGGAGGGTGTCGCGGGCCAGCCAGACGGCGCCCATCCCTCCGTCGCCGATCTTGGAGCGGAGTCGGTACCGCCCCGCCAGCAGGTATTCGGGCCCGATGCCCCTCCCGGTCTGCTCCTGAGCTGTCACATCTCAAGGTTAATGGATTGATGCCACTGTGACGCTCGAGGCTCCTGTGAACTGGGTTTTTGGCTCTGCTTGACGTGTCGGGGGTGACACGGTTTACTGAAAACAGTTCGAAAATATGTTCGAAATTGCTGTTCGTTGGATGCATGTCAAACCCGACTTCCCCGCGGTTTGCCGGCTGGTTATGGATTGCGACCAGTGAGTTTTTTTCCGGTGTTCCGGAGGATGGGGATGACCGAGGTGACCGAGTTGGTAGAGCTGTCGGCAGATGCGGCGGGGTTGTCCCGTCAGGATCGGCTGGCACAGCTCCGCCGACAGATCGCGTCCATTCCGTCTCGGGGCGATAAGTCGTTCTCCGGACCGAGTGCGTCTGTTACCGGTGTGTCCGCTACCGGTGTTTCCGGGACAAGTGCAGCAGCGTCCGAGAGTGTTGCGGACAGGGACAGGCCGGTCGTGGACCGCGCGCACAAGGCTGGTGTTCTCCCGGTGCCGGAAGGTATCGGGGCATTGTTGCCGCAGGGCGGTTTGGTACGCGGAACCGTGGTGTCTGTCGACGGCGCGGCCTCCTTGCTTTTGGGATTGGTCGCGTCGGTGACGGCGTCCGGAGGGCATGTTGCAGTCATCGGGCAGCCTCGACTGGGATTGCTGGCGGCGTACGAGATGGGTGCGCAACTGGAACGTCTGGCACTCATTCCGGCGCCTGGGCCGGATCCGGTCGAGATCGCCGCTGTGCTGCTCGACGGTATGGACCTGGTGATTCTGGGATTGGCGGGCGCATCGGTATCCCCGTCGCGTGCTCGGGCGGTAGTGGCACGCGCTCGGAGCAAGGGCTCGACTCTTGTTGTCACCGAAGGTCACTGGGACGGAGCCGAGGTTCGGTTGGACGCTCGGGTTCATGGTTACGGTGGGTTCGGTCAGGGCCGGGAGTTGGGGCGTGGTCGGCTCAGTTCCCTGAGCCTCGCGGTTCGTGCACGGGGGCGCTCGTTCCAGCCCCGGACCACGCGCCTGGACATCTGCAGTGCAGCCGGGCGGGTCGAATGGGTGCCTTCCCGGCCGGTGGAGGCTGTGTCGGAGCAGGTGGTGTCGTCGCAGGTGGTGTCACTGTGAGCAGAGTTCTGGCGTTGTGGTGCCCGGACTGGCCGGCGGTGGCAGCGGCAGCACTTGCCGATCTTCCGGCAACGCATCCCGTCGCGGTTACCTCGGGTAATCGGGTGATCGCATGTTCGGCGACGGCCCGCGCGGAGGGAGTTCGCCGAGGACTGCGTCGACGCGAGTCGCAGGCCCGCTGCCCGGAACTGTATGTGGCGACGGCAGATCCGGAACGCGACGCCAGATTGTTCGAGCCGGTCGCCGCGGCCATCGATGCGGTGGCACCGGGCGTCGAGGTACTCCGTCCTGGTTTGTTGGTGCTCAGTGCGCGAGGTGTCAGTCGGTACTTCGGTTCGGAGGAAGCCGCGGCGGAACGATTGGTGGATCAGGCATCTGCTGCGGGCGTCGAGAGTCAGGTGGGTGTGGCGGATCAGCTGTCCACGGCGGTCATTGCCGCGCGCCGGGCAGCGCTGGTGCCGCCGGGGGAGGGAGCACGGTTTCTGGCGCCGCTACCCATGCCGGAGTTGGCGGCCGAGCCCAGCCTCTCTGCGCCGCATCGCGGGGAGTTGGTGGATCTGCTGCGCAGGCTCGGTATCAGGACCATCGGTGCTTTCGCAGATCTACCGGCAGTGGACGTCGCTTCGCGTTTCGGTGCCGATGCGGTGCTCGCGCATCGTGCGGCGCGCGGTGAGCCCGAGCGGCCACCGTCGGCGCGGACGCTTCCGCCGGATCTGGAAGTGGAGCAGCACTACGATCCGTCGATCGAGCGGGTGGATGCCGCAGCGTTTGCCGGGCGCGCCTTGGCGAGTCTGCTGCACGACAAGCTGTCCGCCGCCGCGGTGGCGTGTACGCGTCTGTCGATTTCGGCCAGCACGGGTAACGGTGAAAATCTCTCTCGGACTTGGCGTTGCGCCGAACCTCTGACGCCGGAGGGAACGGCCGATCGAGTGCGTTGGCAACTGGACGGCTGGCTCACCGGGCGCAGTGAGACCCGGCCGACCGCAGGCATAGCGGTGTTGCGTCTGGAGCCGGTGGAGGTGGTCAGTGCCGGTGCCTTGCAGTTGGGGCTGTGGGGCGGTGTCGGCGACGAGGAGGAGCGGGCCAGGCGAGCATTGGTGCGCGTGCAAGGTCTTCTGGGCGGCGAATCGGTTCAGGTCGGTGTCCTGAGCGGTGGTCGAGGGCCCTCGGAGCGAATTACCTTGTTGCCCTTGGGAGACGAGCGGGTAGCTGCCCATGATCCGACAGCCCCGTGGCCTGGTCGTCTGCCGCAGCCGTCTCCGGGGTCGATTTTCGTCGACAATCCCAAGGTATGGCTGGGGGATGTGACCGGCAACGCCGTGTACGTCACTGAGCGCGGTGTCTTCAGCTCGCAGCCGGGAAGGCTGAAGTGGGGGAGCAAGGAATGGGCAGTGCAGGGATGGGCCGGGCCCTGGCCGGTGGACGAGCGATGGTGGGACGCAGCCTCGGCGCGCACGGCCGCGCGGGCTCAGGTGCTGTTGGAGGAATCGCGTGCGTTGCTGATGATCTGTGAAGGCGGTGGATGGTCGGTGGAGGGTGTGTACGAATGAACTCACGGGTATAGCCAGCTGTACCTGAATGGTCGAGTCGACTGTACGAACAGTAGGGGCGCTGGCGCCATCGTACTGACGCCGTCGGGCACCTAGCGTTGATGACATTCAAAAACTCACTGTTGCAATGATTCTCGTCGTTGCAACTCTTCGCGAGGAGTGTCATGAAAACGGCGGGCAGATCTGACGTTTCCGGAACCGATCGACTTCACTACCAGCCGACGGAACTACACGACGCACAACTTCTGGCGTACGACGAGACCGGCGAAGGCCGGATCGTGGAGGTGTTCGGGGACGTCGCCACAGCCGAGCACATCATGATCTTCGTGCCAGGCAACGACAACGGACTGGGAAACTACTTCGACGAGAACCGTCCGACCGGCCCACGCGCGAGCGGATGGACACTGGGAAGGATGCTCCGAACGCTCGGGCCGAACGACCGCGTCGCGGTGATCGTATGGGTCGGCTATCGGACGCCGTGGGGATTTCTCGAGTCGTTCTCTCGGACACTTGCAGAACGCGGTGCGATAGATCTGGCGCGGTTGACTCGTATCCTGCCGCGTTCGGCGCATGTCACGCTCGTCGGACACAGCTACGGGGCGGTGGTGTGCGGACTCGCTCTCCCGTCGGCGCGGGCGGACGATTGCGTGGTGCTGGGCAGTCCGGGGATGGGTACCAGTTCGCGCGAGGACCTGTGCTTTGCCGGAAATCTCTGGGCTGCGCTTGGTCCGTCGGACTGGATCCGGTATTTCCCACGCGTGAAGATCGGCCGCCTCGGGCACGGCCCGTCTCCAGTTCGGGCGCAGCACGGAGCCATAGTTTTCGACACCGGCGCCATTCGAGGGCATTGCGGATACTTCGCCGATGCAAGCGAGTCGCTGTGCAACATCGCGAGGATCGGGCTCGCTCGCTACGACGAGATCACGAGACCAGGGGAGTTGCCGCCTCGGCTGACCGCGTCAGCAATCCGCGAGGACAGGTCTATCCTGGGAACTCGTGAGTGTCGCTAACGTACGAAGTGCCGGCGGGGTCCAGATCAGCTACCGCGATTCCGGCGCGCATCCCAGTGTGGCCGATCTGCCTCCAGTAGTTCTCGTGCACGGGATGGGCGGCGACAGCGGTACCTGGGACAAGTTCGCGCGGACCTTGCGTTCGCGCAACCGGCGAGTCGTCTCGGTCGATCTTCGCGGCCACGGCCGGAGCGCTCGGGCGTCGTCGTACCTGTTCGACGAGTTCGCGGACGACGTCATGGACGTGTGTGATCATCTCGAACTCGATCAGGTGGATCTGGTCGGCCATTCGCTCGGCGGGCACGCGGCGTCGTTGATCGCTCAGAAACGTCCCACTGTGGTACGGAAGTTGGTCATCGAGGAAGCGCCGTTGCCACTACGCGCAGGTGACCCGGAACAGGTGTTCGCGAGGAAATTGCCGAGTGTGCCAGAACTGTGGCACGCCACAACAAGTTTGGTGCGACATCCGCGAGCCGCGCTGACGTTCGATCGCTCGATGACGCGGTCCGCGCTCGAGCAGTTCCGCCGACCGGATCCGCAGTGGTGGGATCGCTTGCCACTCATCGAGGCCGACATGTTGTTCCTGCGTGGAGGTCTGGGCGGGATGGTGGACCCCGTTCGCCTCGACGCTGTTGCGGCCACTGTCGCGCGCTGCGAATTGGTCTCCTTCCGCACCGGCCACAGTGTCCACCGCGACGGGCATCGCCAATTCGAATCCGTTGTGTTGCCGTTCATTTCCTGAAAGTGGAATATCCGATCAGTTCCGGGAACAACCCATCCACAACGCGTGCGGCACCGAATGTACTTCCATGCACACCAACGGCAACGACTGGTCCGCACACGAATACGTCGACGCGGTAGCACGATCCGTTCACGGTGAGACAGTTCGATGGCCGCAGGGTCCGAGCACGGATGCGGTGATCGTTCTCCCCGTTCATGCCCGAAACCATCCGGGGAAGAACGCAGTTCTGCTCTGGAATCACGACTTCGGTTGGTCGTGGGGCGTCGAGGAGGCTGATGTGCGAAGGACGATTTCGATAGTCGACACTCTCGGCATCGGACGGACACCCGATCCGCTGCGCTGTGCGGATCGGGTAATCGAGCTGATCAGCGCTCAGGCAGTTTGCTCGAGCATGTGTAGCGAACACTGATTCGGTCAACTCTGGGGCGACAACGGCTCCGAGAGGACGACGCCCGTGAATCCAGAGAACGTTCCAGCCTCGCATTGTCATTCACTGCCGCGCCGGACGTTCCTTGGTGGCGTCGGTGCTCTTGTCCTCGCCGGAGTGGCAGACGTCGCAACCGGCGCGGTGAGCGCGGCGTCGGCACACGCAGCGCCCGCCGATCGGTTTCCACAGAAACCCAACATCGTTGTCATCATCACCGATCAGGAACGCCGGCCGATGTACTGGCCGCAGGGCTGGGCTGATCAGAACCTGCCCCACCGCAAGAGGATTGCCGATCACGGGCTGACATTCGACCAGGCGGTGTGCAACACCGCGATGTGCTCGCCGAGTCGCAGTACGTTCTTCACCGGCCTCTACCCCGCGCAGCACGGGGTCACGAGAACGCTCACCGAAGGCGGCACCGTTTCACCCACCGAGCCACAGTTGCAGGTCTCCGAACAGAACATGGCAAAGCTGCTGGCGTCGGCCGGCTACAACGTCCAGTACCGGGGGAAATGGCATCTGAGCAAAGGCGTCGACGGCGGTGATCCGACAAGCGAGGACGTGGCGGGATTCGGCTTCGAAGGGTGGATTCCGCCGGACGCTGGCCAGGACACCAATCCGGATCATTTCGGCGGCGGGTGCGCAGACCACGACCGCCGTGTTGCCGAGGAGGCAGTCGATTTTCTCTCCGGACCAGCAGTCACGTCCGGACAGCCCTGGGCGCTGATCGTCTCGTTCGTGAACCCACACGATGTCCTCGCGTACCCCCAGACCTGGAATGCGATGAACGGAACGTGCGACAACTACGGATCGGACGCACCAGGCGCCTTCGAGCAAGGTATCGACCTGCCGCCCACCTTCGACGAGATCCTGGCGCTCAATCACAAACCGACGGCACAGGTTCAGTCGGAATTGCTGCTCGCAGCCGGGCTCGGGCCGCTGCTCGGACCCGATCAGGCGCGCAACTACATCAACTTCTACGCCTACATGCACAAGGTGGTCGACGAACACATCGGCAGCGTGCTCGACGCGATCGAAGCCACCCCGCAGATGCTCGACGACACGGTAATCGTTCGGATGTCCGACCACGGGGAGATGGGGATGAGCCACGGAGGTTTGCGGCAGAAGGTGTTCAACGCCTACGAGGAAACGCTGCGCGTTCCACTGGTCATCAGCAACCCCTTGCTGTTTCCCGAGCCCGTTCGCACCGACGCCCTGGCGTCGCTGATCGACGTGATGCCCACGCTCGCCACTCTCGCCCAAGCGCCCGCGCGTGAATCGTGGAACTTCTTGGGCACTGATCTGACGCCGGTCATCGTCGACGCTGCGGCCTACCCGCAAAGTCCCAGCGCACAGGTTCAGGACACGATCCTGTTCACCTACGACGATCAGAACTGCGCAACGCCCGACGGTCAGAACATCGTCACGCAGCCTAATCACATTCGGTGCATACGTGAGAGTCGATGGAAGTACACGATGTACTTCGATCCGGCGGGAGTTGCTGCGCCGCAATACGAACTCTACGACTTACAGGCCGACCCCTTGGAACTGAACAATCTAGCCAATCCGCTCAATATCGGCTCGTATCGGCCGGATCTGGCGGCTCAGATGAACGCCAAGCTCTTCGCAGTGATGGAGACCAAGGGCGTTTCTCTGAAGGAATAGATCGAATTTCGCCAAAACTGATTCACGTTTCAGTTCTGCGGGCATGCTGATGGGGCATCTGTCTTCGGTTCGGGAAGAAGGAATGTCATGACTGTCACCTCGCCGGGGCGAGAAGGTTTCAATACTCTTCGGTCGGGAGGGTTGAACTGGGATTCGTTCCCACTCCGATTGTTCACCAAGGGAAATGCCAAATTCTGGAACCCAACCGACCTCGATTTTTCCCAGGATGCCCGCGACTGGCAGGAGCTGACCAGCGAGCAACAGCGCAGTGCCACCTTCCTGTGCGCGCAGTTCATTGCCGGTGAAGAAGCCGTCACCGAAGACATTCAACCGTTCATGAAAGCGATGTCGACCGAGGGCAGGTTCGGCGACGAGATGTACTTGACGCAGTTCTGTTTCGAGGAAGCCAAGCACACCCAGGTATTTCGGCTGTGGATGGACGAAGTGGGATTGACCAGTGACCTGCATTCCTACGTCGCTGACAATCCGTACTACCGGCAACTGTTCTACGAGGAGCTGCCGTCGTCGCTACGCATTCTCGAGACGGATCCCAGCCCGGTCAACCAGGTGCGTGCCAGTGTCACGTACAACCATGTCATCGAGGGCAGTCTGGCGTTGACGGGCTACTACGCCTGGCAGAAAGTCTGTGCGACACGCGGGATTCTGCCGGGGATGCAGCAATTGGTGCGAAAGATCGGCGACGACGAACGACGGCACATGGCGTGGGGAACGTTCACCTGCCGCAGGCACGTCGCCGCCGACGATCACAACTGGGACGTCGTCCAGCAGCGGATGGGTGAACTCATGCCCATGGCGCTCGGAATGATCAACTGGGTCAACGATCAATTCGAGGTGCAGCCGTTCGGTTTGGACAATCAGGAGTTCCTCGAGTATGCCGCAGACCGTGCGCAGCGCCGACTTTCGGCGATCGAGTCTGCGCGCGGGCGCGACGTCGCCGAGATCGACCTCGACTATTCGCCGGAGACTCTCGAGGAAAAGTTCGGGGCAGAAGATGCCGCTGCGATGAGTGAGGCGGCCGGCTGAAATCGAGTTCTATTGTGGTATTTCTCCAGCGTCCAGGTGGGCAGTCGCAGTTCTCGCCGTCGTTGAGCGGGCCGCGGCCCCGGGTGCCCGCGCTTCGCGCAGTAGTCGATGCGGTGGCGGCCGATCCGGCGGGGGAGTACGCGGTCGATGAACTGGCTGCCCCGGCGCATCTGAGCCCACGGCATTTGACGAGGCTCTTTCGCGAGGAACTCGGTACGACGCCGGCCAAATACGTCGAGTTGATTCGTTTCGATTCCGCGAAAGCGCTCCTCGATGCCGGTCACTCGGTGACCGAAGCCGCGCGGTTGGCGGGATTCGGCAGTTCGGAATCCCTACGCCGAGCATTTTCGATGCATCTCGGAATCTCGCCGCAGGTGTACCGTCGTCGTTTTCAAGCTTTCGGCTGAGACTGACTCTCGTGCTTGCCTTGTGGCGGGCTCATGCCCTGCTTGTCGAGCCAGACAAGGCTGTAGTCCGCGATTTCACGCCAGCCGTGGTCGATGGTCAGAGAATGCCCCCGATCGCCGAAGACCTTGTATTCGTTGATCGTCGGGGCCTTGGCGTACTTCTTGAACGAGCTGTCCGAACTGGCTTTCGGGACTGTGCGATCCTTGCCGCCGCCGATCATCAGAAGGGGTCCACGTTGCGCGTTGAAATCCACTACAGCGGGGCTGTGAGGCGCGAAGTTGGCGAGTGCTGCCTCGAACAACGGCCGACCAGGGGCGGGAATCGCATACTGCTCGAACAAGGCGTCGGACTCGTCCTTGGACACGGCGCTGGCAAAGGACTTGTGAAACGACTCTCTGTTGTGTGAGTATGCCTTCCGGTAATTCCCGGGGTTGGACAGGACCGGGAAGACGCTGCCCAGTTGAACGAGGGGAAGTTTCAACACCCCTTTGGGCTGAGCCGGGTCGATGGCAATTGCCGCGGTCGCCAACTTCTGGCCCAGCAGTTTCTGCGCGATCAAACCTCCGAACGAATGCCCCACCACGATCGGTGGTTCGTCGAGATCGGCGATCACCTTGGCGTAGTGATCGGTCACGTCGTCGATGCCGTGTCCCGCGATGTCCTCCGGGTGTTCACGCGTCTCACCCACCGTCGACGCGTCCCCTGGCCACCCCGGCGCCATCGTGGGGTACCCCTGCGCGTTGAAAACCTGCGCCCAGGGATCCCAGGTAGTCGGGTGCATCCAGAGTCCGTGGATGAACAGAACAGTCGGGTTGGACTTGGGCGACATGCGCGCTCCCCGCTATCGGACCGATGATCGATACGGGATGCGGATGCCCGCTTTTTGCAACCTCACGCACATTTTCGGCGAGCTTTTCCGTCGGGTCGTTCCGTTCTGTTGTGCGAAGATGGCACGATCGTGGAATGGCACCAACTGGATCTGCGAAGGCGATGGCACTGTGGACGACCGCTTTTGTTGTCTCACAAGCGAATATTGCTCGCCTACTCGGGCCGGTGGCTCCCAAAGTATTGGAAGTGCAGACGGCGTTCTCCGCTCGCCGGTACGTCGAGATCTTGGACTCCATGGACGCGGAGGCCACGGAGCGATTTCGTAGTCACTACTACCCCGACTTCGTACATCCCGCGATCTACGCGATGGCTTTGCGGTCAGCGGGCACGAGGCTCGGGGAGCGGGTTCCCCTTTCCTCCGCAACTCGGCGCGTCCTTGCCGTCGCGCCGGTACTGTCGGCGGCCGGCGACTACGTCGAGAACGTGGTCGGACTCCATTTCCTCGATCATCGCGACAGCATCACCGACTCGGGGGTTCGCGCCGCTTCGACCGTCAGTATCGCCAAATGGGTGCTCGCACTCGGAACGCTCGGATATTTGTCGCAGGGTTTTGTCAGAGTATGGGTATCGCGAATGTGAGGAGCACTGATGGCAGTCGAACTCGATACCGAATACTTCGCAGACGGAGAAGAGTTCCGTCGATGGCTGTCCGAGAATCACGAGGTGGTCCCCGGCCTTTGGCTGAAAATGGCCAAGAAGACCTCGTCGCACAGCTCGATCGACTACGACCAAGCGTTGGACGTTGCCCTGTGCTTCGGCTGGATCGACAGCCTCGCACGGCGAATCGACGACGATTTCTTCGTACAGAAGTTTTCGCGACGCACCGCGCGGAGTCCGTGGTCCAAACGCAACGTCGAGATCGTCGCCCGCCTCGACGCCGCGGGACTTCTCGAGCCATCCGGCATCGCCGAGATCGAGAAGGCCAAGGCCGACGGTCGCTGGGATCGCGCGTACGAGGGAGCAGCCAAGGCCGAGGTGCCGAAGGACTTTCTCGATGCGGTTGCGGAAAATTCGAAGGCTCGCGAGTTCTACGCGACGCTCAATTCCACCAACCGATTCACCATCGCGTACCGACTGCAGGAGGCAAAGCGTCCGGAGACGCGAGCCAGGCGGATCGAGAAGTTCGTGAACCAACTCGCGGAGGGCAAGAAGTTCTACTGAGCTGACTGGGACGGCTGATCGACTTTCAACGTGGCTGACACAATAGGGCTCGTGATCGAAGCCGAAACCTGTTCCGCGCTGTCTGCCGTCGACGAACCGCTGGCAGGCAGCGCTGCCGTCGTGCGGGGTTGGGTGTGCCTCGAATTCAACGCAGCCTGGGGTCGTGACGTGCTGGACGGAACGGCGTTGGGGGACGAGCTCGCCACCGAGCTGAGCCGACGAGCCGACGCTGCCGAGGTACGAATCATGTTCATTCGGCGACCAGGCCGCACCGATCCGCTGACTGATGGACACACGGTCTTGCTCGCGCGCTCCGATCCGAGCGACTCGTGGTGCGAAAGGTTGCGCATCGATTCACCGATAGACCTACTCGACGTCGATTTCTCCCTGATGGATGGGCCGCCACCAGGATTGGGCGAGCAGGTGACCGAGCCGGTGGTATTCGTCTGCGCTCACGGCAAGCGTGACCAGTGCTGCGCTGTGTTCGGCAGGCCGATTGCCGCAGCGCTGATGTCGTCCTTCGGACCCCAGGTGTGGGAGTGTTCGCATACCGGCGGGCACCGATTTGCGCCGTCGATGATCCTGCTGCCGAGCGGCAATACATACGGCCGTCTGTCCGCAAGTGAGAGTGTCACGGCCGTGGAGATGGCTTCCCGAGATCAGGTCCATTTGCCAGGCCTCCGTGGACGGAGTTGTTGGTCTCCTGCGGGGCAGGCTTCGGAAATTGCTGTGCGACAACAAATCAGCTGTGGAATCGACGACTTGGCTGTCATCGAGCAGGCGAGTGACGGGACATGCGTCGTCGCACATGTGGACGGCCGGCGATGGGCGGTGGAGACTGCAATCTCCGAACTCGCGCCGCGTCCACCGAGTTGCGGCGCGGCGCCCAAGCCGGTCAGGCCGGTTGTCGTCACATCGATTCGAGACCTGTGATTCCCTCGACGGTTTTATACGATCAGTCTTGATGAACTCGGGCGTGGGTCAGCGCTACTGCAACAGGAGCGCAATGACTGCGGGCGGTAATTGACGTTGTCCGAGGAGGTTTACTCGTTGGCATCCGTCGAGTTCGACTGCGATCCGCGTGCCCCCCGATCCGTCGGGACGAAGTACGTCGATCGAAGCGATGCGTTGAGCGACGAGATCGCATGGGCCTGCCGGTGGCGCGGTGGATGCAACCTCCATCAGATCCGTACTCTGCTGGCGTGACAAGCGGATTCGGGACTCGGGCAGCGGTGGTTCGGTGGAATAGCGGCACACCTGGAGCCGGCCGACATCGAAAATCGGCGTAGTCAAGGCTGTTTCGGTTAATGGGCGTATGTACGTGTCGTCGTACGCTGCCATGCGATCCACGTCAGTTTCAGTGGTCGTTTCGAAGAGCTGTCCGATCGACTCCGCGCAGGTTCCGGCGTCATCGGAGGATATGCCGGCGACCAGATGCTGCTCGCGGCTGGCCTCATGTAATTGGCTCAGGGCTACGTATGGTTGCTCTTGCAGGCCACACGGCTCGGTCGGCCAGGTAGGTCGTATGGCCGCTCCGGCTTCGTCCAGCAGCCACAAACCGGCTGGCAAGAGGTGGCGGTATGCGCAACTGGCCTGGACGTTGGCAGGGAATCGACGAGACTGTTCGCGAAATGCATCGTCCACCGCGTCTATGTCACCCTCTAGGCGTACGGCGTCGATCGTTAACCCACCGTCGGATGCTTCTCCGCGTTCGCATCGAACAACGGCAACGGGGCTGAAATCAGGAGGTGGGTAACCACTTCCCTCAGGGCGAAGAGCGGTGCTGCTGTCGCGTGTCTCGGGGGCTACAAGCGCAGCAGTGATATCAGGGGCGAGACAGTCTGCCCGATCGACCGCCGTCGCGACCGGTGGAGTGAAAGATTCATAGTCCCGAACGCTGGTCCAAACCAGCGCAACGGCGACGACACTGACGACGACGATAAAGACCCCAGCTATGAAACGTCCACTCATACAGGAACACTATGTGCCTTTGCGATGGAATGAGGCGAAGTCTCGACCAGTGCCGGTGCGAAGTAGCATCGCAGCTATGACTGTCGATTTGGTTGCTCCTGACGAGGCCTTGTGGGCGTCCTGGTTGGAGTCGCGTGACGAGTGGGGCGGACCGCAGGCGGATCAGCCCGGTTCGGCCTTGGGAGTTGCGCAACGTCTAGATCTCGACCTTGCATCCCGCGATGGATTCGGGCAATGGGTGCAGGAGTTGTTGGCGCAGCCTGAGGCGTTACCAGGGCCCGACATTGTCCCGGCAACCAACTGGTGGATCGTTCGAGACGGCAGGTACCTCGGTGCTATCCAGTTGCGGCACAGCTTGAATGAGTTCTTGGCCGATGTCGGTGGCCATATCGGCTACGGGGTCCGGCCGTCGGAACGCCGGAAAGGGATAGCGTCGACCGCTCTGCGGGAGGTGCTCACGTATGCCGGCGACCCGGTGGGGCTCAGTCGCGTCCTGATTACCTGCGACGAATCGAACGCGGGTTCGCGTAAGGCAATCGAAGGGTGTGGTGGTTTACTCGACAGCGTGCGCCCAGCTGATCAGTTGTCGCGCAACCTCGGTCATACGGGAGATACGCTTCGCTACTGGGCAGCCACGGGCCAATCAAGCGTCAGTTGACCGATGTCTGACCGTCAACGGGAAGTCACGGTTGCAGGGTAGGCGACACGGGCTGCGATACTTTCGCTGAGATCTTGGATTTCTGCGGCGAGGACGTCTCGGCTCTTCGTGTCCGACTCGTGAACGAAGGTTGTCGATCCCAGTGTGGCACCGCAATATTCGACGATGCCGCGCTCGATCTGTGTCCGAAAGGCCTCGTACACGCCGTGTCGGTCGAAACTCTCCGCGTCGTCACCTGCGACCGGAATCAGGTGGACGGTGAGTCGGTCCAGTTTCTTCACGAATTCGCTTCCCGGGGTGAATTCGTACGCCCATCCGCTGACGAAGACTCGATCGATCCAACCTTTGAGTAGAGCCGGCATCGACCACCAGTACATAGGAAACACGAGAATCAGATCGTCTGCACGATCGATTCGGTCCTGCTCGGCTACAACATCAGCCGGGGGAGTCCCGTTGCCGCGGAAAAGGTTCACATCGGCTTCGGAGAATCGGGGATCGAAATTTTCGGCATGTAGGTCCGCGACGTCGACGTCGCCGCCCAGGTTGCGGATCGCGTCGGCGGTAGAACGGGCGACATGCTGGGTAAGTGACTGTGGATCGGAGTGGGAGACTACGACGAGTGTGGTCATGAGCGTTCCTTCGGTAGATGGTGCGCTTATGTACTAAGAGTAGGTTACTATTGGTATATAGCGCAAGGAGGTGTCCGATGGCACGTACGAGACTGTCGCGGGCCGGCAGGTACGAACAACTCGTGGAGGTGTCGTGGGCATTGGTGCGAGAGGAGGGCGCGGACGCGCTGACCCTCGGCCGGTTGGCTGAACGTGCCGGCGTTGCAAAGCCGGTTGTCTACAGCCATTTCGCCTCCCGCGCCGCGTTGTTGGCGGCCCTCTTCAAGGAATTCGACGATCGTCAGACGGTGATGCTCGAGGAGTATCTCGATGCCGCGGATGAGTCCTTGAGCGGACGCGCGAATGCCATCGCCGACTCCTACGTCGGATGTTCGCTGGCGCAGGGGCGTGAGCTGACGGGTGTGCTTGCAGCGCTGGAGGGTTCGCCCGAACTGGAGCGGGTCAAGCGTGAATCGGAACACGCCTACTCCGAACGATGTCGGGAGGTGCTGACTCCCTTTGGTGCAGCCGGCGGACTTGCGCAACCTTCGATGACTGCAATATTCGGTGCTGCAGAGGCACTCTCGCACGCGGCGGTAGCGGGAGCGCTCTCGCCCGACGAGGCTCGGAGCGAACTTGCCGCACTGATTGTCGCGGTGGTCGGCCGGACCTGAGGTCACCGGGTATGCGGGCGGTCTTGATCGAGCCGCCCAGGTTCGTCATCGACTGACGTGCCCATCCAGTTCGACGCGCTCACGCATGGATTTCGAGACTGCTGTCAGAGTTTGGACGAACGCGTCGATCGCCGGAGCATGTGGAGGTTTCCCGTAGGTCGCGACGGAGATGGTGCGTCGCTCGTCGGGAATACGGTGCGCGCGGATATTCGGATTCTGATGTGCCTGGAGAGCGAGAGCGGGAAGGGTGCTTATGCCGTTTCCGGAGGCGACCAGAGCTTGGACAGCGACGTAGTCGTCGGTCTCGAACTCGATCCGCGGAATGAATCCAGCTCGATTGCAAGCGGTGAGGAGGTGGGCTCGGCAGCTCGGGCAACCGGCAATCCAGGTCTCACCGGCGTAGTCCGTGATCTCGTTGGCAGCATCTGCATTCCGCGCAGAGGTGATCAGGTACAACGGATCTTCCAGCAAAGTCGTCTGCGCGACATGCTTGAGCCCGACGTCAGGGGTGTCCTCGTGTGCGAAGACAACCGCTACGTCGACATCGTTGTTACGAAGCATTGCAAGTGCTTTGGGTGGTTCTGCATCAACGAGGCTGATGGACACATCGGGGTACTGGGACGTGAACGCTGCCATCGCCTGCGGAATCAAACTCGCCAGGGCTGACGGGAATGCGGCCAGTCGTACCCGCCCGGCCCTCAGCCCTGCGTATGTCTGGACTTCGGCTACCGCTGCGTCGACGTGGCCGAGGATCTCTGTGGCTCGCCGAACCAGCACTGCGCCGGCTTCCGTCAGGCGCAGTCCACGACCCGCTCGCTGGAACAGTGGAACCCCGACTTCCGATTCGAGCTGTCGAAGGTGGTGACTGATGGAGGGCTGCGCGTAACCGAGAGAATCGGCGGCGGCTGTCACCGATCCTTCCTGCGCAACAGCGACCAAGACCCTCAGCCGAATTAGATCGAGCATGCCGAAATCATAGAAGATTTCGATGCTTTTGACGAAAACACGTATTGGATCTATGAATCGGTGTTTGGCAGGGTGAATCACATGGCACCGGCACCTGATCTCGCGGCATCAAACCAGCTACATCCACCCGTCTGGGCTGACATCGAGCGTGCCAGTCAGGTCGTGCGACGGCATCTACCGGTGACGCCCCTGATATCGCACCCGACCTTGGGCGCGGGCTCGTGCAGCCAATTGTTCGTCAAACACGAGAACGTGCACCCCACGGGTGCGTTCAAGGTTCGCGGTGGACTGAATCTGGTGGCAGGACTGGATGAGGCGACGCGGGCGCGGGGGATTGTCGGCTACTCGACCGGAAACCACGCTCAATCCTTGGCGTATGCAGCAGCGGGTGCGGGCGTGCGGTGTGTGATCGTCATGCCGGTTGGGGCGAATTCAGTCAAGGCTCACGCTGTCCGCATGCTCGGAGCCGAGCTCATCGAGCACGGCGTGAATTTCGACGAGGCGCGTGCTCACGCCGAGTTCATCAGCGAACGTGACGGCCTGCGTCTCGTCAGTGCCGCCAATGAGCCGGCCATACTTGCCGGTGTCGCTACGGCTTACGTCGAACTCGTCGAACAACAACCCGATCTGGACGCGGTGGTAGTCCCAGTCGGTGGCGGCAGCGGTGCTGCGGCGGCGTGTCTCGTCGCCAGTGCGCTCGCACCGCACCTAGAGGTGTTCGCAGTGCAGTCGGAGGCCGCGCGAGCCGCACATGACTCGTGGAGTTCAGGTACGTGCGTCGAGCGCCCGAACACCACCCGCGTCGAAGGGCTTGCGACTGGTGCCGGGTTCACACTGACTCAACGTGTTTTGCGTGAACGGCTCGGAGGCTTCCTGCTCGTCACGGACGACGACATCACGCTCGCGCAGCGGGCGTTGCTCTACGACGCTCACACTTTGAGTGAAGGCGCCGGTGCGGCTGCACTTGCTGCGGTCTATGCGCATCCGAGCACCTTCGCTGGCAAGCGCGTTGCCGTCGTCTGCACGGGCGCCAATGCCTCCGAGAACGAGATCCGCAGGATCGTCGGCTAACCGATGGCATGATCGGAACCATGTGCCAGTTTGGTAGGGCGGCACCAATTCTGCATCGCGTATGTGTGTCTGGAACAAGATTTCGCTTCCACGATTGAGCAGAGTGAACAGGGTCGCATCTTGCGACAACAAGGCCACCGTGGAGGAGACGTGATGCTGCCGACAATCGTCGTTCGGGACGGGACTGTGCTCGATGGTAGAGGGAGCCCGCCCAGGAAAGCGGACGTTGCGATCGCGGGTGACACGATCGTGGAAGTCGGAACGATCGGTGCTGTGCCGGGAGCGATCGACATCGATGCTCGCGGTTGCATGGTGGCTCCCGGTTTTGTGAATGTGCTCAGTCATAGTTACCTCACGCTGCAGCAAGACCCGCGAGGATTGTCGGACTTGTATCAGGGGGTCACAACTCAAGTCTTCGGTGAAGGCGTGTCTCTCGGACCGGTCACGGGATCGATGACTCCGGCGATGCTCGGATTGGGTGCGATTCCACCTGGGGTGCAATCACATTGGCCGAGGTTGCACGATTTTCTCAAATCGTTGGAGACGGACGGCGTCGGTTTCAATGTGGCGAGCTTCGTCGGCGCAGCGAATCTGCGCATGGTGGTTGCGGGTGTGGACAATCGTCTGTTGAGCGAACAAGAGCTGGCCGAAGCGTGCGCCCTGCTCGACGAGGAGCTTGAAGATGGAGCTCTCGGAGTTGGTTCGGCTCTGATATATCCACCCGGAAGCTATGCGGATACCGGCGAGTTGCGAGCATTGTCGCGGGTGCTCGCCAGGCATGATGCCGTCCATATCTGCCACCTTCGAAGTGAAGGGCAAAGGTTTCTCGAAAGCATCGAGGAACTGATCGACATCGCTCGAACGACAGGAGCGCGCGCGGAAATCTATCACCTCAAGGTTGCTGGTAAGTCGCACTGGCACAAAATGTCCGATGCCTTGCAATTGGTTGAGTCGGCTCGAGAGGACGGTGTGCGAATCACCGCGGACGTGTATCCGTACGAAGCAGGAAACACGCTGCTCAGTGCCGCGTTGCCACCGGAGTTTCGCTGTCGTGACACGACGGCCGGGCGCACGCAACTGAACTCGACCGGTGTCCGAGACAAGATCCGCGAGAGGATCCATCGAGAGGACGAGGACTGGGAGAATCTCTTCGCTGCGTCCGGAGGTGCCGATGGGGTGGTGATCTTGTCCGAGGTACCGGCACTCGGTATCCGAGCGGGGGAGGCACTGGGGTCTATTGCTCGGAGGATGGGGCATCACGACCCGGTGGACACGATGCTGGCTGTTCTCGACGCTCTTCCCACCGCCGAAGCTGCCTATTTCATTGCATCGGAGGAAAACACGCGAACAGCTTTCGAGCGTCCCTGGGTTTCGGTTGGTTCCGATGCCGATGCTCAGAGCACGGAGACCCGTTTCGCGGGGCAACCCGTGCACCCCCGTTCATTCGGAACCTTCGCCCGTATCCTGAGCCGCTACACCCGCGGCATTGGCGGACAATCAGTCGAGGAATGCGTTCGCCGAATGACCAGCCTTCCCACTGAAAACTTCGGTTTGACGAAACGGGGCTACATTGCACCAGGGGGATACGCCGATCTGGCCATCTTCGACCCCTCGCAGGTAGAGGATCTCGCGACATATGACAACCCAAGGGCATATGCGACCGGAATGCGGCACGTTCTGGTGAATGGACAACCGGCGCTGTCGGACGGGGTGCCGACGGGGAAGCTTGCAGGGCGCGCACTTCGGCGCTCGCGCAACGGGTTCGATGCAGTCAGGTGACAACCTGGCGCCGAGGTCAGGTCCAGATCGGCGAAGTGGCCCCTGCTGGGAACCACCTTCAGCGGCCACTTCGGCGAACAGCGTGACAGCCCTCAGAATTTCGCCGGGGTCTGCGGAACGATCATGGCCACCAATGCCGCCGCAGCCGTCGCTCCGACCAGGACTCCGAACGCGGCCATATACGAGAACTGGTCCACCATCCATCCCATCACGAGTGGGGTGATGAAACCGGCAAGCTGTCCACAACCGTTGATCAAACCCATTCCGGAACCGAGGAATTCGGCGGGCAATGCCCGCAACGGGAGGGCGAAGATCGACATCGAGCACAGTCCGCTGACGCCCATCGCGAGGGTTTGATAGAAGGTGAACATCGCGACGGTATCGGTGGTAGTCATCAAGAACAGCAGAACGGCGGAGGTGGCCATGCACGGAACGAGCAGAATGCGCGCGCTGTCGTGAAAGTACTTGTCCACCAGACGTCCACCGACGACGATGGCCAATGCCGTGACGATGAACGGGATCGCCGCGAAGATTCCCGTATCGATCAGCGAGAGCCCCTTTTCGTTGAGGAGGTAGCTCGGCACCCAGGTCAACAGCCCATATCCGGCCATGTTGGCCAGGCAGAACAGAAGTGCGAACTTCCAGACCGAAACGGACTTGAATACCGCGGCGCGTGAGTGTTCACTGGCGAGCGGTTGCAGTGCGGCCTCCGGATCTTCCGTGATCTCTGTGTCCAACGGCGCCGGGAGCACCAACCAGACGACTGTGCCGATCACGGCGCCGACTATGGCCACCAGCCAAAATGCGTCCCGCCAACCGACGGCCATGAGAACTGGGGCGATGATCAATGGTGCGATGCCGGGGCCCAGGTTGTTTGCACCGATCATGAAGCCCATGGCCGTGGCGCGAGTTTTCGGACGGGTTCGCTCAGCCAGAGCTTTGAACGACGCTGCTGGGAAGAGACCCTGGCTGAGCCCGAACATCGCACGCATGACCATCAGCGAGACGAGTCCCCAGGCGAATCCTGTCATTGCGGTGAACACCGACCACAGGATCAACGCAACGATCAACAGTGGCCGGGGTCCGAATCGGTCGGCCAGCATGCCGCCGGGGACCTGCCCGAGCATGTAAAAGATGGCGAAGATCGACACGACTCCGCCCAATTGCGTATTACTGAGGGAGAATTCGTCTCCGATCATCGGCAGTGCAAGCCCGATCATCACGCGATCTATCATGTCGATCATCCAGATCGTACTGAGCAGCCCAACAGTCATAGTCGTTGTTCGACGAATTGACTTGTTGTCCAATATGTTTTGTATCGACTTGCCGCCGCTATGCGAGGGTTCCTCAACTGTGGCGCGTTCCGACTTCATCATGCCTCCTGAATTGCGTTGTGCCGCATGGACTGATGAAGTGTGGCAGCGGACACGTTGGCCGCATTGGTCCGTTCGGCCAATAACCGACCGAATGTTTCGTCGGGCGGTACAGCGTCACTCGGGTGAGATTCCGGGTGACGCTGTCACCAGAGCTTTAACTGCACAAAGCTCTGTCCACGGTGTCTACGACGTGTTGCGTGGCGGACGCAGTCGAGGGAAGAGCAGTCACCGCAAGGTTTACGGCGCGCCCGTTGTCGGTGATGCCGCCGCGGGTCTCGTAACCGACTATGTCGCCGCCATGGCCCCAGTAGACCCCGCCGCACGAGAGAGTCCTGCTGGTGAGGCCGAGGCCGTATTCGAGTCCGGTGGGCCCGCCGACGTGGACGGTGGTACGCATCTGATCGAGTTCGGCTGTGGGGAGCAGTCGTCCGTCGAGTAGCGCGTAGAGGAACTGGTTGAGGTCCGAGGTGGTGGAGATCAGCTGCCCTGCGGCCCATCCCCACGACGGGTCCATCTCTGTGACGTCACTCAGTGGGCTGTCTGGTGCTGTGCGGTGGTAGCCCTTGGGATGGGGACCCCGGATGGTCATGTCGCCGGGCGGTGGGAAGTAGGTGTCGCGCAGGCCGATCGGCGCGAAGATAAGTCGATTCATCTCCTCTGTGAGGGGGCGCCCGGTAACCTTCTGTACGAGTAGGCCGGCCAGAATGTAGTTGGTGTTGCTGTACCCCCAAGTCGCCCCGGGCGGTGCGTCGGCGGGGTGCTGGAAGGCAATATCGAGCAAGTCGTGGGGGTCGGCGTAGCGGTATCTGATCTCTTCGTCATTGACGTGTATTCCGTACTCGGGGAGTCCGCTGGTGTGCTGGAGGAGTTGGCGGATGGTGATGTTGTGGCCGTCGATCCCGTCTCCGCGGACGAGTCCGGGTAGGTAGGTCTCGATGGGGGTGTCGAGTTCGATCTTTCCTTCGGCGACCAGTTGCAGGACCACTACTGCGGTGAAGGTTTTGGTGTTGCTGCCGATCCGTATCTGGCCGTTGTGCGGTACCTCTGATCCGGTGGTCAGGTCACCGACTCCTGCGGTGTAGTTGCGGGAGTTGCCGTTTCGGTCTTGGATGCTTGCGAGGGCGGCGGGTAGTCCGTCCTCGCTCACCAGCGCGTCGAGGGAGCGTTGAACCGCGTCGGACTCGGTGGAGGAAGAACCGACGGTATCGGGACTGAGGGCGGATGACGGCGAGCAGGACGCCAGCGTCATGGCACCGAGGGCCACCGCGGTAACGACCGAAAAGGTCCGGTGCCGTTTGCGGTCTTGCCGGCGATCTGAGGAAGGGAAGCCCTTTCGAATATTGTTACGCATCAGTAGAACTCCTGAGGATTGGTAGGGTTTGGGACATCGTTCGCTCGGGAAGAATTGTTGTTCGATGTTGCGTGCGAAGTCGTGCACGAACATGTTTCCTTCACCCCTCGCACATCGCTGCGTCGACAACTCGCTGTGCTGCTACGAAGGCGTCCTCGCTCATCGGGATGTGATTGAGGGTGAGAGTCACAGCGCGTCCTGTGGTATCGACTCCGCCCGAGGTGCCGAAGCCGGGAATTCCGCCGCCGTGACCCCAGATCTCCTTCCCGCAGGAGCTGTTCACGCGGACTAGTCCGAGTCCGTAGCTGTCCTGCGGGCTCCTGTCGAACGGCACGGTGTGTTTCATCTCGGCGAGCCTGTCATTCGAGACGAGATCGCCGCGTAGCAAAGCCGTGAAGAAAGTGTTGAGGTCGGCGCCCGTTGCGACCATCGCACCTGCGGTGTCAGCCCACGACACGTCGCCATCGGTGACATCGACCTGAATGCCGTCAATCGGGTGATAGCCCTGTGCATGAGAACCGCGGATCTGTGTCTCGCGGGAGGCGGGAAAATAGGTGTCCATCAGTCCGAGCGGATCGATTATGCGGGTGGTGATCTCCTGCGCGGCAGGGCGTCCGGTGACCTTCTCGATGAGCATCCCGAGCAGAATGTAGTTCGTGTTCGAATAGACAGCCTTGTCTTTGGCTGCCGGGCCGGGTGGAAGAGACATCGCGATATCGACCAGTTCAGTGGGGGAGAAGTGCTCCGATGGTTGTGCGCTTGTCCCCACCAGCAGCTGGCCGGGCTTGATGTCTTCCGGCCGTGCTCCGCCGGCGGCGAGGTAGTCCGTCAGTCCACTGGTGTGCTGCAAGAGATCTCGAATGGTGACTCGGTTGCCGTCGTTCCCGTTGCCTACGACCGTTCCGGGCAGGTAGTGCTCGATGCTCATATCGAGGTCGAGCAGTCCGTCGTCGACGAGTTGCATGACGACGGTCGAGACGAAGGCCTTTGTGTTGCTGCCGATTCGGACCCGCGCATCATCGGGGATAGGCTCGCCGGTGGCGGTGTTTCCCATTCCTGCACGAATGATGCGAGTGCCCCGCGACGGGTCGGAGATCACGAGTTGTGCGCCGGGGATCCCCTGTTCGATGACGCCGTCGAGCGCCTGTTGCACGGCAGCGTCGCTTTGCCGAGTGGAATCAGTGGCGTCACCACATCCGCTCACGCCCAAGATGAGGGCTGCAGCGGTGACTGCCGGAAGCACGGTGAGCAGGGGGCGACGTCGAAGGGTGGTCATTGGTTGTGGTCTCCTGTTCGTCGGATCTCATGGTGAGTTCCACATGCAGAGAACAGTATTGACGTGCGTACGCGTCCTCCATGGTGCGAAGTGCAGTCTCTCGGTTGTGCGCGCCGGAGCGCAAGGGGTGTAGCTGGCTGCACCTCGGAGCCCGGCCTCTCGCGGCTGACACTGTCGGTTTGACGAGTTATATACTGGCCGAACGTAATCGGGTCGCTCGCGAGTTGCACGACTCGATCGGGCACACGCTCACCGCCGCCACGATCCAGGCGGCCGTGGCGGGCGAGGTGCTCGCCTCCGATCCTGCCGCCGCGAGGGCCGCCATGCGTAGCATCGAGGAGTCGACACGTGCTGCGCTCGAGGACCTGGACTACGTACTGGGCGTACTTCGCGAGGAGAGATCTGGGGCTGTACCTTCGCGGACGCTGTCGGACTTGCCCGACTTGATTGAGCGGTTGCGGCATGCGGGTGCAATTGTGGAGGTGAACCTGTCTGGTGACCTTTCAGAGATCCAGGGGACACTCTCTCGCGCGGCGTACCGGATCATGCAAGAGGGGACGACCAATGCTCTGCGGCACGGGGACAGCGGGCCGATCGAAATCACGGTGGCGCTCGCGCCGGAGAGCGTCGAGCTCAGAGTGGTCAACTGCATCGGGGCAGTGGCCGAGGGAAACGCAGACGTAGTTCGAAGATCAGGGCGCGGCCTGGCAGGTCTGGCCGAGCGCGTGCGACTCTTGAACGGCGAGTTCAAGGCTGGACCGGACGGAGCCCAGTGCTGGCGGTTGAGTGTTCAGTTGCCGGTACGGGTGGCACGATGACTGAAGCCAATTGGAGTGAGGACGCCTCCAACCCTGCAAGCATGCCAGTCACGCTGCTGATTGCGGATGACGACGACGTTACCCGCAGCGGCCTGCGTATGCTGCTCGCAGCTCAGCCCGGGATTGTGGTCGTCGGCGAGGCCTCCGGCGGTATCGAAGCAGTGGAGCTTTCGCGGCAACTTCGTCCGGATGTGGTGCTGATGGACGTGCGGATGCCGCTGCGCAACGGTATAGAGGCAACTCGACACCTCCAGGTCGAGTGCACCGAACCGCCGAAAGTCTTGGTAATCACCACTTTCGAAAACGATGGCTACGTCACGGCCGCACTCAGTGCGGGCGCGAGTGGCTTCGTACTGAAGCGGCTCCCAGTCCCGCAGATCGCAGCGGCAGTACGTGTAGTGGCGGCGGGCGAAGTGATCCTGTTCCCTGCCGCGCTGCGCCGGATGGCCACGCCCCGCCCATTGGTTTCCGCTGAGGCGTTCCCGAATGCAGCGCTGACAGCAAAGGAGGAAGAGGTATTGCGGTTGATGGCCACCGGGCTGTCCAACTCGGATATTGCTCAGGTTCTGGTGGTGAGCCTGGAGACGGTGAAGACGCACGTTGGAAACGTGCTGACAAAGCTCGGTGCTCAGAATCGGACGCACGCTGTCGTCATCGCCTACGAGTCTGGCCTGGTGGTCCCGGGATCAGGCACCGATACGGAACCCTGTGCAGCTGACGGTTGATTTTTTTCGTCAGCGTGGCGCCGGTGAGGATTCGCCGACTGAACCCAAGGCCCTCGGGTGAGACTAGGACTTGTGTTGCCCCTTGGGGTGCAGGAGTTCTGAAATGCTTATGTGCCCGGGCTTGGGTTCGTTTGGAAGGCTGACCGGCACAAGTCCCATGCTTTCCCGACGCTCGTTGACCGAAAAGACGTACTGGGCAAATTCGGGCTTGACGTGCACATCCGGGAACCGTGCGCGAAGGTCGCCCACGATCTGATAGCCCTCGTCATACCAGTCGAAGACGTTAATCCCTGGACGCCACCGCGGCCGCATCGCGAAACCGTCGATCTCAGTCACAAAGAACTTTTGGAAGCGATCAGTCCACGTCAGTATCTTCTCTCCAAGTTCGTCGTCGATCCCCACTTGGCTCGGGAGAACGTATGCCTGCGGGAAGCGTTGCGGCGGCATGACAATCAATTCCTTCGACGGCCACAGCGAACTGGGATGGCCATGGTCAGGATAGATTCGGATGACTAGCACGGCATATCCCTTGCGGTGGTCAATGCGCTCCGAGGCGAAGTCACGCCACCGGTCACCAGTGCGTACCGGGCACGAGTCGGGCGGCGCGTCGACCGAGTTTACGAATACGTGAGCGCGAATGGTGCTGTCGCGTCGATGTTGCCGGAACGTCTGCCGGAGTTTCCTTGTCTACCTGCCCCTTTGCCGCCGGAGAATCGGGGAAGGCCTGGTACATCTGGTTGAGAATCCGGTCCTTGGTGTGCGGTGCGAACAGGGTTCCCAGATCGCCCAAAGTTCCCAGTGGCACGTCGATGCGTTTGGGGCGATCGATCAGCGCGCGGATCACCATTGCCGCAGCTTTTTCCGGGCTGGTGATCGGGCCGTTGTTGTATTCGCCGGTCGGAGCGATCATCGGTGTTTCGACCAGCGGCATGTGGATGGTCGTGAAAGTGATTCCGTCGGCCAGGGTTTCGGAGGCGGCTACGTCGGAGAAACCGTCGAGGGCAGCTTTGCTCGCTACGTAGGCCGAGAATCGGGGTGTCGCCGCCTGGACTCCCGCGCTGCTGATGTTCACGATGTGGCCGAAGCGACGAGAACGCATGGTCGGCAACAATGCCAGAACCAATCGCACAGCGCCGAAGTAATTCACGGCCATCGTTCGTTCGTAGTCGTGGAAACGATCTGTGGAGTGATAGATGCCGCGTCTGATGGATCGACCGGCGTTGTTGACCAGCATGTCCACGTGATCATGTTCTGTCAGAATGCTTTTGATCGTGTGCTGGACGGATTCGTCGTCGGTGATGTCGCAGGGATAACCGAATGCCTTGCCCCCGGTTGATCGAATCTCCTGTACCGCGGCATCGAGTTCGTCGGTGCGGCGTGCGATCAGGAGAACGGTGGCGCCTTTCTGGGCGGCGGCGATGGCAGATGCCTTGCCGATTCCGGACGAGCCTCCGGTGATCAGAACGATCCGGCCGACGAGTGGTCCTTCGGGATTGTTGCGACGTGCGCGATTGGGATCGAGATTTGCGCGCCAGTACTTCCACAACACAGTCGAGTACGACCCGAACTCGGGGACCGTCAGTCCTGATCCAGCGAGGGCGGCAACGGTTCTCGCGGAGGTGAATGTCGGCGCCATCGTCATGTTGTCGAGTAATGCTGCAGGCATGCCGATGCGATCGAGGAAGACCTTCCGCGCCGATTCTGCCGAATCCATCGGCAACGGCGAGACGAAGGGTTTGGCGATCACGCCCGGCAGGCTGAGCGCGGGCCGCGGCGCTCCAGCGGCCTTGGCGAGTCCGGCATAGATTTCGCGTACCGGTTGAGGTTTCGGATTCACGAGATGGAATGCTTCACCGTCATGGCCGGGCACATGCATCAATTCGACGAGGGCGGCGGCCACGTAGTCGACGGGCACCACGTTGGTTGCGCCGAGACTGGGGATCGGGATGGGGAGTGCTGCAGGTAGTTTCGCGAGTAGCGCCAGTCCTGGGAACAAGTAATACGGACCGTCGATCTTGTCCATCTCTCCGGTGACGGAGTTGCCGACCACGGCAGACGGCCGATAGACACGCCAGGTGAGGCCTTCTCGTTCTCGAACGAGCTTCTCGGCCTCGAATTTGGTTCGGTGGTACGGCGTCGGAAAGCCTTGGCCGCAATCGAAATCGGTCTCGCTGAACGTGCCCGGATAGTCGCCTGCGACTGCGACCGATGACACGTGATGAAGGGTGGCTCCCAGTTTCGCAGCAAGTTCGACCACGGAGCGTGTGCCCTCGACATTCGTCGAAGCCTGCTCGTCTCCGGCCGTGATGTCGTAGATCGCGCCGAGGTGAAGGACGTGGTCGGCAGGTGGGGGAGAGTCGATGCCCAGCCCAGGTTCGGTCAGATCTCCAATGAGCGGATGCACGCGGTCGCCGCCGGGAATTGCCGACACCTGTTCTTCGAGTTTGGCGACAGACCCGGCTCTGACCAGCACGTGGATCTGAGCAGTTTCATCACGCTCTAGCAGGAGTGGCAGTGCAGCTCGTCCGAGAAATCCGGTACCGCCAGTGACGATGTATGTGGCCATAGTCGGTAACTTACTCCAAAGTAAGATCAGCGGCTAGAGGGAAACGAACATCAGTGCGCCATGACACCGTCCTCGGCGTCGAAGTCGATGCCCGCGGTGATGATTCCGGAGAACAAGAACGCGACGGCAAGCGCAAGAGCAGGGATTGCAAGGATCCATTCGAAAATTGTCATGCTCCAAGTCTGACGAAATCAGCTTCGGAGAACATCGCCCTGCGGAGCGATTTAGACGATCGGGCAGTCATCCTCGAGGACGACTGCCCGATCAGGGAAATCCACTAGTGCGCGATCAGTGACCCGAAATCAGTGCCCGATGCCGACCTTCGCGTGAACCTTTTTCATCCACGCGGGAGCCCACCAGTTCGCTTCGCCCATCAACTTCACGAGTGAGGGCACGAGCAACATACGGATGATGGTCGCGTCGACGATCAGCGCGACGATCATGCCGACGCCCAGGAACTTCATCACCGACAGCCCGGACATCGCGAAGGCCCCGGTCACCACGATCAGGAGTAAGGCGGCAGCCGTCACGATGCGGCCGGTGCGCTCGGTTCCGAACTTGACCGCTTCCTCTGTCGTCGCACCCGCGTTCTTTGCCTCGACCATCCGTGACATCAGGAAGACCTCGTAGTCCGTGGATAATCCGAAGACGACCGCGAGGATGAGCACGACAAACGTCGCCTCCAGCGGAGTTTGACTGACCCCGAGGAGTTCGACGCCGTGACCGTCCTGAAAGACGAAGGTCAGGACGCCGAAGGTGGTCGCGAGGCTCAGGGCTGCCATCAGCACCGCCTTGATGGGCAGGATCACCGACCCGAACGCGAGGAACAATAAGATCAAGGTCGATCCGACCATGATGAGGATCATCACCGGCAGCCAGTGCAGGACGGCGTTGTTGCCGTCGTCGACCATGGCTTGGCCGCCGCCGACAAGCAGTTCCGTCCCGTCGGGAGCGGAGATCGCACGCAGATCCGTGACTGCGGCGCTCTGCGATTGGGGCGTGGAGCCCTCGCTGTACAGCGCCTGAACCGCGATGAGTTGATTGGTGCTCGCGACGACGGTCGCCTGACCGATGCCCTCGACCTGACCGGCGGACTCGGCGATCGCTGCACCTTCGGCCGGGGTGAGAGTGTTCCCGTCCTCGGCCTGAAGGATCAACGTCGCGCCGTTACCGGTCTGAGGGAAGTCGTTGACCAACGTGTCCATCGCGACGCGAGCGGGGTCGTTGTCCGGCAGTGCGGTGTACGAGAGTTCTCCCAAACGGGCGCCGAGCAGAGGCGAGGCCATCACGAGCAGCACGGCCACGATCGTCACCGAGACCGCGACCGGACGCTTCATCACCCACGTGACGACGCGGCCCCAGAACTTGCGCGAGCGTTCCTCGCCGCGTTGCGCCGCATCCTTGCGCCACGTCAGGGCGTTGATGCGATGCCCCAGAATGGCAAGCAGCGCAGGCACAGCGGTCAGCGACAGGACTGCCGCGCTCAGTACTGCAGCGATCGCACCGAAGCCCAGAGACCGGATGACGGCCTGCGGGAAAACGAGCATGCCGCTGAACGCACAGATCAGCAGTAGACCCGAGAACATGACGGTGCGACCCGCCGTCAGAACTGTTCGCTGGGCAGCAGCTCCCGGATCCGAGCCTGAATTCAGTTCTTCACGGAACCGGCCGACCACGAACAGTCCGTAGTCGATCGCCAGTCCCAACCCGAGAAGAGAAGCGACGTTGATCGAGAATGAGGACACATCGGTGACCAAGGTGAGGATCCGGAGAACCGCCAATGCGCTCAGGACACTGAGTACACCTACGAACACCGGAACCGCGGCAGCGACGACGCCGCCGAAGATGAAGACCAGCAGCACCAGAGTGATCGGAATGGCGATGGCCTCGGCGACAACCAGGTCTTTCTCGAGTTTGGTGTTGAATGCGACGCCGACGACGGTGTTGCCCGCGAATTGTGCCTCGGCGCCTTCGACTTCGAGCTTCGGCAAGAGATCGGCGAAAGTGGCCGGCGTGACTCCCGAGTCCGGTGCCAACGTGATCGCAACGGCGCCCATGGATCCGTCGTTCGAGAGCAGACTGGCCTTGGCCGCCGCGTCCGTTCCCCAATACGACTTCACCGACGCCGTCGGCACTTCCGTTTTGAACTGGTCGACCGCGGCCGTCACTGCCGGCCCGATGTCGTCCAGGGTCTTACCGCCTGTGGGCGAATAGATCGCGATGATGTCCGGGGTCTGTGGGCCGAGGTTGTCTTCGATGATGTCGGCGACTTTCGCGGAGTCACTGCCCGGATCGATGAATCCGCCCTGGCTGAGCTTGCCGAATACTCCGAGTCCCCACACCCCACTGATGAGAACTATCAGAACCGCGAGGCTCAGTACCCACCATTTCCGGGCGACGACGGTTTGGGCCCAGCGTGTCATGTATCAACTCCGGTGTGTGGGGGCGTCTGGCCAGATCGACTGTAGTGGGCGTTTGGTCTTGAATCGGAAACGTCATGCATACTGCTCGAAGCACTTGCAAGCCACGCGTGTGGGGGAAGCCGGTCCGAATCCGGCGCTGACCCGCAACGGTAGGTCGATTCTCGGTAGTCACCGAGTGTCGGCAAGCCCGATTACCCACCGCGCGGTGTGCGACATCCATTCGTCGTGGTCTACGAAAAGGAAGTCCAGCAGGAGCTCTGGCCGAGGATCAGTGTGCGGGTGGAGTTGTCTGTCGGATTCTCATTCGTGGCTCAGAGCCCTTACGAGGTCCCCGTGTCACTTCAGTTCTCCCCGTCCCGCGCCGCCGCTGTTCTCATCGCGGTCGCCTTGGTTTCGGCAGGTTGTTCCAAAGGTCAGGAATCAGAGTCGGCGTCTGCTGCGGAATCCTTCGCACAGCCGGTGTCCGTGACCAACTGCGATCGCGAGATGACCTTCGATTCGCCGCCGCAGCGCATCGTGTCTTTGAACGGACACGTCACCGAAGCCCTCATCGAGATCGGCGCGGGTGATCGGATTGTCGGGCGGGCTTACAGTGACAACCCGCCAACTGCCGAGACCGCCGATGTATTCAACAAGATTCCCAGCCTCTCCGATACGTTTCCGAGCATGGAGCAGGTTCTCGACGTCGATCCGGACTTCGTGGTCGGAGGAATGACCAGTGCCTTCAACGAGAAGCAAGGCCGTTCCCGAGACGCTTTCGGCGAGCGCGGAATCAACACCTTCCTCTTCTCCGAATACTGTGGCACCGGTTTCCCCGACATCGGATTGCTCGAGAACGACTACACGCAACTCGGTCGAGTCCTGGGCGTCGAAGATTCCGCCCGCGAGGTCGCCGAGGAGATCAGCGATGGTCTCGATTCCGTCCGCGCTTCGGTCGGGGACGCGGCGCCGGTGCCGACCTTCTTCTACGACAGCGGTGACCAGGTTCCGACGACAATCGGCGGAGTCGGCGTCGGTCAATTGGTCGCGGAATACTCCGGCGTCTCGAACATCTTCGCCGAAGGGACAAAGCCGTACATCGACGCATCGTGGGAAGCTGTTGCCGAGCGTGCACCCCAGGCGATCGTGGTCATCGACTACGGCGACAAGACGGCCGACCAGAAGATCGACTTCCTCCGTGCCCAGCCGTTGATGGCGACCACCCCTGCTGTGCAGCAGAACCGGTTCGTCGTGGTTCCTCTCGCTGACCTGTTCGAGAGTTCACGGTTGGTGCGTTCGGCACAGACCATCGCGACAGCCTTCCATCCGGGCGCTGACGCGGCGAAGTGACCCGCACGCGTTACGGGTACGGCGCCCTGCTTGTCGGCTTGGCGATCGCCTTGGCGATCGTACTGGGGTTGGCCGTCTCCTTGGGATCGGTTCGCATTCCCGTCGGTGACGTCTGGGCGATAGTCGGAGCCCGTTTGGCGCCAGGGACTTTCGAGACATGGTGGACCGCGGCGCGGGAGTCGATCGTGATCGATTCTCGCCTACCGCGTGCCCTCACGGCTGCGGTGGTGGGTGCGTCCTTGGCGATGTCGGGTGCTGTTGCTCAGGCTGTCACACGGAATCCTCTTGCCGACCCGTATCTACTCGGAGTGTCGTCGGGTGCGGGATTCATGGTGGTGCTTGTGTCGGTGCTGGGTTTCGGTGCCGGCCTCCTCGGGGTTTTCACGATTCCGGTCGCAGCATTCGTCGGGGCGATGATCCCGTTGTTCCTCGCGCTGCTGATCGGCGGCCGGTATCCGCAGCCGACCGCGATCATTTTGGTGGGTGTCGCGCTCGCCCAGATATTCTCGGCGCTCATCACCTTTTGCATCCTGGTGTTGGCCGATGATCGGCACGTGACGTCGGTGATGCACTGGATTGCCGGCGGATTCGGAGATGCGCGATGGTCGACGCTGATCTTCCCGACTATGGCGCTAGTCGTCGTCGGTGCCGCGCTACTGTTCAGTTCGCGGTGGATGGACGTCTTGCAGACCGGTGACGACGGGGCTGCTGCACTCGGTATGAACGTCCGACGGTTCCGTGTCTTGTCCTTGCTCGCGGTCTCCGTACTGGCGGGCGCGGCAGTCAGCGTTGCCGGTGGAATCGGTTTCATCGGTCTGCTGATCCCACATCTGGCAGGCTTCATCGTCGGCACCAGAGCAATTCGACTGCTCCCTGCTGCAGCCCTGCTGGGCGCCGTCGCGATGGTTGCCGCGGATACCGCTGCGCGCTCGGTGGCGCAATCCACTGAAGTCCCGGTCGGGGTGATCACCGCCCTCGTCGGTGCGCCGATTTTCGTCTGGATGCTCTACCGGCAGTATCGGAGGCTCGAACAGTGACGCAAGCCAGAACAGTGACACAGGACAGAACAGTGACACAGGACAGAACAGTGACACAGGACAGAACAGTGACACAGGACAGAACAGTGACACTCCCGAAGGACGCCGAAGCTGCGCCTCTGCTCGAACTCGTCGAGACCCGGGCGAGGCTCGGCAACCGCGAAGTCTTGCGCGGCATCACTTTCGCAGTGACGTCTGGTGAAATATTGGGCTTGGTCGGACCGAACGGCAGTGGCAAGACGACGGCACTGCGCTGCTGCTACAACGCTTTGACGCCGACAGGTGGAGCAGTTCTGATCGATCAAGCCGACTCGACGACGCTCTCGCGTAAGGACATCGCCAAAACCATCTCGGCGAGCGTCCAGGAACCTACTGTCTCGGCGGGTCTTTCGGTTCGTGAATCGATCGCACTCGGACGAACTCCGCACCGTAGCTGGTTGGACCGAAGCACGGAGCGCGATACCGCCATCGTCGACCGGTGCATCGAGCAGGTCGGTTTGGTCGAGCTTGCCGGACGAGACGCGTCGACCCTGTCGGGTGGTGAGCGGCAACGTGTCTCGATAGCTCGCGCGTTGGCTCAGGAGCCCAAGGTTCTGTTGTTGGACGAGCCGACCAATCATCTCGATCTTCGTCACCAGTTGATCGTGATGGAATTGCTCGCCGAACTTGCGTCGGCGGGGCTCGCAGTTGTGGTCACCATGCACGATCTACGGTTGGCAGTCGAGTACTGCGACAACCTTGCGGTGCTCACCGAAGGTGAACTCCGCGCGTGTGGGTCTACGGTCGAGGTCTTGGACGAGCCGTTGTTGGCCGAGGTTTTCGGCATCAAGGCGCGAGTCGAACGCGGAGTACGTCCGCGGATGGAGATATTGGGGCTGGCATGACGGAATCGGTAGCCGGGATCTACGCCCGTATGGCAGTAGCTGTGCCGTTCTTCGACAACCTGAGCGCGTATCCGGATACGGTGCCAGCGGTGTTGATGACCGACCCCCAGTGGTTGGCAGCACGCGTCGCCGATACGGCCGAGCGATGGGGGAGTGCGGACAGTCGAGTGAACGGCACGTTGTGGTGGTACTCGGCCAGTTCGACGCTGACCGGCATTCCGATCGGAACCGGAATGGTCACCGGGTTCGCGGCCGATCCAGTGTTGGACGGTGGGCGGATCTTCCTGCGTGACAACGGCTATCTGGGCGGTTTCGCTGCCGGATCGGTAATTTCGATCTCGCGGAGTGTGGCGGAGTTGGGCCACGCGATGTTCCGCTCGCTCAGTCCCGTGATCGAGGTGCTCGCCGAGGTGTCCGGCGTTCGGCAGCAGGCGCTGTGGGCGATCACAACGGACTCCATCGCCAATCGCAGCCTCGACGCCGCCGGTAATGCGCGGGAGCGCGGAAGTGCATTTGCTGCCGGTCTGATCGAAGTTCTCCGCGGTGAGAACCCGGGCATTCCGGTCCCGCGTTTCGTGGACGTGGACCGCAGAGAATCTGCTGTGCGCGTGGGTAATCCATTGACGCCGGTGGCATTCGGGCGACGCAGATTCACGCAGCGGGCGTCGTGCTGCCTGATCTACGAGGTACCCGGTGAAGGCAAGTGCACCAGTTGCCCGAAGCGCGCACCCGAAGACCGGGTGCGAGCCTTGGCCGCTCTGGTGTGACTGTGGGTGGGCGGATTCAGGTCTTATCGGATCAGTGAGCTGCGACCTTGGAACGGTCGAGTCCCAGTGCGTCGGTCATCGTGAAGAACAGATCGGTCTGGTCCGTGAGGCCGCTGACGTTGGCCGCGTGCGGGCCGAAAGCTGCTACGCGCAACTGGGTTCCGGTGTGTCCTTCGGATTCGACGGCCGGATCTTCGGACGTTCCGTAGCTGATCGTCATCTCCGAGCCGTCCTTGGTGGTCAGCTTGCGGGTCAGGCCGGGGTAGACGATGTCCTGGGCGCGCTCGACCGGGATGTTCTGGTCTTTGGCGATGGTGGCGATGTCGTCGGCGCTGACATTGGTGACGATCTGGCTGGTGTGTGCGTGGTCGGCTGTGACGATGACCAGGGTTTCTCCGTCGGTCTTCGCGAATTCGAGTGCCTTCTGCACAGCTTCGTCGAGGTCGACGGTTTCACCGATCTGACCGCACGCGTTGGCCGCGTGATCCTGCTTGTCGATCGAGGCACCTTCGACCTGGAGGAAGAAACCGTTGTCGTTGACCTTCAGTAGATCGATGGCCTTCTGAGTCATGTCCGCGAGCTTGGGTACGTCGGAGGTTCGCTTGGGGTTGTCGACGCAGGTTTCGGCGGGCTGCAGGTAACCGTCACGGGTGGCGACGGATCCTTCCCAGCGGACGGGCATGTTGCCCTCGGCGAACAGGCCGAGCACGGGCGCATCCTGATCGGCTTTGCCGACCTCGTTCATCTCGGCGGCGTTCTTCACCAGCTGGTAGCCGCGAGCTGCGGCCTGCTCGTTGAGCGTCTTGCCCTGCCAGTCACCGGCTTTCGCAGTCTCGGCGAAGGACTTGGCACCGCCGGCAAAGGTGACGTCGGCGCGGGTGTCGAGGAGCTGTTCGCTGATCGACCCCTTGCCCCCGTTCTCGATGGCGTTCTCCGGGCAGGACTTGGACGTCGCCTCGGGTCCGTAGCACTTGCGGCCACTGACGTGCGCGACCTGCACTGCGGGGGTGGCGTCCTGCGCCTCGGCGGTGGAGACGTTGCCGGTGGCCTTGCCGTTCGCCTTGGCGATCTCGAGGACGGTCGACTGGGCCTGCCCCTTGATGTCGACGGAAATCGCGCCGTTGTAGGTCTTGGTGCCGGTGGACCACGCCGATCCACTCGCTGCGGAGTCGGTGACGTAGTCGGGCTTGCCGTCCTTGGTCAGTGCGTAGTGCGTGTACTGGCCGGCGATCGGCAGGGCGTCGAGACCGGGGAAGCTGCCGGCAGCGCCTTCGGCGTAGTTGCGCGCGGCTGTGATCTCAGAGTCGCCCATGCCGTCGCCGATCAAGAGAATGACGTTCTTCGCGCCGGAAGCGTTGACGGCGTCGCGCACCGCGGCCGACTGATCACCGTCGATACGACGAGCACCACCGTTCGAAGACAGTTCGCCGGTCGCGGTGCGATCGACGGTCGTGCCGTTCGAGCCTGTGGCCTCATCGGCACTGCTGCTGCAGCCTGCAGCGGCCAGAACGGCGACGGCGCCGGCGACGGCCGTCAACCTACGTGTGTTGCGCGAGAACGACATACGAGTAGTACTCCTGGAAACAGTGTGGATGGAGATGGTGAACGCCGCTAATGATCTGGGTCCAAAGTGAACGGAGTGCAGACATGCGTACATCTGAATGTGACGAGACGGTGAGGGTTGAGATTCGCTCTGTTGACTGCGAGTGAGTGACCTGTCAGACTGAATTTGTGTCGAACATCAGTTCGATGCATGTGGTGCGTCTTCCCTTTCGGCATCCTCGAGCAGTCGGTCGTCCGTGACGGCCGGCTCGATCAGGTGCGAGGTCAGTGTGGGTTGGGGAAATGGGCCGCCGACGTGGTCCGAGATGGAACGGGTGCTGTCCGGACGGCCCGGCCGCGTGGAACATGAGGATTTGTTCCCGGGCGACGGAAGTGACAGCCCTGCCTGGTCACGAAAGCGCGGCGAGTATCACGCAGGCGAGCTCACCCGTGGCACCGGCGTGGTTCCTTACGCAGAACTGCATGCTCACTCGGCCTTCAGCTTCCTCGACGGCGCATCACCGCCGGAAGAGCTGGTCGAGGAAGCTGTGCGTCTCGGGCTCGAGGCGATTGCCGTCACCGATCACGACGGGTTCTACGGCGTGGTGAGGTTCGCGGAGGCTGCGCGTGAATGGGGAATGCGGACCGTGTTCGGGGCCGAGTTGTCTCTGGATTCGGTACCCAGAACCGGCACGGCAGATCCCGGTGGAACGCATCTTCTGGTACTTGCCCGTGGGCAGGAAGGATATCGCCGTCTTTCGCGGGAGATAGCCGCCGCACATCTGGCGGGCGGTGAGAAGGGCAAACTGCAGTACAACTACGACGTGCTGACCGAAGCGGCCGGTGGACACTGGCAGATCCTGACCGGATGTCGCAAAGGTCATGTGCGGCAAGCCTTGACGTCGGGTGGTCGCGACGCGGCGGCGGAAGCCTTGCAGGATTTGGTCGAGCGTTTCGGGGCGGAGCGAGTGTCGGTGGAACTCACTCATCATGGGTTGGCGGAGGACGACGAGCGCAATGCCGTTCTGGCCGAACTGGCGAGAGAGCGTGGATTACGTACGGTGGCGACCACCGCCGCGCACTTCGCCGCTCCTCCGCGTCGACGCCTCGCCATGGCAATGGCAGCTGTGCGATCGCGTCAAAGTTTGGACGAGGCTGCCGGGTGGTTGGCCCCTAACGGCGGAGCGCACCTGCGGTCCGGCGCGGAGATGGCGACACTGTTCTCGCTCTATCCCGAGGCCGTCAGTGGTGCCGCCGATCTGGGACGTGAGTGTGCTTTCGATCTCAAGCTCATCGCGCCCAAATTGCCACCGTTCGACGTTCCCACCGGGCATACCGAGGCGTCGTGGTTGCGTGAGCTCACCATGGTGGGGGCGCTGGAACGCTACGGACCTCCGGAAAGCGCGCCGAAGGCATACAAACAGCTCGAACATGAACTTGCCATCATCGAGGGATTGAGCTTTCCCGGATACTTCCTGGTGGTGCATGACATCGTGTCGTTCTGCAAGAACAGCGACATCCTCTGTCAGGGAAGAGGTTCCGCTGCGAACTCGGCGGTGTGTTACGCGATCGGCATCACCAATGTCGATCCGGTTCGCAACAAATTGTTGTTCGAGCGGTTTCTTGCGCCCGAACGTGACGGCCCGCCGGACATCGACGTGGACATCGAGTCCGACCGCAGGGAAGAGGCGATCCAGCACGTGTACGCGAAGTACGGGCGTACGTATGCCGCGCAGGTCGCCAATGTCATCACCTATCGAGGAAAGTCGTCGGTGCGGGACATGGCTCGGGCACTTGGCTTTTCGCAGGGCCAGCAAGATGCGTGGAGTAAGCAGGTCGGCCGGTGGGGCGGTATCGACAAGAACGCGGATACAGATATTCCGCGTCCGGTACTAGAACTGGCGGCGCAGATCGAAGGCTATCCGCGGCACCTGGGCATCCACTCAGGCGGCATGGTCATCTGTGATCGTCCCATCGCCGACGTCTGCCCGGTGGAGTGGGCGCGGATGGCCAATCGCAGTGTCCTGCAATGGGACAAGGACGATTGTGCTGCCGCTGGGCTGGTCAAGTTCGATCTGCTCGGCCTCGGTATGCTCTCCGCTTTGCACTACATGATGGATCTGGTGGCCGAACACAAAGGCATCACAGTCGATCTGGCGCAACTCGATCTGTCGGAAACAGCGGTGTACGAGATGTTGCAGCGGGCAGATTCGGTGGGGGTGTTCCAAGTGGAATCACGTGCGCAGATGGCGACACTGCCGCGTCTGAAGCCTCGAAACTTCTACGACCTGGTGGTCGAAGTCGCGCTCATCCGTCCGGGGCCGATTCAAGGCGGATCAGTGCATCCGTACATTCGTCGGCGCAACAAACTCGAACCTGTGTCCTACGACCATCCATCGCTCGAGAAGGCACTCGAACGCACGCTGGGGGTTCCGCTGTTCCAAGAACAGTTGATGCAGATGGCCGTCGACGTTGCGGGTTTCACGCCGTCCGAGGCCGACCAATTGCGTCGGGCAATGGGATCGAAACGCTCGACCGAGAAGATGGAGCAACTGCGGGCGAGGCTGTACCAGGGCATGCGAGACCTACACGGTATCGGCGACGAGGTTGCCGACAGGATCTACGAAAAGCTGTATGCGTTTGCCAATTTCGGTTTCCCGGAAAGCCATTCACAAAGTTTTGCCGCGCTGGTCTTCTACTCCTCGTGGTTCAAACTCCATCACCCCGCTGCGTTCTGCGCTGGGCTTCTGCGCGCGCAGCCGATGGGTTTCTACTCACCGCAGTCCCTGGTTGCTGATGCGCGCAGGCACGGAGTGCAGGTACACGGTGCCGATATCAACGTCAGCCTCGCGCACACCACCGTCGAGGCAGGTGGATTCGAGGTTCGGCTGGGACTGGGGGAAGTGCGCAACATCGGCGATGCACTGGCCGAGAAGATCGTCGAACAGCGCGACCTCGGTGGACCGTTCACGTCGCTTCTCGATCTGACCGGGCGGGTGGAACTGACTACCGCACAAGCTGAATCGCTGGCGACCGCCGGTGCGCTGGCCAGCTTCGGTATCTCGCGTAGAGAAGCGCTGTGGGCAGCGGGCGCTGCGGCGGGGGAGCGTCCCGACCGCTTGCCCGGTATCGGTGCATCGGTCACAGCTCCCACTCTGCCCGGCATGAGCGACGTCGAATTGGCGGCAGCGGATGTCTGGGCGACAGGAGTATCTCCCGACACGTACCCGACACAGTTTCTCCGCCCGCAGCTCGACGCGCTCGGCGTGGTGCCGGCGTCGAGACTTCTCGACATCCCGGACGGTGACCGTGTGCTGGTGGGGGGAGCGGTCACACACCGGCAGCGACCGGCAACAGCTGCGGGCGTCACGTTCATCAATCTCGAGGACGAAACCGGAATGGTGAACGTCGTATGTTCGGTGGGGTTGTGGGCAAAGTATCGAAAACTTGCAAATACGGCGCCGGCGTTGCTTATTCGAGGAAAGGTGCAAAATGCAGAAGGCGCTGTCACTGTCGTGGCAGACCGGATGCAGCTGATGGATCTGCGAGTCACGGCCAAATCGCGAGACTTCCGTTAACGCCTGATTCCGGCCACCGTTTTGTGCCGAGAGGACAAATGTGGAGCTCAACTCTGACCTCCGAGCATATGGCGCGGGTCACAGTTACTCCCTAGGGTTGTCGCTTGAGCGCGATCGATTCACCACACGCAGCCACGGTCAGTTGCCTTGCAGGTGAATATCGTCGCCTTCCAAACACGCTGAACCCAAAGCACTTCGAATCGAACAGGAACTCCATGAGCACAGCGATCCTCGTCGCACACGTACACCCCACCGATCCGTCTTCGGAAGAAGCATTCAACCGCTGGTACGACGACGTGCATATCCCGCAGGTCGTCGAACGAGTGCCTGGGGTTGTCTCCGCCTCCAGATTCTCTCTCGCGGATGTGCAGTTGCTGCCCGAGGACGCATTGCCTGCGCGCCGTTACTTGAGCATCTATCAACTCGACACGGAAGATCTCGCAGGCACCGCCCAGGCGTTGGGAAGTGCTTTGGGCGACGGAACTCTCGACATGTCCGAGGCCATCGCGACCACCGGTGACACCGGACCCGAATTGCTTTTCTACGTCCCGACCGAGAACTGAAGGAAGCGGCCGACATGTCAGATCTACTCGAGAACAAAGTTGCGATAGTCACCGGAGCAGGCGCAGGCATCGGCGCCGCCATTGCCCGGGCATTCGGGGCGGAGGGTGCACGCGTCGTAGTCTCCGACATCAACGGTGACGCAGCACAGACCGTGGCGGACTCGATCGACGGCGCTATCGCTGTCACCGCGGACGTCACCGACGAACAGCAGGTCAAGGATCTTGTCGCCAGAGCGGCCGAAGAGTTCGGCGGACTGAACGTCGTAGTACCCAATGCCGGCATCGCCACCACGACTCCACTGATCGAGACCTCGTTCGAGGACTGGCGGAAAGTCATGTCCGTCAACCTCGACGGAGTGTTCTTGACCGTCCGTCATTCGCTGCCCGCGCTCGTCGCATCCGGGGGCGGTTCGATCGTGAACATCTCGTCGATCTCGTCGACAACCGGATCGCCTTTGATCGGCAGCTATGCCGCAGCCAAGGCTGCGGTTCGCAACCTCACCGAAACCCTCTCGGCCGAACTTCGCTTCCATGGATTCCGAGCCAATGCCTTGCTACCCGGATTCATCGACACTGACCTGGTCAAGAGTCACCAGCAGGATTTCGAGAACGCGCTCGGCCTCGGGCCCGGAGGATTCGACGACCTGATGGTCACTAAGCAGACGCGCTACGGGCGGACCGAGGAAGTGGCCGCCGCAGCAGTGTTCTTTGCGAGCGACCAGTCGTCGTGGTGCAACGGCAGCAGTCTGGTTCTCGACGGAGGGTTCACCGCTTCTCTCCTCTGAGCAGCAGAGCCTTTCCGAACGTCACCCGAAATCATCAATCGTGCGAGGATCCACACCATGACCAACCGCGCCGTGTACGTACTTCCGCCTGGAGGGTTGAACAACCTCGAATCGAGGACGATCGAGACGCCAGGGCCAGGTACGGGTGAGGTGACGATCGCGATCCGCGCGAATTCGCTCAACCATCACGACTACCTCGTGGTGACCGGCGAGATACCGACCGATGGCCCTCGCATTCTGTTGTCCGATGCTGCGGGTGAAGTAATCGCCGTTGGCGAAGGCGTCACACAGTTCAGCGTCGGGGACCGAGTGATGAGCACCTATCTGCCGCATTGGCGTAGCGGTGCACCGGATTTCGACGGATTCGGAAATTCACCCGGTGACGGCGTCGACGGGTTCGCCCGTGACACCGTCACCGTGCCGGTATCGGCAGTGACGTCGATGCCGCGAAACTACACGTACGAAGAAGCCGCTACCTTGCCCACTGCGGGCTTGTCCGCGTGGCGTGCACTGTTTGCCAGCGTCCCGATCATCCCTGGTTCTTCGGTGTTGATTCCCGGGACCAGCACGGTAGCGCTGTTTGCCGTCCAGCTTGCCAAAGCTGCTGGAGCTCAGGTGATCGCAACCTCGTCGGCTCCCGACAAGATGGCTCGATTGGTCGAGCTCGGTGCCGATCACGTGGTCAACTACCGTGAGCGTCCGGACTGGGGTTCGGAAGCGATGCGGCTCAGCGGCGGGATCGACCTTGTCCTCGACGTCGGCGGGCCCTCCACCCTCGGCCAATCTCTGGCTGCAGTCCGACCAGGCGGGCGGATCTGCGCGCTGGGCATCATGAACGGCCCCTCGTCGTCGATCGACCTGACTTCGCTACTGACAAAGCAGGTCATCATCGAAGGTGTCCTGGTGGGCAGTCGTGCCCACCAGGAGGAGATGGTCGCCGGGTTGGAGAGCCTCGCGCTTCGTCCCGTCATCGATTCTTCCTACAGCCTCGACCGCCTCGCTGACGCATTCCAGCAACAGAAATCAGGGCGCGCCTACGGCAAGATCGTCATCACAAACCCTTGACGGCTTGCCGGTCCCAGTGGGGATCGGTGAGAATTTCCGCCGCGTCGCCGACAAAGGCAGGTGCAGCGGTCTGATCGCCGCTGAGGGTGAACCTCAGCCAGGCGGTGAGGTAGCCACGAAATCCTTCACCGTCTGCGGCCCAATTGTGGCTGACTCCAAGCAGTCTGCCGCGGACCGCGGGCCCAGTGGTTTTGTCGAAGTACTCAGCTTGCGGATCGGCGGTGGAGACCGGGTCGTCGGCGCCGGTCATGAAGAACGTCGGTCCGGTCAACTGGGCCACGTCGATCACGTCGACAGGTCGCGAGGCCCACCACGGGTCAGGCAAATCGAGTACCGCCGTGGCGGTGATCAGATTCGCGGACTGGGTTGCCGCGTTGATCGCGCCACCAGCGCCCTGGGAGTGCCCGACCGAGGCAATGTTGTCGGTGTCGATCCGCTGGTAAAAAATGCTCTCAGCGTTGGTGTTCTGATCGACGACGTACTGGGCAGCCCCCAAGATCTCCGTCCCGTCGCCGGTGACGCTGCTGTCGGCCACTACAACGACAAAACCCCAAGAAGCGAGATGCTGCAGGAGCGCTTCGTACTCTTCGTAAGTCGCATAGCTGCCGTTGCCGAAGGTGACGACGGGATGCTGTTCCTCGACTGTGGCGATATCGGTGGGATAGAAGAGCCGATACCCCGTCACCGATTCCTCGGTGACCTCGTGGGAACCTGGATTCGCGAATATCTCACTGACCGACTGCTGTACGACGGTCTCGGTCGTGGACACGCCGGAAGTTGTCGGAACCCCCGCGGTGGCATGAGTGACGGCACCCGAGAGCGCCAGTACACACGATGCAGTCACGACGGCGATCGAGTATGTGGTTCGAGAAGGCATGGGCACAAGTATGTCTTGTACGGTCGCGGTCGGTCAGGCCGAGACGCGTGTGGGCCGTTCTTCGCCGTTTCGATCCCGGATGAGAAAGATGGCGATTACCCCGAAGACGACCAAGAGGACCGTGAGTAAAGAGGTGACGGCTGCGACCCCACTCACTTCCGACGTCACCGAGGTGTCCAGCCCGCCGGTCGAGAGAATGGTGGTGGGGTCGGTGAGGCCGTGTAACACGATTGCGGCCCAGATCGTGCCCGTCACACGCATGGTCAGGTACATGCACATACCGAATCCGAACGTGTAGACAACGGTGACAAGGACGGTCGACGGCTTCATCCCGGCGATGAGGTTGACCGTGTGCATGAGTGCAAACACCAGTGAAGACACGACGGCTACAAAGCGCTCGCGGTGGCCGGCGTCGCGCAGCATCTTCACTGCCAGACCGCGTGTGGCCAGTTCCTCCGTCAGTCCGACACACGCACCGAGTACCAGCAGGGCGATTATCTCGCCGGTGGTCCACGCGCTCCAGTCAGTTCCCGCGAGATGCGCAACAACGGCGGCGACCACGATTATCGGACCGATCCACATCCAACCCCGCCCACGAATGGGCTGTGGGCCGAAGATTTCGCGCAGCCAGCCGACCTTGGTCGCGAAAACCAGCAGGGCGATCCCGCCGATCGCGATGGGCAATGCGACTCCGAAGATGATGCTGGAGGCGCTCGCGACGACGTTGTCCGTGTCGATCTGGTTTGCAAAAACACGAGAGGTGACCTGCCCGACAGCGAGATAGAAGGCCAGGTAGCCGACGATCAGCAGGAGTACTTTCCACACTGTGGGGCGACTCCAAAAACCGGACTTTTCGGGAACCGTATTGGTCATTGTCAGATCGTAAGGGGAGTCGCAGGAACGCGCGCGGGTACGGTCTATTCGGACAGCAGCGAACATGAAGGCGGGCGCAGAAATAATGTTGGAAGTCGATTTGAATGCACTGGACACGGCTTTGGCAGCGGGTGAGCCCTTGATCGACGTCCGTGAGGCCGACGAGTTCGCTCAGGTTCGAGTTCCGGGTGCGACGCTCATTCCGCTCAGCGAGTTCGTCGCTCGTGTAGGCGAGATTCCGGACGCCGAAACCGTTTACGTCATCTGCGCTGTCGGTGGCCGTAGCTTGCAAGCGGCAGAGTATTTGCAGGCTCGCGGCATCAATGCGGTTTCGGTGGCCGGTGGAACGATGGCGTGGTACCAGTCGGGGCGCCAGGTCGAGACCGGGGCCTAGGGCGTAACCGTTGGGGCAGTTCCAGTTTTCCGGAGCTGCCCCAACAGGTCATTTTCGCCAGAACAAGTGGTGCGTCACGCCGCTCGGGCTCGGCACTATTTCGAGGTTGAAGCGGTCTCGTAACTCGTCGGGTGACTCCCACAGCCGTAGACCGGATCCGAATTCGAGCGGGCAGACCACCACGTGCATGGCGTCGACAAGGTCGGCGTCGAGGAACTCACGGATAGTGCTGACTCCGCCGCCGAGCCGAACGTCCTTGCCCTGCGCCGCCTCACGTGCCTGCTCGAGGGCTGTCGCGGGGTCTGCGTCGACGAAGTAGAATGTCGTGTCCGAGAGTGTGAACGAGGGCCGCACGTGGTGGGTCAAGACAAAAACCGGGGTGTGGAACGGTGGCTCGTCGCCCCACCAGCCCTGCCACTCGAGATTCTCCCAAGGACCACGGTGAGGGCCGAACTTGTTGCGGCCCATGATTTCGGCACCGATATTGTTGGAGAAGTCCCGGGTGAAATAGTCGTCGAGGCCTCGGCTGCCGCCGGGATCGGTGCGATTGGGCCAGCTGGCCGTGGCTCCTGCCCACGCAAACATTTCACCGTGGTCGAGGCCGAACGGGCTCTCGAAGCTTTGGTCCGGACCGCAGGCTATTCCGTCTCTGGAAACGCTGAAATTCTGCACTCGCAATAACTGACTCACCGTGTACTCCCGCTCTCGACAATGGTCTACGTGAGTACAGACCGTACGGCGCGGCAAAACTCATCGGTGCGAATTCACGCCGCTGCCGGGAGGGTTCCACTGCGGATCGATCGGACGGTCCTCACCGCGACGGTTGCCCAGATCGGGATGAGCACAGTCAACAGTGCAAGCGCGATACCCAGGATTGCAGTGGAACCAGTGGCGACTCCGAAGGCATTTGCGCCGACAGCACACGCTCCAATGGGGAATGTGAAGCTCCACCACCCGAGTGAGAAGTCCAAGCCGCGGCGCAGTGCGTGGACGGTGACGGTGGTGACTGTGACAAAGGCGATCACGCCGATGATTCCGACGACGGTTCCGTATGCGATTCCGAATTCGTGCAGGGCGTCGGCATGCTCGGTACTGAGTACATGCCGTGAGGCGGCGGCCAACAAGTTCGATGCAGCGATCGACTGTCCGATCACGCCCAACGGAATCCACAGTGAGGGAATGGCATTGAACGGGATCACATCAACGCCTGCCGAGCGGTTGCGTGCGAACTGCCTGGCGACGGCAACCAGAATGCCGATGGCGGCGGTCAGTGCCAGAACAAACAGGATGTAGCAGAAAACCAGTACCGCGATGCGCAATGCACCATCGGGCATGTGCGTGCTGACCGCTGCGCCGGTGGTGGCCGAGACCATCGGAGGTACGACGGGCATGAGCCAGAACGGCATAGCAGTTGCCATTCCCGCATCTCGAACCAGGCGAATCATCATCACGACGTAGGTGATCAGGCCGAGTGCCGTGCCGAGTGTCCACAGTGTCAGCGACACGGTGATCGCCACGTCGTGGCCGAGAAAGTCCGGGCCGGTGATGCCGGTTGCGGATCCCACGGTCAGAAGCGCCATGGCGACGGCGCCGTAGAACGGGAACATCGCGGGGCTGTGCAGGTAGGCAAGGGCCTGACATCGATGTTGTGACCAATGGGTGGCGAATGCTCCGATCAGGGCGCACAGCACGAGAACCGCCAGCACCCAGAAGATCTCCGAGACCAGTTTCAAGCCCTCGATCTCCGGTTCGAGCGAAGCCGCGGCCACCGACACGATTCCCGTTCCCATCGCTGCCGCGAACCAGTTCGGGGTGATGTGGGCGAAGGTGGGACTCGTGGTGGTGGTCATGTATTCCACTGTCGTCTCATCTGGTTCGTACCGGTAGACCGGTTGTCCTTGAATGCCCACAAACTCGCCTTGTGGGTCTAATCTTGGGTCATGTCGTTGTCTCCTCGGGTGCCGGAACTCAGTGCCCTCGACGTCCTGCTTTCCGTGGGGCGTCTGGGCAGCATGGGTGCTGCCGGCCGGGAGCACGGGCTCAGTCAGCAGGCAGTCAGTGCGCGCGTGCGTTCGGTCGAGCGTCAGCTCGGAATCAAGGTCTTCGATCGAGCGGCGACCGGTGTACGTCCCACTGCCGAGGGCGGACTGATTCTCGAATGGGCCAGCCACATCCTGGTCAGTGCCGAGGAAATGGCGTCGGGGGTTGCTGCTCTCCGCGGTGAACGCGACGCTGCCGTCACTGTCGCGGCCAGCATGACCATTGCCGAATATCTGGTGCCCGGGTGGACGGTTGCGATGCGCCACAAGTTCCCCAACGTCGTAGCGTCGGTGAGTTTGCACAACTCCTCGGACGTCTCCGCTCAAGTCCAGGCAGGCAAGGCTGATATCGGATTTGTCGAAGGGCCGGATGTGCCGTCAGCGCTCGCGTCGTGCGAGGTGGCGCGTGATCACCTCGTCGTGGTGGTTCCACCGGGGCATGACTGGGCGAATGGTGCGCCGGTTCCGGTCGCGGACCTCGCGCGCACACCGCTCATTCAGCGCGAGTCAGGGTCCGGTACCCGTCTGACGCTCGAGAATGCTGTTCCCGATTGTGTGCCGCCGTTGCTCGAGCTCACCTCGTGCACCGCCGTCAAGGCTGCGGTGGTGGCAGGCAACGCCCCGGCCGTTCTGTCGTCGCTGGCGGTTGCGGCCGACCTGACGGACGGCCGACTGGTCGCGGTCAACGTCGACGGCTTGCGGATGCCGCGGCGACTGCAGGCCGTCTGGGATCCCGATCGCGGATTGCGCGGTGCGGCACGAGATTTCCTCGACATTGCGCTCGGTTCCAACACCGCTGTTCATTCACGCTGACGGCTGCGGCTGCTATCGGACGGTGTCGATCCCCGCGAGGGTGAGGTTGATGCCTGCCAGGAACTGCTCGCGGTCGTCGTGATCGCGCAGTCGTGCCGTCACCCGATTGAGGAACGGGTACTTCGCGGAGTCGAGTTCTTCCCACCGCGTGGCGACGGTCGCGAGGAATGCGCGGACTTGCACGTGATCCTTGATCTCTGCCTCGGTGAAGGCGCACCCTACTCGCTGGTCGACTTCTTCACTGGTGATGCTTCCGTATCCGGATAATGGGCGAATGCCTGTCGATTCCTCTCCCGCGTCCGCCGCGATTGCGCACGTGCACGACCTCTCGAAGGGTGGCCCGCTGGATCGAAATCACCGGGTGACGTTGCACTTTCATCCAGACCTCCCTTTTGAAAGTGGTCTGACACTGGCCTCGATCGCACGTCAAGGCGCCTATGTGACCCAGTTCGAGACTCGTACGAGCAACGGGGGACTGACGGCACACCACGGCGGCGACCGTTGGCGTTGGGAGAGTCGGATTTTCGGCGGAGCGTACGACGAGCGAGAGCTGTCGGAACGGCCGAAGTACGGATCATTGAACTTTTCCGCCGATCTGTACGGGGCATCTCCTCGATTCGGCTCGTCCTACTTCCGGCTTGCCGAGCACACGCTCGACCGCACCACTTTTTGCTTTCCGGACAGCGTCTTCGAGTCCGGCCTCTTCGGAACGGCGGAAGCGATGAGCTTGGTTGACGCTGCCGTAGCCGCCGAGTTCGAGGATCCGCTCGACCACTACATCGAGGCGCACGTTCACGGCGTCGTCGACATCGGAGCGGACGTCGAGGCGCTCGTTCTGGATCCGAGTTACCGGGGCACACGGATCGAAGAGATCGCCCACTCGCTCACGTGCCAGGTGTTGTGGCACGACGGTTACGCGGTCGACGCCGACGAGGTCGCCGAACATCCCGACTATCGGGGAGCTACCGTCGTCGACATTGCCCGAGAGGTTGCGCTCGATGGTCGACTGACGCCTGCCGTCCAGGGTCTCGCCCGGCGCGGCTCTTACGATCCGCAGGACGTCAAAAAGGTCTGGCACTACATCGCTCGATTCGGCGGCAGGGCGTAGAACTGGGCATTCGCGTACCCCGGCCCGTCGACGACTGATGGTTCCGGGAGCGCACATCAGTCCGAAGGCGGCGGTGAGGAAAGAGTGATTGATACGCAACATCGGGCATGAACTCCCGAAACAACTGCATCCGAAGATGGAAGTCGACCTTGATCCTCGGTCGAAGGGATGCATGAATCGATGGGCGCTCAACTCACCACCACCACCAGTGTCGACACACTCTGCGCATACTGCGGGGTGGGCTGTGGTCTTGTCCTCGACATCATCACTGATCCCGAGACGGGGCGTCGGAAGGCTGCGAAGTCTTCCGGTCTGAAGACACATCCCACCAACTTCGGGCGTCTGTGCACCAAAGGCACCACGACCGCAGACATGCTCGCCGGCCCGGGGCGCATGGAATCTGCATATCGCCGTCCGCGCCGAGGTGATGCGATCGAAGCGGCGGACATGGCCGCAGTCATCACTGACACCGCCCAGCGCCTGCGGGCAATAATCGACGAGCACGGTCCCGACGCGTTTGCGTTGTACGTGTCCGGGCAGATGTCACTCGAAGCTCAGTACCTGTCGAACAAACTGGCCAAGGGCTTCATCGGGATCAATCAGATCGAATCGAATTCCCGTTTGTGCATGGCGAGTGCCGGCACCGGCTACAAGCAGTCACTCGGGGCCGACGGACCGCCCGGTTCCTATCAGGACTTCGAACACGCCGACGTGTTCTTCGTGACCGGCGCGAACATGGCGGACTGCCATCCGATCCTTTTTCTGCGGATGCAGGAGCGGATCAAGGCAGGCGCGAAGTTGATCGTCGTCGATCCTCGACGCACCGCCACCGCCGACAAGGCGAACTTGTTCCTGCAGATCGCTCCCGGCACCGATCTCGCGCTACTCAACGGACTACTCCACCTGCTCGTCGTAAACGGCCACACAGATCCGGACTTCATCGCCGACTTCACCGAAGGCTGGGAGGTCATGCCCAGTTTCCTCGCGGAGTACACGCCTGCGAAGGTCAGCGAGATCACCGGTATCTCCGAAGCCGACATCCACACGGCAGCGCAGTGGATCGGTGAGGCCGCCAACTGGATGAGCTGTTGGACAATGGGTTTGAACCAGAGCACCCACGGCACGTGGAACACCAACGCCATCTGCAACCTTCACCTTGCGACCGGTGCGATCTGCAAGCCCGGCAGCGGTCCGTTCTCGTTGACCGGTCAGCCGAACGCCATGGGTGGGCGTGAAATGGGCTACATGGGGCCAGGTTTGCCAGGTCAGCGCGCCGTGATGGTCGACGCCGATCGCGACTTCGTCGAGGAGCGATGGGGGATCCCGCAGGGCTCGCTGCGCACCGACATCGGCGGTGGCACCATCGACATGTTCTCCCGAATGGCGGCGGGCGACATCAAAGCGTGCTGGATCATCTGCACCAATCCCGTTGCGACGGTGGCCAACCGCAAGACCGTCATCGACGGCTTGGAGAAGGCCGACCTCGTCATCACCCAGGATGCTTTCCTGGGCACCGAGACCAACGAATACGCCGATGTTCTGCTGCCCGCGTCGCTGTGGACAGAGTCCGACGGAGTGATGATCAATTCCGAACGCAACCTGACGCTCTTTCAGCAGGCACTGGATCCGGTTGGGCAGGCGCTGCCTGATTGGCAGATCATCGCCCGGATCGCCTGCGAGATGGGGTACGCCGAAGCGTTCACCTACACCTGCGCCGAAGAGGTGTTCGAAGAGATCAAGCAGTTCTGGAATCCGAAGACCGGCTACGACTTACGCGGCGTCACCTACGAGCGGCTCCGCAAGACGTCGATCCAGTGGCCATGCCCGCCAGACAGTGATCAGGACCGTCATCCCATCCGATACCTCAATGACGGTGTCAGTCAGAGGCTTCTGGTCCGAGAGGACGGCAGCACTCCACGCCTCGCGTTCCCCACCGCCACGGGCCGCGCGATGTTCTTCGCCCGGCCACACATGCTTCCCGCCGAAATGCCCGACGACGACTATCCGTTCCTGCTCAACACCGGTCGTCTTGCGCACCAGTGGCACACCATGACCAAGACCGGCAAGGTGGCCAAGCTGAACAAACTCAATCCCGGGCCCTTTGTCGAGATCCATCCCGACGACGCCACACGCCTCGGCGTCGTCGACAAGGACGCGATCGAGGTCGCCTCACGCCGCGGCCGCGCAGTGCTCCCGGCCGTGGTCACCGACCGAGTGCGTCCGGGAAACTGCTTCGCACCGTTTCACTGGAACGACGCCTTCGGCGAGTATCTCTCGATCAACGCCGTCACCAACGACGCCATCGACCCTGCCTCCCAGCAACCGGAGTTCAAAGCCTGTGCCGTCACTATGACGAAGGTCGCCGTGAACACGCCCGAAACGGAGCTCGCCGAATCGCCGCGGGTGGCTCCCGTGGCGACTGATCGGGCTTTGTCGCGAACCGATGTCCTCGCTGATGTCATCGGCCAAACAGGAACACCTGCAGTGGTATTCGATCCGCTCCAACAGAGCTACCTGGCAGGTCTTCTCGCGGCGTTGCGTGCGGATGCCGATCGCACTGTCGGAGTGCCGACCTTGCCTCCGGCTGCACCCTTCGATGGCGAAAAGCGGATGTGGGTAGACGGTGTCTTGGCCGGCCTGTACTCAAGGACCTCACTCCCTGGCACTGACGGGCCCGCGTTGTCATCGGGTACGGACACTGCCTCCGAGCGGGCGCCGATCGTCGTGCTCTGGGCATCGCAGACCGGAAACGCGGAGGAGTTTGCCGCCGCCTGCGCTGCTCGTCTCGGGGAAGTCGGTTTGCCCGTGGTGATACACGCAATGGACGAGTTCCCGGCTGCCGACCTGGCGGCCACCCGAGAGGTCCTGCTGATCACCAGTACCTCCGGTGACGGCGAATCCCCGGACAACGGCAGCGGTTTCTGGGAAGCCTTGGCTGCTGACACAGCGCCCAGCATGGTCGAGACACGTTATGCAGTAATTGCTTTCGGGGACTCGAACTACGACGACTTCTGTGGACACGGGCGAAAACTCGACGCTCGCCTTGCTGAACTGGGAGCCAGTCGTATCGTCGATCGCGTCGACTGCGAGCCTGATTTCGAAGACACAGCTGCTGGATGGCTCGACGCGGTCACGGCCGAACTTCAGAGCACGGAGGCGGGCGAGTCGACCGACGTCGTCGTTGCATTGAAGAACTCCGGCACAACTGCTGTGGCCGCGCCGATTTTACCGGCGATGTCGGCGCCGCTGCAGTACAACAAGAAGGCGCCACTGACTACAGCTTTGACGCGCAATGTCGTGCTCAACCGGCCAGGCTCTTCCAAAGACGTGCGGCAGTTGGGTTTTCACCTTCCGGACGACACGGTCAGCTACGAAGCCGGCGACGCTCTCGGAGTCTGGCCGCGAAACAGCTCCCCGTTTGTCGACGAGTGGCTCACCCTTACCGGCCTCGACGGTGAGGAGACCGTCGATCTGGGGCAGTACGGCGCGATGACCTTGCGTACCGCGCTGACCGAACGCCTGGAGATCACTCGAATCTCGAGCGACATGATTCGGTTCGTGCATCAACGGACTCGCGATGCGGACCTGGCCGAGTTGATGAAGCCGGAGAACATCTCCACGCTCAAAGACTGGTCGTGGGGACGACAGTCCGTCGACGTACTTGCGCAGTCGCCGGTTCGTGCTTCAACCGACGAATGGCTCTCGTTACTCAAACCGCTTCAGCCGCGGTTGTATTCGATTTCTTCGAGTCCGAAAGAGAACCCACGCGAAGTGCAGTTGACGGTGTCCGCCGTCCGATACAACGTCGCGGGCGTCCCACGCCGTGGAGTGTGCTCGACGTATCTCGCAGATCATGCTGACGGTGACGACATCGGAATTTACGTGCAGAAGTCGACTCACTTCCGGCCCCCTTCCGATCCCGAGACCCCGATGATCATGGTCGGTCCGGGGACCGGCATTGCACCGTTCCGTGCTTTCCTGCATGAGCGGCGGGCGTTGGGGCACACGGGTCCGAACTGGCTGTTCTTCGGAGAACAGCATGCCGCGACCGACTTCTACTACCGCGAAGAAATTGAAGAATTGCGGAAAGACGGCTTTCTCACCGAACTCGACCTCGCATTTTCCCGGGATCAAGCCGACAAGATCTACGTGCAGGACCGGATGCGTGAGCGGGGCGCGCAGCTGTGGGAGTGGTTGCAGAGGGGTGCACACTTCTACGTCTGCGGCGATGCCAACCGGATGGCCAAGGATGTCGACAGTGCCCTCAACGGGGTGGTCGCTCAACACGGAAAACTGGCCCCTCGTAGTGCCGAGGCGTATGTGAAGGCTCTTTCGGCGGAGAAGCGCTACGTCCGGGACGTCTACTGACGTCGATCAGACGGCGCCCTTGAACCCGTTCTGGCGCCAGGCCTCGTACGTCACCAGGGCGGCAGCGTTGGACAGGTTGAGGGATCGGCGTCCGGGAAGCATCGGGATACGCAGGCGCTCGGTGATGTGTTCGTCCGCCAATACCTCTTCGGACAGTCCGGTGGGTTCTGGCCCGAATAGCAGGACGTCGCCGGGTTGGTAGGCGATATCGGCATAGGACGTGGTCGCGTGCGCGGTGAAGGCGAACACGCGCGCGGGCGTGACGGCTTCCCACGCCGCAGCAAGGTTCTCGTGGACCGTGACAGTCGCCAGATCGTGGTAATCCAAGCCTGCGCGCTTGAGTTTCGGCTCCGACAAGTCGAACCCGAGAGGGCCGACCAGGTGGAGTTCGCAACCGGTGCCCGCGACCATGCGGATCGCGTTTCCGGTGTTGGGTGGGATGCGGGGCTCGTGGAACATCACTCGGAACACGCGAGGAACTGTACCGGGCGGCATATCGCTGCCCGCGTCGGCGAGAAGAGCCGTCGAGAAGTGTGGGCGAATTGGTAACAAACCGGCCAGTCCGTGCGAACCTATTTCCGGCACTCTTCTCAGAACGGACATTTCATGAACCCTCCCGCCGGTTGGAACCCCGACCCCTTCGACCCCACGATCGACCGTTACTGGGACGGTCAGCAGTGGACCGCCCAGACACGGCCCAAGGGCGTCGATGCACCCACTCAAGCATTCGGTACTCCGACGCAAGTCTTCGGTGCACCGGGATCTCCGTCGCCGGACGCAAACGCTGAGGAAGGCAAGACGCGGCGTAAGTGGCCGTGGATCGCCGGCGCAGCAGTCGTGGGGTTGGTGGCCATCGCTGCGGCGACGGGGGCGGGCAAGTCGGAAGAATCGACGACGCCTGCTGTGACCTCTTCGACGACAGCTGCAGCGACGGCAACCAAAACCACTGTCCCATCGACGACGAAGACCACAACTTCGTCCCTCTTGCCGACGACGACAACGATCGTGCAGCCACCGACGACGACCACCGTGGCAATAGTGCCGCTGGTGCCGCAGGTCCCGGAGACCACGACTACGCCGTACGTTCCGCCCGCTCCGGCGTACACGCCGCCGAAGACAACGGAACCGGCGTACGTTCCGCCGCCGGCCAAGGTGCCTGATGCGGGGGTCTATTACGCCAACTGCTCAGCGGTGCGAGCGGCCGGTGCTGCCCCGATCTACCGAGGCGATCCGGGCTATTCGTCCAAGCTCGATCGCGACGGTGACGGCGTGGCCTGCGAGACCTAGGCGGTCGAAACGGTGTCGGTGCGGCGGGGCAGTATGGACGGCATGCTCCCCGAAGAATCCGACGACGTCGTCGGCGAAGATTATTCAGACGCGCGACTGGCTGGGCAGAAGTGGCGTCAGCGCACTTTCACCAATTGCAATTTCCGAGACGCCGATCTCACCGGACTCACGACGGAATCGGTGGTGTTCACCGACTGCGATTTCACCGGCACCGATCTGGGGGAGTCCGTACATACGGGAACGGCGTTCCGTTCGTGCAATTTTGCTCGGACCAGCCTGTGGCACAGCACGTTCCGAAACTGCAGTCTGCTCGGGTCGACGTTCGACGGTTGCCGTATCCGGCCGTTGACGCTCGACGAAGTCGACTTCTCGTTGACCTCACTGGGCGGGGCGGACTTGAGGAAGATCGACTTCACCTCATGCCGCTTCCGTGAAGCGAACCTGGTTCGGGCCGACATGCGGGGCGCGGTTCTGGCGTCGGCGGATCTGTCCGGTGCTCGCACGGGTGGACTCAAACTCGAGGGTGCAGACCTGCGCGGTGCGCGGATCGACCCGAGTCTGTGGACGTCCGCGTCTGTCGGAAACGCGCAGATCGAGTTGATGCAGGCCGTGGCTTATGCGTCGGCGCACGGTCTTGTCGTCGACATGAAGTAGTGGCGCCTAGCTCTGCAAGCGCTCCTCGAGGTGCACAGTCACCAGTTCGCCCGTCTCCTTGCCGATGGCTTTGCGAAGATCGGCTTTGACCGGCAGCTTGTGGTTGCCGTCTCCCAAGGCCATGAACGAACTCTGGAACGGATGTCCGTCGATCGTCCCGCGAACCTTGACCAGGCCGCGGGTGCCGAAGAACTCGGCGGACTCCGGCCAGATCACATAAGTCCACCCGCCCTTGGCGTCGCTCTTCTGCAAGGTGGCCGTGAATTCCTTGTCCAGCAACATGATGTCGGTCCTTTCGCGCTCGTCCCAGTCGATCAGCGGATGAATTCCCGAGCAAGGAGATCCATCAACAGACCGTCCTTCCACACACCGTGGCGATCTCGCGAGTACTCGCGCATCACCCCGACGTCCTTGAATCCCACAGATCGATAGCACGCGATGGCGACGGAGTTATCGACCTCGGGGTCGATGACCAGACGGTGGAATGCGAGGTCGTCGATCAGATGGGCACACAGCACCCGTATCGATTCGCGACCGAACCCTTGGCTGTGGAAGTCGGGATCGAGAAACAAGTCGAGCCCGGCGTGGCGGAAGTCGGGGTCGTCCTCGGCTTCGTACCACTGGATGAAGCCGATCAGTTGGTCTCCGTAGAAGATGCTGTAGCGCGTGGTGCCGGCTTCTGGCGCCGCAGGCCAGTCGTCGTCGGGATTTTGCCACCACTGCACGACGTCCGGGTGCAGGTGAATTGCCCGCAGACGGGCGTGATGATCGGGCGCGAGCGGGGAGAGGACCACTCTCGGGCCGCGTAGTTCCGGAGCCGTTGTCACTCATCGACCCTAACCTGGAACAATGGTCGCCGTGACTGCAACGATCCTCGACGGCAAAGCTACCCGCGACGAAATCTTCGAAGACCTGAAGGTGCGGGTGAGCGCTCTGAAGGCAGAGGACATCACACCCGGCTTGGGCACCATCCTGGTAGGCGACGACCCCGGATCCGCTGCTTACGTGCGCGGCAAGCACAACGACTGCGCCAAGGTCGGTATCAATTCTTTGCGACGCGACCTGCCTGCCGACATCACGCAGGAGCAACTCAACGCGACGATCGACGAGCTCAACGCCAATCCCGAGTGCACCGGCTACATCGTCCAGTTGCCCCTTCCCAAGCACCTCGACGAGAACGCGGCCCTCGAGCGCATCGACCCTGACAAGGATGCCGACGGCTTGCATCCGGTCAACCTCGGTCGACTGGTGTTAGGCAAGGAAGCGCCCCTGCCGTGCACCCCACGTGGAATCCTCCACCTTCTGCGTCGCTACGAGGTCCCGATTGCCGGCGCACACGTGGTGGTTGTCGGACGCGGCGTCACGGTCGGTCGCCCGATCGGACTGTTGCTGACGCGTCGTAGCGAGAACGCCACGGTCACGCTCTGCCACACCGGTACCCGCGATCTCGCAGCCGAGGTTCGCCGCGCCGACATCATCGTCGCCGCCGCCGGCGTTCCCGGTCTCATCACCGCAGACATGGTCAAGCCCGGAGCGGCGGTCCTCGATGTCGGCGTCAGTCGCACCGACGACGGCCTGCGCGGCGACGTTGCAGCCGACGTCAACGAGGTCGCCGGGTTCGTCTCACCCAACCCCGGTGGTGTCGGACCGCTGACCCGCGCGTTCCTGATCACCAACGTGGTCGAGCGCGCCGAGCGGGTTCTGGCCGGAGTCTGAGTCCGATGTCCTCACTGGTCGGCCTCGCGAAGAAGAATCTGCCCATGCTCGCGGTCCTTGCCGTGATCGCGGCAGCTGTTGTTCTCGTGCTGGCCGACCGGTGGCGCCGCGGCGCCCTTGTCTTCGGTGTTGCCGTCATCATCGGTGCTGCCGCGCGGTGGTTCGTTCCCGAGAATCGTGTGGGGTTGCTTGCCGTGCGCGGAAGGGTTTTCGACACCGCGGCGATGGGCGTCATGGGAGCGTTGATCGCGACGCTTGCCCTGACCATCGATCCGCTCGGTACCGACTGAGAAGGTCAGTTCCCGTAGAACGAGCGGATGTCGATGTCGCTCAACGGGATCCACTCCGGTGACTGTGTGGATGCCGACTTCTTTCCGGCCTTGTCCGGTGCACTTCGCAGCGTCACTGCGAGGACTGGTTCCTCGTCGATCCGCCCGGCCAGAGCGTAGATCGCGGCGAGATGGTGAACGCACGGCGAGCGCCGACCCGAGCAGTCGCAGCTGGCAGTGCACTCCGAAAGATCAACGGCGACTGCGATATTTCGAGCCTGAAGTTCGGTGACGACGCTGTCCGGCAGCTCGCCGGTCGAGACGGATCTGTTGGCCTTTCCAGCCGAGCGGAGAAGGCTCTTCACTGCAGCGATTTCGGATCTGGTCCACAGCGGGACACCAATCGTCACCGACGAGGTTTTTGCTTTGGTGCTCACCGCCGCGACGACGGTCCCCGATGAGACCACGGTGAATTCCACCGACCCGTTGCGTGCGAGGGTACGAGCCGTCGGCAGGGACGGGTTCGGACCTGATGCCGCGGTCCGCTCCACCGTCCGCAGCCACGCCCGACCCCAAGCGGTGACACCGAATTCGTTGGCCATCAGATAATCACCGCGCCATCCAGTTCGAGAAGTTCACGCAGTTCGGTGTCGGGAAGATCGGCCAGCGCGGCCTCGACGTTCCCGGAAACAGCATCGGCCACAGCTCGTTTGGACTCGTGCATCGCAGCGATGTGATCCTCCACGGTTCCGCCCGTCACCAAGGTGTGGACGTTGACCGTGCGCTTCTGGCCGATGCGGTGTGCCCGGTCGGTTGCCTGATCTTCGACGGCTGGGTTCCACCACCGGTCGTAGTGCACGACGTGACTCGCGCGAGTGAGGTTGAGGCCGAAGCCGGCGGCGCGCAGGCTCAGAATCAGAACCGGCGGGGAATCCGCGTCGTTCTGGAACGCGTCGACCATCCCGTCGCGCTTGTCGGTGCTCAGGCCGCCGTGGAGGAAAGGCACGGCGCCGATTCCCAATTCGGATCCCAGGTGCCGCGAAAGCATCTCGCCCATCGTCCGGTACTGCGTGAAGATCAGCGCATGATCGCCGTCGTCGACGATCTCGGCGATCATTTCCGTTGCGCGGTCGAGCTTTCCGGATCTTCCGTAGAGGTCGTCCGTATCACCGGTCACCTGCGCGGGGTGATTGCATACCTGTTTGAGGGTGGTCAGCAGCGCAAGGATGTTGCCGCGCCGGGCAATTCCCGTACCCAATCCGGTGTCGAAAGCATCGGCAACTGCCGACCGATAGATCCGCGCCTGTTCCGATGTCAGAGTGCACGAGACAGTGGAGAACTGTTTGGGCGGAAGATCCTTGGCCACTGTGTCTTTGGTTCTGCGCAGAATGAAAGGATCGATGACCGCGGCAAGCCTGTTCGCCGCAGTGGCGGATCGACCGGATTCGATCGGTAGGGCAAAGCGTTGACGAAAACGTGCGCGTGTTCCGAGGACGCCCGGATTTGCGACGCGAAAGAGGGACCACAACTCTTCGAGGCGGTTCTCCACCGGCGTGCCGGTCATCGCCACCTTGACGTCGGCCGACAACTGCATTGCCGCTTTCGCAGCGAGGGAAGCGGGGTTCTTGATCTGCTGCGCCTCGTCGAAGATCACCGAACTCCAGTGGATCGGGCTCAATTGGGCCGCATCGGAACGCAAGACGCTGTAGCTGGTCAGAACCGTGGTGCCGGCGGGCATACTAGTGGGAAGTGCGCGAGCAGTCCCGTGATGAACATGCAGTGGCAGATGCGGAGCGAATCGCTCGATCTCGCGGCGCCAGTTTCCGATCACCGAGGTGGGACACACAACCAGATGCGGACCGTCGTCGGCGCGGATCGCGATCATCGAAATCGCTTGCAGTGTCTTACCCAAACCCATCTCGTCGGCCAAGATCCCACCGCCCGAACCCGACAGTGCAGTCAACCAGGCAACTCCCTGCACTTGATACGGGCGCAATGTCGCCTGAATCTTTGCTCGGCGAAGACTCTCGATGGCCGCGCGCGCTTGTGTGAACAATTGCAGCGTGGACCGGGCGCTTCTGATTTTCGTGTCGTCACGGTCGATCGCTGCATGCGCTGCGGTCGGAATGTCATGTGCGCCGGTGTCGATGACGCGCTTCCACGCGAGCAACGACGGTCCGAGGTCGCCGCGACCTGCATCGAGGTTGTGGAACGCGTCGATCGCGGTGGTGAGGTCGAGCAGTTGTGCTTCGACGTCGGTTGCTGTGATCGACTCGTCGACCGGGATCGCAAGCCTGCACATGCCCGGCGATCCGGTCGGCATCCCCAGCGCCGACAGCCGCGCTGCCGGGTCTGCGTCACCCCAGAACGCGAAGGACATGTGCTCGGGAATGTACGTAGCCTGCAGGCGCGTCGAGCATGGCTGATTCACGTTCGCCGATGCTAGCCGCGCCGGCTCACGTTCGCCAATGAAAATGTCGGGAAAACCCGCAGATCAGCTGTGGTTTTCCCGACATTGACGAATTCTGAAAATGTGGCTCTGTGCCGGATCAGCGAGCCGTGCGTGCGAACTCCATCGTGCGGCGAAGGAGTCCAGCAACGGCGTCCGCCTCCGTCAGGAAGCCGTCGTGGCCGTCCTTGGACTTGAGAATCTCGAGGCCGCTGCACGTGGAAATTCCGTCGGCGATCTCCTCTTGCAAACGAAGGGGATACAGCCGATCCGAATCCACGCCGCCCACGACGACCGGTGCCGTGATCGATGCCAACGCCGCTGCAACGCCGCCGCGTCCACGGCCGATGTCGTGCCGGTTCATGGCCTCGGTCAGGAGGACGTACGTGCTCGGGTCGAAGCGGTCGACGAGCTTGTCCGCCTGATGTTCCAGGTAACTCTGCACAGCGTATCGTCCACCGTTCCAAGGGTTTTCGTCGTTCTGGGCGGAGTTCTCGAAGCGCGCATCCAGTTCCGACTCGGAGCGATACGTCAGGTGCGCGATGCGACGAGCGATGCCGAGTCCGGCGCGCGGTGCCCGACCCGTTCCGTGGTAGTTACCGCCTTGCCAGTCGGGATCGGAGACGATGGCCGCGATCTGCGTCGTCTGGGTGCCGATCTGATCTGCGGTCGCCCGTGAACCGGTTGCGAGCACCAACGCGGAGCGAATGCTGTCCGGGTAGGTAACTGCCCACTCGAGGGTGCGCATGCCGCCCATGGATCCGCCGACCACCGAGGCCAACTGGTCGATCCCGAGCAGATCGACAAGCTTCTTCTCCGCCGCGATCTGATCCCGGATGGAGATCTCCGGGAACCTGCTGCCCCACGGCTTGCCGTCGTCGGCCAGTGAACTGGGACCGGTCGTGCCGCGACAACCACCGAGGACATTGGTTGCGATGACGCACCATTCGCCGGTGTCGATCGGTTCGCCGGGGCCGACCATCCCGTTCCACCAGCCGGGGGATGGCTGATTCGCGGAGATCGGACCGGTGACGTGCGAGTCTCCGGTCAGTGCGTGCTCGACGAGTACGACGTTGTCGCAGTTCGGGGACAGCTCACCCCACCGCTGAACGGCGAGCGAAACGGATGGGAGTACCGCGCCGCTTTCGAGTTCCAGGGCGCCGATGTCGACGAACCCCACCTGACCGTCGGCCGGGGGTAGGAGGTCGATCCTGGGCTCCAATTCGTTCACGGTCACGAGTTTGCCACCGCAGCCAGGCCGACGGTGAGATCGGCGAGGATGTCGTCGATTCCCTCGATCCCGACCGCGAGGCGGACGAGTCCGGGCGTGACACCCGAAGCGAGCTGCTCTTCGGGGGTGAGCTGCGAGTGCGTCGTCGACGCGGGGTGGATGACGAGTGAGCGAACATCACCGATGTTGGCGACGTGGCTGTGCAGTGTCAGGGCGTTGACGAACTTCTTGCCCGCATCGATCCCGCCGGGCAGCTCGAAGGTGACGATGGCGCCGGTTCCCTTGGGCGTCAGCTGCTTTCCGCGTTCGAACCAAGGCGAGGAGGGAAGTCCCGCGTAGGAAACGGAGGCCACCTCGCCGTGGCGGTCGAGGAACTCGGCGACCTTCTGTGCATTGGACACGTGACGCTCGATGCGCAGGCTCAAGGTTTCGATGCCCTGCGCGATGAGGAACGCGTTGAACGGCGCCACGGCGGAGCCGAGATCGCGCAGCAGTTGGACGCGAGCCTTGAGAGCAAACGCCGGCGCGCCGAGGTCTGCGAAGGTGACGCCGTGGTAGCTGGGATCAGGCGTCGTGAAGTTCGCATGGCGACCCTGCGTCCAATCGAAGGTGCCGCCGTCGACGATGACGCCGGCGATCGCGGTGCCGTGTCCGCCAAGGTATTTGGTGGCGGAGTGGACGACGATGTCGGCGCCGTGTTCGAGCGGGCGGAGCAGGTACGGCGTCGCGACAGTGTTGTCCACGATCAACGGAAGACCGTTCTCGTGGGCCAGCGACGAGATGCCGGGTAGGTCGAGAATGTGGTTCTTCGGATTGGCGATCGTTTCGCCGTAGAACGCCTTCGTGTTCGGGCGAATTGCTTCGCGCCACTGGTCGAGATCGTCAGGATCCTCGACGAACGTGACTTCGATGCCCAGCTTACGAAGGGTGTAATGCAGGAGGTTGTACGTGCCGCCGTACAGGTACGGGCTGGAGACGATGTGGTCGCCGGCCTCGGCGATGTTGAGGATCGCGATGGTCTCGGCAGCCTGACCCGAGGAGAGGAGGAGTGCGGCGACTCCGCCTTCGAGGGCAGCGATGCGCTGCTCGACGGCGTCCTGTGTGGGATTCATGATCCGCGTGTAGATGTTGCCCGGCTCGGCGAGGCCGAACAGTGCCGCAGCGTGATCCGTGCTGTCGAAGACGTAGCTGGTGGTCTGGTAGATCGGCAGAGCGCGCGCATTGGTGGCGGTGTCCGCTGTTTGCCCGGCGTGCACCTGCTTGGTCTCGAACGACCAGTTCGCGGTCGGATCAGAAGTTGCTGCGGCGTCGGCTGTGTTGTCGGTCATGATTTTTTCACTCCAGTGGTCTGACGGATAGATGTCGGACGGGGGCGAATGATCGCCGCCCCGTGCTGGGGTCTATCTACAAGTGCGACACATACTGAAAAACCTCCGTGGGGCTCGGCCCGGTCTGGGGTCCGTCCCTGTCGGACCCGCGCTTGTCACCCGAATTGCGGTGGAACTGCGCGAGCAGATCCACGTCGGGAAACCTGGTCATCACCCGGGGCACCCCACCGCGGTTGGAGGGTTGCCGTCCAGCGAGCCGGGGCTTGACGCTGGCACTCATGACCACGTCGGATTCTACCGGGAAGTGAGCGCAGTCCTGACGCGGGGCGAAATGTGAGCCGCAACCGCACGCGAGGCAGAGCGACGCAGCCCACTAGCAGGCAAAAGTTACTCGCGAGTAGAGACGGATGGGTGGACCTGCCGGTTGCGGCCTCACGGGTTAGCAGTACGCTTGTCTTGTTTGGGACTCATCTCCCGAGATCAGTCCACACCGTCTAGGTTTGATAATCGAACCGTTCGCGGACCCACTCACAAAGTGTGACCGCAACCGTGTAACCAGGGAAACTTCCTAGGAGGACGCGAAGCACCCATGTCCAAAATCAAGGTTGAGGGCACCGTCGTCGAACTCGACGGCGATGAGATGACGCGCATTATCTGGCAGTTCATCAAAGACAAGTTGATCCATCCGTATCTCGATGTGAACCTCGAGTACTACGACCTCGGTATCGAGTACCGCGACGAGACCGACGACCAGGTCACCATCGACGCAGCGCACGCGATCCAGAAGCACGGCGTCGGCGTCAAATGCGCCACGATCACGCCGGACGAGGCACGTGTCGAGGAATTCGGTCTCAAGAAGATGTGGCGTTCCCCGAACGGAACGATCCGCAACATTCTCGGCGGCACGATCTTCCGCGCACCGATCATCATCTCCAACGTTCCGCGACTCGTTCCGGGCTGGACCAAGCCGATCATCATCGGCCGTCACGCATTCGGCGACCAGTACCGCGCCACAGACTTCAAGGTCCCCGGCCCCGGCAAGGTGATGATCACCTACACGCCTGAGGACGGCAGCGCACCGATCGAGCACGAACTGGTCAACTTCCCCGAAGAGGGCGGCGTCGTCCAGGGGCAGTACAACTTCACCACGTCCATCCGTGACTTCGCTCGCGCGTCGCTCACCTACGGACTGCAGCAGAACTACCCGGTGTACCTGTCCACCAAGAACACCATTCTCAAGGCGTACGACGGTGCCTTCAAGGACATCTTCCAGCACGTGTACGAGACCGAGTTCAAGGCTGAGTTCGATGCCGCAGGTCTGACCTATGAGCACCGCCTCATCGACGACATGGTCGCTTCCGCACTCAAGTGGGAGGGCGGCTACGTCTGGGCATGCAAGAACTACGACGGTGACGTCCAGTCCGACACCGTGGCCCAGGGCTTCGGCTCGCTCGGCCTCATGACGTCGGTTCTGCTCACACCGGACGGACGGACCTGTGAGGCAGAGGCTGCTCACGGCACCGTGACGCGTCACTACCGTCAGCACCAGCAGGGCAAGCCCACCTCGACCAACCCGATCGCATCCATCTTCGCGTGGACCCGTGGGCTCGAGCACCGTGGCAAGCTCGACAGCACCCCTGAGGTCATCGGCTTCGCGCAGGCGCTCGAAGACGTTGTCATCAAGACCGTCGAAAGCGGCCAGATGACCAAGGACCTCTCGATGCTGGTCGGCGGCGATCAGGGCTACCTGACCACCGAGGAGTTCCTCGGCGCGCTCGACGTGAACCTGCAGAAGGCCATGGCCGCGAAGTAGATTCACCGCTTCACCTCTCGAATGGGACGTCCGGGAAACCGGGCGTCCCATCTGTGTTCGCGGTCTCACGTGAGTGAACTCACCCGCTCTCACTTGGAAGTTCAACCAGGTGTGAGATCACAATTGATCAGTGACTTCGTCTACCCTCTCCCGTTCTGACGCCTCGACACCCGGGGTTCGTTCCGCCAGAGGTCCGGCGATGCTCGCTCTCGCCCTCGGCGGTTTCGGTATCGGCACCACCGAGTTCGTCGCCATGGGATTGCTCCCGGAAATGGCATCCGGGCTCGGCGTCTCGGAACCCATCGCAGGCCACGTGATCTCCGCGTACGCGCTCGGCGTTGTCGTCGGCGCTCCGCTGATCGCTGCTCTCACCGCACGGGTACCGCGCCGCACACTGTTGATCGCGCTCATGGTCGCCTTCACCGTCGGCAATGCCGCTTCGGTTTTCGCGCCCTCGTACACGACGCTGATGATGGCTCGCTTCGTCGCCGGATTGCCGCACGGCGCGTACTTCGGAGTCGCCGCGCTGGTCGCAGCGCACCTGGCCGAACCGGGCAAACGCGCGAAGGCCGTGGCGATGGTCATGATGGGTCTTTCCGTGGCCAACGTGATCGGGGTACCGGTCGCCGCCTGGATCGGTCAGGCACTCGGCTGGCGCAGCGCCTTCGCCTTGGTTGCGGTAATCGGAGTGGCAACGGTTGCTTCGCTGTTCGTCTGGATACCGCGTTTGGACGGTATGCCGGTGACGAATCCGATCACCGAACTCGGGGCACTGGGCCGTGTCCAGGTGTGGATGACGCTGATCGTGGGCATGGTCGGATTCGGCGGCATGTTTGCCGTCTACACCTACATCAGTACGACGCTCACCGACGTGTCCGGGCTTGACGCTTCGTTCATTCCCCTCGCACTCATGCTCTACGGACTGGGCATGGTGGCCGGCAACTTCGTCGGCGGATACCTCGCGGATCGCGCACTGATGAAGGGCTTGTTCCTGTCGATGGGATCCCTCGTGGTGATCCTCGCGGTCTTCGTGATCGCCGTGCGCAATCCGTACACGGCACTGGTCTTCGTCTTCCTCATCGGTCTCGCGGGGTCCTCGATGGTTCCGGGTCTGCAGACACGGTTGATGGACGTCGCCGAGGACGCTCAGACCCTGGCTGCTTCTCTCAATCACGCCGCGCTGAACATCACCAACGCCTTCGGAGCGTGGATCGGCGGCGTCGTCATCGCGGCCGGTTACGGGTACACGGCGCCGGCGGCGGTGGGGTCTTTGCTGGCCGTCGCGGGTCTCGTCGTGCTGGCGGTTGCGGTGATTCTGCAGCGTAGGGCCGTGCGCTGATCTGGGAGCCCATCCGCGTCGGTGGAATCGGCTACGGTGCTTGCCGTGCCACAAACTGCTGACTCCCACATTCTTGCGCCCCACACCATCACGTCCGTGAACGTCAACGGCGTTCGAGCAGCGGCCCGTAAGGGCATGCTCGACTGGCTGGAGAAGACGTCGGCGGATTTCATCTGCCTTCAGGAAACGCGTGCGTCGGACGATCAGCTTCGCGAGACTCTCGAACCGGCGCTCGGCAACGGATGGTTCCTGGTCTCCGCCGAGCCGTCCGCGAAGGGACGCAACGGAGTCGCCGTGCTCTCACGTACCGAGCCCGACGCGGTGCGGATCGGCCACGGGGACGACGAGTTTCTCGACGCCGGTCGATACATCGAAGCCGACTTCGCGGATCTGACCGTCGCGAGCCTGTACCTGCCCTCCGGTGAGGCGCTCACGCCGAAGCAGGAAGAGAAGGAGCGGTTCATGGCATCCTTCGCAGTTCACCTCGCCTCCACCGCTGCGGCGGCCGAGGCTGCCGATCGCCACGTGGTGGTCAGTGGAGATTGGAACATCGCGCACACCGAACTCGACCTCAAGAACTGGAAGACCAACAAGAAGTCCTCGGGATTCCTCCCCGAGGAGCGCGCATGGATGGACCTTCTGTTCGCGCAGGACTCCGCGTGGGTGGACGTCTTCCGCACCCTCCATCCGGGTGTCGACGGTCCGTACTCGTGGTGGTCGTACCGAGGAAAAGCCTTCGACAACGATTCGGGGTGGCGCATCGACTACCAGGTTGCCACCCGCGGATACGCCGAGCGGGCCAAGGTTGCCCTCGTGGAACGCGCTGAGTCCTACGACCTTCGTTGGTCGGATCACGCACCTGTCACCGTCTCGTACCGGTAGGGACGGGCATGCCTGAAGGTCTGAAAATGCCGAGCGCAAAGACACGCAACGCCATCATCACCGTCGTCGTTGCCGTGGTGGCGCTTGTGCTGGCGGTGACGCTTTCTTCACGCGACTCCGACAGTTCGGCGTCTTCGGCGTCGTCGGTCACCAAGTCCTCGAGCATTCAGTCCTCGAGTGTTCAAGCCAAGCCTGGCGCCACCACCAAGGCTGCGCCGTCGAGTTCCGCGCCGTCGAGTTCCGCTGCCAAGACAACACAGCAGACGAACAGCGATGCGCCGGCGCGAGTTCTCGCCACGCTGGTGGAGATCGACGCCGGGAGGTGGCCGGATTCCGCCAACGCGCCGGGCACCAAGGGCGGCATCACCTTCCGCAACAGCGAAGGGCGTCTACCGGCTGTCGGTGCCGGTGGCGGACGTGTCGTCTATCAGGAATGGGATGTGAACCCGAAGAAGAACGGCCAAGGCCGCGACGCCGAGCGAATCGTCACCGGCAACGACGGTTCGGCGTGGTACACCCTCGATCACTACGACACGTTTGTGAGGATTCGCTGATGTCCGACTCGTCCACGGTCAGCGTGACGCAGTGGCTGGACCCGTCTTCCGTCGTGACTTCGGTGGCCCTGCGCGGCGAGCAATCGGTCGCGGATGATCTTGCGCGTGAACTCCGTGGCGAGGATTTTGTCATTCGGGTGGTTCGTGGAGAGAAGATGCGGACCACGGCGCAGGTCTTCGACGAGTTCGCGGCGGCCTTCCAGTTTCCGTCCCACTTCGGACGAAACAAGGATGCTTTCGACGACGTCATGCGCGATCTGGACGATGTACTCGGATTGGGCGCCGGATATGTAGTTGTGATCCGAGGCGCGGGTTCTCTACTGTCCGAGCAACAGGATCAGTTGGAGTGGTTCCGCGGAACGATGGACTTCTACGCCGAAGAATGGGCACCCGTCGTTTTTCGGACCGTCTACCAGTTCGATGAGGACGGCCCCAGCGCCACCGGTGAAGACCTCGTCGAACTCGACTACCCGGGCACCACGCCACTGCACTGATTTCCACTCGTGAAAAGATCGGAACCATGTCGACCCCTGCAGAACAGAAGCCCACCGCAAAGCCTCGCGTGCTTTCCGGAATCCAGCCGACGTCGGATTCTTTCCACCTCGGCAACTACCTGGGTGCGCTGCAGCAGTGGGTTCCGTTGCAGGACGATTTCGACGCTTTCTACTTCATTCCGGATCTTCACGCCATCACGGTGACGCAGGACCCGAAGGAACTGCGTCGTCGCACCAAGGTTGCGGTGGCTCAGCTCCTCGCAGTGGGTATCGATCCCGATCGGGCGACGCTGTTCGTGCAGAGTCAAGTTCCTGAGCACACGCAGTTGGCGTGGGTCCTGAACTGCATCACCGGTTTCGGTGAAGCCAGCCGCATGACTCAGTTCAAGGACAAGTCCGCCAAGCAAGGCAGCGACAACGCCAGTGTCGGTTTGTTCACCTATCCGGTTCTGATGGCCGCTGACATCCTCCTGTACCGCCCGCAACGAGTCCCGGTGGGTGAGGATCAGCGCCAGCACCTCGAACTCGCACGCGATCTGGCCGGCCGGTTCAACACCCGCTACGGCAAGGCGTTTGTCGTTCCTGAGCCGCAGATCATCAAGGGCACGGCAAAGATCTACGACCTGCAGGATCCGACCGCGAAGATGAGCAAGTCCGCTGCCAGTGCGGCAGGGCTGATCAACCTGCTCGACGATCCGAAGGTGTCGGCGAAGAAGATCAAGTCGGCCGTCACCGACAACGAGCGCGAGATTCGCTTCGACCCGCAGGCCAAGCCCGGCGTCAGCAACCTGCTCACTATTCAGTCGGCTCTCTCCGGAGTACCGATCGAGACTCTGGTGGCGGGCTACGAGGGTAAGGGATACGGCGACCTCAAAACCGATACCGCTGATGTGCTGACCGAGTTCGTCACCCCGCTCAAAGCGAAGGTGGACGGTTACCTCGCCGACGAGGCGGAGCTGGATCGCATCATCGCGGCCGGAGCGCACCGCGCCCGCGAGGTGTCTTCACGCACTCTCGCCGCTGTCTATGACAAGGTCGGATTCCTGGCACCGAAGGGCTGACCGACGCGAATTCGGACTCACGGCGCCTGACCGAACATGAGGGGGACGGCAATGGCTGACACGGACGACGACGCACCCAGTTTTCTCGAGAAGCAACGGGCAGCGCGACCCTGGCTCGATCATCTGGTTCGCGCCGCTGGACGGTTCCAAGAGCAAAAAGGCGACTACTACGCTGCGGGAATCACGTACTTCAGCGTCCTGGCACTGATTCCGATCATGATGGTCGCGTTTGCGGTGGCCGGTTTCGTATTGGCCGGGCATCCCGAGTACCTGGAGTCGATTCAGGAGCAGATCACCAAGAGCATTCCGGGCAGCTTGGGTGACACCATCAACACACTGATCGATTCGGCTATCGACTCGCGCGCCAGCGTCGGAATCTTCGGTCTCCTGGGTGCCGCCTACGCGGGTCTCGGATGGATGGCAAATGTTCGCGACGCGCTGACGGCCATGTGGGAGAGCAAGCGCGAGCCGAAGGGTTTCGTGCGAACCAAACTCGGTGACGCAGGGGCCCTTATCGGTCTGGCCCTCGCCATGGTCGTCTCGCTCGGAATGTCGGCGCTGAGCAGCGGGACGGTAGCCACTCAGATCGTGAAGTGGCTCAACCTCGAGAACATCACCGGTGTCGGTGTGGGGCTCAGAGTCGTTTCGCTGTTGCTGTCACTGCTGGCGACGTGGGCGGTCTTCCTGTGGGTGATCGCCCGGCTACCGCGCGAGCCCGTCACGCTGCGCAGCGCCGCGCAGGCAGCGCTCATCGCCGCGGTTGTGTTCGAGATCTTCAAGCAGGTGGGTGCGATCTACCTCGCTGCCGTCACCGGTGGCCCGGCGGGCGTGGCATTCGGCCCGATCATCGGTTTGCTCGTGTTCGTGTTCACGGCGTCGAGGATGCTGCTGTTCTGCACGGCGTGGGCGGCGACGACAAAGGAAAGTATGGCTCTGGCCTTCGTTCCTCCGCCCGATCCCGCAGTGATCTCGCCGCGCGTGGTTGTCAGCGATAGTGCCTCGCCGTCGCGTGCCGTTGCATTGATCGCCACGGGTGCGGTTGCCGGCCTGGGTCTTTCGGGCTTCCTGCGTCGTCGGCCGCGCTAGCGCCGTCGACGGTTGAGTGCGACTGCTCCCGACACCAGCGCGATCACCACCACTCCACCGACCGCGCCGATGAGGACGCGGTCAGTGGTGTCCGACTCTCTGTCGGTGGCGGTTGGCGCTGCCGAGATCGAGCCAGGTGCAGCGGCAGACGGTGTGCGAGTGACGTCGGGCGTGGCGTCGTCGGTCGAACGGTCCGTCAACGAGCCGACGGTTGTGCTCGCTGGGAGTGCATATCCGTAGTCGAGTAGACGGGCAGCTTGCTCCCACGGACGGATCGGCTTGGCTTCGCCGCCCATCAATGTCACCAGTAGTTTCCGGCCGTTACGCTCCGCAGCACCCACGTACGTGTGGCGGGCGTCGTCGGTGAAGCCGGTCTTGCCGCCCAACGCACCGTCGTAGTTGTAGAGCAACTGATTGTCGTTCGCGAGTGTGAATCCGGGCCGGTCCTGATCATCGGGAATTGTCGGGTCCTTGGGGAAGCCGGGGAACTCGACGGTCTCGGTATGGATCAGACCGGCGAATGTCGGATTCTGCAGTGCGGTATGGAAAATCACGGCCAGGTCGTACGGTGAGCTGCTCATCCCCGGGCCGTCGAGTCCGGACGGAGTTGCCGTGCGGGTGTCGAGGGCGCCGAGGTCGGCGGCGAGGGCATTCATCTTCGATACGGCCGCAGCGTCACCGCCGAGTTGGCGGGCAAGAGCATGCGCTGCATCGTTTCCCGACGCCATGACCAGGCCTTGCATCAGCTGCCGGTTGGTGTATTTACCGCCCTTGCCGATGCCGACGGCACTACCTTCGGCGTCCGCGTCTTCGGCAGTTGCAGTGATTTCGGTGTCGAGATCGAGTTCGTCGAGCGCGACGAGAGCCAACAGCATCTTGATGGTGCTGGCCGGTCGGTAGCGACCGTGCGGATCTTTGGCGGCGAGGACCTCACCGGTCTCGGCGTCCGCGAGTACCCATCCGGATGCCGCGATGTCGGCCGGGAGCGGGGGAGCGCCGTCTGGGAGCACAACACCACACTCGCCGAGCTTGTCTCCACCGACGGGGCTTTCCGGAATCGGGACAGCAGTCGGAACCGTGGATCCGGGCGCGGGAGCTTCGGAGAGATCGATCGCCGGTGCCGGAATACTCGTGAACGGGCAGCTGTCGGTGTTGGGTGTTGTGAACGGCGCCTCGGTGGTGGTGGTCGGCGGCGGGGCCGGTTCGGCGCCGGCGATTCCCGAGCTACCTACGACACCGGAAAACGCAATGCTCCCTGAGAGCACTGTTCCGGCCACTGCCACTGCACACTTTCGACGCCACATCATCGATATACGAGGGTATGCGAACGCGAAGGAACGTCCGAATCGCCACGCGAGCGCATGGGCAGAAAACAGGCGATTCGGTTTGTACATCGGTCATAGTGGGCGGATGGACCTCGCAGGCACACGTAGACGCCGGACGCTCGCGGCAATGACACTCGTCGGAGCATTGGCCGCTGTCGTCGGATGTTCCGGCAATTCGGAACCGTCGGCCGAGAGCCAAATCTCGGCCGTCGTCGGTCAGAGTTTCGAATTCATGGCCGAAAGGGACTGGGAGGCAGTCGACAGCACTCAATGCAGTTCGATGCGCAGCGAGAGTCCGCGAGTCGAAGAGTCGCCGTTCGACGACACACTTGCCGGTCTGAGACTGGACGGTGTGGAGAACATCGTGGTGAACGGGGATTCGGCGACGGCCAACACTCGCCATTACAGCACCGAGGATCCGTCCGAGATGATGCGCGAGGACATCACGTTGATCAAGGAGAACGGTGCCTGGGTTGTGTGCTGACGTCTTCGATGCTGACGATGCCGATTGCCGTCGTTGAGTTCCCCGACCACGCAGAGTCTGTAACAGTGGGGTAGTCGACTACTCGAATGGCACACACGCACTGACGGCAGGGGATCGGTATGGGCAAGATCGTGGTGACAGAATTCGTGTCTTTGGACATGGTCATGGAAGCGCCCGGTGGCGAACCGGGCTATGCGCACACCGGATGGGTCTTTCCGTACCAGGAGGGCGATCAGATGAAGTTCAAACTCGACGAAACCCTCGCCGCGGACGTGCTTCTACTCGGTCGACGGACCTACGAGAGCTTCGCCGGCGCCTGGCCTGAGCGCGAGGACGACCAAGGCTTTGCGGACAAGATGAACGAGATGCCCAAGTACGTCGTCACGAGTTCGACGGAGCCGCTCGAATGGAACAACTCGACGGCGCTCACCGGTCCCATCGAGGAATCTGTCCCGAGGCTCAAGGAGCAGGTCGACGGTGAGATTCTGGTGGCGGGAAGTCGGACGCTCGTCCACGCGTTGTTGCTGGCCGGTCTGGTCGACGAGCTGCGCCTGATGGTCTTTCCGGTCATTCTCGGGTCCGGCGGGAAAGTGTTCCCCGAATCGGCCGACAAGATCGTCCTCGAGTTGAAGGACGATCGTCGGTACGAATCCGGAGTTCAGGTGCTGACGTACCACCCCACGGTCGCGTAGACACATCGAAAACATCTGTGGCCGAGCCTCTTCGAGAGTCTCGGCCACAGTTGTCCTGTCGGCTAACTGTTCTCGGGGAAGCCGAGGTTGATCCCGCCGTGGCTGGGGTCGAGCCAGCGACTGGTGACGGCCTTACCTCGCGTGAAGAAATGAACACCTTCGGTCCCGTGAGCGTGAGTGTCACCGAAGAGGCTGTTCTTCCAGCCGCCGAAGCTGTAGTAGGCCATAGGAACCGGGATGGGGACGTTGATGCCGATCATGCCGACCTCCACCTCGTTCTGGAAGCGTCGGGCAGCGCCGCCGTCGTTGGTGAATATGGCGGTGCCGTTTCCGTACGGGTTGTCGTTGATCAGTTCGAGGGCTTGGTCGTAGGTATCGACGCGCACGACGGAGAGGACGGGCCCGAATATTTCGTCGGTGTAGATCGACATGTCGGTGGTGACGTGGTCGATGAGGGTGGGCCCGAGCCAGAAGCCGTCAGGTCCACCATCGGCCTGAACTGTGCGTCCGTCGACCACGATGGTGGCGCCGTCCTTCTCTCCTGCATCGACGTAGGAGGCGACCTTGTCGCGGTGGGCCTTGGTGACAAGCGGACCCATGTCGGAGTTCTTGGTGCCGTCGCCGGTGACGAGGGGAGTGGTGCGTTCGACGATCTTGGCCACGAGTTCATCTGCAATGTCGCCGACTGCGACGAGGGCGGAGATTGCCATGCAGCGTTCGCCGGCAGAACCGAATCCCGCGTTGACCATTGCGTCGGCTGCAAGGTCGAGGTCGGCGTCCGGCAGAACGATGGCGTGATTTTTGGCGCCGCCGAGTGCTTGCACTCGTTTGCCGTTGGCGGTGCCGGTGGCATAGACGTACTGGGCGATGGGGGTGGACCCGACAAACGAAATCGCTTTGACTGCCTTGTTTTCCAGGAGTTCGTCCACGGCGAGTTTGTCACCTTGGAGGACGTTGAAGACGCCGGGAGGCAGACCGGCTTCGGCCCAGAGTTCGGCGAGCCAGATAGCGGCGGTGGGGTCCTTCTCCGAGGGCTTGAGAATCACGGTGTTCCCGGCGGCGATGGCGACCGGGAAGAACCACATCGGGACCATCGCGGGAAAGTTGAAGGGGGAGATGATGCCTACGGGGCCGAGGGGTTGGCGGATGGAGTAGACGTCGACCTTGGTCGATGCGTTCTCGGTGTACCCGCCCTTGAGGAGATGCGGTATTCCGCAAGCGAATTCGACCACTTCTTGCCCGCGGCTGATTTCGCCGAGGGCGTCGGAGAGAACCTTGCCGTGCTCGGCTGTGATGATCTCGGCGAGTTCACCTTTGCGAGCATTGAGGAGTTCGCGGAAGCTGAACAGTATCTGTGTGCGCCGGGCCAGTGAGGTGTCACGCCAGGCGGGGAAGGCTGCGGCAGCCGCGTCGATGACAGCGCGGGCGTCCTCGAGGTTCGCCAGTGCCAGTCGGCCGGTGATCTGTCCGGTGGCGGGGTTGGTGACGGGGGCGGTGTCCTCGGACGTTCCGGCGAACGGCTTGCCGTCCAACCAGTGCGCGATGACACGAGTATCAGTGCTGGTCATGGTATTTCCTAGTGGTCTGGTGACTCAGGAGTGCGGGGAGGTGTATTTGACGACGTAGTCGTTCATCGTCTCGCGCTGGTATCGGGAAACCTCGTGCGCGTTTTCGTTCTCGGCGAAGACGCTCGACACCATCACGGTGTTCTCACGTTCGTAGAAGCCGAGTTTTCCCAGGCTTCCGAAGAATTCGTCCCAGTTGACGTCTCCGTCCCCGATTTTGAGGTGTTGATGCACTCGAACGGCATTGCCTGGCGGATTGGTGATGTAGCGAAGTCCGTGGGAACGGTGATGATCCATGGTGTCTGCCACATGTACGAGACGGACCATGTCGCCGGCGGCCTCCATGATGGCGGGAAGGTCCCCACCCATGTGGAATTGGTGGCACGCCACGATCACCATGCCGAGGTTCTTGGAGTTCACGCCACGGATCGTGCGGATCGCGGCAAGTCCGTCTTCGACAAAATCGTCCGGGTGCGGGTCGATCAGGACGTCGATCCCCTCGCGTTCGATGATCGGAAGCAGTTCCTCCATCGAACGACAGAACGCACGCTCGGACTCTTCGGCTTTCTCGGGGCGGCCGGAGAATTCGGTGTTCATGACGTTGACGCCGAGGTCGACGGTGATCTGGATTGCCCGCTTCCAGTACCGCACTGCTGCTTCGCGGGCGTCCTCGTCCGGGCCGGACCAGCGAAGGACCGGGAGCACCGAGGCGATGCCGACTCCCTCACTCGCGCAGGCCTTCCGGAACTCGGCGACGAGCGCGTCGTCGGCTTTCGGGTGATTGAAGAACGGGATCATATCGACGTGTGGTGTGAGCTGCAGGTACTCGTACCCGAGATCGGCAACAACTCGGGGAAGCTCCAGCAGCGAGTAATCGTGATGGAACGGTGTGGGATCGAGTGCGACCTTCATCGCTACGCTCCGGCCACAGAGTCGCGCGCAACCATGTCCACGACGACGCGCTGACCCGTCTCCAGAGACTTCACGCCAGCGGCGCAGACAGCGGCCGCGGCGTACCCGTCCCAGGCACCTGGTCCGTCGATGTAGTTGCCGGTGCCGGCGCCCGTCTTCACTGCCTTGATCCACCGGGCGAACTCGGTGTCGTAGGCCTGCCCGAAGCGTTCGCGGAATCCTGGGGTGATCTGCCCACCCCAGTTGCCGGGCTTGGTCTTTCGGATCAGCCCCACGTCGAGTCCGATCATCGCGCTTCCGAGTTCGCCGACAACTTCGGTGCGCACCTCGTAGGCAACTCCGGTGGTGACAAACACCTCGGCGTCGACGTGTCTACCGGACTCGGTCTCGAATATAGCGATCTGCGGGTCTTGAATGCCCTCGGGAGCATGCGAATTCGCAGACGGCCGAATTATCTGCACCGAGGTGATCTCTTCGTCGAGCAGGAAACGTGTCACGTCGACCTCGTGGACGAGTGAGTCCTTGACGATCATCGCGCTGTCGAAGCCGTTCGGAACCGCAGGATTGCGGTGCGCGCAGTGCACAACGAGAGGGCGACCGAGATCGCCGCTGTCGATCAAATCCTTGAGCTGGGTGTATTCGTGGTCGAACCGGCGCATGAAACCGACCTGGATCAGTTTCTTTCCCAGCGCTGCTTCGGCTTTGACGATCGCCAGCGAACTGTCCGCGTCGGTGGTCAGCGGCTTCTCGCAGAGAACCGGCTTGCCTGCTTCGAGGCAGGCAAGTACCTGCTTCTCATGGGTCGGGCCCGGGGTTGCGAGCACAACGGCGTCGACGTCCTCGGCTGCGATGGCATCGAACGGATCGACGACGACGCGCGCCCCTGGAGTCAGCGCTGCGATTTCCTCGGCGCGGGCCACCGAGTAGTCGTTGACGACGGTGACGCGGGCACCGCCGATCTTGTTGGTGATGCGGTCGACGTGATCGGCCCCCATGATGCCGACGCCGAGCACTGCGATCCGGAGATCCTGGTTGTCAGACATGCGGTGGTACTCCTCGATTATGTTGCTCAGCTGAAACGGACGGCGGGGACGCCACAGGTGGACAGGTATTTCTGGGTGCGCTGTGCGATGGGCAGCGGAGTGTCGGGATGGCAGGGATACATGTCCTGCTCGACGATCGCGAACACGTCGATGCCGAGCTTCTCGATGGCCTCCAGAAGCGTTGGCATGTCGGGTATTCCGCGCGGCGGTTCGATCATGGCACCGAGTTTGACGGCATCACCGAACGGCAGGTCCTCCGCCTCCACCTTGGCGACGATCGCCGGATCCACCTGCTTGAGGTGTAGGTACCCGATGCGCTCCGGATGTTTGTTGATGATGGCGAGATTGTCGCCGCCGCAGTAGCTGATGTGGCCGGTGTCGAGACACAGATTGACGAAACGCTCGTCGGTACCTTCGAGGAACTTGTAGACGTTGTCCTCGATGTCGACATGGCTGTCGGCATGAGGGTGGTACTGCGCCATGACGCCGTACTCCTCGAGCATTGCCTTGCCGAGAGCGTTCATGCCGTCGGTCTTCTTGCGCCACTGCTCAGGAGTCAGATTTCGATCTTCGAGTACCGCTCCGGTGGAAGGATCGCGCCACATCTCAGGGATGACCACCACGTGCTTGCCACCGACGGCTGCGGTCAACTTGGCGACGTTCTTGATCTGATTCCAGACGGCATCCCAGGAATCGTCTTGGTGCAGGTGTTCGAAAACGGTACCGGCCGAAAGCTTCAGGCCGCGGGTGCCGAGTTCGTCAGCCAACTTGGCTGGATCGGTCGGAAGGTATCCGAACGGGCCGAGTTCGATCCATTCGTATCCCGACGCGGATACCTCGTCGAGGAATCGTGTGTAAGGGGTCTGCTGTGGATCGTCCGGAAACCACACGCCCCAGGAGTCGGGGGCTGATCCGACGCGAATCGCGCTCATGTCTAGATTCCTTTCGCGGGCAAGCTTTATGGGGTGTGGTTGTGCGGAATTTTCATTCGGATGGACGGAGGTACGGTCGCTGGATCTTCTTCCAGGACTCGTAGGTTGTCCGTGCGTTCTTGGTGGATTCCAGTTCGGAGGTGGCCGATACCGGTACATCCCACCAGGATTCGCTGTCAGGGGCTCCGATCAGCGGATCGGTTTCGACGTGGATGACCGTGCTGGTGTCGCTTGCTTTGGCAATCTTGATCGCGTCGGTGAACTCGGCAGCGGTGTTGGCGCGGATGACGTCGACGCCGAGGCTGGCGGCGTTCGCGGCCAAATCGACCGGGAGAACCCCTCCGTCGAGACGTCCGTCATTCGAGCGGTAGCGGTACTGCGTGCCGAAGCGCTGGGAACCGAGCGACTCGGACAGCGAACCGATGGAGGCAAATCCGTGATTTTGCACCAAGATGACGATGACCTTGAGGCGTTCCTGCACGGCGGTGACCAATTCGGTGGCCATCATCAGATAGGAACCGTCGCCGACCATCACGAACACGTCGCGATCGGGGCAGGCCATCCGGACGCCCAGACCTCCCGCAACTTCGTATCCCATGCAGGAGTATCCGTATTCGACGTGATAGCCCTTCGAATCGCGAGTACGCCACAGCTTGTGGAGGTCACCCGGCATCGACCCGGCAGCGCACACCACGACGTCACGTGGATCGGACAGAGTATTGACCAGGCCGATCACCTGATTCTGATTCAGTGACCCGTCGGCAGCGGGTTCGGCCGGGTTGTAGACGGATTCGACGACAGCATCCCAATCACGAGCGAGTTCACCGATCCTGGACGCGTACTCGTCGTTCACCCGGTAGTCGCTCAGTGCGAGCGCTAGGGCGTCGAGAGCCTCACGTGCGTCGGCGACAACACTGACACCACCCTGCTTCACGGAGTCCAGTGAAGCGACGTTGATGTTGACGAAGCGAACATCGGGATCGGTGAACGCGGTGCGCGATGCGCTCGTGAAATCGCTGTACCGCGTACCGATTCCGATGACGACGTCAGCCTCGGTGGCCAGCGCGTTTGCAGCCGCAGTGCCAGTGGACCCCACTGCTCCGACGGATTGTGGATGGTTGTAGACCAGTGAACCCTTGCCGGCCTGGCTCTGCCCCACGGGGATTCCGGTCTGCGCGCAGAACGCTGCCAGGGAGTCCGTAGCCTGGCTGTAGATCACGCCACCGCCGGCGACGATCAGCGGCTTGCGAGCCGAACGGATGATCGCGGCGGCGCGTTCGATCACCGATCGCTCGGGGAGCGGGCGGGCCACGTGCCAGACTCGTTCGGCGAAGAACGACTCGGGCCAGTCGAAAGCCTCGGCCTGTACGTCCTGCGGGATGGCGATGGTGACTGCGCCGGTCTCGACGGGGTCGGTGAGAACTCTCATGCCTGCCAGCAGAGCGCTGGGCAGCTGCTCGGGACGCCATACCCGATCGAAGTATCGCGAGACTGGTTTGAAAGCGTCGTTGACTGTGACGTCGCCGCTCGACGGGAGTTCGAGTTCCTGCAAGACCGGGGCACTGGCTCGGGTCGCGAAAGTATCTGCGGGCAGAAGTAGTACAGGTAGACGGTTGATGGTGGCCAGTGCTGCGCCGGTGATCATGTTGGTGGCACCCGGGCCGACGCTGGATGAGACTGCCCACGTCTGCAGGCGGTCCTTCATGCGGGCGTGGGCGACTGCCGAGTGCACCATCGCCTGTTCGTTGCGGCCGAGCACGTAGGGGAGTGTCGGCTCGCGGCCGGCGTCGAGGTCCTGGATCTCGGCCTGTAAGAGTGCCTGCCCCAACCCGGCGACGTTCCCGTGCCCGAAGATTCCGAAGCAGCCGGCAAACAGCTTGGTGCGCTGGCCGTCGCGTTCGGTGTACTGGTTGGCGAGGAAGCGGACGACAGCTTGAGAAACGGTGAGGTGGACGGTCGGCTCGTCGCGAGGTAGACGATTGCCGGTTGCGTTGTTGGTGGGTGCCACAGCTTTCACTTCCGTCAGTTGTGGGACTGCAACGGCAGTCGAGGGTCGATGTCCTGGTGATCCCAGCTTCCGCGTAGCCAGGTGTGTTGCGGATCGTCACAGATGTTCCACGCCCGGATCTCGCCCGAACCTGCCATGACGTTGAGGTAGTACATGTGGTGCCCCGGAGCTGCGATGGACGGGCCGTGATAGCCGTGCGGCACGAGGACGACGTCGCCGGAGCGGACTTCTTCGAGCACCTCGATTGGTCGCTCGGCGGTTCCGTACACGCGGTGGTAGCCGAATCCTTGGGTGCCGGTGGGGCTTCGGTCGATCTCGAAGTAGTAGATCTCTTCCAGGGCTGATTCGACGTCGCTGTTCTCGTCGTGCTTGTGGCTGGGATAGGACGACCAGTTCCCGCCGGGGGTGATGACCTCACACGCGATGATGGAGTCTGCCTCGAAAGTGTCTGCGGTGGCGAAGTTGTGAACCTGTCGGCTGCAATTTCCGGCGCCGCGGAGTTCGACCGCAACTCCTGATGCGGGACCGTAGCGATGGGGGAGCTTTGCGTCGGCGCGTGCTCCGCACAGCGCAAAGCGGCCTCCGTCCGCGCTGGCGACCGAGTAGTCGGCGTCGCGTCCTACGTACGCGAAATCGCTCGGACCGTCGAAAACCGATGCGCGGCCAGTCAGGGGGATCTCCGTACCTTCGGCAACAACCACGGCCGAACCCGCCAGTGGAACGACCATTATCTCGTTCTCGCCGGACTGCAGGTGGACGTCAGCGCCAGGGGCGAGTTCGAGTGTCCACAAGCTGGATTCGGTCCACCCGGCGGACTCTGGTGTGACCACTGTCGTGAAATCACCGTCGGCGGAAGTGCCGGCGGGGACGTAGTACTTACTGAACATCTTGCTCCTGCCAGATCGGGTCTAGTGGACGAGCTTGACTGCGGTGTCGACGGCAGCCGTCACGTCGCCGTCGGGTGGGTAGAGCAGCGCGCGCCCGACTATCAATCCGCGCACGGACGGCAGCTGAAGGGCAGCGTCCCACTTTGCGTACGTCTCTTCCGGCGCGATCTGCGGATCGCCGCCCAAGAGGAGCGTCGGGAGGGTGGTCGCATCCATGACCCGTTCCATCTCGTCGACGACCGGCAGTTTCATCCACGTGTACGCCGAGGTGGAGCCGAGGCCCTGGGAGATATGGATGGACTTGATGACGGCGTCGGGGCTGAGATCGTTGACCACCTTGCCTTTGACGCGACTGGAGAGAAACGGCTCGAGCATCGCGATCAGTCCGGCCGCGGCCAGTTCGTCCACGGCTTCGGCACATGCCGTCATGGTGGGTAGAGTGCCCGCGTCGTCGAGTGCGATGCGCAGCAGCATCTTTCCGCCGTTCATGCCGAACTTTGCGGTACCGGCCGCTGTGTAACCTGTCATGCGGTCGTCGAGTTCGAAGCTCGCGCCTGCCAGGCCGCCGCGGTTCATCGACGAGAAGACGACCTTGTCGTCGAGGGCACCGAGGAGGAGCAGATCGTCGAGAATGTCCGCGGTACCGAGGACGCCGTCGACTCCGGGATTGTCGAGCGCAGTGCGTAATCTGTCGAGCAGATCGGTACGACTGTTCATCGCTGTCGGCTTGCCGCCGACAGACAGTGCCCCACGCGCCGGGTGATCGGCGGCGACGATCATCAGTCGACCATTGCCTCGAACAGTGGCGCGAGGAGTTCGTGCAGCCCAGGACTTTTCGATGATCTGCGGATCGTTCGCACGCAGCTCCGTCACTTCTGCGTAGGTGGTGGCGAGGGGGCGGGCGGCGAGCTTGTCAGACATTGACTGCCTCCGTGGCTGTGGCTTCGGCGAGATCGTGGACTTCTTCAGCGGTCGGCATCGCAGTGGAGCATTCGAGCCGAGATGCGACTATCGCACCGGCCGCGTTGGCATAGCGCAGTACCTTCTCGAGCGGCCACCCGGCCAACAGACCGTGGCACAGTGATCCGCCGAAGCTGTCGCCTGCTCCCAGCCCGTTGACCACGTCGACGGTGTTGGGCGGCACGGTGATCGACTGCTTTCGCGTTTTTCCGAGAACGCCCTTCGGACCCTGCTTCACGATGGCCAGTTCGACGCCGAGGTCAAGAAGTGCGTCGGCCGCCTTGTTCGGGTTGGTCTCACCGACCGCGATTTCGCACTCTTCACGGTTTCCCACCGCCACAGTCACGTGTGCGAGGGCGCGCTGCACCTGAGTGGTCGCTTCCTGGGGCGTCGACCAGAACATCGGGCGGTAGTCCAGATCGAGAACTGTCAGCGGGCGGCGTTCGCGGGCTTCCCAGGCGGCGAAGTGTGCGCTGCGGCTCGGTTCTTCGGACAGCCCCGTCACAGTCGACCAGTACAGCGAGGCTGTTCGAACGGCGTCGAGGTCGATGTCTTGCGGGGTGATCCGAAGATCAGGCGCATACGGCTTGCGGTAGAAGTACAACGGGAAGTCGTCAGGGGGAAATATCTCGCAGAACGTCACGGGTGTCGGGTACTCGGAATTGGTGACGACAAACCTGTTGTCGACACCGAGACGCGCCAACTCACGTGTGACGAACTTTCCGAAGGGATCGTCCCCGACACCGGAGATCAATGCTGCTCGCCGACCGAGGCGGGCGGCCGCTACCGAGACATTGGCTGCGCTGCCGCCGAGGAACTTGCCGAACGTCTCGACGTCTTCGAGTCCGACGCCCGTCTGAAGTGGGTAAATGTCGACCCCCGATCGGCCGATGGCAAGCACGTCGAAGGGTGCGTCAGGGATGTGTGACCCGCTCTGGTGAGTGTTGATGCTTGTCAAGACTGACTCCCGAGAGTTCGTGGTTGGCTGCCCGCGCAGGGCACCGATGTATGACTGAAACTGTGCGCCGCGACACAGCGATTGTCAATAGTTTGTCCGGACATTATGACTTGCGGTCAAGTGAATGTTAGTGTTCGCATACACTGCCGAGAGAAGTAGCGTCGATACGGCGCCTTTCCAAGACAGATCGGAGTTGGCCGTGGTCGCAGCACTCGCCGTCGAGCTAGACCGCTCGAGCCCGGTGCCGCTGTATTTCCAGCTGGCCCAGGCAATCGAGGGCGCTATTCTCGGCGGCGAACTTGCCCCAGGTGATCGCTTCGAGAACGAACTGGCGTTGGCCAAACGGCTCAATCTCTCCCGTCCGACCACGCGACGCGCGATCCAGGAACTGGTGGACAAGGGCCTACTTGTTCGCAAGCGGGGAGTCGGAACGCAGGTGGTGCAGAGTCCGGTGCACCGCCCGGTCGAGCTCACCAGCCTGTTCGACGACCTCGCGAGAGCCGGCCAGGCGCCGACGACCAAGCTGCTCGAGTTCACGGTGGGAGTTCCCGGCGAGGACGTTGCCGCGGAACTCAACCTCGAACCCGACGCTGAAGTGGCTACCATCAGGCGTTTGCGGAGCACCAACGGTGAACCGCTGGCAGTGATGACCAATTACATTCCGGTGGACATCGCACCCGATCCCGAGGAGTTGGAGACGCAGGGGCTATACCAGACCTTGCGAACTCGCGGCGTTCACATCCGTGTGGCGCGGCAGCGAATCGGCGCTCGGGCGGCGACTCGCGAAGAAGCAGGATTGCTCGACGAGAAAGTGGGTGCTGCCCTCTTGACCATGAGCCGCACTGCATTTGACGATTCAGGTAGCGCCGTCGAGTACGGCAGCCACTGCTACCGAGCGTCGCGTTACTACTTCGACACCACCGTGGTCGACCGCTAGATCTCGATCCCGGTGACACGAGTACCCGCCTGACCGAGTCAGTGGGGGTGATTCGTGATCCCAGCATTTCTGCGATCCTTCGATCATTTGACCCGAACGGAGCCTCATGACAGGCATTTCAGTAGCAGTTGCCGGATTCGGATGGATGGGCCGCGTCCACACGCAGGCGTATCTGCGTCTGCGGCAGCACTATCCCCAGCTTCCCGTGATCCGCCTGGCCGCCGTCGCCGACGAAGTGCCGGGCCGCGGGGAGGAGGCAGCGGACCAATTCGGTTTCGACGCTTTCACCCAGGACTGGCGCGATATCGCAGCCGATCCGGCGATCGACGCGGTGAGCATCACCGCCCCGAACTTCTTGCACCGTGAAATCGGCGTCGCAATGGCAGAGGCCGGCAAACACATCTGGATCGAGAAGCCCGTCGGGTTGTCCACGGAAGACGCGAAAGCTGTTGCAGCAGCTGTCTCGAAGGCCGGTGTGCAGTCGAGCGTCGGCTTCAATTATCGAAACGCGCCGGCCGTGGCCCTGGCAAAGAGCCTGATCGACACGGGGGAGTTGGGCACGATCACTCATTCGCGTTTTCGCTTCCTCAGTGACTATGCGGCGCACCCCGAAGGCGCTTTGAGCTGGCGATACGAGCGTGAGCGCGGCGGCGCCGGCGTCCTGGGTGACTTGGCTTCGCATGGTATCGATCTGATCCGTCATCTCCTCGGCGACGTCGACGCTCTCGTTGCGGATACTGCGATCTTCATCCCGGAGCGTGCGCGTCCGTCCGCCGCGACCAGTGGACATGCACGGTCCAGTGGTGGGGAGATGGGGGCTGTCGAGAACGAAGACTTCGTCAGCGCACTGCTGCGCCTCGGTTCGGGTGGCCGCTGCACCCTCGAAGCATGCCGCGTCGCCGTGGGAGAGCAGAACAACTACGGATTCGAGATTCACGGCACGAAAGGCGCCGTTTTCTGGGACTACCGCCGGATGGGTGAACTGGGCACCAGCCTAGGCTCGAAGTACCAGGACCAATCCGTCACGACGGTTTTGGTCGGCCCCGAGTCGGGCGAGTTCGGCCGCTTCCAGCCTGGCGCGGCCAACGCGATGGGCTACGACGATCTGAAAGTAATCGAAGCTCGCAATTTCATCGCCTCGATCATGGACGGAGCGCCGCAGGGCGCGACCATCGCTGATGCAGTCGCGTCGGCGCAGGCTCTGGACGCGATGGTCGCCTCGGTTTCCTCCGGCGGTTGGATCACTCTCGGCTGATCGACAGCGCCTCCGAAAGGCTCTGGTGCAGTGACATTTCCCCGCGGGCTGGCGCTGCTCGTGGCAGCAGCGCTGTTCATGGAGATGCTCGACGCGACGATTCTCGCAACGGCACTGCCGTCGATAGCCCACTCCTTCGGAGTTGACGCCGTCGACGTCAATGTCGCCGTTTGTTCGTATCTCCTGGTGTTGGCTGTCCTGATCCCAGCGAGCGGATGGATGGCCGACAGATTCGGAACGCGACATGTTTTCATCTCTGCCATAGCCGTTTTCACGGTGGCGTCGGTGGGATGTGCACTGAGCACGTCCCTGCCGATGATGGTGGGAATGCGCGCACTTCAAAGGGTAGGCTGCGCCATGATGGTGCCGGTAGGGCGGCTCGCGGTATTGCGAGTGACATCGAAGGCGGAACTCGTACGGGCTATCGCATACTTGACGTGGCCGGCGCTCACAGCGCCGGTCCTCGCGCCCGCTGTGGGTGGAGCCGTCGTGTCGATCGCTTCGTAGCGTTGGATCTTCCTGATCAACGTTCCGATCCGGATCGTCGGGTTTCTGCTGGCGTTGCGCATGGTGCCCGATCTTCGGAAAGTGCAGGAACGAAGCCTCGACTGGTTGGGCCTGGTGGTAACCGGAGCGGGCAATATCGTGACCAAACCGCTCACCGCGCCGCTCATGCGCAGGTTCGGGATCAGACGAGTTCTGGTGGGAAACGGAGTTCTGTCGGTGGTGTGCTTCGGTGCACTGGCTCTGATCTCGTCGACGACACCGGACGTCGTCATAGCCGTCGCACTGTTTGTCAGTGGCGCGCTGCGATCCATCGGGTTCACCGCGTACAACAGCGTGGCGTTCGCCGAAGTCGACTCGGGGGAACGGACCGATGCCAACACCCTTCATGCAACTCTGCAAGAGTTGGCGTCCGGTCTGGGTATTGCGCTGTCCGCGTTGGTGATCACGCTCTGCACACCGTTGGCGGAGTCGGGCGATCTCGGCGGCGGAGCGCCGTTTTCGCTGACTCTGGGTGTTCTTGGAATCATGCTGGTGCCGACGGTGATCGAAAGTTGGCGGCTCCCACGCGATACAGGTGCTGTGGTGTTGGCGCGCCGATGAAGAGGGGCTTCCCGCCACTTTCATCATAACGCGGGACACGGGGCTTGCGGCAAGGCCCGGGTGATGGTGCACACTCGTCTGCTGCGAGCAAGCAAATGCCTTGCCCGAAGGAGGGGATCGCATGAGTGACGTCATCATTGTCGGTGCTGGACCAACCGGATTGATGCTGGCAGGTGAGCTCCGGCTACAGGGCGCCGATGTCGTCGTCGTGGACAAAGACGAGGAGCCGACTCAGTTCGTCCGTGCCCTCGGTATTCATGTTCGCAGCATCGAAATCATGGAGCAGCGCGGGTTGCTGGACAAGTTCCTCGCGCACGGCCGCAAGTACCCGCTCGGCGGATTCTTCGCAGGGATCAGCAAACCGGCACCCGCGCACCTGGATACTGCGCACGGGTACGTACTGGGCATACCGCAGCCCGAGATCGACAGGATTCTTGCCGAACATGCCACCGAAGTTGGCGCGGACATTCAGCGAGGGAAGCGCGTCGTCGCGATCCGTCAAGATACCGACAACGTCACAGCGGAATTATCCGACGGCACAACACTTCACGCGCGCTACCTCGTTGGCTGCGACGGCGGGCGTAGCACCGTTCGGAAGCTGATCGACGTCGGGTTTCCCGGCGAGCCGTCGAGCGCGGACACGTTGATCGGCGAAATGGACGTGACAATGCCGGCTGATGAACTGGCCGCCGTTGTCGCCGAAATCCGGGAAACGCACAAACGATTCGGAGTCGGTCCCGCCGGCAATGGTGCCTTTCGTGTCGTGGTCCCTGCGGCCGAAGTTGCCGACGGTCGCGCGGTTCCGACCACCCTCGACGACATCAAGCAACAACTATTGGCCATTGCCGGCACCGACTTCGGTGTGCACTCCCCGCGGTGGCTCTCGCGCTTCGGTGACGCCACCCGACTGGCGGAGCACTACCGGCGTGACCGGGTGTTCCTCGCCGGCGATGCCGCTCACATCCACCCACCGATGGGTGGTCAAGGCCTCAATCTCGGTGTTCAGGACGCCTTCAACCTAGGTTGGAAGCTCGCCGCCGAGATCAACGGCTGGGCACCGGAGGGCCTGCTCGACACTTACGAATCGGAACGGCGTCCGGTGGCTGCCGACGTTCTCGACAACACGCGCGCGCAGGCCGAGCTGATCTCTACCGCAGCCGGTCCACAAGCTGTGCGGCGCTTGATCTCCGAGCTGATGGAATTCGAAGACGTCAAGCGTTATCTGACCGAGAAGATCACTGCGATCTCGATTCGCTACGATTTCGGCGAAGGCGACGACCTACTCGGTCGGCGGCTGCGGAACATCGCGTTGACCCGCGGCAACCTTTACGACTTGATGCGATCCGGCCGCGGACTTCTTCTCGACCAGGGTGGCCAACTGTCCGTCGATGGTTGGAGCGATCGCGCCGACCATATCGTTGACACAAGCACTGAATGGGACGCTCCGGCTGTCCTGCTTCGGCCGGACGGTCATGTGGCATGGGTCGGGGATACGCAGGCGGAGTTGGATACTCAGCTGTCCAAGTGGTTCGGCCGGCCGGCGAGGGACCGCGCGTGACCCTTCGATTTCGGTAACCGAGCACCGTGACACCTCGGGTGCACTACCGTTGCCGTTTATGGGACAAGGATTGGGGCAGATCGCGCCTGCGGCCTTGATCGCCGTCGGAGTGCTGATACTCACGGGCTGCACGACCAATGTCGATGTGCCGAAAACATTTGCTGCCACATTGACGGTGACCGGTCAGGCAGAGCAAGTCGAGGCCGACTCTGGAGAGTGCGTGATCGACTCGATCCGTGTGGCTCCGAACGACCAGATTCAAATTTTCGGGGGCAGTGGCGCTGCGTCCGCCAGGTCGACACTCGAGGTCGAGGCAATCGATCAACTTCCTGACGGAATGAGCACGTGCTCCTACACCGCACATTTTGATGCCGTCCCCGCAAACCAGAGAAACTACGAGGTGAGCTTGGGCCGCTTTTCCCCGGAGTCCTTCAGCTCGGACGAGTTGGAAAACGGTGTCACCTATCAACTGCGCCGGTCCTGACCGAACCAGTTCTCCTTCAGTTTGTATCCGGTCCGACTGTCACTCGGCTCGCTTGGCGGTCCCTTCGCCTGCACGCGGTCGATCCTTACCGGGGTTGATGTAGAGCCGAACCCCCTCGTAGGTGACTGTGTACGGCACGTCGTCGTCGTCGTTGTCCGGGTCGCCGGAGTCCGCGGGATCCGGAAGTTCCGCGATCTGTTCGATGACCGTCTGTGCTCGCGCCGCACCGGGATCGAACATCTCCTGAAACGGCCCGACGAACGAGCCCCCGAGTCCGCGGCGCTTTGCCCGGACAGCCGCCCACCCGAACACGGCTAACGGGCCGATCATGGCGAACAGCACTAACAAGTCCCACCCCATGCTGACGATCGTACCGACCGACCGGCATTAAGCGGCCCAGGTCTATTCAGCGCTGCCGTCCCTCAGCTCATTCGCCTCTCGGACTGTGCCTTCAGTAGATCGGCCAGTCGCTCAGGTGAGATCCGCTCACGAACCGCCTCCGTCATTAGTTCGGCCTGCGTCTGAGGCGCGAGGCCGTCGATCGGTTGGTCTCGGTCCAGATTGGTCGGGAAGGCGTAGCCCTCGGCCGAGGCGGCGACGGCACACCGAACTGCCTCGTCGGACCCCGCCTCGCTGAGAGCGAGCAGTGCCGGATAGATCGCGTTGACGAGTGCCTCCCGGTCGATGGTTCCGAGGGAGCGACCGAAGGCCGACGACACCTGAAGAAGATTTGCCATACGCAAGACGTCGGCGGACTTGTTGTGGCCGGCGGCGTGGAACAGTGCAGGGTTGAAGAAGACGGCATCTCCCTTCTCCAGGGGTAATTGGACGTACTTGGCCTCAAAGAAGTCCTTGAACTCGGAACGCTCGAACGCGAGGTATCCGGATTCGAATTGCTGGGAGTATGGCAAATATTTCGTCGGTCCCGTCTCGACCGGCATGTCCACGTGGGCGACTGCACCTTGCAAGGTGAGTGCGGGGGTCAAGCGGTGAACATGAGCCCGGAACTTCGCAGCGACGTCGCTCGACATGAAACCGAGGTGGTAGTCGCGATGCGGGTTCTGCGCGAAGCCACCAGGATTGACGACGTTGACGTCCGACGTCACCTGGTACATGGGGCCGAGCCATGCTTCGGAAGCCAGAGCGACGATGCAGTTCGAGTAGTAGTCGACGTAGGCGCCGGGATCTTCGAGCGCCAACTTCATCTGTGCGCCCCAGATTCGGTCATTGGATCCGGGTTTGGCGAAGTGATCCCCGGACGTCGCGCCGGATTCGTGTTGGCGCGCAATGATTTCACGAAAGACCGCACTGGCGCGATCCAATACCTCCGCGTCGAACGCGCCTTGGAAGACTGTGATACCTGGACCGGTAAGCAACGCCCGGGCGATCTCGTCCTGAATCTCGGCGCGGATGTCAGGATTCGACGATGGGTCGACCAGCGCATCCGAGCGGTAGAGAAGGACGCCGTCGGCCACCGAGTGGGCGTACGGGTAATCGGCAAGGTCTGTCTCGTGTGCGACCAGAGCGGCGAAGTCTTCGATGTTGCAATCTTCTCGGTGCAACCTACCCGCGGACGGCACGGTGTGGTCGGTCAGTGCTGGAGTCATTCGGGGACCTTTCCTGCAGTGTTCAAGATGCGCTGTACCTCAAAGACTGCCAAGGAGAAGTCATCGAAACTACCCCTGGAACCCATCAAAAGGACCTCAGGAAGCGCTCCCCGTGGGCTCGACCAGTGACGGAAGATCCGCGCGCTGCGACGGGATCACGTTCCCGGGGGAGGGCTAGAGAGTAAAGGCCTTCCGGAAAGCAGTGAGTGCGGTTTCACTGTCTCCGGACGCCCAACCCTCCAAACCGATTGTGCCGGTGTAACCCTGGTCGGCGAGAACGCGTGCGATCGCGGGGTAGTTGATCTCGCCGGTTCCGGGTTCGCAGCGACCTGGTACATCGGCCACCTGAACCTCTCCGATGTTCGCACCACAACGCCGCACGAGTTCGATGAGGTTCCCCTCGCCGATCTGCGCGTGGTAGAGGTCGAGCATCATCTTGAGGTTCGGGTGTGAGACGGATTCCACCAGTGCCAGAGTGTCTTTGGCTCGGGCCATCGGTACACCAGGGTGGTCGACGATCGTATTGAGGTTCTCGAGGCAGAAGACAACTCCGGCGTCTTCGCCGAGGCGCGCGATCTTCTCGAGTGCGCGGCCGGCGGTCAGCCACATCGCCCCCGTAGTTCGATACTGCGGGCGCGCAGCCTGCCCGTCGATCAGCTCACCGGTATGGAAGTTCAGCCGTGGAACGCCAAGTTTCGCTGCCGGAGCGAGGCACAGCTGCGCCGTGCGTACGAGTTCGGCGCTGCCCGCCTCGTCGAACAAATCGCCGTGCAGGTAGCCGGTCATCGAGGAGAACCGAGCTCCGGTGGCGACAAGAGCGTCGAGGTCCTTGTCCTGCCAACTCCAGATCTCTGCCGCAAAACCCGCATCCGAGATCCGCCGAACACGCTCGACGAAGGGGAGCTCGGTGAACGTCATTTCGGCGGAGACCGCCAAGTCGAAGGGGTTCATCGCGGCACCGACAACAGCGACACCGGCAGCCCGGTTTCCACGGATTCTTTTGCAGCCAAGGCAATTTCCAGGGCGTTGCGAGCATCGAGACCGTCGACCGACGGCGCACTGCCGGAGCGGATGCAGTCTGCGAAGTGCGCCAGCTGGGCAACATATGCGTCGTGAAACAGTTCGATGTTCACCCGAGGTGTGTCGGCCAGAACGCCCGGTGCGCTGTAATGACGCATCGCGGTCCGCGTGACCTCGCCTGCACTCACCATTCCACCGGAACCGAAAACTTCGCCGCGAACGTCGTAACCGTAGGTGGCTTGGAAGCTGGCCTCGGCCGACGCGAGAGCGCCGTTGTCGAAGCGCAACTGAACCATCGACGTGTCGAGGTACCCCTGCTCCTTGTACTGCGGATGGATGAGAGCATCGGCCTGCGCGAACACCTCGACGACGCGTGCGCCGGGGTTGAGCCAGAGCAGAGCGTCGAAGTCGTGAATCAGCGTCTCGTTGAAGATGGTCCACGGCTTGACTCGGGAGGCGACGTCGGCGGTGATTCCCGGATCGCGGGTCAGAGAACGAAGTAGCTGTGGGGTTCCGATCCCGCCGGCGGTGATCACGTCGTGGGCCGCGGTGAAGTCGGCGGCGAAGCGCCGGTTGAAACCGACTTGCAGCGCAACGTTGTTCGCGGCACACGCGCCGATCGCGCGATCGGCGTCCTCGAGTGTCAAGGCCATCGGCTTTTCGCAGAAGACATGTTTGCCGGCCTCCGCGGCGGCCACCACGAGATCGGTGTGAGTTGATGCGGGCGTACTGATGAGCACCGCTTCGACGGTCGGATCGGCAATCAGCTCAAGGGCGTCGGTGTACGCGCGGGCGTCGGGACTGACACGTTCGATCAATGACGCAGCAGCGCCGGGCGCCGGATCGGCGACGGCGGCGAGACGGGTGCCGGGGATACGCAGCGCGACGGACTCGCCGTGGAAGCGGCCGATCCATCCGGCGCCGATGAGACCGACTGCAACAGAGGCAGACATGGGGGCTCCGTTCGGAGTGAGAATGAGGAACTAGATCGTTCTAGTCCATGCCAGTAAAGCGCTGGTTGCGGCGCGCGTCAATGCTTCGGTGCGTATTCGCTGGAACGATCTAGTCTGTGGAGGTGAACAGTCGACGCCCCACCTTGCAAGACGTAGCAGACCTGGCCGGTGTGTCACGCGCACTGGTGTCCATCGTCATTCGCGATGTCCCGGGTGCCAGCGATGCGACGCGGGTACGGGTCAAGGCGGCCGCGGACGAACTCGGCTATCGACCCGACAATGCGGCGCGACTGCTGCGCCAACATCGCAGCCGCCTGATCGGTGTCAGTTACGTTGCGGCGCAAACATTTCACGCGGAGCTGCTCGACGAAATCTATGTGGCCGCCGAACGGTCGCACTACGACGTCGTCCTCAGTGCGGTCTCGGAGCGACGGCCGGATTCTCGTGCAACGCGGACCCTGCTCGACGACCGGTGTGAGGCGATCTTGCTGTTGGGTTCACAGGCGCCGGAAGCAGAGATCGTCGACCTGGCCGACAAGGTTCCCGTTGTCGTACTTGCACGGAAGATGTCGTCAGTGCACGTGGATGTTGTCCGAACAGATGACGAGGCGGGCGCGGTGATGGCCGTGAATCACCTCGTCGAACTCGGGCACCGCTCGATCGTCCACGTCGACGGCGGACGTGGTCCGGGCGCCCAGGAGAGGCGGCAGGGCTACCGGAAGGCCATGCGGGGGGCCGGCCTGGAATCGCGGATCCTTCCCGGCGGCCTCACGGAGGAGTTCGGCGCAGACGCCGCGCGGTCGATGGTCGAACAAGGGCTTCCCAATGCGGTCTTCGCTTTCAACGATCGTTGCGCGCTCGGAGTCCTGGACGTCTTCTTGCGTGCCGGAGTCTCGGTGCCCGGCGACGTCTCCGTGATCGGATTCGACAACAGTGCATTGGCGGGTTTGGCGCACATCGATCTGACCAGTGTCGGGCAGGACACGGCGTTTCTGGGCGGCGCCGCGGTGGAGCGGATCTCCGAACGTCTCGACGCCGGAAGTGGACTCTTGGGCAAGGACATAGTCGTGCAGCCACAACTGGTGGTTCGAGGTTCAACTGGACCCTCAGTGCGTTGACCTGGCATTTTCACTGCATTCGGGTAGCCTGCCTTTGATAAGCAGTCCTAATGTCAGAACAAACTATTGACATTCGACTGTGACGGGTATTACATCTTTCACATACAACCGAGCACCATCCGTTCGCGGGCCGTTGGTTGATGTCGAGAGGGAGTTCACATGTCGTTTCTCACGGGGCGCAAGAGCGTTGCCGTACTGGCCGGAGCCTCAGTCGTGGTCCTGGGTCTGGCCGCCTGTTCCAGCACCGGTGGTAAGCCGGATTCTTCCGGATCCGGGATGGGCGCGGGTACGGCGGACACGCCCCGCGCCACCATTGCGATGATCACCCACGAAGTTCCCGGTGACACGTTCTGGGATCTGGTGCGCAAGGGTGCCGAAACCGCAGCGGCGAAGGACAACATCGAACTTCGGTACTCCGCCGATCCCGAGGCGCCGAACCAGGCAAACTTGGTTCAGAGTGCGATCGACAGCAAGGTCGACGGGATCGCCGTCACCCTCGCGAAGCCTGACGCCATGGTTGCCGCGGTCCAAAGTGCCACCGCCGCGGGCATTCCGGTGGTCGCCCTCAACTCGGGCCTCGAAACCTGGAAGGACATGGGCGTCAAGGAGTACTTCGGTCAGGACGAGTCGATTGCCGGTGAAGCTGCCGGCGAGCGACTCAACACCGAAGGTGCCACCAAGGTGCTGTGCGTGATTCAGGAGCAGGGCAACGTGAGCCTCGAATCGCGTTGTGCCGGTGTGAAGAAGTCGTTCAAGGGAACGACGGAGATTCTCAACGTCAACGGCAAGGACATGCCGTCGGTGGAGTCGACCATCACCGCGAAACTTCAACAGGACCCGGCAATCGATCGAGTTCTCGCGCTCGGTGCGCCGTTTGCCTTGACGTCCGTGACGTCGGTCGGCAATGCGGGCAGCAAGGCGAAGGTCGTCACCTTCGACACGAACGCGGCTCTCGTCGACGCCATCAAATCCGGTGACGTGCAGTGGGCAGTGGACCAGCAACCCTTCCTGCAGGGCTACCTCGCCGTCGATTCGCTGTGGCTCTACCTCAACAACGGCAACGTGATCGGCGGCGGCTTGCCGACCCTGACCGGACCCGCGTTCATCGACAACACCAACATCGACTCGGTCGCCGAGTACGCCAAGAACGGAACTCGCTGATCCGGGCGCACGGAGGGCTGAGAATCCGCCCGCCGTGCGCCTGTCCAGCACGGAAGGGAAATCATGTCCACTCAGGCAGATCTCGACCTTGCCGCCCACAAAGTCGTGACCGATGAACGGGTGAAGGAGCAAAAACGCATTCAGCGTCTGCTGCTCCGCCCCGAGATGGGTTCACTTGTCGGCGCCATCGCCATCTTCATCTTCTTCTGTATCGTCGCGGCACCGTTCCGAACTCCGGAAGCGCTTGCGACAGTGCTCTACTCCAGCTCCACGATCGGCATCATGGCTTGCGCGGTCGCCCTGCTCATGATCGGCGGCGAGTTCGACCTCTCCGCCGGCGTCGCAGTCACCACGTCCTCGCTCGCCGCGTCGATGATCGCCTACAACCTGCACCTCAATCTGTGGGTGGGCGCGATTCTGGCGCTGGTCGTCTCGCTCGCTGTCGGATTCTTCAACGGCTACCTCGTCATGAAGACGAAGATTCCCAGCTTCCTCATCACCTTGAGTTCGTTCCTGATGCTGACCGGTATCAACCTGGCCGTCACCAAGCTCGTGAGTGGTCAGGTGGCCACACCCAGCGTCTCCGACATGGCCGGATTCGATTCCGCGAAAAAGGTATTCGCGTCGTCGTTCTCGGTCTTCGGGGTGTCCGTCAAGATCACGGTCGTGTGGTGGCTGCTGTTCACCGCGATTGCCACGTTTGTTTTGTTCAAGACCAAGATCGGCAACTGGATCTTCGCGGTCGGGGGCAATCAGGACAGTGCCCGCGCGATCGGTGTGCCGGTGACGGCAGTCAAGATCGGTCTGTTCATGACCGTCGGCTTTGCTGCCTGGTTCGTGGGCATGCATCTGCTGTTCTCGTTCAACACCGTTCAGTCCGGCCAGGGAGTCGGTAACGAGTTCCTGTACATCATCGCCGCAGTCATCGGCGGTTGTCTGCTCACCGGTGGTTACGGAACCGCGATCGGCGCTGCGATCGGTGCATTCATCTTCGGTATGACCAACCAGGGCATCGTCTACGCAGGCTGGAACCCGGACTGGTTCAAGTTCTTCCTCGGCGCCATGCTGCTGTTCGCGGTCATCGCCAACAACGCATTCCGCAACTACGCCGCGAAAAGGTGACACATGAGTACCACAGCTGAAGTTCCCGCTCTCTCGAACTCGGGCGGCAACGTGCCACTGATCGAGCTCAAGGACGTCGGTAAGCAATACGGAAACATCATCGCGCTCAAGGGAATCAACCTGCGCGTCGGCGCGGGTGAAGTGACCGGCGTGCTCGGTGACAACGGCGCAGGCAAGTCCACGCTGATCAAGATCATCGCGGGTCTACACCAGCAGAGCGAAGGTGAACTGCTCGTCGACGGCGAACCCACGACGTTCCACTCTCCGAAAGAAGCGCTCGGCAAAGGCATCGCGACGGTCTACCAGGACCTCGCCGTCGTTGCGCTGATGCCGGTGTGGCGCAACTTCTTCCTCGGGCAGGAACTGCGCAAGGGCGGCCTGATCAAGTCGCTCGACGCCAACGCCATGCGCGCGACGACTCTTTCGGAACTGTCGAAGATGGGCATCGAACTGCCTGACGTCGACGCACCGATCGGCAGCCTCTCCGGCGGTCAGCGTCAGTGTGTTGCCATCGCCCGCGCCATCTTCTTCGGCGCCCGCGTGCTGATTCTCGACGAGCCGACAGCAGCGCTCGGCGTCAAGCAATCGGGAATGGTGTTGCGCTACATCACCGCCGCCAAGGAGCAGGGTTTCGGCGTCATCTTCATCACGCACAACCCGCACCACGCGTACATGGTCGGCGATCACTTCGTACTCCTCAACCGAGGACGTCAGAAGCTCGACGCCAAGTACGACGACATCTCGCTCGAAGAACTGACCAAGGAGATGGCAGGCGGTGACGAGCTCGAGACACTGACCCACGAGCTTCGCCGCTAGATCAGAACGTCACAACTACTGCCTCGGTTCGAATCGAACCGAGGCAGTGGTCGTTTCGTCAGAGGGTGGTAGTCGGCCGAACCCCGAGGCCGGAATGCATGTACGCCTCGTCGATCATCGTCATGTTGGCGAGCGCATCGGCCGGGCCGATGGGAAGTGTCGAGTCCCCGGCCAGATGATCGGCCAGGGCCTCGAGTTGGTAGGTGTACGACGACTTGGTGCCCAGATGCTCGACGCTCGTGCGCCCACCGACCGTGACGGAGACGCGGTCGTCCACGTCCGGCTGCAGGAAGTTGTGCACCAGGACGTCTCCGTTGGTTCCGAAGACCCGGAAGGTGAAGTGATACCGCTCGTCCAACATCGTGGTCACCACGGATGCCGTGGCACCGCTGGGATATTCGAGTTCGATGTCGAACCACGAATCGACTCCCGGAACGTATTCCTCGTGACGGGTCGCGGTCACCACCGGCGCCCCACCACACACGTCACTCAGCATCCGGGAAGCATGTAATCCGTAGCAGCCCAGGTCCATCAGCGACCCACCCGCCAAGGCAAGTTCCCACCGCGGATCGTTCGCGGCGGGCGTCGGCATCCGCAGTACCGTTTCCACCCGAGTTAATTCGCCGACGGCGCCGTTCCGAACCAGATCCAGCAGGCGCCGGTTCACTGGATGAAAGAGGTAGTGGAAACCCTCGAGTAGTGTCACTCCGCTCACGCGTGCTGCCTCGACTACCGCCTGTGCTTCCACCGCATTGCTCGAAAACGGTTTCTCCGTCAGCACGTTCTTGCCGGACTGAATGGCGGCGAGATTCCACGGGCCGTGCAGGCTGTTGGGCAGCGCGTTGTAGACGACGTCCACCTCCGGATCCGAAATCAGCTCCGGGTACGAACCGACCACCCTGTCGATCCCATGCTGTGCCGCATACGCTCTGGCACGCTCGGGGTTGCGTGCGGCAACGGCCACCAGGCGGTGCCCGGTGGCCGTTGCAGGTTTGATCATCGCGTTCTCGGCGATTCGTGAGGCTCCCAGAATGCCTATCCGCAGCGGGGTAGGTGTCACAGAACCGACCGCAGATACTCGACGCTGGCTCGCACGTCGCGTACCGGTCCCTCGTCCGATGGCGCCTCGGTCAGAATTGTGTCCTGCTCGAGCACGTACCACCCGTCGAAACCGTGGCGCTGCAAGATGGCTGTGACACCGGCGATGTCGACGTCGCCGCCACCGAGCGGACGGTACATTCCCGCCTTCACGCCGTCGGTGTATGTGAGCTCACCACTGCGAACGCGTGATGCGAGGGCATCGTCGACGTCCTTGAGATGCACGTGGGTGATGCGCTCGGGAGCTTGACGCGCCAGGTCGACAGGATCGGTGCCGCCGATCAACAGGTGGCCGGTGTCCAGGCACAGGGGGATGGCCGAGCCGTCGAGCACTCGCAGGACCTCGTCGCGCTGCTCGATCATCGTTCCGACGTGAGGGTGGACAACTGCCCTGATTCCACGCTCGGCCGCGGCGTCGGTGAGGCGATCGAGATTGTGCAGCAGGGTTTTCCAACTCTGCTCGTCCAGTTCCGGGCGTGAATCGTAGCCGTCGGAACCCGTCGCGGCGGCCAGAACCAAAACCTCGGCACCCGAGGCGACAAAACCGTCGAGGATGGGGGAGATGCCGGGCACCGGATCATGATCGTCATCGTGCAGCAGAACCGGTGCGAACCCGCCGACTGCGCTCAGATCGTGATCCGCGAGCACCTTGGCCATTTCGGCGGGTGCAGTCGGCAGAAAGCCCTCCGGTCCGATTTCCGTTGCCGCCAGACCGACTTCGCGCATTTCCCGGAGGACTTGCGCAGGGTCGAGCTGGTAGCCCCAGCCCGGGACTTCGCACACGCCCCAGGAGATCGGTGCGCCGGCGATACGAGGAGTACTCATGTGTGTGCCTCATTCTTGTCGTGAAGGAACAGATCTTTGACTTCGGTGATCGTGACGGGCCGACCCTCGCGCAGAGAGTGCGTTGCAGCTTCGGAGATCCAGGCCGACTCGACCGCATCCGTGGGCGTACACGGTGATTCCCGCCGCCCGGCGATTACGCCCAGGAATGCTTCGAGTTCCGCACGGTAGGCGGACGTGAAACGGTCCATGAAAAACGTGTACGGCTCCTTCGAGGGAAACGAGATTCCGGGGTCGAGCGAGCGGAGCGGCAAACGATCGTCGAGTCCCGCAGCGACGGAGTCTCTCGAGCCGAGTACCTCGAGCCGGCAGTCGTGGCCGCGGCCGTTGTAGCGGGTGTTCGACACGACCGCGATGGTCCCGCCATCGAAAGTGAGAACCGTTGCAGCGGTGTCGATGTCACCGGCATTCGCAATTGCACGATCACCTTGATTCGAACCAGTGGCATAAACCGTGGTGACTTCGCGGCCGCTGACCCACCTGACGATGTCGAAATCGTGGATCGAGCAGTCGCGGAAGATACCGCCGGAGTGCTCGATGTACGAGATCGGTGGGGGAGCGGGATCGAGGGTGGTCGATCGGAGAGTGTGGATCCAACCGAGCTGTCCGGATCGAACTGCTTCGTACGCCGCCACAAATGACGGATCGAAGCGGCGCTGAAATCCGATCTGGACCGGTACCGAGGTCTGCTCGACAGCCTCGAGTACACGAACGGAGGATTCGATGGAGTCGGCGACCGGCTTTTCGCAGAACGTCGGGATACCCCGGCGGACAGAGGCTTCGATCAAATCGGCATGTGAACTCGACGACGCGGCGATCAGAACGCCGTCGACTCCTGAAGCGAACAGCGCGTCGGGATCGGCAGCGAACTCCACGTCGAGTTCGGTTGCCACGTCCGAGGTTCGACGCGCGTCGGCGTCGTTCACGACCAGCGAGTCGACACCATCCATCGCGAGCAGGTTTCGGGCGTGATAGCTGCCGATTCTTCCGAGCCCGATGACTCCGATGCGAGCGCCCATCAGTCCAGCCCTCCGAAGACGTTCTGGTCCCAGTCGATGATCGAACCCGTCACGACTCCGCTGCGATCGGAGAGCAGGAAGACGACAACGTCGGCGATTTCGTCGACCTGTCCGAGCTTGCCCATGGGGAGGGTGCTGCCCGCGCGTTCCTGCCAGTCGTCACCAGCGTCGTGAAAAGCTCTCTGCGTGAGGTCTTCACCCTCGGTCTGTGTCCACCCGATGTCGAGACCGTTGATCCGGATACGATCCCAGCGATGCGCGTGGGCGGCATTGCGCGTCAGTCCCGCCAGCCCGGCCTTCGCTGCGACGTACGGCGCGAGATGCGGCTGGCCACCGAGTTCGGACGTGGAGATGATGTTGACGATGGACCCGGGAACCGCACGCTCACGCATGTTCTTTACTGCTGCCTGCATCGTGAAGAACGGACCGCGAAGGTTCACCGCGATGTGCTGGTCGAAGAGTTCCTCGGTGGTGTCGAGCAGCGTGCCGCGGGAGGTGAGCCCGGCGGAATTGACCAGAGCATCCACACGGCCGAAGTGAGAGATCGTCTCGGCCACGCTAGCGAGTGCGGAATCCGTTTGCGCCACATCGGCTTCGATGAAGTGGGTTCCCGGAAGTTCTGCCTCGAGAGCCTTTCCGACGTCACGGCGTCGGCCGGTGAAAGCCACCTGAGCGCCCTCACGGACTGCGGCGCGTACGACTCCGGCGCCGATGCCTTGCGAGCCGCCACTGACCAGTAAGACGGTGTCGGCCAGGAGTGCGGGCCTGGTTACGCCCGGCGGAGAAGTCATGGGTTTAGTCTGGCTGTGAGGAAGACCTCAAGCAACAGCGAAAAACCATCAAATATCCATCATTGTGAGGTAGTTGTGGCGCATCGATTCAAAGTGCGGGAGATCGCGCAGCAGTCGGGCCTGAGTGAGGCAACGGTCGACCGGGTGCTCAACGACCGTCCTGGAGTTCGCGAGGGCACACGATCGGAGGTTCGCCAGGCGATCACGGACCTGGAACGTCAACGCTCGCAACTGAAACTGGTCGGTCGAACATTCATCGTCGATGTCGTGTTGCAAACTCCAGCAAGGTTTTCCGACGCCGTCCGCGACGCGCTCGAGGCCGAACTGCCGACCCTTGCGCCCGCTGTTGTTCGTTCCAGGTTTCACTTTCGTGAGACCGGTTCGGTAGAAGCGATGACATCGACGCTCGACAAGATTCGCCGACGCGGGTCCCACGGTGTCATCGTCAAGGCTCCCGACACTCTCGAAGTCGTGGCGGCGATCGATCGGCTCGTAGCGGCGAGGATTCCGGTCGTCACGTTGGTGACCGACGTTGCCGGCAGCATGCGAGCCGCCTACATCGGCATCGACAACCGGGCCGCCGGAGCCACCGCCGCGTACTTGATCGATCAGTGGCTGGGGGATCGGGACGGCAACGTGCTGGTCAGTATGAGCAGCGGATTCTTTCGAGGGGAGGAAGAACGGGAGATGGGATTTCGCTCCGCCATGCGCGTCTCGGCCTCGCATCGACGTTTGATCGACATTCCGAACAGCGACGGACTGGATCCGACGAGTAGGAAATTGGTGCGGGCGGCGCTCGAATCCGATCCGCAGATTTGTGCTGTGTACTCGATCGGTGGCGGCAACCTGGCCACGGTCGACGCGTTCGACGAAGCGAACCGGGAGTGCTCCGTCTTCGTCGCCCACGATCTCGACGGAGACAATCGAAAGTTGCTGGGGGAGAGGCGAATATCGGCGGTGCTACACCACGATCTGCGGGCGGATCTTCGCACTGCCTGTCAGGTGGTCATGAAAGAACACGGCGCCATGGGCGCTCACTTCGGCTTTACGACGTCACCGGTTCAGGTCGTGACACCGCTCAATATGCCCCCGATATAGCTGTGCGCGGTTGGGGAGTCCGGAGACTCCCTAACCGCGCACAGGCCGAAGGCCTAACGAGCGAAGAGCAGCGCTCGCTTGACTTCCTGAATTGCCTTTGTCACCTGGATGCCGCGAGGGCACGCATCGGTGCAGTTGAACGTGGTGCGGCAACGCCACACGCCGTCCTTGTCGTTCAGGATGTCGAGACGCTCGGAAGCGGCCTCGTCACGGCTGTCGAAGATGAACCGGTGTGCGTTCACGATGGCAGCGGGACCGAAGTAGCTGCCGTCGCTCCAGTACACGGGGCACGACGTGGTGCAGCATGCGCAGAGGATGCACTTGGTGGTGTCGTCGAAACGAGCACGGTCGTGCTGGCTTTGGATGCGCTCACGAGTGGGCTCGTTGCCACTGGTGATGAGGAACGGCTTCACGGCGCGGAATGCGTCGAAGAAGGGCTCCATGTCGACAACCAGGTCCTTCTCGACGGGCAGGCCCCTGATGGGCTCGACCGTGATGGTGACAGGCTTGCCGTCCTTGGGGAGCATGTCCTTCATCAGCAGCTTGCAGGCCAGACGGTTCACACCGTTGATCCGCATGGCGTCCGATCCACAGACTCCGTGTGCGCAGCTGCGACGGAATGTGAGGGTGCCGTCGAGGTAGCCCTTCACGTACAGCAGCAGGTTGAGCAGACGGTCGGTGGGCAGTGCCGGAACCTGGAAACTGTCCCAGTGCTGGCCCTCGCCCGATTCAGGGTTCATCCGCGCGATCTTGAGGGTGACCATGACGGCCCCCTCAGGAACAGCGGGGAGTTTTGGTGCATCTACAGCAGGCGCAGACATCAGTACTTACGCTCCATCGGCTCGTAGCGGGTCTGGATCACCGGCTTGTAGTCCAGACGGATGTCGGAGAGCAGGCCGTCACCCTCCTTGTACGCCATCGTGTGCTTCATGTACTCGGCGTCGTTGCGATCCGGGAAGTCCTCGCGAGCGTGGCCGCCACGCGATTCCTTGCGGTTGAGGGCACCGACGACGGTGACCTCTGCCATTTCGAGGAGGAAGCCCAGCTCGATGGCCTCGAGCAGGTCGCTGTTGTAGCGCTTGCCCTTGTCCTGGACCGTGATGTGGTTGTAGCGCTCCTTGAGAGCACGCACATCCTTGAGTGCCTGGGTGAGGCGCTCTTCGGTGCGGAAGACGGAGGCGTTGTTGTCCATCGACTGCTGCAGCTCGGTGCGGATGTCCGCAACGCGCTCGTGGCCGTGATCGGACAGGATGACGCCGACCCAGTCTTCGACCATCGCGGCCGGGGTTTCCGGCAGGTCGACAAACTCGGTGGAGTTCGCGTACTCGGCTGCAGCGATGCCGGCGCGGCGGCCGAACACGTTGATGTCGAGGAGCGAGTTGGTGCCGAGGCGGTTTGCACCGTGCACGGAGACGCAGGCACATTCGCCGGCGGCGTACAGGCCCTTGACGACCTCGTCGTTGTTGCGCAGAACCTCACCGTTGATCTTGGTGGGGATACCGCCCATGACGTAGTGGCACGTCGGGTAGACGGGCACGGGCTCCTTGACGGGGTCCACACCGAGGTAGGTGCGCGAGAACTCCATGATGTCGGGGAGCTTCTCGTCGAGAACTTCCTCGGGGATGTGCGTCACGTCGATGTAGACGTAGTCCTTGTTCGGGCCGGCGCCGCGGCCTTCGAGGACTTCGAGGACCATCGAACGAGCCACGATGTCACGCGGAGCGAGGTCCTTGATGGTGGGGGCGTAGCGCTCCATGAAGCGCTCACCGTCGGCATTTCGGAGAATGCCACCTTCACCACGGACAGCTTCCGAGATCAGGATGCCGAGACCGGCGAGTCCTGTCGGGTGGAACTGGTGGAACTCCATGTCCTCGAGGGGCAGGCCCTTGCGGAAGATGATGCCCATGCCGTCACCGGTGAGGGTGTGCGCGTTGGACGTCGTCTTGTACATGCGTCCCGAGCCGCCGGTCGCGAAGATGATCGACTTGGCGTGGAAGATGTGCAGCTCGCCGGTCGAGAGCTCGTAGCAGATGACACCGGTGGCAACCGGGCCGTCTTCGGTCTCGGTGATGGCGATGTCGAGCGCGTAGAACTCGTTGAAGAACTCGACGTCGTGCTTGACGCAGTTCTGGTAGAGCGTCTGCAGGATCATGTGACCGGTGCGGTCGGCTGCGTAACACGCACGGCGGACGGGTGCCTTGCCGTGGTCACGGGTGTGTCCACCGAATCGACGCTGGTCGATCTTGCCTTCGGGCGTGCGGTTGAACGGCAGGCCCATCTTCTCGAGGTCGAGCACCGCGTCGATGGCCTCTTTGGCCATGATCTCGACGGCGTCCTGGTCGGCGAGGTAGTCGCCGCCCTTGACGGTGTCGAAGGTGTGCCACTCCCAGTTGTCTTCCTCCACGTTCGCCAGTGCGGCACACATGCCGCCCTGGGCCGCGCCGGTGTGGCTGCGGGTGGGGTAGAGCTTGGTCAGTACGGCTGTGCGGGCACGGGGGCCAGCTTCGATTGCCGCACGCATGCCTGCGCCGCCGGCGCCGACGATGACCACGTCATAACGATGTTCCTGCATGAAGTCTGTGCTCCCCTAGCTCGCCGAGATATTGGGGTCGAAGGTGAAGATGACGTACGTGCCCAGGCCCATGATCAGGATCATCGAGAGAACGAGGATCGTGGTCAGCCAGAAGCGCGTGGAGTCCTTGCGGGAGTAATCCGCGATGACCGTGCGCAGGCCGTTGCCGCCGTGCAGCTGTGCCAGCCACAGCATCGTCAGATCCCAGAACTGCCAGAACGGGCTGGACCAGCGACCTGCGACGAATGCGAAGTTCAGACGGTGAACGCCACCGTCGAGCATCAGCATGATGAACATGTGGCCCAGGACCAGAACGATCAGGGCGACACCGGAGAAGCGCATGAACAGCCATGCGTACAACTCGAAGTTGTTCCGAGCCTTCGCACGCGGGGACCGCGGGTTGTCCAGGCTTGCGGGACGGTCGTATGAGGTGCCCAGGCTCTTGGCTTCGGGTCCGTGAGTAGTCGCCATGTCAGTGCTCCGCAAACATGTTGATGAGGATGCGTCCGGCGCCTGGGATCATCACCAGGAACCAGATCGTCAGAATGGTCCAGAGCATGACGCGCTGGTACTTCGGGCCCTTCGACCAGAAGTCCACCAACATCACGCGCACGCCGTTGAGGGCGTGGTAGAGGACTACGCCGACGAGGCCGATCTCCATGAGGCCGACGAGGGGGTTCTTGTACGTGTCGATGACGGCGTCGTACGTGTCGGGATTGACCCGAACCAGTGCCGTATCGAGAACGTGTACGAATAGGAAGAAGAAAGTAGCGACGCCTGTGATCCGGTGTAGAACCCAGGACCACATTCCGGGGTCGCCCCGGTAAAGCGACCTCGTGCGCTCCTTCTGAGGAGCGGCTTCAGTCGTAGTACTCATCGAGTGCTGTGCCTCCAACGTCATTGGTGGACGCGTCGAGCCTGCAGAGAGCTTCGATGTACCTCAGCCCGGGCTCGACGGGATCCTGAACCGACTTGACTCAGACTCTAAACCTATGTGAAACCGGGAACTAATCAGATGCGGGATTCGTACGCGTACCAAACTCTTTGTAAGGTTTGCCTTTCCAATCTCCGAGAGACGCTTACGGCGTGGTTTCTGCATCCATTCAGTCAGCGTGATTGGATAACCAACCATGGGTGACATCGACTGGAAGTTGTTGCGGCACAACGCGCAAGTGGTCATGCGTCAGGCCTATGCGCCGTACTCGGGGTATGCGGTAGGTGCAGCGGCCCTGGTAGACGATGGTCGAATCGTCTCAGGATGCAATGTGGAAAATGTCTCATACGGTTTGAGTCTGTGTGCCGAATGTGGACTCGTCGGTAACTTGGCAGCCACCGGGGGTGGGCGGCTGGTGGCCTTCACGTGCTGTGACTCGAAGGGCTCGATTCTGATGCCCTGCGGCAGGTGTAGACAGCTTCTTCTCGAGCATGGCGGGGGTGAGATGCTTGTCGACACGAGCAGCGGCTTCAAGCCGCTGAGCGAGCTGTTGCCCGATGCTTTCGGGCCGGAACAAGCAGAGGGGCTCCGCCATGTTTGACGCAGTTTCCATCATCGGCGCCAAGCGTGACGGCCGCGAACTGTCGGGGACCGAGATCGACTGGATAGTTCAGGCGTTCACGCAGGGGGTCGTCGGCGACGAACAGATGTCGGCGCTCGCGATGGCGATCTATTTCCGCGGAATGTCGCGGGCGGAGACCGGTCGATGGACCGAGGCGATGATCGAATCCGGCGGGAGGATGGACTTTTCGGACTTGCCGCTGCCCACCGTCGACAAACATTCGACCGGTGGAGTGGGGGACAAGATCACCCTTCCGCTCGCGCCCCTCGTCGCTGCGTGCGGACTTGCAGTCCCGCAGTTGTCTGGACGCGGACTGGGCCACACCGGTGGAACACTCGACAAGCTCGAGGCCATTGCGGGTTGGCGCGCCGACCTCACTGCGGCGGAGATGGTCGACATTCTCTCGGACCCGAAAATCGGCGCCGTGATCTGCGCTGCCGGAGCCAACCTGGCCCCGGCCGACAAGAAGCTCTACGCGCTGCGCGACGTGACCGGAACGGTGGAATCCATTCCGCTGATCGCAAGTTCGATCATGAGCAAGAAGATCGCCGAGGGGACCGGCGCACTGGTGCTCGACGTCAAAGTCGGTTCCGGAGCGTTCATGAAGGACCTCGGCGACGCCCGCGAGTTGGCTCGCACGATGGTCGAATTGGGCAACGACGCCGGTGTGCGCACAAGCGCCCTCATCACCGGGATGGACACTCCACTGGGATTGACGGCCGGCAACGCTCTCGAAGTACGAGAATCCGTCGAGGTGCTGGCCGGCGGTGGTCCGTCGGACGTCGTCGAGCTGACCCTGGTCCTAGCTCGGGAAATGCTGTCCGCGGCTGGGATCGACGGTATCGACCCCGCAGACAAACTGGCCGACGGCACAGCCATGGACCGGTGGCGCGCGATGATCGCCGCCCAAGGTGGGGACCCGCACGCAGCACTGCCGGTGGCCCGGCACAGCGACGTCGTCACCGCGGACCGAGACGGCGTACTGACCCGACTCGACGCCATGGCGGTCGGCATCGCAGCCTGGAAACTCGGAGCCGGACGCGAACGGCAGGGTGAATCCGTGCAGGCCGGTGCCGGCATCGAGATCCACGCAAAGCCTGGCGAAGTGGTCCGCGCCGGGCAGAAGCTGATGACTTTGCACACGGATACTCCCGAGAGATTTGACGCAGCACGTCGAAGCCTCGGTGGTGGCTGGTCCATCGGGACCGAATCCGACACCGTTTCGCGACCGCTGCTCATCGAGCGAATTGTGGGTGATTCGCGTTAGCGTTGGCGAATGAACGCACCGGAGTTGACCACGATCCGCAGCGCACCCAAAGTTCTTCTCCACGACCATCTCGACGGAGGACTCCGACCCGAGACTGTTCTCGAACTGGCCGAGCAGTGTGGCTACGACGAGCTGCCGGCGAATTCGGCATCCGAACTGGCACAATGGTTCCGAACTGCCGCTGACAGTGGTTCACTCGAGCTGTACCTCGAAACGTTCGCGCACACAGTCGCCGTGATGCAGACCCCGGAAGGGCTTGCACGGGTAGCACGTGAGTGTGCCGAGGATCTGGCCGACGACAACGTCGTCTATGCCGAAATCCGTTTTGCGCCCGAGCAGCACCTGGAACAGGGCCTGAGTTTGGACGAGGTCGTCGAGCACGTGCTCGAGGGCTTCCGAGCCGGCGAATCCGCTGCCAGGGTCGCGGGACGGGAGATCCGAATCGGGTGTCTCCTGACGGCGATGAGGCATGCCGCCCGGTCGCGTGAGATCGCCGAACTCGCGGTGCGATTCCGGGACCGCGGAGTGGTCGGGTTCGACATCGCCGGCGCCGAGGCCGGAAACCCACCGAGCCGGCATCTCGACGCTTTCGAATACATGCGTGATGCGAACGCTCACTTCACGATCCACGCGGGTGAGGCCTTCGGATTGCCGTCGATCCACGAAGCGATCGCGTTCTGCGGAGCGGACCGGTTGGGGCACGGCGTGCGGATCGTCGACGACATCGACGTAGGCGGCCACGGTGGGGCAGAGCTGGGTCGGCTCGCAAACTACGTCCGTGACATGCGCATTCCCCTTGAACTGTGCCCGAGTTCGAATGTACAGACCGGAGCCGTAGCCGCCCTGGCGGACCATCCGTTCGGACTGTTGGCGGACTTGCGTTTCCGCGTGACCGTCAACACCGACAACAGGCTGATGAGCGATACCAGCATGAGCCGGGAAATGGCGGCGTTGGTCGAGACCTTCGGTTACGGCTGGACCGATCTGGAACGCTTCACCATCAATGCGATGAAGTCGGCCTTCATTCCGTTCGACGAGCGCCTCGCGTTGATCGACGACGTCATCAAGCCGGGTTACGCCGTGCTCATCGGCTAGATGACGTGCACCCGACTACTCAGGTCGCAACCGGGCCTCGAACTCACGCTCGAGTTCACGCCAGGCCTCGGATTCCTTGGTGAACGGCGCACTCGGGGCCATCCGGGAGGGATCGGGGTTGAGAAGGTAGGAGACGTACCAACCCAGCTCGTTCGACGCGGACAGAACTTCCTCGGTGGAGTCGTCGTCGGCGAAATCCGCTGCATCGGTGAACAATTCGACGGCAAGCTCCAACTGCTCGGCGTCGACCACGTCCGGGCCCTGTGCGAGGTCGTCGGCGATGCCGGGCAGAACGTAGACATTCTCGTCCGTGACTTCGATTTCGAGTGAACCGTCGACGGCAGCATTCTGAATTTCGCCGTACGTGCTGACCTGCGAGAGATCGTGTTCGTGGTTGTCCGCGAGATAACGAGCGAGTGCGCGCTCGCTGCGGAAGACGGTGATCAGTCCGTCCTTGCCCAGGAAGATCGCCTGATCTCCCATGTAGCAGCGCAGAGTGTAGAACGTCTCGGCCGAGGTGATGATGCGGATCGGATCGACGCCGACCTCGCCCCAGAAGGTCTCGACTTCGTCTTCTTCCTCGTCGAGGTCGTCCTCGTCGAATTCCTCGTCCTCGCCCTCCTCGGCGACATCGTCGGCGTCGACGGTGTTCTCGGCAGCGGCGAGCAGTTCAGCTTCGGCGACCGCGACGGCGGCAGCGTCGACCTTCGGGGAGGTGACCACCTTGTCGATGGCGTCGAGAACCGCATCCCAGTCCTTGACGATTGCGGCACCGACCTGATCCCACAGCTCAAGTCCTTCGCGACCTTCGAAGGTGCCGGCGCCGGTGGCCAGCGCGCCGAGTACCGGATGGCCGCTGAAGAAGCGGATGACCGCGTCGAGTTCGCACACCTCACCGATGTTGCGAGCCATGTTCAGGGTGTCTTCGAGTTCCGAGACCACCAGTGCCTCAGGGTCACCTGCGGCCAGCTCGGGCACGCCGACGAAGTCGAAGGTGAAGTTCTCTTCGGGCTCGAGCTCGGCTGCCGACAGTCCGGAGACGACGGCCCACGCCGGATGCTCGACCAGGTCGTTGTCCGAGTCGGTGCGGATGAAGGCCGCGAGTTCCGCGACGGAGGAGAACCCGTAGAGGTCTTCCTCATGGCCGAGAAACGCTTCCCACTCGTCGTCGCCCTCGCGCCAGCGGGGTGCCCACAAAGTGACGAGGTCTCCGTCGGTGAGTCCGATTTCGATAGGGACGATGTCTCCAGCCATGGGCGGAAGCCTATCCACCGCAGAGCGAAAGGCATAGCGGGGGTTGGTCACGTTTGTTTCAGCGACACGCGGAGCTCACCCACCAGCCGTTCTCGTTCATCATTGGACTGCTGAACTGCCTGGTGAATGGTTGCCACCGTCAGTGCGGCTACCGAGCGCGAATCCATGGCGGTGATCGCATCGGTGATCCGCAAGTCGACCAGAGCACCCAGCCCGTCGACAGTCGCTGTGACTATCCCACCTTCACTCGAGACGACTGCCCGCAGAGCGTTGACCCCGTCGACGGCGTCCTGCAAGAGTCCGGTCCGGTGTTTCGCCAGCTCCATGATTCGATCAATCTCGCTCATATCGAACGCATCCAGCTCGACGGAAGGATCTGGCCCTCGGCGGCGTCGACATCGGCCAGTTCGTCTCGGGTCGCGAGACCGAGCCGATCGAGGATCGCTGCCGGGACTCCGGTCTCCTCGAGCTCCACACGATGGCGGGCGCCGGCCTCGATTGCTGCTTTCGAGCACAGCGTGAGTATCTGTTGCGCCAACCGTTCCCCGACGTACCGCAGTTCCTCCTGGCTGATCCGCAGGTCCACGGGCACGGCGTGCTCCGTGGCGCGGACTGCGATGGTTCCAGCGCGGTTGACGGAGGCGGCTGTGATGATCGGCGGTGATTCCCGCATGTTCTCGTTCATGTTTCCTGTCATTCTGTCGGACGGTAGAAACCGTGAAAGCCCATGCCGCTGTTCGTGGTTCGGATGGCACTGATCTCGACAGGGTCACCGGCTTCGACCATCTGACCGTTGCCGATCACCATGGCGACGTGTCCGTCCCAGACCGCGAGGTCGCCCGGCATCAGATTGTTCTGATCGACCTGGTTCCCGATTCCCTGTTCCTGAGCCAACCTCGGAATATCGACTCCGGCCTGGCCGTACGCCCATTGCGTCAGACCACTGCAGTCAAGACCGACTCCGGGTGTCGTGCCTCCCCAGGCGTACGGGACACCCTGTTGAGTAAGCGCGTTGCGTACGGCAGCAGCGGCCTCGGCGTTCGGTGCGGTGGCGATCGAGCCGTCGGGAAGTTCGACCTCTACACCGCCCGCGGAACCGGAACCACCTGCGGAACCCGATCGACCTGTGGAACTGGAACCACCCGCCGACTCGAAGACTCCAGGTGCGGGATCGGGTATCGGGACGGGCGGGATCAGCGCGGACATCTTGTCGGTCGACCCCGCCAGCTCACCGCGTACCCGCTCGACAACCGATACCGCGCGTCCGAGGTGCTCCAACGCGGCCGACAACAACATCAATTGGCCCGTCGGTGTCATGAGCGTCGGCCCGGCCTTGATCGCGAGTGTCAGAAACGACTGGAGAATCTCACCGAGGTCGGTCATTCCCGCGAACACGGACGTTGTTGCTTCGTCCACGACGCCGGCGATGTCGTTTCCACGATCGGCGAGGTTTCGCGTCGACGTCTGCGTCTGCTCGGTTTTGGTCACCGCAGCGGTGAGGGCCGTGGACGAGCTCTGAGAGGACGCCAGTTCGCTCAGAGCAGCGCTTCCCAATTGGTATGCGATCTCGAGGGCGTCCGTAGCGATTCGGATGCCGACGTCGGGTCCACTTGCGCTGGGGACGCCAGTCCCGACAATGTCGACCAGATCGATGATCGGTCGTGCGAGTGCGTCGACGTCGATCATGAGCGTGCGGCTTCAGCGAGAGTCGTTCGTACCGATTCCTCGGAGTCGAGATAGACGGCGTGAGCGTCGCGGGTGGCTGACTGGACGCTGGAGATCACAGCGGACAGTCGATCGATGTCGTCGATGTGCGCTTGCTGTGCTCGGCTCGCGACATCGACGAAGTCGCCGCCGATCAGCCCCAGCACAGCGGACAGAGCCAAGTGATCGCCGCCCGCCGCGTCGTGTCGAGTTTGCGCGACGTTGTCGGCAACAGTGCCCAACCGCGTGGCGAACTCCGCGATGCTTTCAGTGTCCAGATCCAGATTTGTCAACTTGTCTTCCCCCCGTTGCGCTTACTCCTTCTTGGACGCCGCGCGGGGTGCTCCGGTTCCCGAGGAACTATTCTGATGGTCATGCAAACGCACGTAGTCGACCATCCGCTCGCGGCGGCCCTCTTGACGACAATGCGTGATGCACGCAGTGAGAACGCAACTTTTCGTTCCGCACTTCGCAGGCTCACGCACATGCTGGTCTACGAGGCCATGCGTGACGCGGAGGTCGAGGAATTTCCGGTCGACACCCCGGTCGCAGCGACGACGGGCATCCGGCTCGCGAAGCCGCCATTGCTGGTGCCGGTGCTGCGCGCCGGTCTGGGCATGGTCGAACAAGCCAGTGCGCTGATCCCGTCGGCCGGCGTTGGCTTTGTCGGAATGGCCCGTGACGAAGAGACACATCAGCCGGTTCCGTACCTCGAATCCCTGCCCGCGGATCTCTCCGGTATCCCGGTATTCGTGCTCGATCCGATGCTCGCGACCGGTGGTTCGATGGTGCACACCATCGACTTGCTGGTTGCGCGTGGCGCGACCGATGTCACGGCAGTGTGCGTCGTAGCTGCTCCGGCCGGCGTCGATGCGCTGGCAGCCTCCGGACACCCGGTGCGTCTGGTCATCGCGAGCATCGACGACGGACTCGACGAGAACGCTTTCATCGTCCCCGGTCTCGGTGACGCCGGCGATCGGCAGTTCGGACCCCGCTAGAGCGAGAGGGCGAAGGTTCGGAGTTCGTCCAGCCGAGCCTTCGCCTGCCCACGCGCCCTCGCGAGATCGCTGCGGTCGGCCACCGGGACCACGACTTCGAGATAGCACTTGAGTTTGGGCTCAGTGCCGGACGGTCGCACAACCACGCGGATCGACGGTCCGTCGAATATCACTGCGTCGGTGCGCATACCGCCGCGAACCAGGGACAAGTCTTCGACGGTGACCGACTCTCCCGCGAGTTGACCGGGCGGATCGGCGCGTAACCGTTCCATCATTTCGGTGATGTCGCTCGAATCCTCGACGCGGCGGGATACTTGGTCCCCACGGTGCAGTCCGAATTCGACGGCAAAGTCGTCGAGAAGGTCCAAGAGGGTTCTGTTGCTGCCCGCGAGGGTGGCAGCCAGATCGGCCACCAGTACGGCAGCCGAGATGCCGTCCTTGTCTCGCACCACCTCTGGATCGACGCAGTGCCCGATCGCTTCCTCGTAGGCATAGACCAGACCGTCGCCCGCGCGTGTGAGCCACTTGAAGCCGGTGAGCGTCTGCGCAAACCTGGCTCCGCGGGCTCTCGCCAACTTCGAGAGCAAAGTCGAGGAGACGATCGTCGTCGCCACCAACGAATCTTCGGGCGCCGTGCTCAGTACGTGGTCGGCCAGAAGCACCCCGGTTTCGTCGCCGCGCAACATGCGCCACTGATCACCGTCGCGAACTCCGACGGCGCAGCGGTCGGCATCCGGGTCGAGAGCGATCGCCAGATCCGCGTCGACACGTCGGGCGAGTGCGAGCAGGCGGTCTGCGGCGCCAGGCTCTTCGGGATTGGGGAACTCGACGGTCGGAAACGTGGGGTCGGGATCGAACTGCTCCGCCACGACGTGCAGGTCCTCGAATCCTGCTGCTCGCAGAGCAGCTGTCGCAGTCTCGCCGCCGACGCCGTGCATTGCCGTGAGTGCAATCCGGATCGAGCGGGAGCTACCGTGCGGGAGAGTGGAGATCCGGGCGATGTACTCCTCGACCAGGGAATTACCGACGGGAATCACCGGCGTTCGAGGGACATCGGCGGCGCCACCGATGCGGGCGATCTCGCTCTCGATTTCACGATCGGCGGGGGAGACGAGTTGCGCCCCACCCGAGAGGTACACCTTGTAGCCGTTGTCGGCAGCAGGATTGTGGGAGGCGGTGATCTGGATACCCGCCGCTGCCCCGAGCCTGCGCACCGCAAACGCCACCAGCGGTGTCGGCAATGGACGGGGGAGCAGGGTCACCTCGAACCCGGCCGCTGCCATGACTTCTGCGGCGGCGAGAGCAAATTCCTCGGAACCGCGCCGGGCGTCGCGGCCGACGACAACGCGGGAGCCGCCCTGGCAGCGAGCTGTCAGCCAGGCCACCAGACCGGCCGTGGTCCGGATGACGACCGCGAGGTTCATGCCGTTGGGGCCGCCGCGCACCGGCCCGCGAAGCCCAGCGGTGCCGAACGCCAGTGGCGAGGAAAAGCGTTCGGCCAGTTCATGTTCCGAAAGAGTTGCCAATTCTGCGCGGGTGACTGGGTCCGGATCGGCGTCGATCCACTCGGTAACGTGGGTAGGTGTCACAGTTGCTCGACCAGTTGACGCAACAGCACTCCCATCCGGGCTGCCGACGCTTTGCCTGCCGCCAGCACCTCCTGATGATCCAGCGGGGCACCAGTAATGCCGGCGGCCAGGTTGGTGACCATCGAGATGCCGAGAACGCGGGCGCCGAGCGCGCGGGCCGCGATTGTCTCGTGAACCGTCGACATGCCGACCAGATCGGCACCCAGTGTGCGAAGCATTCGAATCTCGGCCGGAGTCTCGTAGTGCGGTCCGGGAAGCCCGGCGTAAACACCCTCGGCAAGGTCCGGGTCGATCGAGCGAGCCAGCGCACGCAGTTCCGGCGAATAGGCGTCGACCAGGTCGACGAACTCTGCGCCGACGAGGGGAGATCGGGCCGTCAGGTTCAGGTGGTCACTGATCAGCACCGGTTGACCGACGGCATAGTTTTCAGAAATTCCGCCGGCCGCATTGGTGAGGATGACCGTGTCGGCGCCGGCAGCAATGGCTGTCCGGACCGGGTGGACGACGGTGCCGAGGTCGTGGCCTTCGTACGCGTGCGCGCGCCCGTGCAGCAGCAGGACTTCGGTGTTTCCGACGCGCACCGAACGAATGGTGCCCGCATGACCGAGCGCCGACGGTGGGGCGAAGCCAGGAAGATCCGCCATCGAGACTTCGGCTGTCACGTCCGCACCGGCGTCGCCGAACACGTCTGCGGCATCGGTCCACCCCGACCCGAGCACGATGGCGACTGACGGTGACGAAGAGCCAGTCATGGCGGACAGAGCAGCGGCGGCGGCCTCGGCGATCGTTCCCATGTGAGCAACCCTACTGAGGAGTCGGGTCGGTTCGCCGGGTGAGTTGGCGGGCGTTACTCTCCCATCCATGCCTTATCTCGAACGCGACGGCGACGTATTCATCCTGTACCTCGGCAACGAGGGCGAAACGGACAACGAGAACCGCTTCGGCCCCGAGTGGATCGACGCTGTTCACAGCAAGCTGGACGAGGTCGAAGCGCACGAGGGGCCGGCAGCCCTGGTGACCACGGCGACGGGCAAGTTCTACACGAACGGCCTGGACACGACGTGGATCTTCGGCAATCTCGACGGTCTTCCCGGCTACCTGGACAAGGTCCACACCATCTACAGCCGGCTGCTGACCTTCCCGATGGCCACGGTCGCGGCCGTGCAGGGGCACGCATTCGGCGCCGGCGCCATGCTGGCGTCCTCGCACGATTTCCAGATCATGCGCGCGGACCGCGGCTTCTACTGCCTTCCCGAGGTCGGACTGAACATGCCGTTCACAGTCGGGATGTCTGCATTGCTGAACAGTCGTCTGCCCAGGCAGACGGCAGTCGACGCGATGACGACGGGGCGTCGATTCGGCGGCGCCGACGCGCTTGCTGCCGGCATCGTGCAGGAAACGGTCGACGGCGACGGAGTGCTCGCGGCAGCAGTGGCCAAGGCGTCGGCATTGACGTCGACTCACGGCAAGAACTTGGCGGGAATCAAGGCAGGTATTCACCGCGATGCTCTTGCGGACCTCGCTCAGGTGACTGACAAGAGCAACTTCTCCTTCGGGTGAGACAATGATCGCGTGAATCAGAATGTCGACAGTGCAGTCAGGTCTGTAGAGGCCGATCTGATTGCGCTGTCGCATTCGATTCACAGCGATCCGGAACTCGCCTTCGAAGAGTTCCGCAGCGCTGCCAAAGTGTCGGACCTGCTGGCGCAGCACGGTTTCGCGGTCACTCGCGGGATCGTCGATCTGCCGACGGCTTTCGACGCCACCTACGGCAGCGGAGAGTTGGTCATCGCGATCTGCGCCGAGTACGACGCGCTGCCCGAGATCGGTCATGCCTGTGGGCACAACATCATTGCCGCCGCCGCGGTCGGGGCCGGCATCGCGTTGGCTACCGTGGCCGATGAATTGGGGATCACGGTCCGAGTGATCGGTACTCCGGCGGAGGAAACCGGTGGCGGCAAAGTTCTGATGCTCGAGCGTGGTGCATTCGACGGCGTCGGTGCGGCCATGATGGTTCATCCAGGACCGATCGACATCATCGGTGCCACCTCGCTGGCCCTCGCGGACATCGCGGTCAGCTATCACGGTCGCGAAGCGCACGCCTCTGCTGCGCCTGAATTCGGTCGTAATGCCGCTGATGCAGCGACGCTCGCGCAGGTGGCGGTCGGACTGTTGCGTCAGCACCTGCAGCCAGGCCAGCAGATTCACGGAATTGTCAGTGACGGCGGCACGGCTCCCAACATCGTTCCGGCCCGGTCCGAACTGCTCTACTACCTGCGTGCCGAGACGGCCGCGTCGTTGGCCAATCTGTCCGAGCGTGCCGACGCCTGCTTCGCCTCGGGCGCACTCGGCACCGGATGCACCCACGAAATCCGCACGGTATCGCCCACTTACACCGAGTTGACCCCCGATCCGTGGCTGGCGTCGGCGTACCGTGAACAGATCGTCGATCTCGGGCGGGTGCCACTGGCGGTGGAATGGGAGCGCTCCCGTCCGCTGGGTAGTACGGATATGGGTAATGTGACCAATGTGATTCCGGGAATTCACCCGGTCATAGGCTTGGATTCATCGGGGGCAGTGACACATCAGCCGGAGTTCGCTGCGGCGTGTATCACCACCTCCGCAGATCGAGCGGTAGTCGACGGTGCAATTGCGTTGGCCCGCACTGCTGTCCGGGTAGCGTCCGATCCAGAACAACGCGCCCGTCTGTTGGAAGGGGTAGATCGCCGGTGAACGCGGCAATCGATACGTGGATTCACGCGCACACCGACGACCTCGTCGCGTGGCGTCGACACATCCATGCCAACCCGGAGTTGGCTCGCCGCGAATACGCGACCACCGAATTCGTCGCGACCCGCCTCACTGCGGCTGGGCTGTCGCCGAAGATCCTTCCCGGTGGCACCGGCCTCACGTGCGACATCGGACCGGAAGGTCCACGAATCGCACTTCGCGCCGACATGGACGCTTTGCCGATGCAGGAAGCGACAGGGGCGACGTATTCGTCCACGGTCCCCGGTGTATCCCATGCATGCGGGCACGACGCCCACACCACCATCCTGCTCGGCGCCGGATTGGCTCTGACCACGCTGCCCGAACTTCCCGTCGGGGTTCGGTTGATCTTCCAGCCCGCAGAGGAAGTCATGCCTGGTGGAGCACTCGACGTCATCGCGGCCGGCGCGCTCGACGGTGTGTCCAGAATCTTTGCTCTGCACTGCGATCCGCGACTCGAGGCAGGCCAGGTCGGCATGCGTCTGGGCGCGATCACCTCTGCTGCAGACACGATCGAGGTCGTCCTCGATTCTCCGGGTGGGCACACGTCGAGGCCGCACCTGACCACGGATCTGATCTACGCACTCGGCACAGTCGTGACCGGGCTGCCTGGAATGCTCAGCCGTCGTATCGATCCGCGTACCGGCACCGTCATGGTGTGGGGCGCGGTCAGTGCAGGTCAGGCGCCCAACGCGATTCCGCAGACGGGCATGATGACGGGCACGGTACGTACCGGCGATCACGATACGTGGGAGTTGCTCGAACCGCTCGTGGAAGAAATCGTCCACGGATTGCTCGCACCCACCGGCGTTCGCTACCAACTCAACTATCGTCGCGGAGTGCCACCGGTCGTCAACGACGAGGTGTCCACTCGGATGTTCGAGGACGCCATCGCGACCGTCGGACAAGATGCCTTGGCAGACACCCCGCAATCCGGTGGTGGCGAGGACTTTTCGTGGTACCTCGAAACCGTGCCGGGTGCCATGGCGCGGCTCGGCGTGTGGTCGGGTGAAGGCGATCAGCTCGATATCCACCAACCCACTTTCGATCTCGACGAGCGTGCACTCGGCGTCGGTGTGAAGGTTCTCACGAGCCTGGTTCTGGGATAGTTCCGGTTCCCGTCGGGGGTACCGTTTTTCGTTCGTTCGAGTGAAGGTACGGGCATGTCCATAGGTGTGGGAGTGCGAATCGGCACATTGGTGTCGACGGCTGTCGTTGCGTCGAACGATCCGGGTTCGGCCGATCCAGTGGTCTTGGTTCGGGACACGATCCTCAATCAACGCAAGGACGGAACGACGGTGCTCGGTGGCACCGAGCAATTGGGTGCCGGTCGGGAGTTCGCCGAGAGCTGGTCGGGTTTTGTCGGTCGCGTCGGGGACCCGAGTGGCGTCGCAGGAACAGCCGATACTCGTTACCGCGCCGAGGATTTGGTGGCAACTTCGATTCGCTGTCTGTTGCAGGAATGTGAGCCGCTGCCCGATCGCGGTGGTCGAAGCGGGGGAGCCCCCGACATCGTCGCCACGTACCCGTCGCGCTGGGACTCGTCCACTGCTGCCCTCATGCAGGATTCTCTCGTTTACGCGGGCCTCGAACGAGTCACACTCGTCTCGGATGCCGAGGCGGTTTCGGCGTGGTTCGAGTCGGAAATCGCGGCACTCGCCGGCACGCTCATCGGCATCTATCACGTGGACGACACCGGAGCAGCGGTCACGCTGGTGCGTTCGGGTGTCGCCGCGGGCCGCGCATTCGGCTTTGCCGGCGACGGGAGTTCGCCGAGTTCACGCCTCGCGACGGCTTTGGGTGCGTTCGGTTGGATGCCGGAGAACCTGGACGCCGTAGTCGTCACCGGTGACGGAGAACCGGCGACGGACAAGGCAGCCATGATGTCCATAGCTGCCGGGATTGCCGAAAAGCTCGGTGTCAGATGTGAACTCGGACCCGGACCCGAACAGTCGGCCGCGCTGGGAGCCGCGATCCTCGCTGCCGGGTTCACCTCGACGTCGCACACGATCGTGCCGATCGGGTTGCCGCCTTCACACGACGTGACCGAGGTGTTCGACACCCTGGGGCGCGAGAAGGTGGCGGCTGAAACCGCAGCCGGGGTGGCAACAGCCGAGCCGGAAACTGAGGTTGTCGCAGGCGAATCGGAGTCGCGCGGTTCGAAGCGCATTCTCGTCGGAGTCGCGATTGTGGTCGTGCTCGCGGCACTCGCGGTGCTCGCGTATTTCCTGCTGCTTTGAGCAGGACAGCGATCTAGTCCGTCACTCCGTTACCCGGACCCACATTGCGGCTGTTTCGCGTCCGCAGTTCACGCACGTACTCGGCCGGCGCTCCGGCAATTTCGGCGGCGTCGGCCATCACACCGATGTAGCGGGCGGACGGCAGTCCACCTTCGTACGCGTCCATGACGTAGAGCCACGCGAGGACTGCATCGCCGGCTGTGTCGACCCGCACTCGGATCTTGCGGTGCAGACCCAGTTCGGCGCCTTCCCAGCGGTCCAGGCTTACTTCGTCCTCTTCCGGGACGTCGTAGAGAACCACGAAAACACTGGAGTCGGGATCTTCGACCACGGTGGCGAGAGCGCCCTCCCAGCCGATGTCCTCGCCGCTGAAGGTCAGGCGCCAGCCTCGCAGCCACCCTGTCCCGGACATGGGCGAGTGTGGGCAGCGCAACAACATCTGCTCGGGATGCATGTTGGAACCGTAAGCGGCATAAATCGACACGGGCGCAAGCCTAAACCGTGGTCCGAGGGTGTGGCGAAGCGGACCACCGGACGCAAGTAATCTGGTACAAGCACTGCGCGACACGTGGTGCTCGAATAGCGTGACACTGGTCGACGGGAGACCCCTGCCGGCCACGCGAGGACTTGGAGGACACATGACCCGGATCGTGATCATCGGTGGCGGACCCGCCGGCTACGAGGCGGCACTGGTAGCCGCGCAGCACGGGGCCACGGTCACCCTGGTCGATTCGGACGGCGTCGGCGGTGCATGTGTGCTGTTCGACTGTGTTCCGTCGAAGACATTCATCGCGTCCACCGGAATCCGCACCGACATGCGTCGTGCATCCGATCTCGGCATCACCTTGGATCCGGAGCAGGCTTCGGTTTCATTGCCGAAGATCCACTCCCGAGTCAAGAGTCTCGCGTTGTCCCAGTCCTCGGACATTCGCGCACGGTTGCAGACGGTCGGCGTCGAGGTTCTCTCCGGTACCGCCGAACTGACCGATCCGCTCCTCGGAATGGCGGCGCACCAGGTTCGCGCGACGCTCGGAAGCGGTGAGCAGAAGACCATCGACGCAGACGTCGTGTTGATCGCCACCGGCGCCAGCCCCCGCATCATCCCGGGCGCGGAGCCCGACGGTGAGCGAATCATGACGTGGCGTCAGCTCTACGACTTGGACGAGCTGCCCGAGCACCTGGTAGTGGTCGGTTCCGGTGTCACCGGTGCCGAGTTCGTCTCCGCGTACACCGAGATGGGTGTCAAGGTCACTCTCGTGTCCAGTCGTGACCGTGTTCTGCCCGGCGAGGATGCCGATGCGGCACTCGTACTCGAGGACGCCCTCGCCGAGCGCGGTGTCTCCCTCGTCAAGCACGCCCGCGCGGACGCCGTCGAGCGCACCGAGAAGGGCATCGTCGTCAAGCTCTCCGACGGCCGCACGGTCGAAGGGAGCCACGCTTTGATGACCGTCGGTTCCGTCCCCAACACCAACGGTCTCGGCCTGGAACGGGTCGGCATCGAGTTGGACAAGGGTGGATACCTGCGTGTCGACCGGGTTTCGCGCACCACGGTCTCCGGAATCTACGCTGCCGGTGACTGCACCGGACTGCTTCCGCTCGCCTCGGTGGCTGCGATGCAGGGACGCATCGCGATGTACCACGCGCTCGGTGAAGGCGTCAGCCCGATCAAGTTGAAGACTGTCGCGTCGGCCGTCTTCACGCGCCCCGAAATTGCAACGGTGGGTGTTTCGCAGGCGGCGATCGACAACGGAGAGGTGCCTGCTCGCACCGTCATGTTGCCGCTCAATACCAACCCGCGCGCCAAGATGTCCGGTTTGCGTCGCGGTTTCGTGAAGATCTTCTGCCGTCCGGCTACCGGCGTGGTCATCGGCGGTGTTGTGGTCGCACCCACTGCTTCGGAACTGATCTTGCCGATCGCGATCGCCGTACAGAACAACCTGACGGTCAACGACCTGGCGCAGACGTTCTCGGTGTACCCGTCGCTGACCGGATCGATCACCGAGGCTGCTCGTCAGCTCATGCGTCACGACGACCTGGACTGAGAACGGATCAGAGTCTTCTTATAATGTGGGAACTCTGTTTCACATACTGAAGTATTGGTGAGATAGTCGGGATACCGACCGAATCAAGGGTCGGTATCTCGGCGCTCTCCCGCCCCGTTGACCCAGGACGGCTCAGGGTGTTTTCCTCTGACCTACACTTTGCGTGCCTGGGAGCTTCACATGACACACGCCGCGCTGTCCGCTCGTATGGACGGACTCCGTAGTTCTGCAATTCGCGATCTACTCACCCTGACTGCCCGACCCGACGTCATCAGTTTGGCCGGCGGGCTACCCGACCCCGATTTCATTCCGCGGGAACGAATCTCGAAGGCGGCACACGACTCGCTCGGTGACCCTTCGTCCGTCCAGTACGGCGAGACCTCCGGCCTGCGTCGCCTCCGTGAGGTGGTCGCCGAGCGCGAATCCACGAAAATCGGGCGATCACTCGACGCGTCCGAAGTTGTGATCACACACGGTTCTCAGCAAGGTTTGAGCTTGCTCGCACAGGTGCTCCTCGACGTCGGTGACGTTGTGGTCGTGGAGGAACCGGCGTATCCCGGTGCGCTCCAGGTCTTTCGGACGGCGCAGGCCAGTCTCGTTCCGGTCCAGCTGGACGAGGACGGGATGGACACCGCCGCGCTCGAGGTGAAACTCGATGCCGGTCTTCGGCCCAAAGTTGTTCACACCGTGAGTAATTTTCACAACCCGCGCGGCGCGGTGCTCTCCGTGCAGCGCCGAACGCACCTGGCTGCACTGGCCGACCGATACGGATTCTGGGTTCTCGAGGACGACCCGTACGGCGAGCTGTACTTCGGCGACCAACCGCCCGCGCCACTGGCGGCGTTGTCGGACAGGGTGATTCGGCTGTCCAGTGCCTCCAAGGTGTTGGCGCCGGCGCTACGCGTCGGCTGGCTGCACGGCGATCGGCGAGTCTGCGAGGCCGTCGAACTGATCAAGCAAGGTGCTGATCTGTGCGGTTCTTCGCTCACTCAGCAGATCGCCGCTGACCTCTTCTCCGACCGCGGGTGGTTCGACGCGCATCTCGACAAGCTCCGGGCGGGGTACGGAGCCAGAGCGAAGGCAATGGTCACGGCCGCGGAGACTGAATTGGGTGGTCGTGCAAGCTTTTCCGAGGTCCGCGGCGGCATGTTCTGCTGGATGGATTTTCTCGACGACGTCGATACCACCGAACTCCTGGGGGTCGCACTGAAATACGGAGTCGCTTTTGTCCCAGGTTCGGCGTTCGCAGTCGAAGCGGACCTCAGCCGAAGCGCTCGACTGTGTTTCGCGACGTATCCTGAAGCCGTGCTGGTCGATGCCGTAGGCAGGCTCCGGGACAGTGTCAGCGTAGGTACAGCCTGACCTTGTCGATCGTGTTGCGGAGCAGATCGATCTCCGTGCCCGATGGTGGGGTGGTGACGGTGACATGGTCGGCGACGGCCAGGTCCCATCCCGTCGACTCCCGTACCTGATCGACAGAGATTCCCTCGTGGACGCTGGTCAACTCCAGTTCGCCGCCGGGGCCCTGGTGTGTCAGGACGCCGAGGTTGGTGAAAACCTTGGTCACTCCTGCACCTGCCGGCATGATGCCCTTTCCGCTGGCGAGGGCGCGGGCGGGGCTTGGTGAGGTGCAGAAGTCGAGCTCGGCAGGAAACGAACTGAGGTCGTGGCGACGCATTACGACGAAGATTTCGGCGGCGTTCGCGATGATCTCGACAGCCCCGCCCGCTCCGGGCAGTCTGACGGTCGGGTTCTTCCAGTCACCGATGAAACTCGTGTTAAGGCTGCCCGTTCGATCGATTTGAGCGGCCCCCAGAAATCCGACGTCGACGTTGCCACCTTGCAGGACATAGCCGAAGAGCGCGGCCATGCTCAGCACGGATTCGGCACCGGAGACAACCACGGAGTCGGCGATACCCTCGGCCATGGCTGACGGGTGCGCGCCGCACACCCCGGACTCGTAGATCAGCTCGACATACGGATTCGACGTGTGCCTCGCGAGATCGACTGCGAGCGTGGGTAGCCCAACTCCGGCAAAGACTCGGCGTTTACCCGCCAATTCGCGTGCCGCGACGGCGACGATGGTTTCGGTAGAGGTGGTCGGACCGATGTCGATCGTGGTGGTCATAGTCTGCTCCCGTAGTCGACTGGTGTGGAGAGTTTTGATCCGACCTCGAGATCGGTCCAGTAGTCTGCTCCGAGTTGGGCGAGATACTCGCTGTGACTGTCGAGTGCGTACACCCAATCGTCGAGCCAATCTCTCAGCCGTGAAGGATCTTTGGAAATTTCGGTCCAGCGTCGGTAGAAGCCGCAATCGCGGTCGTAGTATCCCTGTGCGTACGACGGGTGCGCGCCGCGTGGGCAGACGACAACCGCGTCGACTGCGTGCGAGGGAATCAGAGTTCGGCTGGGGTCGGACCTGATGACCTCGTCGTCGACCAGTTCTTCGACAATGACGATCGCCTTCTTCGCGGCGTACACGGCTTCTTGCTGCACCCCGGCGATGCCCCAGATCTGTGCGTTCCCGGACGCGTCCGCTCGCTGTGCACCGATGATCGTCACATCCGGATTCAGTGGCGGCACAACGTAGACGCTCCCGCCGCCGTACGGGTCGTCGACGAGTCTCAGTTGTGGGTTGAGCGCGGGCAGATCACTCCCGGCGTACGACCGTAGCGGAAAGAAGGGAAGCCTGGCGGCTCCAGCCTGATACCGGCAGACCATGCCGTAGTGGCTGTATTCCTCGACTTCGAGGGGGAGCGGGTCCTGTTTCTCGATGCGTCTGCGTAACTCGTACAGAGAGCCCGCGGACCCGCTGGCGAAGAACGATGCAACCAGCTTTCGGACGCAGCCGGCGGCGACGAGCTGATCGGAAACGATGTCCGGCGTCATCCGGCACAGCGTGAGGTCCTTTCTGCCCTGCCGGATGATCTCGTGTGCCGCGGCAAACGGAATGAGATGCGAAAATCCTTCCAGTGCAACAGTCATGCCGTCTCCGACGTATCGACCGATGGCCTCTTTCATCGAGAGGGTCTTGTCCACGTGTGTACCTCTTCTTGCGTTCTCGCGCACTCGGTCGGTTTCGGAAACTTGACAGGGTCGGCCGGCATGGCGCAACAATGTCGGGTGGAAATTCATCAGATCAACGCATTTCTCGCGGTGGCTGAGGAGCTACATTTCGGCCGTGCGGCGCAGAGGCTTCGGATTGCGCAGCCGCCACTGAGTCGAACGATCAGGCAATTCGAGAAACAGCTCGGTTCGCCGTTGTTCGATCGAAGTACTCGAACCGTGCGGTTGACTGCTGCCGGCGAAGCGCTGCTGCTGCCGGCGCGCGAGATACTGGACGCGTGCCGGATGGCCGAGATCGCGGTGTCCGCGGCAGGCAAGGGAACGACAGGTCGCGTTCGCCTGGGTTTTGCGGGAACCTCGTCGCATCTGCTCGTCGGGCGGTGGGCGAAATTGGTGAGAAAGACGAATCCTGGTATCGAATTCGTCCTCGACAGTTCCGCTTTCGCGAACGAGGCGTTGTTGATGCTGCTCGATCGACGACTCGACATCGGGATGGTGCGGTGGACCGTTCCGCCGCTCGGGATCACGTCGAGGTTGATCGCCGAGGAGGACTTTCTGGTTGCCATGTCGAAAGACCACCCGTTGGCGTTGAGGGACTCGGTTCGGTTGATCGAATTGGAGTCCGAGAATTGGGTGACGCTTCCGGCTGAACCAGGGTCGATTCTGAGGGAATCTCTGCTCACTGCGTCGAAGAACGCAGGGTTCCTCGCCCGAATCGTGCAGACGGCACCGGATTCGATGTCGTTGATCGCGCTGGTGTCCGCGGAAATCGGATGCTCGTTGACCATCTCCTCGGTAGCCCAGAGCATCGTGAACCCGGATGTGGTCTTTGTTCCCGTCATGGATCCACCTCCTCCTCTTCAACTTCGTATCGCCTGGCGAGAGGGAGACGACAGACCTGCTCTTCTCGAAGTGTTGAAATTGTCCGAGCAGGCTCTGCCGTCGCTGGCTTAGACGGTTGCCCGACCTGAAGTAATTTCACCGGCTTCGGACTTAGGCGAGTTAGCGCTTCCGGCAAGGGTGTTCTCGAGTTCGAGTTCGTCGTAATCCGCCTGCTCGGCCGTCGAGAGTTCGCTTGCGTTGTACCCGGTTCGGCGGAGCAGGAGAAGGGTGCAGATCAGCGAGACAAGTGCGTACAGCCCCGACACGATCGCGACCCCGACGATGTTGCCGGACGTGTTGAGCATCCATTGCGCCAGTACCGGAGTTCCGCCGCCGACGATGAGGGAACACAGTTGGTACGCCGTCGACAGGCCGGTGTAACGGATGTTGGCGGGGAAGGCCCGAGCGAGAACGCCGGCTATCGCGCCGTAGAACATCGAGTGCGGGATCGTGGCGAGACACATCGCGACTACTGCGATGGTGAAGTTCCCGGTTCTGATGGCGAAGAACATCGCGGGCATGAGAACGAATTCCGGTATCACCATCAGACACATGGCTTTTCGCATGTCGATCTTGGAGACCAGGACGGCGCCGAACGGTTGGACGATGAACTGTACGACAAGCGCGATCGCGATGGCGGCGAGGAAGGTTCCTCGGTCGTATCCGAGTTCTTTCGTGGCCCAGGACAATGCGAAGGTGTTCTTGAAGTAGGTGACCTGCGCGAGGGGGAGTGCGCCGGCGCCGAGGAGAACCAGTACCCAATGCTTGCGCAACACTTCGGCGAGCGGAAGTTTGACGATCTTCTTGCGGGCGAGAACGGCTTTCATCTCGTCGGACTCTTCGAGTTTGAGGCGAATGATCATCCCGAGAATGACCAGGCCTGCCGAAACGAGAAATGGGATTCGCCAGCCGTAGAGAAGGAATGACGGCGTCGGCATCGAGGACAGCAGGAAGAATGCGATGGTGGCCAACAGATTTCCGGCGGGTGAGCCCTGTTGAGCGAACGCGGAGTAGAGGATGCTCTTGCCCTTCGGCGCGTTCTCGCTGGCGATGAGCACTGCACCGCCCCACTCGCCACCGACCGCGACTCCTTGGATGACGCGAAGGGTGACCAGGCCGATCGGCGCCCAGATCCCTACCTGTGCGTAGGTGGGGAGGAGTCCGATGCCGACGGTGGCGACGCCCATCATCATCAAGGTGATGACCAGAGTGTTCTTGCGTCCGATCCGGTCGCCGAGGTGACCGAAGATGATCCCGCCGATCGGCCGGGCGAGGAAGCCCGCCCACAGAGTGATGAAGGCGAGGAGCGTTCCGACTCCGCTCGGGAGAGTGTCGGAGAAGAAGATGTCGCCGAAGACCAAGGCAGCCGCGGTGCCGTAGATGTAGAAGTCGTACCACTCGATAGTGGTTCCGATGAACGAAGCGATACCGGCTCTTCGTGCTTTGGCGTTGCTCTCCTCGGAACTGCGAGTGGGTGAACTCATGCGTGGCGACCTTTCTCTGCATCATTCGCGGCGCCGAAACGTGGCGCGCCTGAATGAGATTCGCAGAGTGGTGTAGGTCACGTCCAATACCAAGTTGGTCGCCTATTGATACCTCAGGAGTATCAATAGGCGACCACGATCAGCTCTTCCGGTATGGAAGGGTCGGGGTGACTACTCCGACCAGTTGTACGTCCTCTCGACGGCCTTGTTCCACTCCGCGTACAGCCGTGCTCGCTCGGACTCGTTCATCGCCGGTTCCCAAGTCTGACCGACGGCCCAGTTGTTTCGGATGTCTTCGGTGTCCGCCCAGTAACCGATGGCGAGGCCCGCTGCATATGCAGCGCCGAGCGCTGTCGTTTCGTTGACCACCGGACGGATGACGGGAACTCCGAGGATGTCCGACTGGAACTGCATCAGGGTTTCGTTGACCACCATGCCGCCGTCGACCTTCAGCGCGGAGAGTTCGACGCCTGAATCCGCTCGCATGGCGTCGATGACCTCGCGGGTTTGGTATGCCGTTGCTTCGAGTGCCGCGCGGGCGAGGTGTCCCTTGTTGACGAAGCGCGTCAGGCCGACGATGACGCCGCGCGCGTCCGGTCGCCACCGGGGTGCGAAGAGTCCCGAGAACGCGGGTACGAAGTAGGCGCCGCCGTTGTCGTCGACACTTGCGGCGAGCGGCTCGATGTCCTTGGCGTTCTGAATGATTCCGAGATTGTCTCGAAGCCACTGGACCAAGGATCCCGTCACCGCGACGGAACCTTCGAGTGCATAGACGGCGGGGGCTTCGCCGAGTTTGTAGCAGACGGTGGTCAGCAGTCCGTGCTTGCTGTGAACCGGCTTAGTTCCCGTATTGAGAAGCATGAAATTGCCGGTGCCGTAGGTGTTCTTGGCTTCACCCTCGGAGAGGCAGGCCTGACCGAAGGTCGCTGCCTGTTGGTCACCCAGAATTCCGGCGACCGGTACTCCGGCGAGATTGCCGCGAGGGCGACCGGTGCCGTACACCTCGGAAGAACTACGGATTTCCGGGAGCATCGACATCGGGATTCCGAAGTCCGCACAGATCGATTCGTCCCACTGAAGGGTCTCCAGATCCATCAACATCGTGCGTGACGCATTGGTGACATCTGTCACGTGAACACCCTCGGTCAAGTTCCACACGATCCACGTGTCGACAGTGCCGAAGCACAGCTCCCCGGCCTCCGCTTTGGCTCTCGCTCCGTCCACGTTGTCGAGAATCCAGCGGATCTTCGGCCCGGCGAAGTAGGTCGAGAGCGGTAGTCCGGTCTTGTCTCGATACTTGTCCGGACCCTCGTCGCCGCCCAGTTCGACACACAGTTGATCCGTGCGCGTGTCCTGCCACACGATCGCGTTGTAGATCGGCTTACCCGTCGAACGCTCCCAAACGATGGTCGTCTCACGCTGATTCGTAATTCCGACGGCCGCGATGTCGGCCCGCGTGAGATCGACCTTCGCGAGAGCGCCGGCAACCACCTCCCGAGTGTTGATCCACAGCGCCACCGGATCGTGCTCGACCCAACCGGCACGCGGGAAAATCTGCTCGTGTTCTTTCTGCGCAACGCTCACCACGGCGCCGTTGTGATCGAAGATCATGCAGCGGCTCGACGTCGTGCCTTGGTCGATGGCGGCGATGTATTGATTCACTGTGCTCCTAGGTTCGGGCGCGTTCGCAGTAATCCGGGCGCTGTCGCAGTATGTGGATCAAGCTACTAGCCTGTAAACGGATTCGTCGTCGACTTACAGGAGACCGGGTTGAGTAAGCAGCAAGGTGCGCAGTTTCTCGGCCCGCAGCAGCGTGAAGCTGCTTGGGAACAACTTCAGACCGAGCAATTCGACGTCGTCGTGGTCGGTGGCGGTGTGGTCGGTGTCGGAGCTGCCCTCGATGCGGCAACCCGCGGACTCAAGGTTGCGTTGGTCGAGGCCCGTGACTACGCATCCGGCACGTCCAGTCGCTCGTCGAAGATGTTCCACGGCGGCCTCCGCTATCTCGAGCAACTCGAATTCGGCCTCGTTCGTGAGGCGTTGCGTGAGCGCGAACTCTCGCTGACCACGCTGGCGCCGCACCTGGTCAAGCCGCTGAAGTTCCTGTTCCCCTTGGCTCACCGAGTGTGGGAACGCCCGTACATGGCGGCAGGAATCTTCCTCTACGACCGGATGGGGGGCGCAAAGTCGGTCCCCTCCCAGAAGCACCTGACCCGGGCGGGCGCGCTGCGCATGTCGCCGAGCCTCAAGCGCAGTTCGCTGACCGGTGGCATCCAGTACTACGACACCGTCGTCGACGATGCTCGGCATACCATGACCGTCGCACGCACCGCTGCACATTACGGCGCAGTTGTGCGAACGTCGACGCAGGTCGTGGGCTTTCTGCGCGAGGCGGACCGGGTCTCGGGAGTTCGTGTTCGCGACTGCGAAGACGGTCGCACCGCCGAGGTCAAGGGTCACGTCGTCATCAACGCGACCGGTGTCTGGACGGACGAAATCCAGGCGCTCTCACGTCAGCGCGGACGGTTCCGGGTGCGAGCGTCGAAGGGTGTACACATCGTCGTCCCGCGCGATCGCATCGTCAGTGAAGCTGCCATCATTCTGCGCACCGAAAAGTCGGTGCTGTTCGTCATTCCGTGGGGCAGTCACTGGATTATCGGTACCACCGACACCGACTGGAACCTAGATCTTGCGCACCCCGCGGCAACCAAGGCCGATATCGACTACATCCTCGGTCACGTGAACTCCGTGCTGGTCACACCGCTGACGCACGCCGACATCGACGGTGTGTACGCCGGTCTGCGTCCGCTGCTTGCCGGTGAGAGCGACGAGACGTCGAAGCTCTCGCGCGAGCACGCCGTCGCCCGGGTCGCTCCCGGTCTGGTCGCCATCGCCGGCGGAAAGTACACGACGTATCGGGTCATGGCGGAAGACGCCGTCGACGTGGCTGCAGAAGACATTCCTGCGCGCGTGGCGTCGTCGATCACGGAGAAGGTGCCGCTCGTCGGTGCCGACGGCTACTTCGCGTTGATCAACCAGACCGTGCAACTGGGTGAGCAGTACGGCTTGCATCCGTATCGAGTCAAGCACCTGCTCGACCGTTACGGTTCGTTGATCACCGAGGTCCTCGAACTCGGCCGCCAGACGCCGGAGTTGTTGCAGCCCATCACGGATGCGCCCGATTATCTCCAGGTCGAAGCTGTGTACGCGGCTGCGGCCGAGGGCGCCCTACACCTCGACGACATCCTGGCTCGCCGCATGCGCATCGCTATCGAGTATCCGCATCGCGGGGTCAACTGCGCGCAGCAGGTCGCCGGATTGGTCGCACCGATTCTCGGTTGGGATGCCGCCACCGTCGAGCGTGAAGTCGACACCTACCGAGCACGTGTCGAAGCGGAGATCGAGTCACAGACCCAGCCGGACGACGAGTCGGCCGATGCCTTGCGCGCCGCAGCGCCGGAGTCGCGGGCCGAGATTCTCGAGCCCGTTGTCGTGGTGCCGGATCGGGTCTGAGTCGCCCGTCGTTTGCTCTCGCTCTGTCGTGGGTAGGCCGGATGACGAATCACCACCCGTGTCAGCACAGACCGGTCGAGCGTCGCCCAGGAGGATCCCAATGTTCGGTAGTCGGTCGCGGTCTGCTGAGGAACACATAGCCACCGCTTATCTGGTCACTCACCTGTGCGGAGCGATGGTAGGGCTGCAACTCTCGCGGTCACTCTCGGACTCGTACGGTGCCTGGGCTGAAGGCGAGTTGGATTCGCTGCCAGGTGAGCTCGAGTACGAGATCGAACAACTGCTTCAGCTGATCGAGGACACGCAGGGCATATCGCTGCCGCGGTACTCCAAGATCGATGCGACGGTCAATCGGATCCGACGCCTCGTTCACGTCGACGCCATCTGGCGTAATCGCCTCGTGAAGCTGGCGACTCTCGAGATCATGCGGACCGCGCTGTGCGGCAAGAGTGCGATGTGGGAGGTTCTGAGAGACATTCCGGCCGGGGAGACGGAGGAGCAGTACCGCGAGCTCAACGACCTGGTGTCCAAGCAGATCAGAACCGTGACGGGTCTGCATCACCGCGCAGCCACCGAGGCATTTCAGGGGGCAGACGGGCGGCAATCGGCGAGCGGCGGCGACCCCATCCGCTCGAGTAAGTAAGGTTTGTACCGTTCGATGAAGAATTCGATGAACGGTAGACCCCGAGGTGTATGGAGATGGCTGAGCGCGACCAAGCACTGACAGATCCCAAGGCAGTGTTCGCGGCGTTGGCGGAGATCCTCTATTCCGCGGCAGACAGCGCCGAGGTGTACTCCGCGATTTGTTCGGCAGCCGTCGAGTTGATCCCCGGTTGCGACCACGCAAGTCTGATGCTGCGACGGGGAAACACCAACGTCACGGTGGCTGCCAGCGACGAGATTGCCGAGTACGCAGACGATCTCGAGCGGGCCACGGGTGAGGGGCCATGCATCGACGCTCTCGACACGGAGGCACCGCAGCTCGAGTCGGACCTTCGCACTCCGAATCAGTGGCCGGAATTCGCCCGGAAGGTAGTGGCAGAGACACCCATTCGCGGCTCGATGGGGTTCCGACTGATGGTCGATCGTCAGAAGTTCGGTGCCCTCAACCTCTTCTCGGATACTCCGGGTGCTTTCACCGAAACCGTTGCCGACCACGCGATCATGTTGGCGTCGTTTGCGTCCGTGGCCGTCACCGCGCTGAACCGCGGAGAGGACGCCGACTCGCTGCGGCGCGGCCTGGCGAGCAGTCGTGAAATCGGTCAGGCCGTCGGTCTGCTGATGGCATTGCATCGTGTGTCCGACGACGAGGCCTTCGACATTCTGGTGCGAACCTCGCAGAACATGAACGTCAAGATCGCCGAGTTGGCGCGTAAGGTCATCGTCCAACATCGTTCGACTCTGGACTGAGCGCTTCGTTCGTGCTGGGAGAGCCGAGGAGTTGAGATCGCTTGCGATCCACCGTCTCTCGAAGTTCCGTCACCACCGCTGCGACTTCCGGGCGTCGCAAGGATTCCGAACGGGCCACCAGCCAGTACGAAAGTCTGACTTCGATGTGAGCCGGCAGCACGCGAATCAGATCGTCGTGCTGCTCGGCCATGAAACAGGGGAGCAGGCCGATGCCGGCACCCGCGCGCGTTGCCTCGATGTGGACGAACACGTTGGTGGACGTGACGGCCTCGCGCATGGAAACTGTTAGCTTGCGAGCCAGATCGAGTTCGTCGACCTGCAGCATCGAGTCGATGAAATACACGAGCGAGTGTTCGGCCAGATCTTCGGCACTTTCGGGGACAGCATTCTGACGTAGATACTCTCGGGAGGCGTACAAACCCAGCGCGTAGTCGGCCAGATGGACGGCTTCGGCGCGGTGAACTTGAGGTTTGCCGACAACAACCTCGATGTCGAGCCCCGAGCGTATCTGCGACGCCTTTCTGGTTGCGACAACAATCTCGACGCTGACGCGGGGATGGCGTCTGCGAACCGCTGCGCCGGCGGGCGCCGCGATGTAGGCGCTGAATCCGTCGGTCGCCGAGACTCGCACGACGCCGTCGAGTTGCTGCTGACCGGTGGAGTCGAGCGCCAGTTCGTTCACCGCGGCCTCGATGCGCTCGGCTGCGCTGAGGGCTTGTCTGCCCAGGTCGGTCAACTCCCAACCGCCGGACGAGCGAACCAGCACACGGCCGCCGAGGCTCTTCTCGAGCGAGGAAATGCGGCGCGAAATGGTGGTGTGGTTGAGGCCCAGGTCGTCGGCGGCGGTGTTGAAGCGACCGGTGCGACCGACCGCGAGAAGTACCAGTAGGTCGTCCGGGCTCAGTCCGAGAGTCATATCTGCATTTTTGCACCCATATGGTGCGAGATTTGTCATTGTCGTGCCAAGAATCTGCACTGATACTCATCGAGTCACAAAAAATGTGCGAGCGGTCACATTCCTGATCGTGAAGAGCAGGCGAATCGCGAACTGAAGACGAGGGAGTCCACGATGAGCGTCGACAACATGCCGAAGCCCGAGAGCCAAGCCCCGCCATCGGGGCTGAAGAAGGTGGTCGGCGCCTCGATGGCGGGCACCGTGGTCGAGTGGTACGAGTTCTTTCTGTACGGCACGGCGGCCACGCTGGTCTTCAGCAAGGTCTTCTTTCCCGGCGGCGGCAACGAGCTGGATGCGATCATCGCGGCTTTCATCACCTACGCCGTCGGATTCGCCGCCCGGCCACTCGGCGGAATCGTCTTCGGATATTTCGGAGACAAGTTCGGCCGGAAGCAGTTGTTGCAGTTCAGCTTGCTGCTGGTCGGTGCCGCGACCTTCCTGATGGGCTGCCTACCGACCTACGGTCAGATCGGCTACTGGGCACCGGCACTGCTGGTCACGCTGCGCTTCATCCAAGGATTTGCAGTCGGTGGTGAATGGGGTGGGGCGGTACTCCTTGTCGCCGAGCACAGCCCGAATCGATCCCGCGGGTTCTGGTCGTCCTGGCCTCAGGCCGGCGTGCCGATGGGCAACCTGGTCGCGACGGTTGTGCTGTTGATCCTGACGTCGACGCTCTCGGACGAATCGTTCATGAGTTGGGGTTGGCGCGTGGCTTTCTGGCTCTCCGCGGTCATCGTTCTGGTCGGGTACTACGTTCGGACCAAGGTGACCGACGCTCCCATTTTCATTGCGGCACAGAAGGAAGCAGAACTGGTCAAGGCAACCTCGTACAGTGTTTTCGAGGTGGTCAAGCGCTACCCACGTGGAGTGTTGACCGCTATGGGCCTGCGTTTCGCCGAGAACGTCATGTACTACCTCGTGGTGACCTTCTCGATTACCTACCTCAAGGTGGTGGTCCATGCGGACACGGCGCACATTCTCTGGTGGATGCTGACGGCACACGCCGTGCACTTCGCGGTGATCCCGTTGGTAGGCAAGCTGTCCGACACGATCGGTCGACGCCCGGTGTACATGATCGGCGCCGTCACCGCCGGAACGTGGGGATTCTTCGCCTTTCCGATGATGAACAGCGGGCACAATGCAGTCATCTTGTCGGCAATCATCATCGGGCTTGTGTTCCACGCGTTCATGTACGCCGGCCAACCCGCGATCATGGCCGAGATGTTCCCGACCCGGATGCGCTATTCCGGTGTCTCCCTGGGATATCAGGTCACGTCGATCGTGGCAGGTTCACTGGCTCCGATCATCGCGACCGGACTGCTGAGCAAGTTCGACTCCTCGGTCCCCATCGCGATCTATCTCCTGCTGGCATCCCTGGTCACCATCGTCGCAGTCGTTTTCGCGCGGGAGACCAAGGGAATCTCGCTCGAGTCCGTCGATGCTGCCGACGCACGAGTGCTCGCCGACGAGCGGGCCGGTGTTTCCGCATGACGCTCTCCGGCAAAACGGCACTGGTCACCGGTGGTGCCAGCGGTATCGGCGAGGCGTGTGCTCGACTCCTTGTCGCCCGCGGCGCCCACGTCACCGTCGCTGATCTCGACGATGTCGCCGCGAAGACGCTGGCCGACGAGATCGACGGCACTGCGTGGGCCGTCGATCTCCTCGACACCGACCAACTCGTGGATCTGGCGCTCGAGACGGACATCCTTGTCAACAACGCCGGCATTCAACGGGTCAGTCCCATCGAGGATTTCGATGTCGAGGACTTCCGGAAGATTCAGCGTCTCATGGTCGAAGCGCCGTTCCTCCTTGCCAGAGCGGCCCTGCCGTACATGTATCACAAAGGATTTGGGCGCATCGTGAACATTTCCTCGGTCCACGGGCTCCGCGCTTCGGCATTCAAGAGTGCGTACGTCACGGCAAAGCACGGACTCGAAGGGTTGTCGAAAGTTGTTGCGCTTGAGGGCGCCCCACACGGCGTCACCAGCAACTGCGTCAATCCGGGCTACGTCTTGACGCCCCTCGTGCAGTCCCAGATTGCAGACCAGGCAAAGGTTCACGGCATCAGTGAATCCGAGGTTGTCGAGAAGGTGATGCTTACCGAGAGCGCAATCAAACGGATGGTCGAGCCGGCAGAAGTGGCATCGCTGGTGGGCTGGCTGGCATCGACCGAGGCGTCGATGGTGACGGGGGCGTCGTACACCATCGACGGTGGGTGGAGCGCCAGTTAAACCACTCAGGTTCGGGACCGCCGCGAACACCGGTGTCGAGTGCGTCGATTGCGGAGAGTTCTTCGGCGGTGAGTTCGAAGTCGAACACATCGAAGTTCGCCGCGATGCGCGAGGGTGTCACCGACGTGGGGATCACTTGGCGGCTCTGCTGGAGGTGCCAGCGCAGCATCACCTGTGCAGGCGTCTCGGCGTGAGCGGACGCGATGGCGCCGATGGTGGCGTCCCCGAGGGTCGAGCCGTGGGAGCCGTCGCGGTAGAACGTGATTCCGCCGATCGGTGACCATGCCTGAGACAGGATTCCGTGATCGGCGTCGGCCTCGAGCAAAGTCAACTGCCTGAAGTACGGATGGACCTCGATCTGGTTGACCGCCGGCACCACGGACGTTGCGTCCAGGAGTCGGGTGAGGTGATCCGGCATGAAGTCACTGACTCCGATGGCGCAGACCTTTCCGTCGGCCAGAAGCCTTTCCAGCGCCTTGTACGCGTCGATCGTGCGCTCGAACTCGCTCGTCAACGCCTGGTGGAGGCTGAGGAGGTCGAGTTGTTCGACACCGAGTTTGCCAGCGCTCTTGTCGAAGGCGTGGAGAGTCTCGTCGTACCCGTAGTCGGTGATCCAAACTTTCGTTTCGACGAAGACCTCGCCGCGATCGAGGCCGGATCGCCTCACCGACGCCCTTCTCGTTGCCGTAGGCCGCAGCCGTGTCGATATGGCGATACCCCGTCGACAGTGCGGACCCGATGGCGGCGACTGGTTCGTCCGGCGGCGTCTGGTAGACGCCGAAGCCCAACGCCGGAATGTCGAGACCGGTGTTCAGTGTCAGACTCGGAATGCTCATGTCGTCCACGGTAGCGACGGACCGGGTGCCACGGGAGTGACTGCTCAGTCGGGTAACGGCAGTACCTCTTCAGGCCAGGGAATTTGCGGTTGGGAGGCTCGTCAATGAGTGAGCACTATCTTCAAGCCGACTATGAGGGTGGCGACGGCGGCGAGGCCGAACGCTGCCAGATGGGTGTTCGTACTGACTTTCTCGCCGTGAAGTCGGCTGATCACGTAACTGGTGGACCCGATCCGCAGGATCAAGACGATTTCCGCGATCAACTGCGCCGTCCGTGGTTCCAGGAAGTTGAACCACGCCGTCGCGAGAATGACGACAGGAACAACCGCAGAGGTGAGGATCGGGACGGAATCGCGAAGCGAGTCGATTCTCTCCGCGGTCGTCAGTCGGCGATCGTTGCGAATACTCTCGCCGACGCCCTCGGCGAAGGTGTGGGCGATGTATGTCGACAATGCCGTGCCGACCACAATCGCGGCGCCAAGCGGTTCCTGAGATTTCGTCACCGGTATGAGTGCGGCGAGGACAAGAATGTTGCCGTATATATACGCGGTGGTCCTCGCCGCGACACGTTCTTGTCCCAGCGGCGCACCGTGAGAGGTGATCGGCCGGTTCAGCAGGGTTCGCAGGTCCCACTCCATGTTCAGAGCATGGCAGATCAGACCCTGGGGCTGTAGTGCATCGGGTTATCTCGCTGCTCGAGCGGGGGGAGGTTGCGCGCCGGTGTGTGGACCAGTGGTGCGTCGGCGGGGATTCGGCCGTTCGCTCGGTCCCATCCCGCGCGAGCACGTGGCTGATACCGGTATCGCCACGGCACCAGGCGGAAGATAGCGTTGACGCTTCGGCCGACAGTGGTGTGAATTCTCTGATCTCGGCTACTCCACGGGTAACCGAGAAGGTCGCGAACAGGTTGGTCGTACATGCCCACCGTCAGCCACACGAATCCGCGTGCGAGGGGAATCCGCGCGAGTCGCCACAACGGATCGGGAAGCCAGGTCATGTACGGGGGCTTTCCGAGGCCGGACAGGTCGAGGACGTCGCGGGTTGCCTTGTTGTCTTCGAGTACGTTGCGGCACATGTGGTCCCAGTACTCCTGAAATGCTTCCCAGGTCTCGGGAACCGGGCGCATGCTCATCCCGTACAGGCGATACCACTGAATGTGTTCGGTGAAGAGCTGTCGTTTCTGAGCCTCGGTCAAGCCGCCGGAGAAGTTCTCGGCCGTGACGATGGTGCCCATGAAAAACGTTGCATGCGCCCAGTAGAAGGTGTCGGGATCGAGGGCGTGGTATCGGCGCCCCAACTTGTCGATGCCCTTGATTCGCGTGTGATATCCGCGGACTTCTTCGGCTGTCTGCTGCGCGCGATCGCCGTCGAAGACCACGCCTGCAATGGGATACAGCGAGCGGTACAGCCGTTCCCAGCGCTCGTCGAAGAACTGCGAGTGCTGCTCGACGCCGGCGCCGAGCCCTGGATGCATGTTCTGCATCGAACCGGCCCAGACACCTTGCAACATCCCGCGCCAGTCGCCGAAATACTTCCAGGTCAGGGAATCCGGACCGAGGGGAACCGGGGTGCTGCTGTCATCAAGTTGACTACGCATGTTGTCAGATTAGGATCGACAACAGCGGTAGTCAAGGATCGAGTACCGGTTGCATCGAAGAGCAAAGTATCGGCGAAGTGGGGAAGTTGTGAGCATCGAAGAGCGCAGGGCCACTCGGAAGGCGACGTTGTTCGACGTCGGAGTGACACTGCTCGGTGCGGTCGACGGTCCGGCCGTCAACGTGCGTGCGGTCTGCAAGGCCGCCGGTCTGACCGAGCGGTATTTCTACGAGAGCTTCACCGATCGCGATCAGTACGTCGTCGCGGTCCACACATTCGTTGCCGAGCGCGCGCAGTCGGCGCTTGCCACGGCAGTGGAGTCGGAGACGACATCCGAGGCCGTCGCCACGGCTGCGGTCGACGCTTTCGTCAAGCTCATGGTCGACGATCCGGCGATGGGGCGAGTACTCCTGATCGCTCCGCTCTCGGAACCCGTCTTGAGTGGACGCGGTATCGAATCGATGCCGGCGTTCGTGGATCTGGTGTACGACCAGTTGTCCGAGATCGCTGATCCGGTGGACAAGCAATTGGTGGCCGTCGGACTGGTCGGGGCGTTGTTCACGCTGTTCATCGGTTACCTGGACGGCACGATCGTCGTGGACCGCGAGCGATTTGTCCGCCACTGCGTCAGGCTTTTGATCAACGCTAATCAGGCGTGAACGGCTGGCAGGCCGGGCAGAAGAAGATATTTCGCTCGGTGAGCTGATCCGGTCCGAGGGTGTCTTCTCTGATGCGGGTTCCGCATCGGCGGCACGGTTTTCCGCGTCTGCCGTATACCCATGTCTGCCTACCTGGACGAGTGTCGCCGGTGGTGACCCTGATGCGACGCGACTTGTTGACGTTGATTGTGCGGAACGACAAGTCCACTATCGCGTCGAGATTTCCGGCGAGGTGAGTCGGCGTTTTCGGGTGAATGCCTCGTAGGAAGCAGATCTCGTTGCGGTACACGTTGCCCAGTCCGGCCATCACTCGCTGATCCAGGAGCGCGATTCCGATCGGCTCGGAGTCGGCAGCGCGAAGATTCTCGACGGCCAAGGAACTGTCCCAGTCGGGGCCGAGCAGGTCCGGTCCGAGATGCCCGACGGCCTCCTGTTCCTGCCCGAGTTCGAGGATCTCGGTAATTCCCAGTGAAAAGCCCACTGCTACAGAGTCTTCGGTGGCCAAGATGATGCGTGCTTGATGGGCGGGTCTGCGCCAGCGCTCGCCGGGGCGATAAATCTGCCACTGACCTTCCATTTTCAGGTGCGTGTGAATGGACGCCTCGCCCACTCGGATCAGGAGATGTTTTCCGCGACTGGCGACGGAATCCACGCGATGGCCCGACAGATCAACGGTGGCATAACGAGGAACGCGGACGTCGCAGGTGGTGAGTAACTTCTCGGCTAGGGCCGCTCGCAGTTCGTTGGCGGCCCGCCACACGGTATCGCCCTCAGGCATTGTCGTCGCTCCAGCACTTCACGATCGCAACCATCATGACCTCAATCCTCATGACCTCAAGCGGAATCCGCGAGGGGTGGCTGCGAAGCCGGCTTCGACCAGGACCGGAGCGAAATCGTGGCCGTGGATGGTCTCTCCGTCGACCTTCTCTACTACCAACTTGTCGATAGCGCGAGAAGTCACCTTCTGTGCAAGCGACAGTGCTGCCATGCGCAACGTTCCGGCGTCGTCGGTGAATGTCAGGATCGTGCGACCGCCGCGCTCGACGAACAGAACCAACTCACCCTCCACCAGAACTACCAATGCGCCGGCTTTTCGTCCGGGCCTGTGCCCAGGGGATTCCTCGCCCCCCGACGCCGGCCACGGCAGCGCCGCGCCGTACGGGTTTGCCGGATCGCAGGCCGCGAGAGTGACTGCAGCCGAAGAGGTGTGGCGTCCCTCGATGGAATCACCGAACGTGCGCAAGCGGTCCACCACGGGAGGGGTCGAGAACTGGGCGCCACCCAAGGTGTCCACGAAGTATCCGCGTCGAGCGCGACCGTTGTCCTCGAACGTGCTCAGTACCTTGTAGATCAACGCGAAGCCGCCCGGCACGTTCTCGCTCATCACCGAACCGCGGGTGACCACGCCGTACCGTTCGAGCAACAGATCGGCCGTGGCGTGCGCCCGGATGGTCGGATCCGGTTCGATGCCTGGCAGTTGGAACCACCGACCGGAGGCGGTTGCCGGTCCGGTGCGAGCGGGCGTGGAAGCGCGGGCCATCCCGCGGTACGGACGGGCACGAGGAACCCGGCGAGGTGATCGGTGACTGGTTGTTGTTCTGGTGGTGTCGGAGAGAAGTGCGCGAAGCGGTGCGACGGTGTCGTTTCCGATGTGTCCGAGCCACACCAACTCCCAGAGTGCTGTCGTCACCGCACTGTCGACCGTGTCCGCAGCCGACTCCGTAGTTCTCAACGCGTCGACCAACTGGCGGAAGAAGTAGGCACCGCCGCCGGACAGCAGGTCGAGGATGCGCTTCTGCAACTCCGAGACGTCGGTGTCGGCAGGTGAATTGAGCGTGATCGATGCCAGGTCGGCGGGATGCAGCACTACCCACCCGTCTTTGCCGGAGATTGCTCCGGATCCGGACCACAGGACTTCACCGGTCGACGTGAGTTCGTCCAACATCGCGGGAGAGTAGTCGGCGACGCGACTCGGCAGGATCAACGATTCGAGAGCCGACGCCGGAATCGGAACTCCGGCAAGTTGATCGACCACGGTTGCAACACCGTCGATTCCGCGCAGCGTGCCGCCTACGTGCTGCCAGCTGGGAAGGAATCGTCCGAGCGTTGCGGTACCGACCGGCTCGACCTCTTGGCGTGCAGCGGCGAGCGAGCGGCGGCGTAGGCGGCGCAGGACCTCGGCGTCGCACCATTCGCTTCCGGTTGACGCCGGACGGAATTCTCCTTCGAGGACTCGCTTTTCGAGTGCGAGTCGACCGAGAACGTCACGTGCGACGGAAACGCCGATACCGAACCGGCCGGCCGCGTCGGCGAGGGTGAAGGGGCCGTGGGTGCGGGCGTATCGGCTCAAGAGATCGTCGAGAGGTTGATCGACCGGCTCGATGAACGCGGCGGGAACGCCGATGGGTAGGGGAACGCCGAGTCCGTCGCGAAGGCGCGCGGCGTCTTCGACGACGGTCCACCAGTTCTCGCCCGCATACGCGACGTGGAGAGCACGTTTGTCCGCGACCAACTTCTCGAGCCACGAGACCGGATCTTCGAGACAGCGTTCGGTGACTTCTTCGGTGGTCAACGGGCCGAGCATGCGCAGGAGGTCTGCAACACCCTCGAGATCCTTGGCCTTGCGGTCGGGCGCGAGCCGTTGCAGCTCACTTTCGGCCTGCTCGATCACTCCGGCGTCGAGTAGCTCGCGCAATTCGACGCGCCCTAGCAGTTCGGCCAACAGAGTGGAGTCCAACGACAGTGCGGCAGCGCGTCGCTCGGCGAGGGGACTGTCGCCCTCGTACATGAATGCGCCCACATAGTTGAACAGGAGCGCACTCGCGAACGGAGACGGCGAGGCCGTCTCCACCTCGACGATTCGGATCTGCCGTTTCTCGATCTTGCCGAACAGTTCCTTCAGCGCAGGCAGGTCGTATACGTCCTGCAAACACTCCCGCACCGTCTCGAGCAGGATCGGGAATGTCGGGAACTTGCGGGCGACATCCAGTAGTTGTGCTGACCGCTGACGCTGCTGCCACAGCGGTGCACGTTTGCCGGGATTGCGGCGGGGGAGAAGTAGTGCGCGGGCGGCACATTCGCGGAATCGGGAAGCGAACAGCGCGGAGCCGCCCACCTCCTGGGTGACCAGATCTTCGATGTCTTCGACGTCGAAGGTGAACAGTTCTGCACCGGGAGGTTCGTTCTCGGTGTCGGGGAGCCGGATGATGATGCCGTCGTCGGAGGCCGTCGGGCTGGAATCGACGCCGTATCGTTCCTGGAGGCGTGCGCCGATCGCGAGGGCCCACGGCGCGTGAACCCGTTGGCCGTACGGGGAATGGAGCACCAGACGCCAGTCGCCGAGTTCGTCGCGGAAACGCTCGACCACCAGAGTGCGATCCGACGGCACCTGCCCGGTGGCATTCTTCTGCTCACCGACGAGTTGAATCAGGTTGGTTGTGGCGTTGTGATCGAGCCCACCGACTCGGCAACGCTCGACGACGTCGGCTTCGTTACCCAGTGCCGTCTCGCGGACGAACTGTCCCAACGCCTGCCCGAGTTCGGCGGGGCGGCCGAGTCCGTCGCCGTGCCAGAAGGGCAAACGACCTGGCATGCCGTAGGCGGGGCTGACCAGAACCCGATCGAAGGTGATCTCCTCGATCCGCCAACTGGTGGCGCCCAAAGCGAAGACGTCGCCGACGCGGGATTCGTAGACCATTTCTTCGTCGAGTTCGCCGACGCGTGATGCTTTCTCTCCGACCATGTAGACGGTGAAGAGGCCGCGGTCGGGGATGGCGCCGCCGGAAGTGACGGCCAAACGCTGCGAACCCGGGCGCCCCGTCAGTGTGTTGGACTCGCGATCCCAGACCAGGCGCGGACGTAATTCGGCGAACTCGTCCGAGGGGTACCGCCCGGCGAGCAGATCGAGAGTTGACTCGTACGCCGAACGGGGAAGCGTTGCAAAGGAACCGCTTCGGCGCACGGTCTCGAACCAGTCGTCGACGTCGATCGGCTCGAGTGCGGTGGCCGCTACCGTTTGCTGGGCGAGGATGTCGAGGGGATTGGCTGGAACGGCCATCGCCTCGATCTTGCCTTCGACCATGCGCTCGACCGTCACCGCGCAATGAATCAGGTCGGTGCGATGTTTGGGGAAGACGACGCCTCGCGATATCTCACCGACCTGGTGGCCGGCGCGCCCGACACGCTGCAGGCCGCTGGCAACCGAAGGCGGTGCCTCGACCTGGATGACCAAGTCGACGGCACCCATGTCGATTCCGAGTTCGAGACTGCTGGTGGCGACGACGCATCGTAATCGACCCGATTTGAGGTCGTCTTCGATGAGGGCGCGCTGGTCTTTGCTGACCGATCCGTGGTGGGCGCGAGCAAGGAGAGGTTCCGCGCCGTAGTTGACCTCGGTGGGAGCCCCGATCTGTGCGGGCGGTCGTGGCAACTTGTCGACGACGAGGCCGGCGCGCTCGGCATGAATTTCGTTGAGTCTGGCCGTCAATCGTTCGGCGAGGCGGCGAGAGTTGGCGAACACGATGGATGATCGGTGATCGAGAACGAGGTCGACGATCTGTTCCTCGACGTGGGGCCAGATCGAACCGGCTTGCGGGGTGGGGGATTCGGAACCGTCGGCCGGCGTCGCGATACCCAATTCGGTCATGTCCTCGACGGGAACACGGACAGTGAGGTCGAATGTCTTTGCGGCAGGCGGCGCCACGATCCGGATGGGTGCCGAACCGGCGAGGAACCGCCCGACCTCCTCGTGCGGACGAACCGTGGCCGACAATCCGATGCGCTGCGCCGGACGCTCGAGCAAGCCGTCCAGACGTTCGAGGGAGAGCGCAAGGTGTGAACCCCGCTTGGTACCCGCCACCGCGTGAACCTCGTCGACGATCACGGTGTCGACGCCCACCAGTGTTTCCCGGGCAGCGGAGGTGAGCATCAGGAACAGCGACTCCGGCGTCGTGATCAGGATGTCCGGAGGCCGCTTGATCAACGAGCGCCGATCGGCCTGGGAAGTGTCACCGGAACGGACACCGACGGTGATCTCGGGCGGAGTGAGGCCCAGACGCTTCGCAGTCTGTGTGATGCCGACCAGCGGTGCGCGAAGGTTTCGTTCGACGTCCACACCCAGCGCCTTGAGCGGCGAAATGTAGAGGACTTTGGTGGTGCGTTCGCCTTCGTCCTTGGCCGCAAGCTGATCGAGTGCCCAGAGAAAAGCGGACAATGTCTTGCCGGATCCGGTGGGTGCGACGACAAGTGTGTGAGAGCCGCTCGCGATGGATTCCCAGGCACCGAGCTGTGCAGCGGTGGGAGCGCTGAAGGCACCGCCGAACCACTCGCGTGTTGCGGGCGAGAATCTGCCGAGGACGTTGGTCACGACCACCATATTGCCCCTTCCCACCGACAGCGTGTTCGTGCCCGGAGCCGAAGTGCAGAGCATACTATTTGCCCTGTTACAGCGATTCTCTTGTTCTGGAGAAGGCGAGTGCCTGATGGAAGCAGTCAAGATTGTCCTCGAGCTGGCGGTAGTGCTCGGGGCGATTGTCATGGGTACCAGATCGAGCGGTGTCGCTCTCGGCCTGTGGGGCGGCGCAGGTGTTGCCGTCCTCGTGTTCGTCTTCGGAGAAGACGTCGGCAGTCCGCCGGTCGACGCTCTCCTCATCGTCCTGTCCGTCGTCCTGGCGTCGTCGATGATGCAGGCGGCAGGTGGTATCGACTGGATGGTCACCATCGCAGCCAAATTGATCGAATCCCGACCGAAACAGATCACGCTGATCGCGCCGTTGGTGTCGTTCCTGTTCTCGGCCGGCGCCGGTACGTCCAACATCCTCTACCCGCTGCTTCCCGTCATCTACGACGTCTCGTACAAGAACGGGGTGCGGCCGTCACGGCCGCTGTCGCTGTCAGTCGTCTCCACCGGCGTGGCGTTGGCGTGTAGCCCGGTGTCAGCGGCGATGGCGGCCATGGTCACGCTGACCGACGTCGCGCCCTACGATTTCGAACTCATCGACATCATCAAGATCACCTTCCCGGCGGCCGTGGTCGGCATCGTCCTCTCGTCCATCGCGGTCAACCGCCTCGGCAAGGATCTCGACGACGACCCGGAGATACAGGCGAAGCTGAAGTCGGGCGAGTTGGCCGGACCGGGTGCAGCATCCAAGACCGAACTCGTCTCGACGAAGACCGGACGAAACGCGGCACTGATCTTCCTGGCCGGCGTTCTGGCTATCGTGATCTTCGGTCTGTTCAAGGGAATTCGCCCCGAAGCCGCCGACGGCACTCCGATGGGGATGACACCGATCATCGAAATGCTGATGTTCGTCGTGGGTACGTTGATCCTGCTGGTGTGCCGCCCGAATGTCGCCGACGTGCCGTCCTCGACCGTGTTCCGTGCCGGTATGGTCTCGGCCATCGCGTTGTTCGGTCTGGCATGGCTGACTGACACGTTCATCAGCGCCCATTCCGAGCTGATCACGAGCACCGTCGGTGACTGGGTCAACGCCGCGCCGTGGATCTTCGCGCTCGGTGTGTTCCTGGTCTGTGTACTGACGACCAGTCAGTCGACTGCGACCAGGACCATTGTGCCGATCGGTCTCGCGGCCGGGATTGCACCAGGCCTGGTGAGCGGCATGTGGGCCGGAGCGTTTGCCGGCGTCTATCTGTTGCCGACAAACGGTTCGCAGATCGCGGCTGCGAACTTCGACCTCTCCGGCAGCACGAAGCTCGGCTCCAAGCTTGTCGACCACTCGTTCTTCCTGCCGACCATCATTTTGGCCGTGACGACGATTGCGGCCGGTGCGGTGTTCGGAGTGGTGCTCGGCTGAGTCAGCCGGAGTGATACCGCTGAGTCAGCTGTTGCGGTAGTGGCCCCAGCTCGCCTTGCACGCGCGGGCGAGCTGGTCCACCCGTTCGGTGTCGGGTGTAGGCCAGTCGACGCCGGGCTCCATGATGTGTGCGGCCAGTTCGTCTCCCAGTAGGAATTCTCGTTTGAATTCGGCCTGAACCGCGCTCAACGTGATCCCGGCTTCGGCAGCGCTGGCGCTCAATTCGGCGAATCTGGATCCGGCTCGGATGATTTCGAAACTGCCGAGGTACGGCTGATTGAGGGCGACGGCATCTGGATCGTCGACCTGAAATCCCTTGCGATGTGAGACCGCAAGTGTGCGAATGAGATCCGGATCCATAGTCACGGGATTGTCGCCGCGTCGATTGCCGTCGTGGTCGCCACGATTGGAGAGCGCGACGACATCGGGGAGTCGATCTGCTTCCGGCCGTTCGACATTGACGGCGCCGTCCCGCCGGGTGGTGTGGTTCATCGTGTCGTGGAACGACAACGTCACGAATGATCGGCCGAGTTCGAGGCTCTTCTCCACCATGGCTTCGATCAGTGCGTCGCGAGTTCTCTCGTAGACGCCCAAACCGTGTTCGGCTGTCTCGGTGAAGGTCTCGGCGAGGTTCTTCCAATCCGCGTCGTCGGTCGGCTCGAGCAGCAGGGGGTAGAACGAGAAGGTGACAGGGCGAACTGCGTCGACGCCGGTGAGGTCAGCCTTGTTGCCGGCACCGGCCTTGTGGACGCGGGCGAAGGCTTCGCGCAGTGACGCTTCCAGGTTTTCGGGCTTCGCACGGTTGGGATCGCGAATCATTCTGGGGTGCGGGTTCTCCACGTACACGATGCGCGAATCGATTTCGGCCCAGCGGCGCGCGATGGGACTGGTGGACATGTCGGTGAAGTTGAATTGCAACCGCTGTGTGAACTCGGGTGCGAGAAAGCGTGAGAGTTCTGCTGGAATCGCGGAACCCGAGTGCGGGCAACTGACAAGAAGGTCGGCTTCGGCGATGGCGTCGTCGAGACTGCGGGAGTCACGATCGGCGTAGAACGTCAGGTCCTCTGGCGTGAACACGGTTCCGGCCGGGATGAGTACTGGTTCTCCGCTGGTCATGAGCCCCAGCGTAATCGAGTGCAACCGTGCATACTCAGTATCCGCTGAGTCGTTCCACGAGAGCAGTTTTGATCTCCGGTCGACCAGCCGCGACCAGAGTGAAGGTGGCTTCACGCATGAGCCGCTCGGGGGTGTTGCTGCCGACCAGGGCGCGACTTCCGGTGGCGGTGACGAGCGCGGCCGACGCTCGTATCGCAAGTTCCGATGCGCGGGCGCGTGCAGCCGACATCTCGCCGCCGTCGCGCAGTGCTGCATCGAGATCCGCGCGTGCCCGGGCGGCTTGTTCCTCGAACACACCGGCGTCGACGCCAAGATCCGCGAGTTCGGTGACAGCGCGGCGGGTGATGCCCATCGCCATCGCGCCGTTGAGCCACAGTCCGGGTAGTTGGGTGCTCTGGAATTGTTCATCGCTGACGACAGAACAGACGTCGGTATCGGGAATTTCGAAAGCGTCGAACACGATTCGGACGGTGTTGCTCCCGCGCGCAGCAATCAGGGGAAGCTCCTCGATCGTCAGCCCCGGCGCTTCGCCCACCGGTACAACGGAATGGACGATGGAATTGTCGAACTCGTCCCGCGCCGACACCACGAGAACATCGACGATGCCCCAACCGGTGACGAAGGGTGCGATTCCGTCGAGGACGTAGCCGTCGTTCACCCGCTTCGCCCACAGGAGCGGTGGTCGGGGGATGGCGCCGGCATACGCAACGCCACCGCGAATCGTGCCGGAAACGAGCCCGTCCCAGTATTGTTCGCGCAGAGAAATGTTGGAACTCGAAGCCAAGGCTCCGACGACGCCGTGATGCTGCATCCAGGTGAAGGTCGTCGCCAGGCAACCGCCGCACAAGGTTTCGAGGACGTCGACCAGTTCTTCGCTGTTAGGTCCGCCCTCGCCGAGGGCGGCGATGCCGTAGAAGCCGTCGGCGGCGAGCGCGTCGAAATGGCTGCTGGGAATTTCTCCGTCGGCGTCGACGCTGTCGGCGACGGGAAACAGAACGGTATCGGCGATCTCACGCGCAAGCTCCGGCCACTTGGTCACGCTGTCAGGGTAAGCCGTGAGCGGGGGTTGTGGTGTGGAACCGGAACCGAGCATCTAGAACGAGGGCGGCGAACTCACGATGAGGAATCTCGCCACCGCATCGGTGCGATTGAACCACCGATGCGGGATGGTCGAAGTGTAGAGGAGTGTGTCACCGACGTGAAGAACGTGATGCTCGTCCAGTCCCACCTCGACCTCGACAGATCCTTCGAGAACATGAATGAACTCTTCGCCGGCGTGCTCGGTGTGCTCACCTGCCTCCGAATAAGGTGCTGCCGTGATCTCGTTGGGTTCCATGGTGCGTGAACCAGTGGAGCAGAAGCGGATCACCGAATCGTGTGCCAGTTCGAATGTTCGTCCCTCGCCGGCGCGGACGAGGCTGGACGGAGTTCGCTCACCCTGCGCCAAGAGTGCGTGCGCAGTGGTGCCGAGCGATTGCGCGAGGCGATGAAGGTTCATGACACTGGGTACTGCGTGGCCGTTCTCGGTCTGGCTCAAGAAGGGCTGCGACAAGCCCGACTTCACGGCAACCTCACGCAACGTCAAACCGGCTTCTTTTCGCGCCGTCCGCACGGCAGCCCCGATTGCGGTCGCTATCGCTCTCTGGTCGTCGTCCATGTGCCGAAGATAGCAGTGCTCTGGTGAAAGTTTTGATTACACAGACGAAACAAATTCGACCACGGTAAGAAATTATCGACGTGCTGAATAGTCCCGTACACGAAACACTTCCAGCTTCGGACGGAGATCGGCGCATGGCCATCCATCCAGTCGACCAGCGGCTTCCCATTGCCCGCCAGTCTGCTTTTGCTCTTCAGCACGTCCTCATCATGTACACCGGATGCATCACGGTTCCGCTGGTTTTCGGTGCGGCAGTAGGACTGGATCGCAGCACGGTAGCGATGCTGATCAGCGCGGACTTACTCGTTGCAGGCATCATCACGATCATCCAGAGCCTGGGCGTCGGGAAAGTCGCCGGTGTGCGCCTGCCGATCGTCTGCGGGGCGACGTTTGCCGGGCTGACGCCGATGATTCTGATCGCCAAGGAGTACGGCCTGCAGGCCGTGTACGGGTCCATGCTGGTCGGTGGTGTTGTCGGCATAGCTTTGGCTGTACCGTTCGCCAAGATCGTCCGATACTTTCCGCCCCTGGTCACCGGCGTCGTCCTCACAGTTATCGGCATCTCGTTGATCGGGGTCGCAGGAGGCTTGATCGTCGGTAACGACCCCACCTCCCCGTCGTTCGCCGACCCGAAGAACCTGGCGCTGGCTGCGGCAGTCGTCGTAGTCGCGGTGGCGTTCATCTGCCTCGGCCGAGGGATGTGGACGCAGCTCGGTGTGCTGATGGCGTTGGTGATCGGCACCGTGATCGCCATCCCGATGGGCCTGATCGATCTGAGTGGCGTCGGCGGCTCGGCGTGGGTGGGCTTCCCGATGCCGTTCCACTTCGGCGCACCGGAGTTTCCCGTCACCGCCGTGGTGGCGATGAGTATCGTCATGGCAGTCGTCTTCGCAGAATCGACGGCCAGCATGCTGGCGGTCAGCGAGATCACCGGAAAGCCTTTGAAAAAAGCAGATCTGGCACGAGGGTTGGTGGCCGACGGTATGTCGGGAGTTCTGGGCGGAATCTTCAACGCCTTTGTCGACACTGTTTTCTCGCAGAATGTCGGAGCCGTTGCCACTACCCGGGTGTACAGCCGGTACGTGACGGCTACCAGCGGTGCCATTCTGATCGTCCTCGGCCTCATCCCGCGAATGGGTGAAGTGGTTGCAGCCCTTCCCGATCCGGTGGTCGGCGGCGTTGGAATCATCTTGTTCTCGACTGTCGCCGTGGTCGGAATCAATACGTTGCGCAAGGTCGATCTCAGCGACCCGATCAACACCACGATCGCTGCTGTATCCGTCGGAATCGGTATTCTGCCGGAATTTGCGGAGGGGATGTTCGAGCGATTCCCCTCCTCGGCCCAGATTCTTCTCGGTAGCGGCATCACCTTGGCTGCGGCCTCGGCCTTTTCACTCAATCTGCTGTTCAATCACACCCGACTCGGTGAACTCGCGAGGCGATCGCGCGAGAGCCTTCACCCCACTGCCAAAACTGAACCCGCTACCAACTCTGCAGGAGACGCCGGTGTCGCAGTCCCAGTCTGATCCATTCGAAGTGCCCGTCATCGACATCTCGCCTTACGTACTCGGCGGTGCCGACCAGGACAAGGCGCGAGTGGCTGCCGAAGTCGACCATGCTTGTCGGACTGTAGGTTTCGTGCAGATTCGGGGCCACGGTGTTCCGGCCGCCGTTTCTTCCGGCCTCGCCGAAGCCTTGGACGACTTCTTCGGGCTGCCGATGGAGACGAAGTCGGGCTACCGAATCGAGGGCGCGAATCGTGGGTACAGCCCGCCCAAGAGCGAGTCACTGAGCCTGAGTCTAGGCGTCGAATCCGCGACTCGGATGAACGACTTCTTCGAGGCATTCAATATAGGAACCGAAGCCCGATCGTTCACCGAACTCGAACTGTCGGAGGAGGATTACGGAATCAACCTGTGGCCCGCTGTTCGCGGATTCAGGGAGCGCGTAGAGGACTACTACGCCCACGGCGTGCGTGTTGCACACACACTCACCACGATATTCGAAGACGCGCTAGGTCTGGCCCCGGGATTCTTCGAGTCGATCACCGACCATTCCATCGACGTACTGCGGATGAACAACTATGCATTGTCCGAAGGGACGGTGACATTGGACGGCGAGTTGAAGGGGATGGGGGAACATACCGATTTCGGTCTGGTCACCGTGTTGTGGGCGGATCAGGTCGAGGGTTTGCAGGTGCTCGGGAGCGACCGACGCTGGCATGACGTCTGCCCGGAAGACGATGCGCTGTTGGTCAACCTCGGGGATCTCACCGCCCGACTGACCAACGATCGGTGGATGTCCACTCTGCACCGGGTCGCGCCGCCAGTGGTGAATGGCACCATCAAGCGTCGGCGGTCCGCGGCCTTCTTTCACGACGGAAACGTCGATGCGGTGATTGCGACTCTGCCGAATTTTCATGACGACTCCGGCTTGGAGTACGAACCCATTACCGTTCGCGATCACATCAAGGCCAAATTGGCCGGGTCGAGGCAGGGAAAGTCCAACGCCGCCGCAGGTCGTGAGGCGGCTCGGGTGCTCTCGGCGGCCGAGTTCGAGGTGAAGCAGTGAGTGCACGGAATATCGTCCTGATTCACGGCGCCTGGGCAGGTGGTTGGGTCTGGGATCGGGTGCGTGGCCCTCTGAAGGCGGACGGCTTCAATCCCGTTGTGGTGGAGCTTCCCGGCTCGGGAAGTTGGAACCCCGACGACGTGATCGATCTCGATGTGGTTGCCGAACATGTTGTGGCAGTTGTCGAGTCCTTGGACGGGCCGGCCATCCTGGTCGGTCACTCAGGTGGCGGGATCGTGGCCTCGCAGGTGGCCGAGTGGATACCTTCGCAGGTAACGGGTCTTGTCTATGTCGCGGGAATGATGCTGCCGTCACAGATGGATTTCGGGATGCTGTGTGCTGAAGCCGGTTTGGAAAGTCCGGTCGGGATCTCGCGTTGGTTGGTCCCTGTCGGCGAAGGCGAAGCAACGGCAGTTCCGCCGGAAGCCGGTGCCGCCGTGTTCTTCCACGAAGCGCCTGTCGCCGATGCGATAGGCGCAGCGCGCATGCTTGTCCCACAATTGGACTCCGCCCGTTTGATGGCAGCGGACTGGACCGAGGAGCGATTCGGAACCGTGCCGAGGCTCTATGTCGAATGCACCCTGGATCGAACTGTGCCGATCGAGGCTCAGCGTGCCATGCAGAGACTCGTCCCCGGTGCCCAGGTGGTCAGCCTGGGCACCGATCATGCACCGCAGTTGTCGGCGCTCCCTGAGTTGATCGACGCGATCACCGACTTCGCCCAGCCGGTGTTCAGCCGAACTCGACCCCTTGAGCCAGCGGAAGCTGGTCCGAATAGTTGACGGTATTGGTGGCTCGGCGCATGTATGCCTTCCACGAATCCGAACCCGATTCGCGTCCGCCGCCCGTCTCCTTCTCCCCGCCGAAAGCGCCGCCGATCTCCGCACCGGACGTTCCGATGTTCACGTTCGCGATGCCGCAATCGGAACCGTCGGCGGCGAGAAAACGCTCGGCTTCACGCTGATCGAGCGTGAAGATCGAGGACGAAAGTCCCTGAGGCACATCGTTGTGCAGCGCAATGGCGTCGTCGAAATCGGTGTAGGTCAAGACGTAGAGGATGGGTGCAAAAGTCTCGGCCCGTACCACCTCGGTCTGTGCGGGCATACGAACGAGTGCAGGTGTCACGTAGAACCCGGATTCGCCGATGCGGTCGCCGCCGCACACTACGGTCCCGCCGTCCGCGCGCGCGGCCGAGAGCGATTTCTGCATCGCCTCGAACGCGGCTTCGTTGATCAGCGGCCCGACCAGAACACCGGAGTCGAAGGGACTGCCGACCTGGAGTTGCGCGTATGCGGACGCAACGCGGTCGACGACGTTGTCGGCGATCGACTCGTGAACGATGAGCCGGCGCAGTGAGGTGCAGCGCTGCCCGGCAGTTCCGGCGGCGGAGAAGACAATTCCGCGCACGGCAAGCTCGAGATCTGCCGACGGCGTGACGACAGCGGCGTTGTTTCCACCCAGCTCCAGGAGACTTCGTCCGAAGCGCTTGGCAACTCGTGGAGCCACGGCGCGGCCCATTCTCACGGAACCGGTAGCGCTGACCAAGGCCACAAGTGGATTGTCCACCAAGGCCTCACCGACATCGCGTCCGCCGATGATCAACTGGTGCACGTCTATCGGCGCATCACAGTCGGCGAGTGCGCGTCGGAGGAGGGCGTCACAAGCCAGTGCAGTCAGCGGCGTAGTTTCCGAAGGCTTCCAGACGACGGCGTCGCCGCACACGAGAGCGATGGCGGTATTCCACGACCACACCGCGACGGGAAAGTTGAACGCGGAGATGACCCCGACAACGCCGAGAGGGTGCCACGTTTCCGTCAACCGGTGTCCGGGACGCTCGGACGGCATGGTGCGTCCGTAGAGCTGCCGGGAGAGACCGACGGCGAACTCGCAGATGTCGATCATCTCCTGTACCTCACCGAGAGCCTCCGAGGTGACCTTGCCTGCTTCGAGGGTCACGATCTCCGCGAGGTCCTCCTTGTGCTCGGTCAGTAGGCTGCCCAGCCGGCGCACGACCGCTCCGCGCGCCGGAGCGGGGACGGTGCGCCAGGTGAGGAACGCTCGATGCGCCGCGTCGACGGCGTCGTCGACTTCTTTACCGGAGTGCTGCCGGACGGTACGCAGTTGCGTACCAGTGATCGGGGTATGTGCCCTCAGATCGCCGGCGGGCCACTCGACACCGCACGCGGCAAGGGCGTTTTCGGCGCGATCGGCGAGGCTCGAAGAATCAGGCAGGTTCACTGGGGAGTCCTCTGTGGTTGTAGGCGGGAGAAAGCGCGGCACGTGACGCCTCTTGTTGTGCGTGGTACAACTCGAACGGATCTTCGATGGTGTGGTCGATGGCGTCCTCCAATCGATCCTGCCCGTATTCGGCGCCCGGCGCATCGGAAACGAATCCGGTCACCGAATCGAGATTGGATGCGAAGATGCCGGCCGCGGAGGCCGGTAGGAAGTCCTCGTAGACGATAGGATCGCGGACGAGCGTCGATCCTTCGTTTCGGTACGTGAAGTAGGCCAACCCCGCCCCATCGAGTCCGTCTTCGGAGTGCGGAAATTCCCTGTCCCAGTGTGCATCCTCGGGCCTGGCGATCAGTCGGTCGTAGATCTCTCGACCGCTGCGGGTCAATGCGATTCCGCGGGCCTCCACCTCACCGAATCTGACGCGGACAGGTTCTGTGGTGATCGATCCGTCCGGCCGGCGGAAGCGCCTGTCTTCGGCCAATGCGCGAAACGACGTCTGCCGCAGAAGCAGTAGCGGTCCACTCCATCTCGGCGGGCCTTGGATGCGGTCAATCATGGTGATGCCGCGCTCGGTCATTCGGCGGTACAACTCGTCGATGTCGAGTACCCGCGGGGTGAGGTGATTGACATGTGTCGAGCCCTGCCCCGCAATGTCTGCAGCGACCGGTGAGATCGCGGCGAGTTCGCGGTACCAGGCTGCGTCGATGGGATCGGTGCCGAGCCGAAACGCGGAGGTCGCCGCGTCGACGAAGTGTGTGGCCTCGGGCTCTGGCAGGCCGCCCCCGTGGCTCGATTGCCGTGCCCATTGAAGAAGTTCGGGAGAGAACAGGGTGCGGCGACGCAGAAACGCAGTGATCCGACGCTCTAGGTCGGTGTCGAAGAACCTGGAATCGGAGACAGTCAGTACCGAGGTGAAAACGCGAAACGGGTTCCGTGCGAGTTCGGCGGGATCGGTCGGACGAAATGCTGTCGAGACAACGGGAATAGGGGAGTCCGTGAGCCGGAGGTCGTAGTAGCCGACCGGAAACATACCGAATCCGCCGAAGACGGTGGTTACGTCACGTAGTTCGTCGAGAGTCCCCAGTCGGATGGCGCCGTGACGCTCGGTGCTGACCCTCGCGAGACTGCCCAGACGCTCCGCCGAATCCGGATGTTCGGCAGCAAAATCACGGTTCACCTGCAGCGTTACATCTACCAAGGTGTTGTAAGCGGGGACCTCGTCGCCATACATCTTGGCGAGGGCCGCTGCGAACCGTGCACGTAGCTCCCAGGTTTCAACCATACGAATGTCCGATTGCGTTAGCCTGCGCAGGTGCGAGAAACAGAAACCAGTGACGTTGCCGGTGTCCCGGTCGACGAAACCGATCGACTTTTGATGCGTGAATTGGTCTTGGACGGCCGTGCCACTCTCGCGAGTCTTGCTGAGAAGGCTGGACTCTCGATCTCCGCAGTCCAGTCGAGAGTGCGTCGATTGGAGTCTCGCAAGGTGATCCGTGGCTACTCGGCGAAGATCGATCCTGAGGCACTCGGTCACAATCTGTCCGCATTTGTCGCCATCACTCCTCTCGATCCCTCGCAGCCCGACGATGCGCCTGCTCGCTTGCGTCACCTGCCGGCGGTCGTCTCGTGTCACTCGGTGGCCGGGAGTGAAAGCTACGTCCTCCTGGTCCGGGTGGCGTCACCTCGGGCGTTGGAGCGATTGCTGCAGGAGATCCGTACGGCAGCCAACGTCAACACGCGAAGCACCATCATCCTACAAACTTTTTACGACGAATGACGCATGTTCAATAACTTTTGCGGTGTTCTATCGACACTCTCGTAAAATTGACATAACCTTCGCGTATGAGTACTGCGATGCGAGACTTCGGTGACAGTGCGCTCTTTCCGGTCTACGAGGTGTTGAAGGCCAGCATCCTCGTCGACGGATTCGATCTGATTCTCGACGTCGAAGGGTCGCGCGGTTCCTATCTCCGTGACTTGCGAGACGGGACCGAGTATCTGGACATGTTCGGTTTCTTCGGCTCTTCGGCCCTGGGTATGAATCACCCTGCGATCACAGGCGACGAGGAGTTCCAACAGGAGTTGGCCGTCGTGGCCTCCAACAAGCCGAGTAACTCCGACATCTACACCGAACCTATGGCGCGCTTCGTTGCGGCTTTCGCTCGGGTGCTGGGGGATTCGGGACTCCCGCACTTGTTCTTCGTCGACGGCGGAGCCCTGGCGGTGGAAAATGCACTCAAGGTTGCCTTCGATTGGAAGAGTCGGTGGAACGAAAGCCGTGGGTTGTCAGCAGATCTGGGGACCAAGGTCCTGCACCTGACCGAGGCTTTTCACGGCCGCAGTGGCTACACGATGTCGCTCACCAACACCGAGCCGGGCAAGGTCGCGCGATTCCCCAAGTTCGACTGGCCACGTATCGACTCGCCGTACCTGGCAGACGGCCGCGATGTCGAAGCTGCGGAGAGGCAAGCTCTCGATCAAGCGAGCCGAGCTTTTGCCGACAACCCCGACGATATTGCCTGTTTCATCGCCGAACCGATCCAGGGCGAGGGCGGCGACCATCATCTCAGGCCGGAATTTCTGCGGGCGATGCAGGAGTTGTGCCATGAAAACGACGCCCTCTTCATTCTCGACGAAGTACAGACCGGTTGCGGAATCACCGGAACTGCCTGGGCCTACCAACAATTGGGACTGAGTCCGGATGTGGTGGCGTTCGGCAAGAAAACGCAGGTGTGCGGAATCATGGCCGGTGGGCGCGTGGATGAAGTGCACGACAACGTGTTTCACGTCAGTTCCCGGATCAATTCGACGTGGGGTGGCAACCTCACCGACATGGTGCGTGCCCGGCGGATACTCGAAGTCATCGAACAGGACCGACTGATCGACCGCGCGCGATTCACGGGTGCACATCTCCTTGCCCGGTTGACCGAAGTCTGCGGGCGGTACGCGGCGGCAACTGAGCCGCGCGGTCGTGGCCTCATGTGCGCGATCACCCTGGAAGACAGTGACCTTCGCGATCGCGTCGTACAGCGATTACGAGAAGACGAGCACGTGATGATACTGCCAACCGGGAAGAAAGGAATCAGATTCCGGCCCGCCCTGACGGTGACCACCAGTGAGCTGGACGACGCGGTCGACGCGGTCGAGCGCGTGCTCGCACACGAGACTTAGGGCCTCTGCAGCTCGCCCCACACTCGATCCGGTGTCATCGGTGTGGAGTACATACGGACTCCACACGCGTTGGCAATCGCGTTTGCCAACGCCGGTGCTACAGGATTGAAGGGGGCCTCACTCATCGATTTTGCGCCGAAAGGCCCGAGTTTGTCGTACGTGTCGGCAAACAGTACTTCGGTGATCGGCAGATCCCCGATCTGGGGAACGTGATAATTGCGCAGCTGCGGATTGATCACCCGACCTTCTTCGATGACTATCTCCTCCGACAGCGCAGCGCCGAGTGCTTGTCCCACACCGCCTTCCACTTGCCCTCGGAGTTGGGCCGGGTTGATGACGGTGCCGGCATCGGCGGCCTGAACCGACTGCAGGATCTTCACCCGGCCGGTATCCGTGTCGACGGCAATGCGAAAACCGTGAACATTGAACGAGACCGAGCGCGGTGTTCCGTCGTGGCGACCGTCAGCGGCGAGCGGGCCACCTTCGAGTAGCGTCGGGAAATCGATGCAACCGTGCGAGGATTCGACCCCGTCCGGCGAAAGATCGCGGACCTGCGCTCCGTGCCCGCTTACCCGTACAGCGCGGGTCAGTATCCGCTCACGGAGGCGTTCGCAGGCGATCAGGAGAGCCTTTCCGGCAACAACCGTTCCCGTCGACCCGAACGCTCCGGTGTCGTATCCACCGGAGTCGGTGTCGGATTGAACAATCTTGATGCGATCCACTGTCGTCCGCAATTCCGTGGCAGCGATCTGTTGATGGACCGTCGTGGTTCCGTTGCCGAACTCGGCAGTCCCGATGTTCACGACGTACCGACCGTCGGCCTCGAGTGTGACGGAGGTGTCGGAGAAGTGACCGCGCGGCGGAATCGTCGCGATCATCGCAATTGCCATGCCCCGTCCGATCTGCCAACGCGGCCCCGCCGGTGCAGTCTCTCCGCGTCCGCTCGACAGTGCCCTGTCGACGAGGTCGATGCACTGGTCCAGTCCGTAGCTGCCGAATTCGAGATCACCGTCTTCGACGTGCCAGTCGACAAAATCGTCTCCTGGAACGACGACATTTCGCCGCCGAAACTCGAAGGGGTCCATGCCGAGACGCTCCGCGAGCTGATCCATGGCCGACTCGACAGCGAAGATGATCTGACCGAGACCGTAACCACGGAAGGCTCCGGACGGAACGTTGTTCGTGTAAACCGCCTCGGCGTCGACGCGTTTGGTCGCAGCCCGATAGACCGCCATCGATTCGGCGCAACCGTGGAACATGACTCCGATCGAATGGTTCCCGTACGCCCCGGCGTCGGAAAGGACGTCGATGGCGAGCGCAGTGAGAGTGCCGTCGGCATCGGCGCCGGCACGTACCGATACTCGCATCGGGTGCCGCGACGGTGCGATGGTGAACTGATCGCTTCGGCTGAACTCGTAAGCAACGGGCCTACCGGTTCGCAGGACGGCCAGTGCGACCAGATCTTCGGTGAGTAGTTCCTGCTTCCCGCCGAAACCTCCGCCCACCCGCTTGGCGAACACGCGGATGCGGCCGCGGTCGAGGTCGAAGATGTGGGCCAACTCGTCGCGAACCAGAAACGGCACCTGCGTGCTACTTCTGATGACGAGGCGGTCATCCTCCTCGAGCCATCCCACTGCGCCGTGGGTTTCCAATGCCACGTGCTGGACCCGTGCGGTTTGCCAGGTGCCCTCGACGACGGCAGTCGCATCCTGCAGCGCGCGATCCAGGTCACCGACACCATCGTGAAGTGCTGCAACCACATTGCGGGAGGCCGCGGCGATCCGGGAACTCTCCTCTTTGTCACCGTGCAGGAGCGGAGCGCCGGGGGAGCGCGCACGGTCGGGTTCGAAAACCGCGTCGACGACCTCGTAATCCACCTCGATCAGGGCGAGGGCGCGCCAAGCCTGCTCAGGGGTTTCGGCGATGACCGCGGCGACGCGTTGGCCGCGGAAACGGAGAGTGCGATCGAACACCCGTGTGTCGTCGGGGTCGTCGTTGCGGTCCTCGTGCCGAGCAGTCGAGAACAACACGTCCGGACTGTCATGGAATGTGAGTACCGTGACGACGCCTGGCGCCGCTTCGGCTGCTGCCGTCTCTATCCGGGTGATGTGCGCGTGTGCGTGCGGACTCCCGAGCACCGCGGTGTGGAGCAGGCCGTTCGGCATCTCGCCCGGGGCGAAATCCATCGTGAACTGCTCGGTACCCGTGACGATTCGAGCGGAAGCCGGTGCTGCGATCGAACGGCCTTGGGCTGAGCCCAACGCGGCAGTCTCGGTGTTGGCAGTACCAGCCAGGGCGTCACGAATCGATCTGTATCCAGTGCAGCGGCACAGGTTACCTTTCATCGAGCAGGCGAGATCGGTCTTCTGCTCCGGAGACAGTGCCGATGCCGTGACCACCATTCCCGCTGTGCAGAAACCACATTGGAAGCCGCCCGCATCCACGAAGGCCTGTTGAGTGGGATGCAGGCTCTCCGGTGTACCGAGTCCGGCAGCGGTGACAATCTCGCGGCCGTCGACGCGATGGGCTGGAAAGATGCACGAGTGGGTCGGGTGCCCGTCCACGAGCACCGAACACGCCCCACAGTCCCCGGCGTCGCACCCCTTCTTGACGGAGTTCGTTCCATGCTCGCGGAGGAATGTTCTCAGGCACTGCCCAGGGCGGGGTTGGTCGTCGCGGGGAACTCCGTCCACCGAGTACTTCATTCCAGCTCACCTCGGATTTCTTCGGCGAGGAGCGCAGCCATCGCCTGCCGCCATGGCGCAGTTCCGTGAACATCGGTGAAGTAGGCGTCTTCCGGAATCCTGGTGCGCAACGCATTCGCGAGTGCAGCGGTGTCGGGGAGCTTGTCGAATTTCAGAGCGTACGGACGGCGGGTGGCAGCGGTGACCGCTAGGGTGAAACCGTCGGCGCCGCACCGGCCGGCCACGGCGACAGCGGAGCGCCCGAGCGACGTCTGCGCCAGTTTCCGCATCGCGGTGCGTGCGGTCAGTGCGTGTGCGGGAATCCGGATACTACGGATGATCTCGCCGGGACCGAGAACGTTGCGAGAATCGTCGATGACGAATTCGACTACGGGGAACGAGTATTCGGTTCCATCCGGGCGCCAGATCGTCAATTCGGCATCGAGGGCAGTGTACAGTGTCGTCATGGCACCGGCCGGGAAGGACAGTGCGATGTTGCCGCCGACTGTCGCGTATCGCAGGACTTTCCACGATGCGAGCAATGCATCGGCGCACTGCCGGAAGAGCGGTGCGGCGGTCCACGACGCGGGCAGTTCGGCGCGGCACAGTTCCTCGATGGTGCAGGTGGCCGCGATTTCGATCCCGTGATCGCTGACCTCGACTGCCCTCCAGTCGAGGCCGGACAAGTCGACGAGCGTGGTCAGGTGCGGCTGCGGTTCCGAATACAGCCAGGTGCCGCCGCCGATGAACCCGATGCCGGGTGACGCACAGGGGAGTTCGGCGCGGGTCCGCGGCACCAGAACTTCGTCGACGCTGTGCAGGTCCATCGCGACCTCAAGCCTTTCCGCGTAGGTCGCGCTGTGCGCGTGCGACATCCGAGGCCACGACGTCCTCGTCGACGGTGGTGACTCGTCCGTCGGCAACTACGATTCGCCCGTTGACAAGCAGTAACTTCAGCGGGGGAGTCGAGCCGAGCACGAGCGCTGCCACCGGATCGGTGATGCCGGCATGCGCGATGGTGTCGAGTTTCCACACCGCCAGGTCGGCAAGTTTTCCGACCTCGATCGATCCGATCTCGCTGTCGCGGCCCAGAACTCGTGCGCCGCCGATCGTTCCCAATTCCAAGGCTTTTCGCACCGTCATCGTCTGCGGTCCGCCCTTGGCCCGAGCAAACAGAAGCGCATGACGAGACTCCTCGATCAGGCTGCATGCTTCGTTGCTCGCCGCGCCGTCCACACCGAGGCCCACGGTGACCCCGCCGTTGACCAGATCGGCGGCACGAGCGATACCGGCTCCCAGGCGCGCATTGGAGGTCGGGCAGTGCGCCGCGGCAGTTCCGGTTCGCGCCATCGTCTCGATACCGGCATCGTCGAGATGGACTGCGTGGGCGTACCAGACGTCCGGGCCCACCCAGCCGACGCGTTCCATGTATTCGACCGGCGTGCAACCGAAATGCTCTCGGCAGAAGCTCTCCTCGTCGAGGGTCTCGGCCAGATGCGTATGCATACGCACGCCGTTTTCGCGGGCCAGCGTCGCGGACTCTCGGAGCAATGACTCCGTCACCGAGAAGGGTGAGCAGGGGGCTACCGCGATCTGCAGCATCGAACCGGGATTCGGGTCGTGCCAACGGTCGATCACCGACTGCGTGCCGGTCAGGATGTCATCGAGTTCTTCCACGACGTGATCCGGTGGCAGGCCGCCGGAACTCTGGCCGAGATCCATCGACCCACGACACGGGTGGAATCGAAGGCCGACCTGCGCAGCGGCGGTGATCTCGGCTTCGAAAACGTCGCCGGCGTCGCGGGGAACGACGTAGTGGTGGTCGGTGGTGGTCGTACATCCGGTTTTTGCCAACCAAGTGAGGCCGCCGGTGGCCGCCACGTGGACGGCGTCGGCGTCGATACCCGCCCAGACGGGGTACAGCGTGGTCAGCCACTCGAAGAGTGTCGAGTCTGCTGCCAGGCCACGGGTGATCCATTGGTAGAGATGATGATGAGTGTTGACCAGACCGGGTGTGATCAGGCAACCGTTGCCGTCGATCACTTGCGCACTCGGGTGCACGGGCGCCTTTCCGGCCCCCACGTCGACGATCTTGTTGCCCGAGATCACGACGTAGCCGTCGGAGTGCTCGGAGCGGTTGCCGTCCATCGTGACGACATGGGCGCCCGCCACGACAAGTGTTGTCCCGAGAGCTGATTCGGTCACGACAACCAGCCGGCATAGGTGGTCCACGAGGGTCCCGCGTCTGGTGCGTCGGATCGACTGACCGCCGCTTGGATAAGGCCGTACGGACGATCGGCGGCGTGGAACACCTCGTTGTCGTTCTCCACTCCGAAGCGGCCGAGTGCATATTCGAAATGATGCTTGTTGGGGGCGGACAGTCGAACTTCCGCGATGATCGGGAATTCCTCGAGGATTGCCTTGCCGATGTGGAAGAGCGTCTGCTGCAGGGCAAGTGAATGTACCTGTGCGAACTGCTTGACGATCTGTGCCTTGATGCCCGCGTAGACCGATTCCCAGTCGACGTCGGTGGTGACGAATCGCCACTGGGCGACCAACGTCGTCGCCATGACGCGGTCGTCGGTCGGCTCCAGAATCGTGTACGGATCTTCGAGGAAACCCGAGAACTCACTACCGGTCGATTTGAGGATCACCAGGTCCTTCAAGCCGCCGATCACCCACGTCCCGGCATCGGCTGTCCCCGTATCGGAGATGGTGATCGACGCCGTTCGAACTTCCTGCCCCTTCCGAATCCAGGTGTAGTCGTGCTCGCTGCCGTCGACAACCGCACGCTCCCAGGCGTATTCCTCGATCTCGATCCGCGCGCCACTGACCGGTTCGATGTCGTCGACGAAATGGCGGGCGAGTTCGAGTCCGTACGTCTCGATCGAGATCAGACCCTTTTCCTTGGCATAGGAATAGGCCGTTTGCTTCTGCGTGTCGGTCGGCAGAACCTTCGACTGATCACCGGTGAGGTACGCGTCGGCAAAATCTCCACGCAGGCAGGTGGAGACGTTGATGTCGTGAATCTCGTGACGGGGGGTGTCTCGATAGATTCGGACTACCCGATTTTCCGCTTTGCCGTACTGGTGACCCGAGAGTTCGATCGATCCGCTCAACCGTTCGGCGCTTGTATTGCCGGTCGTGATGTTGCCGGTTGTGATGTTTTCGGTAGTCACGTGTTCAGCTCCCGCGATAGGTGGAATAAGCAAAGGGCGACAGCAACAATGGGACGTGATAGCCCCGTGCCGTGTCGTCCACCCGGAAGGTCACTGTCACTTCCGGGTAGAAGTTCTCTTCTCCGTTGGTCTCGAAATACGTTCCGGTGTCGAAAGTCAGGGTGTAGTGGCCGGCGGTCAGGCCGCCCGGAGCAAGTTCGGGGATACGGCCGTCGGAATCGGTCTCGGCAGTGGTGATCGTGGCGCCGTCTCGATCGCGAAGTTCGACGCGAATCCCCGCCGCGGGATTGCCCGTCGTCGCGTCGAGAACGTGCGTGCTCAGGGACTTGCTCATGCTGCGCCTCCGGCGAGTGAATCGATCAGACGGGCAAGTCTGATCCGATTGATGGCGGCCAATTCGGTTCGAAGCACGGAACGCTCGGTCGCCGGGTCGTTTCGGAGACGACCTCGAAGGATGTCGAGGAGCTCCGTTCCAGATTTCCCCGACGCGCAGACCAGGTAAACATGGCCGAATTTGTCCTCGTACTCGGCGTTCTTCTGCCGAAGTTCCGCGAGTACATCTTCTGTCGCGGACGAAACGCCCGACTGCTCCCGGATCGAGGACGCGCTCTCGGTTCGCTCGCCGATTCGCGGGTGGCCGGACAGTGCGTCGTCGATCTCGGATTCGGGAAGCTTGGCCAGCACCGCATCTGCCGTGTCGAACAGAGCCTTCAGATCGGCAAAGGGGCGCGACCCGGCGATTTGCTCTGCCCACATCGCGGAATGGCAACACTCGAGCAGGGCTGCGACTGCCTGGCGGTCAACGAGCGCGTCGAAGGCTCCGAGACCACTGGAATTCGTTGTAGGCATGTCCACAGGATTACTTGAGCATGTTACGGATCTGTAGCGCAGCAATTACGGGAGATGATGTGTCTCGATCTTGTTTCTCCGGCCGCCCTTTCCGGATCACACTTTCTTGGCGACCGATACATTCTCAGGTATGACCGACACTCCGAAGCTGTCTTCCGTCGTACCGTCCCTGGCGAACCTCCGAGACATCGGTGGCCCCGAATCGAGCTTCGGTGGCACCGTCCGCACCAGGAGCGTGTTTCGTTCCACGGACCTGGCATCGCTCAGTGCGGAGGGAGCACAGACACTCGCCGATCTGGGAATCGTCACGATCTACGATCTGCGCACCGAATCCGAACGTGAGACGGCGCCGGACCTGACGCCGGAAGGTATCCGGGAACTCGGCCTGGACGTATTGGCTGACAAGCAGTATCGCGCCATTCCAGCTCAGATGCAGCAGATGATCGCCGACCCGGCATTCGCTGCCGAAGCGTTGGGCAGCGGCCAGGCACTCGAATACTTCCAGGGAAGCTACCGCGATTTCGTGACCTTGCCGAGTGCGGTCGCGTCGTACCGGCAACTATTCGTCGACTTGGCGCAGCCGTCCAGCTCGCCGGCTCTCGTTCACTGCACCACGGGCAAGGATCGCACGGGTTGGGCAGCGGCCGCGTTACTGCTGTTCCTGGGTGCCTCCGAGGACGCGGTCTTCGCGGACTACCTCGAAACCAACAAGATTCTGTTGCCGATGTTCGCGCCACTCCTCGAACGATTCGAGGCGAAGGGTATCGACCCGACTCTGCTCGAAGGTGTCCTCGGTGTCAGGCGCGAGTACCTGGAGGCGTCGATGGCAGAGCTCGAGCAGGTCCACGGATCGATCGAGGCGTACTTCGCTGACGGCCTGAAGATCGACGCGTCGACCCAGGACCAATTGCGGAGCAACCTGCTCAGCTGATCAGGACCTGCTCGGCTCGTCGTCGCGGGCCGTTCGACGCCGCATCACGAGGCTGACGATACCGATCCCGATGGCAATGCCGAGCAGGTCGGCGGTGCCGTCCCATATCGAACCCGAACGCGAAATGGGCAGCGCTGCTTGAAGAACCTCGGATATCGCGGCAAAGATCACCAGCCACACCGCCGTGAGCCACGCCGGGATCCGGGCGTGCAGCGAGGTGATCGCCAACACCACGAACATCAACGTGTGGGTGATCTTGTCGGTGTTCTCCGGGCTCGACGGCACGGTGGAGCCCGGAGAGAACAACATGATCAGGGCAATGACCACGGCTATCGCCAGCGGCCAGTATCGGTTGTTCTTCAATTCGTCTGCCCCTCGACGACAACGAGTCCGAGTGCACCCTCTGCGAACCTCGTGACAGCCTCGGCAGCTGTCGAGAGTGCCTCGGTGTGCCCGTCGCGGGCCCAGCTGGTGAGCAGAGCGGTGGAGTCGAGAGGCGTCAGAACGACCTCGGCGAGAAGCTCACCGGTGTTGGGTTGGCACACGGCCCAGGAGTAGACGCTGTTTTCATTCCACTGAACGCTCCGCTGACTCACGTACTCGGGGTCGGTGATACCGCCGTCGGCAAGCGCTGGGCGGTCGTCCACACGCTCGTCTGCGCGCAATGCCCGCAGATACCAGCCACCTGCGTTGATCTCGATCGGCTCCATCAGTCGGAGTCCCGCTCGCGGCGGCGCTTGGCTTTGCGTTCCCTGTCGGTGCCGAACAGCAGCGCACCGGCAAGGGGAATGGCGAGGAACCACAACCAGGTACCGGTGACGAAGAACAGGATCACCGCGAGAATCGGGATGACGGCCATGATCCGTCCGGACCAGTCGGGGTTGAACCCTCGCTCCGCCGGTGCGTCGGGAGGCGTCACCATCGACAGGGGAGCGGTGCCTGGAGCTTGATAGTTGCCCGGTAGATCGGCGAACACCGGAACGAGTTCACTGCGAGTTGTTGCGGCACTGACGATTCCGCTTCTCTCGTCGAATTCCGTGACGGTGAGGCGCCCTGCAGCGAAGTGCTCGCTCAGGAGATCAAGTGCCTGCTCGCGTTCTGCAGTGCCGATGCGAATGTCGGGGACGTCAGCCATCGTTACAGCCTACTCAAACGACTGTGCGCCTTTCCGGTAGTGGGGACTACCGGAAAGGCGCACGGGGCCGGAGGCCCTACTTCAGTTCTGCGAGAACCGTTCCCTGCGTGATTGCTGCACCCGGCTCGACGGACAGTCCGGTGACGACACCGGCCTTGTGCGCGTTGACGGGGTTTTCCATCTTCATGGCTTCGAGAACCGCGATCAGATCGCCTTCGGCAACTTCCTGGCCTTCGGTCACTGCGACCTTGACGACGGTGCCCTGCATCGGAGCGGTGACAGCGTCACCCGATGCTGCACCTCCGCCGGCGCCGCCGCGCTTGCGCGCCTTCGGCTTCTTGCGGATCGCACCGGAGGCAGCGCCGCCGCCGTTGCCGAGCGAGAACTGGCCCGGGAGGGAGACCTCGACGCGACGTCCACCGACCTCGACGACGACGTTCTGACGCGGCAGAGCCTCGTCCTCGTCGTCGGCCGGGGCACCGGAACCGGCGTACGGCTCGATGGTGTTTTCCCAGTCGGTTTCGATCCACTTGGTGTAGATGTCGAACTTCTCGCCGTCACCGACGAATGCCGGGTTCTCGACGATGTGGCGGTGGAACGGGAGGACGGTCGCGAGGCCGTCGATCTCGAACTCGGCCAGGGCGCGCGATGCCCGCTGGAGGGCTTCTTCGCGGGTCGCTCCGGTGACGATGAGCTTGGCGAGCATGGAGTCGAACTGTCCACCGATGACGTCGCCGGCGACGACACCGGAATCGACGCGAACGCCGGGGCCTGTGGGCTCGTGGTAGACGGAGACCGGACCGGGGGCAGGCATGAAGCCGCGACCGGCGTCTTCACCGTTGATGCGGAACTCGAAGGAGTGTCCACGCGGGGTGGGATCTTCCTTGATGGAGAGTTCTTCGCCGTTGGCGATGAGGAACTGCTGACGCACGAGGTCGATGCCCGCGGTCTCTTCCGTCACGGGGTGCTCGACCTGCAGGCGGGTGTTGACCTCGAGGAAGGAAATGGTGTCGCCCTGAACCAGGTACTCGACCGTTCCGGCGCCGTAGTAGCCGGCTTCCTTGCAGATGGCCTTCGCGGACGCGTGGATGCGTGCACGCTGGTCGTCCGTCAGGAAGGGGGCCGGAGCCTCTTCGACGAGCTTCTGGAAGCGACGCTGCAGCGAGCAGTCGCGGGTACCGGCGACGACGACGTTGCCGTGCTGGTCGGCGATGACCTGAGCCTCGACGTGGCGGGCCTTGTCGAGGTACTGCTCGACGAAGCACTCGCCGCGACCGAAGGCTGCGATGGCCTCACGGGTTGCCGACTCGAACAGCTCGGGGATTTCCTCGATGGTCTGCGCGACCTTCATGCCGCGTCCACCGCCGCCGAAGGCAGCCTTGATCGCAACCGGTACGCCGTATTCCTTGGCGAATGCCACGACCTCGTCGGCGCCCTTGACGGGATCCTTGGTGCCGGCCGCCATCGGTGCCTTCGCACGCTCCGCGATGTGGCGAGCGGTGACCTTGTCGCCGAGGTCGCGGATGGACTGCGGCGAGGGACCGATCCAGATCAGGTTCGCGTCGATGACCGCCTGGGCGAAGTCGGCGTTCTCGGAGAGGAAACCGTAGCCGGGGTGGATGGCGTCGGCGCCGGATTTCTTGGCTGCGTCGAGGATCTTGTCGAACACGAGGTAGGACTCGGCGGACGTCTGTCCACCGAGGGCGAATGCCTCGTCTGCGAGCTTCACGAACTGCGCTTCTGCATCGGGCTCGGCGTAGACGGCAACGCTGCCGTAGCCGGCATCCTTGGCCGCCCGGATGACCCGTACCGCGATTTCACCGCGGTTCGCGACAAGCACCTTCGTAATGTGCGCGCTGGCATGACTGGGCACTGAGCCTCCTGTGGTTCGCATAGTCTGTCTCCGCGGTGTATTCCTCTGGGATTTCACCATCGGGGGATTGGCATCACTTCGGAGTGTATGCATCGCTTCGGCGCTGGTTGTAACCGGATCGCTAAAGCCCACTCCGGCTTAGGAAACGGTTTCGAAAACTACCGATGAGTAGCTGTCGGAGGTGCCGGTGTCCGGTTCGGTGACGATTTCTTCGACGATCCGGCGCAGTGCGGCCACGTAGGCGTGGACCGCGGCATTCGCCGTCTCGTTGCCTGGGTACCTGACTGCGAGGTTGAGGCCCTGGGGTGTGCGGTTGATCCAGATGTAGACGTCGTGCGTGTATGCCTTGCTTCGGAGTGCTCTAGCGTTCCATTCGGGCCACTGTGCGGCCTCGGGTACAAAGCGAACGTCCATGTAGGACACCACGAATCGCGGTCGGATGGGCGTTCCGAGGTGCTCGCCGATCCGATCGAACGGGACAGCGGCGGCAGGCTTGACCGAAGCGATCGAGTCGGCGGCGCGCTTCGCGAGGTCGCCGAACGAACAGTCCGATCCGACCACGAACTCGACCGGGCACAGTCCGACGAACCAACCGAGCGCCCCCGCCCACTCCTGAGCGCTGCGGGTGTGGACCGGCGTCACGACCTCGAATCGATCGGCCGCCGCGACTTCACGACCCACGGCGGCAAGACCACCGAGAAGTCCGGCGAAATACCCGACACCGGCGGCTGCGCACGTCGAACTGAAGGCCTTTGACTGGTCGGCGTCGAGCAGCCAGGTCGACAGGCCGTTCTGAGAATCGGGTCCACGTTCACCGATCGGTAGCGGGAACTGGGGTAATCCGTCCGTGTCGAGAGCCCTACGCCAGATCTCGACCGCAGCCTTCTCGGCTTCCATGTCGGCCATCTGCTCGCGCTCGACGGCACCGAAATCGACGTAACTGCCCACCGGAAACAGATTTGCAGCACTACCGGTCGAGGCCTCGCGGTACAGCGCACCGATCTCGTGGGCGACCAGGACGATCGAGAAACCGTCGATGATCGAGTGATCCGCCGCGAAGAACACGGTGAACGGACCGTCGCCACCGCGTGGCGTCAACGTCGCGAAGACATACGACGGCCAACTGTGCGGGGACGCGTAATCGTCGAACAAGCGGTGAAGGTGATCGAAGTTGTCCTGGCTGGACGCGTCGTAGCCGTGGCTGACGACGCCGATGTCGATCCCGCCGATCGGGACGGTGTGCCGGGTGATCTCGCCGCTCGACGGCTCGAGGACGGTATGCGAGCGCAGAACTTCGTGGCGATCGATCCACCGGCCGAGAGCGACTCGGAACGCATCGACGTCGAGTGGACCGGAAATCTCGAAAGCTGTTCCCAGCCAAGACTTGTCGCCTGCGCCTGCAGCGGAACGGCTGAGATGTGCCTCGTGAATGTAGGAGACGGGCCGCGGATCCGGAACCCAGGGCCCGGTTGCGCACGGCAACCATTCGACGAGTGCGCCGGCCGGAATCGCATAGTCGGCCAGTTCGGTGAACTCCATGTTTTCAGCCCCGCAAGTGCCGCTTGATGCGCGCGAGCATGGCCGACATTCCGCGCAGACGGAGCGGGCTCACAGCTTCTGCGAGACCGAGCGCCGAATAGAAGTCGTCGGGTACACCGAGGATCTCGTCGGCGCTGTGACCGTCGAGCCCCTGCGCGAGGATCGATGCGAAACCACGCGTCGTGGGAGCCTCGGGGGGCGCGCTGAAGTACAGACGGACGTTGTCGCGATCCGAATCGTCGACCGAGAGGAACAGCGGCGACTGACATTCGGGGACCGGCTCCATCGCGCTCTGCTCGAGCTCCGCCGGCAACTGCGGTAGCTCTCGGCTGAACTCGAGAAGAAGGGTGAGCTTGTCCGAGGCGCCGACGGCTGCGAAGTCGTCGACGATCTCGGCCAGAGCCGAAGGAAGAGTGCTCATGACGCCGATACGGAGGAAGGAACTGCGCCGGGCTCTTCGCCCTGGACGATCGGGACGCGCACTGCATTACCCCACTCGGTCCAGGAACCGTCGTAGTTACGAACGTTCGGGTAGCCGAGAAGATGGGTCAACACGAACCAGGTGTGGCTGGAACGCTCACCGATGCGGCAGTACGCGACGATGCTGTCCTCGGCCGACAGAGCGCCGTAGATCTCGCCGAGTTCGGTGCGGGTGCGGAAGCGGCTGTCCGGTGCCGCTGCCTTCGCCCACGGGATGCTGACAGCGCTGGGAATGTGTCCACCGCGCAACGCGCCCTCTTCGGGGTAGTCGGGCATGTGGGTTCGCTCGCCGGTGTACTCCTGCGGAGATCGAACGTCGATGAGCGGTCCGTCGCCCAAGTGCGCGAGAACGTCGTCCTTGAATGCGCGGATGGGAGCGTCGTTGCGCTCGACGACCGGGTAATCGGTTGACGTGATGTCGGGAACGTCGAAAGCGGTGTCGCGGTTCTCGGCGATCCATGCGTCGCGGCCACCGTCGAGAAGACGGACGTCCTCGTGGCCGAACAGTGTGAAGACCCACAGTGCGTAGGCGGCCCACCAGTTGCTCTTGTCGCCGTAGATGACCACGGTGTCGTCGCGGCTGATGCCCTTGCGGTTCATCAACTCTGCGAACTTCGCGCCGTCGATGTAGTCGCGGGTGACCGGATCGTTGAGGTCGAGATGCCAGTCGATCTTCACTGCTCCGGGAATGTGGCCGACGTCGTACAACAACACGTCTTCATCGGATTCGACGACCTTGAGGCCCGGCGTACCGAGATTCGCCGAGAGCCATTCCGTCGAGACCAACCGGTCGGGATGCGCGAACTCGGCAAACGCGGTTGAGGGATCGGGGGCAACGGGCACGGGCGTACTCCTGAAGGCGAATCGTTCGGTTCGAACACGGACTTGATCGATTCTATGCGCTGTGCGCAAGGTGAGACGCCCGGAAGCAGGTTCTGCCTGCTCGTACCCGTTGCCGTACTAAATTCTCGGTGTTCCTGCTCCGACGCTCGAATCTCTCAATTGTTCGGTGACACTTCCGATCGGGGTTACACCCCGGGTGCAGACCTCTCTCAGAATCCGGTCGAGTTCGGTGAGGAAATTCACCATGGTTTCGTTTGCCGTCTCGGTGTCCGGGAAGCGCGACCGCAGCGAGAGACCACGGTTCGTTCGCGAAATCCAGAACTGGGCATCGTCGGCGACCGTCACGTTGCTGATGTGATGAGCGTTGAGGAGATCGTGATCGTCGGTGCCGGGCAGTTTGCGGTAATCGATGTACGACACCATGAAGACGTCTGTGCGCGTGCGTCGAATCTTGTCGCCCAAAGCATCTCGAACCTGAGCCATGGTGACACCCTCGAGCGTCAACGCAACTCGGAACGACGCGTGCGTATGTGCAAGGGAGGCGCCGAAATCCGCATCGGGAGTGATCTGCACCGTGATCGGCGCACTTGTGGTGAGCCAACCGATTGCGTCGGCCCACCGCGGATCTTTGCGGATGTGCAGTGGGAATTGCAGGGGAAGCGTCGACTGTCCGGTGTAAGAGTGAACGGAAAGGCCCATCGCAGTGAGGATTCCGGTGAACACGCTACCACCGGCGGAAAGGCAGATCTCGTCGAACGTCGCCGTCAGCTCCTCGTCGAGTAGCACGCGCACATCGGCGCCCTGCGGCGCGGGCTTTCCGCCCTCGACGCCGAGATCCAAGGGGAAACTCGGCGATGTACCACCGCAGATCTCGTAGAACCTGGCCCACTCCCGGATTCGAGGGTCGTTATCGACGGGAAGTAGAGCGTCGGCTTCCAGTTCGCAGTACCGCACGAAACTTCCCGGGTCACCCAGTCGGCTCATCACTGCGTCGACGGCCTCGTGGTCGTCGAGTTCGGGGAGGGCGATCAGTCCCTCGTAGATCTGTCGCAGTTCCCCGAGAGCGATGACCAACGAGTAGCCGTCGACGAGTGTGTGATCGAAGGCGCTCAGAACCGTGTAGTGCTCTTCGCGTTCGACCGTGGCAAACGTGTAGGCAGGGAAGGTCAGTGGATCGCACACCGTCGTGAATCGCTTCTTGAGGTGCGCTCGGAGGTCTTCGGTGGAATCGAATTTCAGAGGATCGGAAATCTCGATGTGTGTGCCGTCAGGGTCGAGTCCCATTCGGGTGGTGGTGAACTCGCCCACCTCGAATCCTGTGTGCAGCGTGTCATGGCGACTGATGAACAGGCGCAGCGCGAGATCGAGTGCCGGCCGATCAAGTTCGCCGGGAAGGTCGAATGCGGCTGCCATCCACACACTCCGGCCCATGCCGTGTGTCCGCGCAGTCTCGAGATGAAAATGCTGGTTGTACGACGGTGGTACTTCCGACTCCGTGACGGCGCCGTCAGCGGGTTGGAGCGACCATTCGGTGACGATTCCGGGATCGAGTCCGTATCGATCGATCGAGGTGACATGCATCAGGACACTCCCTCTGGTGCCGAGAACGAGTAATCGCCCTGAGCTGCAACAGTTTTGATGATGTTGGAGACGTGCTCGGCGAAGCGGGTGGCCGACTCGTGGGCAATGGGGGTGTCAGGGTGTGACACGGCGATCCACGTACCGGTGTGCATCCGGTTGATCCACATCGACGCGATCTGAGTCTCTTTGCCGCCGACGATTCCCGTTGCCTTCGTCTCGACGTAACTGTATGGATCCGGCATGCGTCGACCGTCGATGTACGACACGATCGGCGGCGGGGTGAGCGTCTTCGAGAGTCCGCCGGGAGCGGAATCCGAGTCGGCCAAGCTCGACAGAACCAGGTCGATGACTTGCTGCACAGAGACATCGAGCAGTGCCTTGCCGTCGTGGTAACCCTGCTGCCCGACTTTCGCCAACTCGGTGAAACGTCGCTTGTCGTCGACGTCGATGCCGACGGGGATCAGATTGATGTACCAGCCCTGCGCAAACGAGTCGGCCTCGGTTCGCGTGCTGACCGGCGAGAGAGCGATGTACTTGTCGCGCCCGGCCAGTTCGAATTCCGCGATCGCGAGGGCGGCAAAGATCCCACCGATGAAGTTGGCGCCGTTGGCTTTACAGATCGCACCGAATTTTTCGCACTCGGTGTCGTCGGCCAAGTCGAAGCGTGAACCGATGGCCGGTTTGGGGGCGTCGTCGGCGCCGAGCGGGAGGGGAAATCCGGGGAACGAGCCGCCGCTGCGCATGAGGTAGCCGAGCCACTGATGCACTGCGGGTGACTGCATCGTCAGTTCGGTTGTTCGCGCGCGCTCGACACGACCGAACTGTGCGTAACTTCCCGCGGGGCCTAGCTCGGGCTGTGACCCGGTCGTTTCCGCTGCGTACAGCTGACGCAATTCTGCGTACATCAGGACCATCGAGTTCATGTCCGAATGGGCATGGTCGACGGCGTGAAACAAGGTGAAACTCGGCTTGGCTTCCGGGTCGGTGTGATCGTGCTCGACGGCGCCGAAAACGAATGCCGGCCACTGCAGCGCGCTGGTTTCCGTGGCGAACTTGGTGGCGACGAGCGCGCGGATCGCCTCGGATTCGGAGACGTCGTCGCCGATGCGGTACTCGAGTTCGATGCTCTCCACCGGCACGACGTGTCGACGGACCTCGAACGAGGTGTCCGCTGCGTCGGTGGTGGCCTCGTCGAAGGAGAACCAGCTGTGCAGTGTGTCGTGGCGTCGGACGAAGCGCTGCAGGGCTCGCGTCATGGCGTCGCGGTCGAGGGTTCCGGCGAAATCGAAGGCGATACCGATCCACGGAGACTGAGGATCACCCTTCTCTGCGGTGACGCGGGCGCGTCGCAGGTGGCGATCCTGCATCGTGGTCGGGGGTAGTTCTCGGTCGATCTCGGCTTCGGCGGCTCGCTGAGCGGAAGCATGCGTGACGCCCCATTCGATTACCCGTCCAGGAAGCGGGTGCCAATGGGTGATCAAGTTCAGATCCATCGAGTAGAACTCCTGCGTGTGTCGTCGAGAAGCCTGCTCTGAAAATGGGCAGACGACGAACTATCCCATCTGCGGGACTGAATTGTCCGAAATACTACAATCTAAACAAGAACAGGTTCTAGAAGGTTCGTGTCGATTAGGATCATTCGGTGCTTCCGGACCCTATAGGTGACGCTGTCGGCGCCGACCAAAAGGGCGGACGGCGATCCACTTCTCTGACGCCCTGGCTCGGTTTGGCCACGAGTCTGGCGGCCGCGTTCATGCAGTTGCTCGACGCAACCATCGTCAATGTTGCGCTTCCGAGCATCGCCGTGGATCTTCAAGCCGGCGTATCGGCGCAGTTGCTCATGGTCAGCGTGTACATCCTGGCCTTCGCGTGTTCCTTGATCACCGCGGCCCGGCTGGGGGACCTGTTCGGTCGCAGAGTTGTATTTCTGACCGCCCTGTCCGTATTCGTCGCTGCCTCGTTGCTGTGCGGGCTCGCTCAGAGTGCGACGATGTTGATCGTCTTCCGCGGCCTGCAAGGGCTGGCGGCGGGTGCGATGTCCGCGCAGACATTTGCCATCATCTCGGGTCTGTTCCCGAAGGCCAGGCATCCGCGGGTGTTCGGGATCTACGGCGCGACGATAGGGCTGGCAACGGTGAGTGGACCCCTGGTCGGCGGGCTGCTGATCGAATGGAATCTGTTCGACTGGGGCTGGCGCCTGATCTTTTTTGTCAACGTCCCCATCGGTATCGCGGCCTTGATTCTCGGGTTCTTCCATCTCGTCGATGCTCGCGCGGAGCATGTGCGCTCACTCGACCTGATCGGTGCTGCGCTGTCGTCGCTGGCGCTGTTCCTGCTGATCCTTCCCCTGGCCGAGGGGAGGGCGCGTGGATGGCCTGCGGGGCTGGTGGTGATGCTCGCGATGTCTGTGCCGGTGGGATTGGCTTTTGTGCTCTACGAATCGCGTCTGGGGAAACGAGGCGGCGATCCCGTCCTTCGTCTCGAGCTTTTCCGCGACCGAGCCTTTGCCATCGGTGCGATTCTTGCGTTCGTGTTCTTCGGGACCTTGACTTCGCTGATCTTCACCATCAGCCTCACGCTTCAGTTCGGATTCGGATTCTCCGCGCTGAGAGCGGGCGTGATGACGCTGCCGTGGGCCGTCGGGATGGGTGTGGCGGCGGTACTCTCATCGGCGGTGTACCGGATGCTCGGAAACCGTGTCCTGATTCTGGGAATGGTAGTTTTTGCCGGCTCGTTGATCGCGTTGTCCGTCATCCTCGAACGCGAGGGAACTGATCCACGCTGGCTGGCGCTCGCCGGGCCACTGCTTCTCGGAGGCGCTGGGTTAGGACTGTTCGTGGCACCTCTGCAAACCGCCATCCTCGCGACGGTCGAGCCCGCACACGCAGGTTCGGTGTCCGGGCTTCTCCCGACCGTTCAGCAAGTCGGTAGCTCCATCGGACTGGCATTGATCGGCGTGGTGTTCTTCTCGCTCGTGGCAGGGCAGGCGCCGCAAGCGGTGCAGGGGGAGCGGCCTGAATACGTTGCGCACCTCGAAGCGGCCGGCGTAGGCCCTGGCCTCGTCGACATCGCAGAAAAGGCATTTGTCGATTGTGCGACAAGTCAATTGGCATCGGGAACGCCGATGGAGGTGGCGCCGCAATGTCGCCGCGACGGCTCCGCTGGTGCCGGGGGTCAATCCGTTCAGGTGGCAGTTGATGCCGCGTACACATCCACTCGGGCCGCTGCCGGCGAAGCATTTCTCGAAGCTCAGCGCCGTGTACTCGCGATCATCGCAGCAATTGCGCTCGGCATCGGGTTGGCGTCGACTGCCCTGCCTCGGGTCAATTCGCCTGTCTGAGAGTTACCCTTGACTCGAACGCATGTTCGAGTATTGTTGGGGGTGGGGATCGGGGGATTCAATGAGTGTCTTGTTGTCGGACGTGGTGTCTGGTTCTGCGGTGGGGTTGCGTGGACGTCTGTGGCGGTTGTCTGCTGCGGAGTTGCGGGCTGCTGCTGTCGAGGCGAGTGCGGAGATTCTGCGCCTGGAAGCCGTGCGGGTGGCAGTGGTGGACGAACTGTCGATGCGTCCCGATGATCAGGTGATTGCCAGTCGCGGTGTCGGTTCGTGGTTGGCGGCGAACACGATGCTGCAGGTTCGAGACGGGAAGAAGATCGCCGCCCTCGGTGCGGCGTTGCGGCCGTTTCCGGCAGTGGCAGCGAGATTTGATTGTGGGGATTGCTCGTTCGATCATGCCGTGTTGATCGTGGCGTTCTGTGAATCACCACCGAAGGGGATGCCTGAGGAGGCATTACCGAAGTGCATCGATTTGTTGTTGGCGGCTGCGTCGGGTGTGGAGGCGACGACAACGAAGGTGCGGCATGTGATCGCGACGTTGGAGCGGTTGTTCGAATCCGATGAGATTCCGCCCGCCGAAGACACCGATCGCAACGAGCTCCGCATCGCATCGACCTTGAACGGTCGGGTGGTGGTCCGCGGAGATTTCGACGCCCTCACCGGGGTCAAGATTCGTTAGACGGGTCACGTTATCCACATGGATAACACGGGCGACGTTTTCCACTTGGAAGACATCTTGAGTCGCCCGGTTCGCTGAGCAGCATAGATGCCCTGAACCTCAACCACGCTTCGGGTCTACTTGGCAGTGCTGAGAATGTTAGTTATGCTAATGATGTAGCCGATCAGCTCACCCAAGCGAGTAATGGTCGGGAAACGTAATCCACTTGAGCCTCATGGGCATATAGGGACATCGCGAACTGGTCGGAGCTTGGGGGCCACTGCTTCGGAGCCGTCCACAGTGAACACACCTGTGGAATAGGAATGTCGAGATGTCAACTACACCAACCAAACTCATCAGTGCTGCCGAAGCGGCCAAGATGCTGACCGTGCATCCCATCACTATCGGTCGGTGGGTCCAGAGCGGCAAGCTGACCGGCTACCGGATCTCCGAGCGTGTCCTTCGGGTCGACCTCGCAGAGATTGAAGCCCTTCTCGTCCCCACACAGGTGAAGTCATGAGTCAGAAGAGAATGTGGTCCCGGTTCGACCTGAAGATGATCCGCGATCCCCGTCTTACCAAGCTCACACGGGCGCAGCGACTCATGTACTTCGAGGCCCTTGCCTACGCCAACGAGTACGGCACCGATGGCCTGATTCAGTACCGAGATCTTCGATTGTTCACGGACGCAAGCCGACCGGCTGTCATCGCTCAGGCGTTCGTTGATGCAGAACTGTGGTCAGAAGTCGTACAGAACGATGCACAAACGTCTGACAGAACGCTGACAAAACGATGGCAGATTGTCGACTTCCTGGACGATCAATTGTCGGCAGAAGAGGTGCAAAAACGTGCAGAGAATGCAGCGATCAGGACTGAGCGAAATAGACGCCATATGGCCGGTGACCATAGCAAATGCGACCCTGAACGGTGCTGGTCCCTTCGCGGTGTGACGCGTCACGTGACGCCTAGTACGACGCCTAGTACGACGCCTAGTACTCGTCCCTTCGATACGAAGCGACACGAAACGAAGCGAAGCGAGAGTGGAGTGAGAAGCGAAGTGAGTTACAAACATCCGGCTTCGCCGCCCTCCGCTGGGGCTCCGGGCGCTACGCCGAACACAAGCAACCCCAGTGCCCTCCCTGTGGCAGAGATGGCCGCGCTGGCAGACAAAGAACGTCGCGGTGAGCAGCTGACCCCAGACGAGCAGGACGCACTCACCCGGTACGAAATCCAAGCTGAACTGAACGAAGACGAGGCATCGAAATGAAGATCACTCACGAAGACTGCGGCGACGGCACTACGGACATCGCAATCAGCAGCGAGCCGAAGGCGTTCGACAACTCCAGGCGATGGGCCAAGGAATCCAACCTGATGGGACAAACCGCACTTGAGTCAGTCCAAAATCTCGGTTACCGGAAGATCAGATACGACATCAGTGGCCAACCGGGCGAAAACGAAGGCGCTATTGACGGCAGTGGCGGTCACGGATCTGTTGTGTACATCAACGTCGACAACGCGGATATCGAGGAGTCCCTGAAAATAATCCAGAAGGCTAAGACCGATGCGCTCGCCTTGTACGCAACGATGACGGACCCCGCTACCTACGCCGACTGACACCGCTGCCATCCCTGTGGCCAACGCTGAGCCACTTTCACCCCAATACCCTAACCCGCCTACCCCTTAGGCAATCCAAGGCCGCAGCGTCGATCTGAGGGGCATAGAGATCCCATTGGGTTTCCACAGGAAAGGGCAGTTCGGCTTCGCCTCACCCAAAAGCATGCCGCTTCGCGGCACCAAGAAAGGCACCGCAATGGTTATCTCGATCAAACTCGACACCGACACCGGTAATGCGACTTTCCGATCTCCGTCACGGGCGGCAATCAAAGCCGTCAAGCTCGTCCCGTTCAGTTGTCGTCGCTGGAATCCGGTTCTTCGGGAATGGACCGTGTCGGCTAGTTACTGGCCGCAAGTTCATCAGGCGCTAGTGAACCTCGGCTTCGGAATAGATCTTCACGGGACTCGGTCATGAGTACGCCGGACACGATCACCACGGCACTAATCATCGGACTGCCCGGTATCCGAATCCTGTGGGTAATGATTCAAGGCCCCGGTTACCGGTTCTGGTAAACGCACTGATGCCGGTCTGATGTTAGGCTCAAGCCGTCGCACAAACAGTGTCCAATGAATGGTGTTAAGCTCAAGCCGTCGCGAAAACACTGTCACACGATTCGTGTTAGGCTAAAGCCGTCGCAGAAACACTGTCACCGCATTAGTGATAAGCTAGCGCCAGCGCAATCGTTGAATCCAATCAGCGCACACTCTCAACCCCCGATCACCTCCCTGCAGTCATAGCCGGGGACGCCGGTCGGGGGTTTCTTCATTCCAACCCAGCATTTTCGAAGGGGTTTCGTCATGCTCTCACTCTCTATGGCCTTGTGTGCCATTCTCCCGGCAATTCTCGTCATCCTGGTAGCCAATACCCATATCGAGCGGCGATTGGTCCAGGAACCTTCCGTCAAGCCCTCCGATGTCATCTGGGCCGACCGCAAGGCAGAACTCACCGCCTCCAGCCACGACACCGACCCTGTGGCCCAAAAGTACCGTCTACGAGTCACTTTCACGGCACCCACGAACCTGACGAGGTTGTTCCGATGAGCACACTCACCGAGGGCGGCATCCCGGACGAAGAACAGCCACTGATCACTGAAGACGAAAAAGGCGAATCGGAATGAGAACCAACAACGGCAAGACGCTCTGCAACGACTGCGGCACGAAGATCCCGAAGATCAACGGCTACAAGCTGATGGCAACAAAGCATCACGAGACCTACTGCTTCAAGTGCTACCGAAAGCACTACAGCGAAGAGGAATTGAACGAACTCGACGCCAAGTTGACCAAAGGTTTCCAGCACAACATCCTCGGCATTCCTACGCCTCAGGATGTCGCACATTTCAAGCTGGTGCCCGTAGAGCAGACACTGGCGTACGACGGCGGCAACCATGAATACCAATGCAGATAACTTCAACGACGAGAAAAACGAGCGTCTGATGAGGTGTGATGTTTGCGGCGATACTGGTGCTGACCTTGTACTCGATCTCTGGCCTTCTGGGGATATTCGTGGGTGCTGCTGCGGCAGATGCATGGTGTTCGTGGAGAAGCACTACGAAGTCAAGGAAACATGATCACCGGCTGCGATGAATGCGGCACAACAGATGAAGCCCTCGTACTGGATATTGATTCCGATACGGGGGCTTTGTCGTGGGCCAAGTGCCCTTCATGTGCGTCTATGGCCATCTACTTCGAAAGGGTAGGGCTGTGAGCCAGCATTCGTTTTCAGGCAGGGCAGCAAGAAAATACAGGGACCGCGTGCTAAGCGAGTACGGCACCACCTGCCACCTCTGTGGGCTACCAGGTGCCACGACCGTAGACCATCTCATTCCTCGTTCACACGGTGGAGAGAACAGCATAGAGAACGGTCGACCTGCTCACTCACGGTGCAACAGTGCACGTGGCAACATGCCTCTCTCTCAATGGTTTCTTCAACAAAAAAAGAAGAGAGCACAGGGGGGTGCTACCCACACACCTACTGATCATCATGTATCAGAACCTTCTCGTAATTGGTGAATCAAAACATTGAAAGAAATTGTTAGAGATCACTAATCACACACATGACCCTCACCCCGAGTTTTTTAGGTGAGGGCCTTCGGCTGCCCCCGCGCCCGGTGTCCATTTTTCCCCGAAAAGCGTCTAGGGGGCCACTTAGAACGGCTCAGAAATGACTGAAGAGATCAAAGGAAGACACGCGATCTGGCTGGAAGAGGCTATAGCTGCAGCCCAGAGAGACGCGCTACTACAGGATTCCGACCTAGCACTCGTATCAGCGGCACGTGCAGCTGCCTACGCACTAGACGCATCGGAAGCCCTACCGACCAGCTCCAAGCCTGGCTATGCAATCGCACAACTTCTGACTCCGTACAAAGACATCCTGCTGGCGCTGAAGATGACGCCGCTGAGTCGAGATGCGAAGGCAGAAGGAGATGAACTAGGGAGGCTTTTCGATGAACTGGGAAAGCCTGGATACACCACCCCCTAAGTTCGCTACGGCAAGGGACTACTCACGACCGACTTACGGTGGCGCAGTAGCGAAGATCGCTGAAATGTTGGGCACTCCACTCATGCCCTGGCAGCGGTATTGCGCTGATGTGGCCGGTGAATCTGACGGATTCGGTAACTACATCTACCCCCTTGTGGTCATCACGGTCCCTCGGCAGTCGGGAAAGACGACACTAGAGCTGGCCACACTGGTGCATCGCTGCCTGCAGAAGCCCAATCAAAGATGCTGGCACACAGCGCAAACCGGCCTCGAAGCCGTCGACAAGTGGAATGAGTTGGCCGACCTACTCGAACAGTCACCGCTTGCACGAGTCATCAAGGCGATTCGGCGCGCCAAGGGTAGTGAGTCGATCACCTTCTCCAATGGCTCCACACTGCGGCCACATCCACCCAAAGATGATGCGCTGCACGGTAAACAGTCCGACCTCAACCTCGTAGACGAAGCCTGGTCGTTCGATATGGCCAAGGGAATGGGCGTAATTCAGGCCATCACCCCTACTCAGGCCACTCGCGTAGGTGCTCAAACGGTCATCACCAGTACAGCTGGTACGGCAGACAGTGTCTGGTTCAAGGGCTATGTCGAGAAGGGCAGGGCCGCAGAACCTGGAATTGCATACTTCGAGTGGGCAATTCCCGAGGATGTAGACCCCAATGACCTCCCCACTGTGGCCTCGCACCATCCCGCAATCGGTCACACCATCCAGATGAAGGCTCTCGAATCAGCCAAGGTTCAGATGACGCCCGGTGAGTTCGCTCGCGCATACGGCAACCGCTGGACCAACTCTCGTGAGCAGTTCGTCCCCTTGGATGCCTACGCACGCACCAAGACTGAGCTGAAGATCCCGGATGACGCTCGTGTCGGCTTCGGTGCAGCGGTCAGTGTCGATAGAAAGACATCGGCCATCTGTGCTGCAGCCATTGTCGAGGGTGTTCCGATAGTCGAGCTGATCGAATTCCGAGAAGGAACCGATTGGGTCGGACCACGACTGGCCGAACTGTACGCAAACCACAGGTCGGACATCGGTGTAGACAGCTTCGGTCCCTCGGGCACCGTGGCTGACTACCTCCATCTCGAACACATCCCGATGCTGACGTTGTCCACCAAGGATTGTTGCGCTGCAGCTGCTGGTGTCTATGACCGAATCATCTGTGGCACCATCCTCTTTCGTCCGAACTACGCGATGTCAGAGGCAGTCAAGTACGCCGACAAACGCACGGTCGGTGACGCCTGGATGTTCAAACGCACCAGCGACCAAGCATCAATTGCTCCGCTCGAAGCAGCCACCTTGGCGGTCAGAGCAATCACTCACGTCAAGCCGATGGCCCCCAAGCCTGGCTTTGCATTCGCGAAAGAAGGTTCGTAATGGGGTTCTGGAAAGAACTATTCGGTGTGCCTGACGGTCATGTCATCGAGGCTGCGGCACATCGAGTGCAGATCGAAACACCCTGGGCACCAGAGCCGTCCCCGCTGCAGACTGTGGCCTGGACGGGGCTGCTCGGTGACGATCTCATTGCCCAGCTTCCACCTACTCGTCAAGAGGCTATGTCGATCTCGTCGGTCGTTCGTGGTCGCGGTTTGCTCTGCGGCTTCCTTGCGCGACTGCCATTGATCGCCTACGACGACGAGGGCAAGCCGGTGGCCACACAGCCCGAATGGCTTACCCATACAGGTGGAATGCTCTCACCGTTCCACCGCATGCAGTCCACTGTGGACGATCTGATCTTCTACGGCTTCTCGCTCTGGCGCGTCGTTCGTAGTGAGTTCGACAAGTCCATCATTGCGGCTTCCCATGTTCCTTACGCCAACTGGTCGTTCAGCGACGACGGTACTCAGATCCTTATCGGTACCGGTGCTGACGCCAAGCCGGCTCGGGAAGACGAGTACGTTCTCATCCCCGGTATTCATGAGGGCATCTTGGCGATTGGCGCTCGCACTATTCGCCAGTATTCCAACCTTCTGAAGTCTGCCGACAGGGCTGCTGCTACTCCTACTGCCTACATCGAACTTCACGACGAGGGCGACACACAGCTCACGAGAACTGAAGTCAGTGACCTCGTCAATGACTGGGTGGCTGCTCGGCGCGGCGTCAATGGCGGTGTGGCATATACCAACAAGTCGATCAAGCTACAGGAACACGGATCGGCAAACGAGCACCTTCTCACCGAGGGTCGAAATGCTGCTGCTGTCGACATCGCTCGGCTCATGGGCATTCCGGCTGCACTCATCGACGCTCAGGCTCAGGTCGGTGGTCTTACCTACGAAACCACGCAGAGCCGCAACGCAGAGTTCCTGGACTACGGTCTGGCTCCCTACATTGCGGCGATTGCTTCCCGACTCTCTCAAGATGACGTGTCTCCCAAGGGCGTTCACGTCGACTTCGAGGTCACCAAGGTGCTCGGCACCGAACTTCCTCTCTCTGTGAAGTCCGACGACGAGCGCGTCCAAGACCAGCCGGTGCCATCGGGTGCAACCCCTTCCTCGGTGGCACCGGTATCCAACTCACCGAAGGCAGGAAAGTAATGTCCGACAACACCATCCAAGCAGCCGACAGTAACGGACCCCTTCGGTGTGAAGCAGTCTCCCTGCCTACCGATGCTGTGGCAGTAGAGACCCGAGTCATCAACGGCTTGGCTCTGCCATATGGCATCCCCGGCATCACATCCGGTGGCAAGGTCACTGTCCAGGCTGGCGCAATCAAGATTCCCGAGGACATGAAGCGAGTGAAACTGCTCCGCAATCATGACCGTGAATCTCCGGTCGGCTACCTGGAATCAATCGAAGACGGTCCCAACGGGCTGGTCGCAAAGTTCAAGGTCGGCAACACCGAGGCAGGCAACATCGCCCTGGTCGAAGCAGCCGAAGGTATCCGTGACGGACTCTCTGTGGAACTCTCCGCAGTCCAAATGTCCGCTGACGGAAAGACAGTCATCTCCGCACTACTGGACGCGGTCGCCCTGGTCGCAGTCCCCGCCTTCTCGGATGCACGCGTGTCGTCCGTCCTGGCACAGAAATCAGACTCCCCGGCATCCGCTGGCGGCTCACAGAAAGAAACCGAAATGGAACTCACCCCAGAGCAGATTGCAGCCGCAGAGAAGGCCGCATCCGACAAGATCGCAGCAGAGGCAAAGGCCGCAGAGGTCGAGGCAGCACAGAAGCTCCTCAACCCCGGTGGTGTCCTCGCTCCCAAGAAGTCTGAAATCACCTTCTCTCAGGTTGTTCAGGCTCTGCACGCAGTTCGCAACGGTGACATGAACGACACCATCACGGCTGCACTCGCAGACATCACCCGTTCGGCCAACACCGCTGTCTCGCCTGCAGGTTGGGTCGGAGAGGTGTGGTCCGGCGTTCAGTACAACCGCGTCATCGTTCCTCTCGTCACCAACAAGTCCCTGACCTCCTACCGTGCAGTTGGATGGCGCTGGCTGGTCAAGCCCGAGGTTGCTTCGTATGCCGGTGACAAGAACGATGTCCCGTCGAATCAGCCCACGACCGAAGCGGTCAACATCGACGCTCTCCGTCTGGCTGGCGCGCACGACATCGACCGGAAGTTCATCGACTTCAACGACTCCGAGTTCATCGCGGCGTACTTCTCGGCTATGGCTGAGTCCTACGCATACGAGACCGACGAGGCTCTGGCTGCCTTCATCGCTGCCAACGCTTCGGCTGCCGGTGCCGCAGAAGGAATCTTGAAGGCCGTTGCTCTCGCGGCTCAGCGTGTCAAGCTCGATACCCGCGCTCCTGCGGCCTTCGTGCTCGTCAACCCCGAGGACCACCTGGAGCTGATCAACGTATCGGCCAACGATGTTCCTGCCTTCCTGGAACTTCTCGGAGTCAGCCCGTCCGCATTCGTTGCATCTCAGTTCGTGCCCAAGGGTCAGGTCATCGTCGGTGCAAAGCCTGCTGTCGAGTTCTACGAGCTGGGCGGTTCGCCTATCCGTGTCGACGCAGTATCCATCAGCAACGGTGGTTACGACGGCGCACTCTTCGGCTACCACGCTGAATTCCTCGCCAACGCTGCAGGTCTCGTCAAGGTCTTCGTGGAAGCATCCGGCTGGACCCTGGATCTGACCCCGGCAACGGCAACCATCGCTGTGGCTGGAACTCAGCTCCTGGTCGTCAAGGACAACAGCGGCAACGTCATCCCGAACAAGTACGTCACCTTCACCACGAGCAACCCTGCCCGTGCAACGGTGAACTCCGCTGGTGTTGTTACCGGTGTCGCTACCGGCGCTGCAGCAACCATCACGGCTACTTACCAGGGCAAGACCGACACCGCAGCAATCACGGTCAGCTAATGCCTGACTCACCCGTCACATACACAGCCGTCCGCGACTACCTGAAACTCAGCCCCGGCGTTGATGTTCAGTTGGTCGAGGACGCTGTGGACGCGGTGAATGATCTGCTCCTCGCCTGGAAGGGCACCGAGTTCCCGTACCGGCACGTCTACGCGGGAGTTATGTTGGCGGCTCGCATTTACCGTCGTCGTAACTCCTCCAGTGGTGTCGAGAGTATGGGCGATCTCGGACCTGTCTATATCCAGCGGAACGATCCTGACATCGCAATGCTCCTCGAAATTGGCAGCTACCGGAAGCCGATGGTCGGATGATGGACCTTCTCGGCTCCCTTCAGTCCCTTGTGGACCTGCTCAATTCCGTCGACGGTCTGCACGCGGTCCTCGATCCCCGAGACATCAACCCTGATTGCGTTTTCGTTGACCTGGAGTCACTCAGTCATGAGTACCTCTGTGGCCAAGCGGAAATGACGATCAAGCTGACTCTCATCACTGGGGACGTGGGCCGCCCTCAGGCGCTCATCAATCTCTCTGCCCTGCTCGACAAAGTTCTCACGGTGCTCAACCCGGATGGGGACACACAGGTCGGCGTAATCACACCCCCTGGGTTCAGCGGTCAACCGCTCCCGGTTCTCGTAGTCACTGTCAAGGTGCCTACCTCCTAGAAAGAACAGAAATGACAGTCAATTACGGAACGATGGGACCAGGCACCCTGACGATTGGTGTGTCGGGCACTCTCATCGAGATCTCTTGCCAGATCACCGAAGCCACCCTCTCTCCCGACAAGAATGAAGAGGACGCACTCAACACCCTCTGTGGCGATGTTCTCGCTGGCGATGTCACGTACACCTGGACCCTCAAGGGCACTGTCGTACAGGACTGGTCGGACGCTGGCATCAACAAGTATTGCCACGACAATGCCGGTACCCAACAGCCTTTCAGCTTCACGCCTGATACGGCTGACGGTCCGACTCTCTCGGGCACTCTCACCGTCGACCCGATCGACTTCGGCGGCAAGGTCAAGACCAAGCCCACAGCCGACTTCGAGTTCTCTGTACAGGGCAAGCCTGTATGGACCCCGGCAGTTTAGGAGTTCTGAATCATGGTTGCAATTCCAGTCCAGAAGCTCTCTGTGGCAACAGGTCTCAAGCCCACTCTCAACGCTGCAGTCGCTTCGGCCACAGCAGAGATCGGCACCGGCAACAACCGCTTCCTGGTTGCCAAGAACACGGCAGGAACCATCGTCACGATGACCATCGACGTAGTCGGCAACAACGATTACGGTCAGCCGAACCCCAATCCCGCATACGTCCTGGCGATCACGTCGGGTGAGGTTTGGGTGCCGCTCGTCAAGCAGTTCAACGATGGCACCGGTTCCGTCACTGTGACGTTTGCCGGTACGACCATCGCCAATACCGCTGTCGCCCTTGTAGAGCGGTAGTGACTTACACCGTCAGGGTGCTGGGTGACCAGCGATTGATCGAGACGCTGCAACGTGCAGCCATCGAAGCAACGGATCTGAAGGCTCTCAACAAGGAAGCCGCCAACACCGTCGCAACAGTCGCTGGAAACACAGCACCCTCTCGGACCGGTCGTCTTGGTCGATCTGCCCGAGCTGGCGCTACCAAGAAAGCAGGCGTCGTCCGCGTCGGCAACAACACGACAGTCAAGTACGCCAACCCGATCGAATGGGGCTGGCCAGCACGGAACATCAAGCCCGCACACTTCGCTACAGATGCTGCCAAAGCTACTGAGCCGCTGTGGGTTCGCAACTACAACCGGGGCATCGACAGGATTCTCGGTCGCATTGAAGGGGTTTAGACAATGGCACTCACACGAATGATTCTCGACGTAGAGATGGAAGACGGAACTCTGCACGAGGACATCAAAACCAACATCGCAGATCAGATGCTCTACTCGAAGCAGGCCAAGATGAAGAAGTGGGGCAGCGTTACTGACGACCCTCTCACCTTCATCAACTTCATGGCCTTCGCGGCACTCTCTCGACTCGGCAAGTACACCAAGGGCTTTGACGACTTCTGCAATGAAGCCGGTGCCGTAGGTGAATCCGAGAGTGGGCCTGAAGGAATCGACCCTTCGAAAGCGGTTCGATAGCGCACATGGTTGTTGCCCTCGCTGTGGCCACGAACATTCCAGTCAGTGAATGGCTCAAAGAGGGCGATGAAGTTATCGCAACCGCAGTAGAGATCCTGCGCGAACAGGCTGAGAAAGCCGAAAGTGGGTAAAAGCAATGGCTAACAGCGCAATCCTCGCGATTCGTATCGTTGCCAATGCCGAAGATGCAGCACGGGGCCTCCGTCGCACAGCCAACTCAGTACGTCAGTTCTCTCGGGACATTGACACATTGAGTGGCGGTGCTTCGGGGGCCTTTGCTCGTATCGGCGGCTCTATCGTTCAAATGGGTGGGGCAATGACTGTGGCGACTGCTGCAGCTGCACCGCTTATCGGCATCGTCGGATCTATTGCCCTCGGTGCTGCTGGTCTTGCTGCCGTCGCGGCTCCTGCCCTGGCTGTGGTGGCCCTGGGCTTCACCGGAATCAGCAACGCTGCCAAGACCATTGCTCCGCAGTTTCAGGCCGTGAGGGACGCTGTCAGCTCCACTTTCGAGCAGGGTCTGACACCAGCCTTCCAGCAATTCGGAAGTCTCATCACGGATCTCACCCCACAGCTTCAGGGCATCGCGGGTGCAACCTCTCAGGCGTTCTCAGGCGTCATCGACCAGATTGCGGGTCCAGGCAGGGCAGGCGTTCAGGCGCTCCTCGAAGGCTCCAAAACGTTTGTCGAGACCCTGACTCCCGGATTGGTCGGTCTTACTGGTGGACTCATCGACTTCGGTGCCACAGCGGCTCAAGAGGCGGCAGGCTTCGGCACGTCGTTCGGCGGCATCATGGACACGATCGGTGAGAAGTTCTCTGCCGTACCGGCTGCACTCTTCCAGGGCTTCAATCAGGCTCTGGGCGGTCTGGATGCTCTGCTGGCCCCCGTGCTCGACGCCTTCACTCAGTTGGGTGTTCAGCTCGGTCCGGTTCTAGCGTCGGTTCTGAACAGCTTGGCACAGGCCGTTACCGGCATGCTCCCGGCTCTCAGTGAGGTCGGCGGTGCTGTGGGTCAGGCGCTCGTCACGATCTTCACGACGCTGGCTCCCGTCCTTCCTCAAGTGGCAACGGCTATCGCGGAGCTCGTTGTGGCCCTGACACCTTTGATTCCTCCGCTGGCTCAGTTCGTTGCTGAAGCCGGTACCGGTCTCGCTACTGCCCTGATTGCTGTCACACCGTTGATCACAACTCTTGCAACGGGTCTCGGCCAGATCCTCACGTTCATCACACCGATTGCTCCCTTCCTCGCTGGCATGGCTATTGCCTGGTACGCGGTCACAGGGGCGATGGTTGCTTACAACGCGATCATGCTGGTTGTCCGTGCTGCTACTGCGGTGTGGACCACGATTCAGCTGGCATTCAACCTGGCCATGATGATGAACCCCGTTGGTCTGATCATCGCGGCAATCGTCATCCTGATCGGCATCATCGTTCTTGTGGCCACCAAAACTCAGTTCTTCCAGAACGTTTGGGAGATCATGGTGTCGGTCGCAACGACGGTCTGGAACGCAATTCTCGACGCGATCCAGTGGGGCATCGACAAGATCAACATCATCATCGCGGTGGTGAAGGACGGTCTCTCGAACGCATGGGAGACTGCCAAGAACGTCGCGGTCGGTGTGTGGCAGGCAGTCAAGGACGCAATTCAGGGTGTCATCGACTTCGTCGGCAGGCTCATCGACAAGATCACCGGCATCCGCTTCCCGAGTCCTCCCTCGTGGATGACAAACCTCTTCGGTGGTTCCAGTGAAGCAGAGTTCAAGTTCCTCCCGCCAGACATCATGAAGTTCCTGCCTGAGACATTCCAGCGTTTCGATGCTGCACCGGCTCAGATCACAGCGGCTTCGTCTGGCTCCCTGGGTATCGGTACATCGTTCTCGAATGGCTCCTCGGGCAACGTCGTTCAGCACGTCACGAACGTCAACGTCACCATCGAAGGCGCTATCGACCCTGTGGCCACAGGTGTGCAACTCAAGAAGATTCTGTCTGACTACGGAATCACGACCGGCACAACCAATGCACGCAATTTCTAACGAAAGGGGATGTCGATGACCATCAAAGTGAGTCCAGAGGTTTGGCTCGAAGAGCGCAGTGATGCACCAACTTCCAGCTATATCTACTCCTGTGGTAATGACCGTGGCATCGACATCCTTGACGGCATGAAGTTCACCTGGGGGCGCTCGGACTACCTGGTACATCCAGATCCGGGCACTCTCCAGTTCACCTTCAAAGATCCGACGACCTACTTCGTGAAGCGCATGCGCGACCGTGAGATCATCGGCAAGATCATTACCATCAACACCAAGAATGACGGCGGCTTCGCTGAGTGGTTCATGTTCCGTGGCCGCATCTCGGCTATCACGATCGAACCGGGGCCGAAGCATCCGAAGACCGGCGTACCGAGGTTCTATCTGGTTCACCTGACAGCCACCGACAAGCTGGGCGATCTCGGCAACATCAAGATTCCAGCGGGCACCAGCGTCCTCGCGGAAACCGCACTGAACAGAGCCATCTACCTCAAGAGTGTTGCTCTGTCGGTGTCAACGATTTCGGACTTCTTCTTCAATGCGGGCACGGTCACCTGGCCGATGGGGCAGGAAAATGTAGGCGGTCGTACGGTCCTCGACTTGGTTCGCCAGTTCTATGGCTCTTTTGGGGACACGATGTCTTATGTCGCCTCCGAGAACAACGTCCGCAACATGCGTCGTAAGCGTAGGGACACGGTCTATCTCTTCCAGAAGGGTCCGACCGGTGGCAGAGAAGATCACATCCTGGTTCCTGCGGCTCAGGGATACACACAGGCAGCAGAGAACTCACCCGACGTTGCTGTGGCCTACAAGGGAATGCCTTTGTCTGGCGGCGTCGTAACCGGTGACACGGACATCTTGACGATCAACCCCAACGCCGACATCAACCGCGTGGAAGTGACCTACCCGGACTCCACGATCTCCTACGCGGACGCTACTTACGGCCTGTCCAACGGCGATCCCGATGCCTACGGTCGACGGCTCATCACTAACGACTCGATGATCTGCCAGACCGCGTACATTACCGGCCAGACTGCACCGTACATCTTGGACCGGGCAACCCAGGAAGGTGCAGATCCTCAACACTCACAGATCATGTACGACACCAAGGCCACAGGGTATGGCTTCGATTCCATTAGGGGCGCAAGGCTTCTGGTCGAGGCTTCCGAACGCATGACTCAGTTCTTCCTGTACGGCTCACCCTGGACCGTCATGAACGAGACCATTCCTCCGAGCTTCGGTCTCATTGGCGGCACCATGATCTTCACGAGCGAGGGCGGCACCAGTCCACGTTGGAAGTTCTACCTCACCCTGCAGACGACCGGACTGGATGCCACTGTGGGCGGTTCGATCGCCTGGTCCTCGATGGACACCAAGGTCAAGTGGGGCGATTACGACGCTCCTGGTTCCCCTCACGGTGCCAACGATTACTACGTCGATACCCCGATGACTTGGGCCGACGTTCGTTTCCTCAACTCCGGGTCACTGCAGGCATATCCGACCTCATACCCGTAACACTCACGAAGGGGCCAAAGACAATGGCTGGCGTAACATCTCACTACTCTCTTCCGTATCCGACTTCCGGCGATCCGATATACCTCGGTGCCGCTCAGATGCAAGCAGCAATGGACGGTGTCGACGCCGCTCTCTGGGCTGCAGGCATACCCATTGTGGCCCAACAGGAACCGCCTTCGGCCAGCCTTCTGGTTGCATCGGGTGGTGTCAGCATCGCGACGGCGACCATCACGCCGATTACCTGGGCCTCTGCCGACTACGATCTTTGGCCCACTGGTGCATCGGCAGCCTTTGCATCGGGTCGCTGGAACTGTCGGGTCGCTGGCGTCCATCAGATCGAGGTCTCTTGGCCCTGGCTGACATCCGGCACCGGCAACCGCTCGATGTACCTCTACAAGAACGGCACCGCGACCGGCAATATCGTGGATGTCGACGGCGGACGTGTGGCTAACGGTCTCGACATCACCAACCGCATTTCATGCCAGATCAAGCTAGTAGCCGGTGACTGGCTCACGGTCGGTGTCTACCAGAACTCTGGCGGCACCCAGCTCGCCGGTCAGAACTCCTATGGTGGTATGCGCGGGCGCTTCTCGGCAACCTGGCTCCGTCAACCCTGATCGAACGATGCACCCCTGCTTGGTCTTACGGCTGAGTGGGGGTGCTTTTTGCGTTGGATCGAATATCGGTCACCTGCACCGAACTCTCTTCAAATCTCTTGCCTGCTCCGGTCTTCAATATGCGTACGTCGACAGTCGCCCGGATGAACCTACGACGTTGGTCTATGTTCGCGCTCTCCCAAACCTCTTCAGGCTCACGGTAAAGCAGCTCCAGCATGGGGTCACTATTCACTGCAGTCTCGGCAGCTTTGGCATTGGCTTCAGCGATCTGCTTGTTGATGGACCCTGATATCTTGAGATACTCGGACTTCGAGATCTCGCCCGTTGCTGCAGATTCCGAGAACTCATCGAGCCTGCCCTGTAGCAGCTGAGCCTTGGCAATCCACTCTGCCGACTCGTTACCTGTGGACCGGCCTTCTCCGTCATCCTCACGGAATAGGAACACATTGACTCTCTGCTGGTTGATGATTCGTATCATCTTGTCGATCACCACCGGATCAACGTCGGAGACCATCCGCGACACATGTCCACCGTTTCTGCACACGTACGTAGGTTTCTTGTGATTCATCCCTACGTAGCACGGCCCTCCGCAGACGCCGCAGACAGCGATGCCCGACACCAGGTAGCGCGGCTCTGTCCCTCGGTACGACGTACGCCGACCTGGATCACCGAGAACAGTCACCAACCTCTTGTGCTCGTCCATCGTGAGGATGGGTTCCCAGTTTCCCGGTAGCGTCTCGCCCTTGTACGTCCGTAGTCCTGCCAGAGTGGGGGACCGCAGCATCTTAGAGATCGTTGCCGAATACCACTTCATGCCAGCGCGGGGGTTCACGTCCTTCAAGATGGCCCGCAGTGACTCGCCCTGCAGCACGCGCTCAGCCATCTCACGAATCCAGCCAGCCGCTTCGGGGTCAATCTCACGGGCGGTAATCAGCCCACTCTGTGGATCTCGGACCGCTCGGTATCCGTAGGCGATCTTCCCGTGAGGTTTGCCCTCGGCAGCATTGGCTTCGAGCGCTCGCAGCACACGGTCGCGGATCTCATCGGCCTCCCGTTCAGCCAGCAGCGCATCAAGCCCTGTGGTGAACCGGTCCGCGCCGACGTTGAGATCATGGGTGCGACCTTTGTAGTTCCACAGGACGCCCAACGCCGCGCACAGGTCGCGCAGCTCCGCATAGGCCGTGAGGTCTCGCTGTGCCCTCGAAGCCTCCCAGGTGACCAGCACGTCGCCAGGGCGCAGCACTTCGGCTAGTCGGCGGTATGCGGGCCGATCCTTGCCGGACCAGCGAGACGCGCCTATGTCGTTGTCCTGGAGAACCTCACCGACCGGCCAGCCCTCGCGCTCGCAGACGGCGCGGCACTCGGTTTCCTGCTCGGCAACGGATCGCCCGGTACCGGCTGAGTCCTTCGAGACGCGGGTGTAGATGATTGCCCTGGTAGGGGCCTGTTTCTTGTCCATGCCCTGGGACTCTAGACCTGACCCCTGTTAACGTAAATGACCGGCGAAATGCTGCTCTCCGCCCTGTCGAATCTGACGATGCCCACCCCGGCGCCGGACGGAACGCCCGATGCCCGGTCCGCGGCGAAGCGGACAGCGGACGGGTTCACCGAACTGATCCGCCGCTATCTCGACTGCGCCAAAACCGGTACGGATGGTGGGCAGCGTCCGCACGTGAACGTGCACATCAACGCTCGCGACCTGGCTGAGCACCGGGACTGCGCCGCCGCGCCTTCTGACGTGGACGACGAAGACTCACCCGATCTGAACCTGCCGGATCTCGACGTCGGGCACATGCCATGGCTTGGACCACTGTCGGTCTCGCAGACGAGGTTGTTGGGGTGTGATTGTTTCCTCTCGACCGTGTTGCTGGACGATCATGGCGCACCGCTCGATGCGAAACCCGGAAAACGGTTGGTCACCGCCGAACAACGAGTCGCGTTGATCGCCCGAGACAAAGGCTGCGCGTTCCCGGGCTGTTCGTGTGTTTCGGCGTGGACGGACGCGCACCACATCAGGCACTGGGCTAACGGCGGGCCTACGGTGATGAACAACCTTGTCCTGCTGTGCCGCTCGCACCACCGGCTGATGCACCGCAAGACCGGGTTCGTCGGAAAATGGGTGATCCGAATCGGCGTCGACAACAAACCGTGGTTCATCCCGCCACCCTCGATCGACCCCGGGCAGCACCCGCGTCCGGCGAACACCACCTTCAAAACCTGAAGGCGCAAACCTCTTCGGAGACAACAGAAACGACCAGCTTTGCATCGGCATGGACCCGATGCGGGGCTGGTCGTCGTGCTTGGAGAAAACGCGTCAGAAGATGCTCTGAGTGCGCCAGAGATCCGAGACGGAAACCCCAACGCGCTCGAGAAGTGTTCGCACCAAAGGTAATCCGATGCCGATGACACTCGAGGGATCACCCTCGATCCTCTCCACGAACCAGCCCCCGAGACTGTCGAGGGTGAATGCTCCGGCAACTTGGAGCGGCTCGCCCGTTGCCAGATATGCCTCGAGATCCTCGGTGGAAGGTTGCGCAAAATGAACGACCGTTGCGCTGTGATCCGAGGCCATGCGAACGATGCGGCCGTCGGCCACGCGCAGGACACAGTGCCCGGTCAAGAGGGTGGCGCTGCGACCGGCCATTGCCGCCCATCGCTTTCGGGCGATATCGACGCTGCCCGGCTTACCTTGAAGCTGCCCGTCGATCAGGAGCATCGAATCGCACCCTACAACCACGACGTCGGTTAGATTGTCGGCGGCGAGGCCGGGGACGATTTCGGCGGCCTTGGCTTCGGCCAACACCGTCACGACTTTTTCGGGAGCGGCGTCGGGGCCGAGGTTGTCGGCAATCTTGTCCTCGTCGACACCGGAGACACGGACAAGCGGCGAAACCCCGGCGGCCCGCAGAATGGCGAGGCGAGCCGGGGACGCTGAAGCTAGAACCAGTTGAGTCACGTCAGCAGATACTGATTGTCAGCTGCGACGGATCGCGGGGTTCAGGTACGCGTACGGCGAGAACGGCGCACGCGTGCGGTGGAACTGAGTCGGGTCGCCCCAGGTCTCCGCCGGAACGTTGGACTCGGGAGCCTGACCGCTGCCGGCAGCTGCAGCGAGCACACTGACCAGTGCCGCAATCTCGACGTCCGTGGGTGAACCCTTGACGATCTTGATGACCGACGCGTCGGATGTCGACGTCTCGGTCAGCTCGGTGAGCGAGACGTCCGTCGCGCTTCCCTCTACGACTGCACCGTTGGTCGGTGCAGTCTCCGCCAGTGCGACATCTTCGCTGAGAATGTCCTCGGTGGTTGCGGTCATAGGGGAATGTTCCCATGCTTCTTGGGCGGAAGGGAAACGGCCTTGCGCTCGAGCAGTCGCAATGCGGAGACGATTTGTCCGCGGGTGTGCGACGGGGGAATGACTGCGTCGACGTATCCGCGCTCAGCGGCGACGTACGGGTTGACGAGTGTGTCCTCGTACTCGTTTTGCAGCTTGAGGCGCAGTGCATCGACGTCTTCGCCGTTCTTGGCGGCTTCGAGAAGCTGCTTGCGGTAGACGAATCCGACTGCCCCGGATGCACCCATGACGGCGATCTGAGCGGTGGGCCATGCCAGGTTGACGTCGGCGCCCATGTGCTTGGAGCCCATGACGTCGTACGCTCCGCCGTAAGCCTTGCGGGTGATGACCGTGATCTTGCCGACCGTTGCTTCGCCGTACGCGTAGAGGAGCTTCGCGCCGCGGCGGATGATGCCGTTGTATTCCTGCTCGGTTCCAGGGAGGAAGCCGGGAACGTCGACGAGGGTGATGATCGGGACGTTGAACGCGTCGCAGGTGCGCACGAAGCGAGCGGCCTTCTCGGAAGCGTCGATGTCGAGGCAGCCCGCGAACTGGGTGGGCTGGTTGGCGACGATGCCGACCGAGCGTCCGTCGACGCGCCCGAAACCGACGATGATGTTCATCGCGCGCTCGGCCTGGACCTCGAGGAACTCGTCGTCGTCGAGGATGCGACGGATGACCTCGTGCATGTCGTACGGCTGGTTGGCCGAATCCGGGATGAGGGTGTCGAGTTCGATGTCCTCGGCGGTCAGGCTGTCTTCGATCGAACCGACGATCGGGTCGGTGATCTCGCCGCGGGGAGCGGCTGCCTGGTTGTTGGACGGCAGGTAGCTGAGTAGGTCCTTGACGTAGTCGAGTGCGTCCTGCTCGCCGGAAGCGACGTAGTGGGCGACACCGGACTTGACCATGTGGGTGCGAGCACCGCCGAGGTCTTCCATCGTGACGTCTTCACCGGTGACCGTCTTGATGACGTCGGGGCCGGTGACGAACATCTGGGAGGTCTCGTCGACCATGACGACGAAGTCGGTCAGCGCGGGGGAGTAGACGTGGCCGCCGGCGGCGGGTCCCATGATCAGTGAGATCTGGGGGATGACACCCGAGGCCTGGACGTTGCGGTGGAAGATCTCGCCGTAGAGGCCGAGCGAGACGACGCCTTCCTGGATGCGCGCGCCTGCACCTTCGTTGATGCCGACGAGGGGGCGACCGGTGCGGATCGCGAGGTCCATGACCTTGACGATCTTCTCACCGTAGATTTCGCCGAGCGATCCGCCGAAGACGGTGGCGTCCTGTGAGAAGACACAGACGTCGCGGCCGTCGATGGTGCCGTAACCGGTGACGACGCCGTCGCCGACCGGGCGGTTGTCAGCGAGACCGAAGTTCACACTTCGGTGCCGTGCCAGTGCGTCGAGTTCGACGAAGGAGCCCTCGTCGAGGAGGGCGGTGATGCGCTCGCGGGCGGTCAGCTTGCCTTTGGCGTGCACCTTGTCGATGGCGGCTTCGCCGCTCGGTGCCTGCGCCTGGGCTTGGCGATTCCGCAGGTCCGCGAGCTTTCCCGCGGTCGTGTGGATATCGGGTGCGGCCGCCGCCTCCGGCGCGTTCGGCTCTTGGACAGTGGTCATGGACGTGAGCTTAACGAGAGTGCGTGGGGGGCTTCGAAGGCAGGTCCGATTGTCGCTGTCTTGCAGGCTCAAGCTACTGACCAGTACATTCTCGCTGTCGTCATAGGCTGGGACTATGTGGACCGACTTGAACCGACCGCCCCTCGACGGCAATGCCCTACGACGCGCACTCGTGCGCAGTGACAACGACGACTCGCGCGTTTTCTGGAACCGCCTCGACGTTGTCGAGGAGACCGGCTCGACGAACGCGGATCTCCTTGCGCGAGCGGCAGATCCGGATGCCGACCGTCATGTTCTGATCGCCGAATATCAGGCGAGTGCGCGCGGCCGTCATTCGCGCACTTGGGTGAGTCCTCCGCAAGCGCAGATCTCGATGTCGGTTCTGTTGTCGATGCCCGGAATGAATCTCGCAGACATGGGCTGGCTGCCGCTGCTGTCGGGAATCGCGGTCGTCGACGCACTGCGCAACGTGGCAGAGGTGCCCGCAGAACTCAAGTGGCCGAACGACGTTCTGATCGGTGACAAGAAGGTGGCCGGAATTCTGGCCGAGGTGGCAAGGACGGCGCCCGATCCCGCGGTGGTGGTGGGCATCGGACTGAACGTGAGCTTGGGTGTCGAGGAGCTGCCCGTCCCGACCGCCACATCGCTCCTGATCGAAGAAGCATCGACCGTCGACCGTGACACCCTCGTTCGAGCAATCGCCCGCGAGTTGGCGACTCAATTCCGTGCTTGGGAATCGTCGAAATGGGATACATCTGTGTTGGCTGCCGAGTACCGGCAGCGCTGCGGGACGCTGGGTAAACGAGTCCGCGCGGTTTTGCCGGGCGACAAGGAGGTGTTCGGTATCGCGACCGACGTCGACACTTCCGGTCGCGTCGTCATCGAAATCGAGGGAGCAGAAGGAGAGAGCTTTGCGGTCGCAGCTGGTGACATCACACACCTTCGGACCGCCCCGGTAACCGAATCGTGAGCCTTGCCGGATTTTCTGGCACCAAAGTGCTAATTTTTGGCCCGGACCTGTTTCGAACCAACCGTCCGTCCTTCATTTCACTCGACTGCGGGATTTACTTAGCTGCCTAGGGGCGTCATGACCACACCGATCGTTGTTCCGACCGAAGCCGAGACGGCCGAGAGCGCCCGCCGCGTACTCACCGGCGTCACGGTGCTGCTCGGTGTCCTCACATTGGGCCTGGGTATCGCGGTACTCGCGTGGCCGGATGCCACCCTGTTCGTGGTGGCGGTTGTCATTGCGATTCAGCTGTTCGGATTCGGACTCGTCCAGATAATCCGTTCGTTCGCGGACGTGACGGCTACGGGTGGAACCCGGACGTTGGTCGCGATCTCCGGCGCGTTGGCAGTGCTCCTAGGATTCCTCGTTCTCCGAAGCCCTTTGCAGACCGTGGTCCTGATCGCATTGGTGATCGGCGCGTGGTGGGTATTCCGAGGGGTGCTCGACCTGGTCGATGCGGCATCCGGCCACACGGTCGATCGAGGTCTGTCGATCGTGCTCGGAGTCATCAGCATCGTTGCCGGCGCAATCGTCCTGTTGCAGCCGGAACTTTCACTCGACGTCTTCCGCATCGTGGTCGGTGTGTGGATGGTGCTGTACGGCATCATCATCGTCGTGACCCCGTTGGTGCTGCGAAAGATCGCCCAGCCCTGAGAGTTGGCCTGATTGACGTTGTGCCTGAAAGTCGGTGCGGGATGGCAGACTTCCCGTCATGGGATATCCCGAAGACGCCCTCGCTCAAGACGAGGAACTGATACTGCATCGCCATCCTCACTGGAAGATGTTGGTGCTTCCGGCGCTGACGTTCGTGCTTGCCACGGCCGTCGCCGGGTTCTTGTTGGGCCTCGCTCAGACGAGATTGGACGGTACGGCTCGGGCCGTGTCGTCCATCGCCGTCGGAATCGTCTGGCTCGCCGTCGTGGCTTGGCGATCGATTGCGCCGTTCACTGTCTGGAAGTTCACGCATTTCATCGTCACCGATCGACGTGTGCTCATCCGCCACGGAGTGCTCACGCACACCGGTATCGACATTCCCATGGGGCGGATCAGCAATGTTCAGTTCCGCCACGGCTTGATCGATCGAATGCTCAAGACCGGAACTCTGGTCATCGCTTCTGCCAGTGACGATCCGCTCGAGTTCGACGACATTCCGGATGTCGAGCACGTTCACGCCCTGCTGTATCACCAGGTTTTCGATTCCACGCAGCAGCCACCACCGCCTCCGCCACAGCGGCCGCCAGGTGAAAACGACGACCCGAACGATCGAAATGGCTGGTAATCAACGTGCAAAGGCGTGTTGTCCGTAGTCTGTTCGTGTGACTGCCGTATTGCTAGCCGAAGACGACGAGGCCATTGCTGCACCCCTCTCCCGCGCATTGGGGCGTGAAGGGTATTCGGTGACGGTCGAACCGACCGGACCCGCTGCGTTGCAGCAGGCGCTCGAAGGTGATTTCGATCTGTTGATTCTCGATCTCGGCCTTCCCGGCATGGACGGCCTCGAGGTCTGTCGACAGATTCGTGCGCATCGCACCTCGCTTGCCGTTCTGATGCTGACCGCCAGAACCGACGAAGTCGACTTTGTGGTCGGCCTGGACGCGGGCGCCGACGACTACGTCAGTAAGCCGTTTCGCCTCGCCGAGTTGATGGCACGTGTGCGAGCACTCTTGCGTCGCCACGGTGGCCGCGAGGACACGATCGTCGAGGTCGGTGGCATCAGGCTCGAGCCGGCGGCGCGTCGCGTACTCGTCAACGGCTCCGAAATCGCCTTGGCCAACAAGGAATACGAACTTCTCCGAGTCCTCCTCGAGCATGCCGGGGAAGTAGTCTCGCGCGATACGATCCTTCGCGAGGTGTGGGGCGACGTCGAGCTACGTGGATCGAAGACGCTCGACATGCACATGTCGTGGTTGCGCCGAAAGATCGGTGACGAAGGCCCGGCCGTGGAACGCAGAATCGCCACCGTCCGCGGTGTCGGATTCCGAATCAACACCGACTAGCTTCTCGAGAATCAGGAACTGCCGGCATGCGACGTCGCATATTGCAGTCGATTCTCGCTGTCGTGATCATGACGGCGTTGCTGCTGGGGGTTCCGCTGATCTACACGGCGTGGCTCTGGGTCGAGGACGTCACGCGGAGTGATCTCCGGGTGCGACTCGACCGGATGGCCGCCGAGGTCATTGCGCAAGAAGGGACGAACGGACTCGTCGAAGGTGCGTTGAACACCGATTCGCTCAAGGTCCTCACTCCCAACGACGGGCGGCTCGTCGTCGTGTATCCGACCGCCGTCGACGGCGCTGCGCGTGTCGACGTCGGCGAGGCGACGGTCAAGAACGCACTCGTCGAATCGCTCGCGATGGGCACCTCCGGATCGTTGCGCCTCGAGGTGCCGTCGGAGAACCTGCGCACCCAGCAGAAGCAGGCGGTGATGGCGGTCGGCGTACTCGTGCTTCTGTCCATCACAGCAGGCACCGTGGTCGCCGTGGTCACTGCGCGGCGGCTTGCCGATCCGCTGCAGGACGTGGCCGACCGGGCGGCGCGCCTCGCCGAAGGCGACTTCCGTCCAGATCCTCGTCGGCACGACATCCCCGAACTCGACCGCGTTTCCGACGTCCTCGACGCGGCAACCGTGGAGATCTCCGTGCGGCTGCAACGAGAACGCGCGCTGGTTGCGGACGTCTCGCATCAACTGCGCAGTCGACTGACCGCGGTGCGGCTGCGCCTGGACGAGTTGTCCGTTCACGAAGATCCTGACGTCGTCAACGAGGCAGAGGAAGCCATGGCGCAAGTCGACAGGCTCACCGACGGAATCGACGACCTGATTCGCTCGTCGCGTACCAGCGGGTCGTCGGCAAGTTTGGTGTCGGTAGTCGGCGAGCTGGAACAGGTGACCCGCGACTGGCAAGCTCAGTTCGACGGAGAGGGGCGCAGGCTCCGTCTGCGAGGCGATCGCACAGTGATGGCCGCGACCACCGGATCGCGTCTGCGTGAAGCTGTTTCCGTTCTGGTCGACAACTCGTTCGAACACGGTGAAGGCACATGCACGGTGTCTGTCCGATTGATCGACGGTGCCGGGCGCAGTTCGTCTCGTCGTGACTCGATGGTGTGCGTCGAGGTCACCGACGAAGGCGACGGCGTGGAAAACGATCTTGCACCGCATATCTTCGACAGAGGATTCTCGGGGGCCGGGTCCACCGGCGTCGGGTTGGCGCTCGCACGCGCTCTGATCGAAGCCGACGGGGGGCGATTGGAACTGCAGCGGCGTAAGCCTGCCTTGTTCGCGGTCTTCCTGCCCGTGGCCAACACTGCTCCGCCCGCGGACGTCGTTCCGCACCGCGAACCGCGCTGACCGAAAGGCTCGCGCTGACGGAAGACTCAGGAGTGTCCGAGTTCCTCTTCGGCGTCCGGAATTACCGGGTCGGGCGCGGTGGTTTCCGATAGCGCCGTGGTTTCCGACAGCGCCGTGGTTTCGGATAGCGCCGTGGTGTCCGACAGTTCGAGCGGTTCTGGATTCTCGTCGGGAAACACGAACTTGCGGAAGGCCCAGAATCGGAACGCCATCTGCAGCAAGTTTCCGATGACGTACGCACTGATGAAGTCGGCAATGTTCTCCGTCGCCAAGCTCACTTCGGGTACGCGCAGGTTGAAGACGTAACTGGAGATGTACAGCGGGATGAAGCTGATAACGACACCGATGGCGCTGATGATGAAGAACAGCGCAGCTTCGTGCGCTGGTTCACGGCCGCCGCGGTTCTTGAACGACCACTCGCGGTTGAGAATGTACGACGCGATCACCGCGACGACGCCGGCGATGATCTTGGCCGTGATCGGCTTGGATTCGAGGATCGACAGCTTGAGTGTGTAGAAGATGCCGGAGTCGATCAGGAAGGTCGTGCCGCCGACGATCGCGAATTTGATCAGCTCGCTGTGACGCAGAGCGATGTCACGAAACGGTTGGGGTATGCGGGCAATGACCCCGTCGACAAATGGCACAACAGATGAGTTTACGAAACGAAACCGTGCTACCACCAATTTGCCGCGGAATCATCAGCAGAATCACAGATTGGGAACGCTGAATGAACGGGCGATCGCGACACATGACAACATAGAGAGCCGTGACCGGCAACAACGATCCCGTGCAATCGCCCGCCCGCCCTACTCCGCCGCGGCCGGCGAAAGAGTCCATGCCCGTCGTCACCATGATCGGTGGCGGACAATTGGCCAGGATGACGCACCAGGCGGCGGTGGCCCTGGGTCAGACGCTCCGAGTGCTCTCCGGGACCGCGGACGAACCGGCAGCTCAGGTCAGCCCCGACGTCGTACTGGGCAGCCACACCGACCTCGATGCTCTCCGCCGTGCAGCGGTCGGTTCCAACGCATTGACGTTCGACCACGAGCACGTGCCGGCCGAGCACCTCGAGGTTCTTGTTGCCGAAGGCGTGAACGTTCAGCCGCCGCCGCAGGCTCTGATCTTCGCTCAGGACAAACTGCTCATGCGTCGAAAACTTGCCGAACTGGGCGCACCCGTACCCGCGTACGCCGAAGTGACGTGGGCGGAAGACGTCGTTCGATTCGGCTCCGAACACGGTTGGCCGCTTGTCATCAAGGCAACACGCGGAGGCTACGACGGCCGCGGCGTCTGGATCACCGATCATCAGGACGAAGCAGAAGCCATCGTCACCGAGCAGCTGGACAAGGGTGTTCCGCTGATCGTCGAGGAAATGGTCTCGATGCGTCGGGAGCTGTCCGCCATGGTGGCGCGGTCGCCGTTCGGACAGGGCGCTACGTGGCCGGTCGTCGAAACGGTTCAGCGCAACGGACAATGCGCCGTCGTGATCGCACCTGCCCCCGAGCTTTCGACTGCCGTTGCCGAGGAAGCCGAACAATTGGCGTTGCGCATCGCGTCGGAGCTCGGTGTCGTCGGCTCGATGGCCGTCGAACTGTTCGAGACGACCGACGGCACTCTCGTGGTCAACGAGCTGGCCATGCGCCCGCACAACTCCGGTCACTGGACGATGGACGGCGCCCGCACCTCTCAGTTCGAACAGCACCTGCGCGCGGTTCTCGACTACCCGCTCGGCGATACGTCGCCGATCGCGCCGGTCACCGTGATGGCCAACGTTCTCGGTGCACCGGAAGCTCCCGAGATGACGATGGACGAGCGTGTCCATCACCTGTTCGCTCGGATGCCTGACGCGAAGATCCACCTGTACGGCAAGGGTGAGCGCAAGGATCGCAAGATAGGGCACGTCAACATCGTGGGCGGCGCTGGATCCATCGACGATCCGAATTACGTTGCCGCAGTTCGGGAACGCGCCGAGCGTGCAGCACATTGGCTTTCGTACGCAGTTTGGACCGACGGATGGGATGTACACGGTGAGTGAGAGCGCGCAGGTCGGCCTGATCATGGGCAGCGATTCGGATTGGCCGACCATGGAAGCTGCAGCCGAAGCTCTTGCGGAGTTCGGTATCCGCTTCGAGGTCGGTGTCGTCTCGGCGCACCGCACGCCTCAGCGGATGCTCGACTACGCCAAGGAAGCCGCCGGCCGCGGACTCAAGGTCATCATCGCCGGTGCCGGAGGCGCCGCGCATCTTCCGGGCATGGTTGCCTCGGCCACGCCGTTGCCCGTCATCGGTGTTCCGGTGCCGCTCAAGTACCTCGACGGTATGGATTCGTTGCTTTCGATCGTCCAGATGCCGGCCGGCGTCCCGGTGGCGACAGTGTCGATCGGTGGCGCTCGCAACGCCGGTCTGCTGGCTGTTCGGATTCTCGGTGCTTCGGATCCCGCACTGCAGCAGCGGATGGTGGCGTTCCAGGAGAGCCTCGAGTCGATGGTCCTCGACAAGGACAAGGCGCTCCGCGAAAAGCTGCTGGGTTGATCTTCTCATGTGTGCACGGCGCGGGCTGCCGCTGATCCGAGCGAGTCGGGGTAGCAGGCAGTCCGCGTTCGTCACTCGCGTCGCCCTGCTGTACGCCGGGATTCTCGGCGCGGACATCAGCTTCGACGACGAGTCCGGAATCTTTGTCGCCTCCGGATTGCGCGGCGGGTTCGCCAGAGGCGGAACAACTCTCGGTGGTGTATATCTCACCCGGCAAAACACGACTCGATCCGTCCTTCGTCACGAGGCCGTTCACGCAGACCAATGGGCCACGTACGGAATCGCATTCGGGTTGTTGTACCTCCGCGAGGAACTGCGTCACAGGGGGCCGCAGAACCGATTCGAAATCGAGGCCGGACTCGAAGACGGCGGTTACCGCACCTGAGTTGAAAGTTGCCGAAGCTGAGTAAAAGCTACTGTTGGCGGCATGGCTCGTTTTCCGACTAGTGAGCGCTTCGTCCGTTGGAGCGCGGATCATGCTCGCGGTGTGGACATTTGCATTGCGACGGTTGCCGCACTGTTCAGCGTTGTCGTTGCGGTCGAGGCGAGTCCGCTTGCGGTGTTCATCTCGCTGGGCATGACCGTTCCGCTGGCGTGGCGACGCTCACGGCCGGAACTCTCCGGCATGGTCATCGCGGCGTTCGCGGTTCTGCACGTGATCGTCATCGGCCATACCCTGCTCGCGTCCGCCGTCGTGGTTCCCATCTCCCTGTACGCACTTGCTGCCTACGGCGCACGGTGGAGTTCTCTCACGGGCCTGGTGCTTGCGTTGCTCGGCTCGATTGCCGGGACCGTTCGATACTTCGGCTACAACGGAATCCCCGTGTCTTCGCAGGTCATGCAGTCCGTGGCCGTCATGATCTTCATGCTCGCCGTCTGGGCGTTCGGTGATCTGCGCCGAGTGCGCACCAAACAGTTGGAAGGGCTGACCGAGCGCGCTCGGCTGCTCGAACTCGAGCGCGCGCAGGAAGCGGAAATTGCGACGATCAGCGAACGGTCGAGGATTGCGCGCGAGATGCACGACATCGTCGCCCACTCGTTGACCGTTGTCATCGCCCAGGCCGACGGCGGACGCTACAGTGCGGCCAAGGATCCTCAGGCTGCAATTCAGGCACTCGAAACCATTGCCTCCACCGGGCGCCAGGCGTTGACCGACATGCGATCGCTTCTGTCCGTCCTGCGTGAGGACACACCACGCGATTTCTCGGTGATCCCGGGCGCCGGCGACATCGACAGTCTCTTCCACGAGTTGCGCAGCAGCGGACTCGATATCACCGTCAGCGTCAGCGGGGAACCGCGTGAACTCTCCGCCGGCGCGGGGTTGACGGCGTACCGCATCGTTCAGGAATCGCTGACGAACGTTCTCAAGCATGCCGGGCCGGGGGCGCAGGCGAGCGTCGAGATGACGTGGAGTGACACCGAACTCGTTCTCGGCATCACCGACGACGGACGAGGTGGCAGCGCCGTGCTGGTCGAATCGTCACCAGGCGGACAAGGATTGATCGGGATGGCCGAGCGCGCCAAACTGCACGGAGGCAAAGTCACCGCCGGACCGAAATCAGGCGGCGGATACAGCGTCCGGGCCGTCCTGCCATACGAACGAACGTCTGGGTAAACATGAAACGTCTGCGTAGGTCTTAAGGTGGGTGGCATGGACGAACACGTGGCTCCGATCGCAGTTGCACTGATCGACGATCAACAGCTGGTCCGCGCCGGTTTCCGAATGGTCATCGACTCGCAGCCGGATCTGTCTGTGGTGGTCGAGGCATCGGACGGTCAGCAGGCGTTGACCGAGTTGGCCGCCCGTCATGTCGACGTTGTCCTGATGGATGTCCAGATGCCCAAGATGGACGGCATCGAGGCGACACGTCGGCTGCTGACCGACCCGAATGCGCCGAAGGTCGTGGTGCTCACCACCTTCGACAACGACGAGTACGTGATGTCCGCCATCAGGGCGGGCGCCAGCGGATTCCTGCTCAAGGACGTCCCACCTGAGCAGTTGCTCGACGCCATCCGCACTGTGCACCGCGGGGACGCGGTGATCGAGGCCAGGGCCACTCGGCGACTGCTACAGCACGTCGGACCGCTCCTGGAAGGCTCGGCGCCCGAAGCGCAGTTGCCTGATGAGTTGACACCGCGCGAGGTCGAGGTGCTCGAGGCCATGGCGTACGGGCTGTCGAATTCGGAGATCGCCGCGAAATTCCACGTCTCCGAGACGACAGTGAAAACCCATGTCGGACGGGTTCTTTCGAAGACCCATTCACGTGATCGCGTGCAGGCAGTCGTCTTCGCTTTCCAGATCGGGCTTGTCCGGCGCGCAGACCTCCTCGGTACCGAGGGCTGACGAGCAGCTCTGTTCAGTCCTACCCCGGGATGACACCGGGCTTTCCAAGATCGCCCCGCGCTCCGACGCGGAGACCACTTGCGCTGCAATAACGTCGATTCCGTCATAGCGAGAAGCTTTACGGAGGGCAAAAGAATGCATGCGCACACCACGACGGAACCAGCCGAAGTGCCGGCGATCACTGCCCGCGGTGTCACCAAGGTGTACGGCACCGGTGAGACTACGGTGCACGCGCTCGGCGGAGTCGACGTGGACTTCGGGCGCGAGCGGTTCACCGCGATCATGGGTCCGTCCGGCTCCGGAAAGTCGACGCTCATGCACTGCCTCGCCGGACTCGACACGGTCTCGGGTGGGCAGGTTTTCCTGGGCGACACCGAGGTCACAAAACTCGGCGACACGGAACTCACCGAACTGCGACGCGAGCGAATCGGGTTCGTCTTCCAGGCGTTCAACCTGCTGCCGGTGCTCACTGCTCGGGAGAACATGCTGCTGCCGATGAAGTTGGCGGGCAGTGAACCCTCCCCCGAGTGGATGGACGAGGTGATCGGCAAGCTGGGCCTGTCGCAGCGCCTCGATCACCTTCCGCACGAACTGTCGGGCGGTCAGCAGCAACGCGTAGCCGTCGCCCGCGCACTACTGCCGCAGCCCGACGTGATCTTTGCCGACGAGCCCACCGGCAACCTGGATTCACGTTCCGGGACAGAGGTTCTGGGGCTCTTGCGGACCAGTGTCCGGGAGACCGGTCAGACCGTCGTCATGGTGACGCACGATCCGGTGGCGGCGTCGTACGCGGACCGCGTCGTGTTGATCGCAGACGGGCGCATCGCCGGCGAGATCGACGCTCCCACCGTCGACTCGGTGATCGGTGCCATGCGAGCACTCGGTGCCGACGACCTGGCCGATGTTCCCGCAGCTTCGGGCGCACTGCGATGAGGGGTCTGGCTTTTGCCCAGGCGCGGGCGCATGCCGGGCGCTATGTGGCGTCGATACTTGCCGTGGTGATCGCGGTCGGATACATCGTCGCGACTTTGACATTGAGCTCGACGGTTGACGCGAGTGTGAGCAAATCACTTGCGTCACAATATGAAACCACGGACGTTGTCGCCTCCGGTCCAGGCGTGACGGAAGCCCTGCTGAGCGCAGTGCCGGGTGTCTCGGCGGTGGCCGACGACGTGTCGACGTATGTTCGTGTCGATTCCGAGGCAAACGGTGCGTCCTACGGGGATGCGCTCTCGATCGCCGACAACCCCGAATTGCGTTGGGAGAAGCTGTCGGAGGGTTCGCTTCCTGTCGGTCTCGGTCAGGTGTTGGTGAGTGCGGACTCCGGTATACCGGTGGGTGCTCGAATTACTGTCACGGCACGGGATTCGGCGGTGGGCGCCGCTGCACCCACTGCACAGGTTGTCGGACTGGTCGATCTCTCCGGTTCGGCGCAGCGCCTGGGCGGGATGAAAGTGTTCACCACTGCCGAGCAAGTGAGTGCGTGGGCCGGGGAGAGCGCCACACGTGAATTCCGCGTCGCCGGTGACGGCTCTCGCTCGCAGCAGCAGCTCGTGGATTCGGTTGAGAGCGCTTTGCCTGCGGACTCCACTGTGCTGACCGGAGAAGAAGCTACCGACAACGCGGCAGCGGAGTACATGGGCGGCACCAAGATCCTCAGCACGGTACTGCTCGCCTTCGGCGCCATCGCCGTTGTTGTTGCCGCGCTGGTGATCGCCAATACGTTTGCCGTGCTCCTCGCGGCGCGCACTCAGGAACTCGCGTTGCTCCGATGCGTCGGCGCCACGGCCAAGCAGGTTCGCCGGAGCATTCGCAGCGAAGCCGCGGCGGTCGGTGTGATCGCCTCGGTGATCGGTGTCGGGCTCGGTATCGGACTCGCCTGGGCGATCGGTCGCGTGGCCACGGCTGTGGATGTACCGGTTCCACTTTCGTCACTCAGCGTCACCCCGGTGACCGTGCTGGTCGGCCTTGCAGTCGGCATCGTGATGACGATGCTCGCTGCATCTGCGCCCGGTCGCGCGGCAACGAGGCTGTCCCCGTTGGCAGCACTGCAGCCGATGGAGTCCAAGCCCGAGAGCGTTCAGGTATCGGTGGTGCGCCGGGTTCTCGGCATAGTGATCCTGCTCGCGGGCATCGCGATGACCGTCTTGGGAGTGACGAATCAGCAGGTGCTGGCGGCAACCGCCGGTGGACTGTTCTCGTTCCTGGGGATTGCAGCCCTGTCCGGTCGAATTGTGCCTGCACTGATCAATGCTGCCGGTGGAGTGCTGGCGAGGGTGATCGGTCCCGTGGGCAGCCTGGCAGCAGGCAACGCCGGTCGGAATCCACGCCGGACCTCGGCAACAGCCACGGCGCTGTTGATCGGAGTCGCCTTGACGAGCACGCTCGTCGTGGGAATCGCGACGGTCAAGGAAGCTGCACCCGCGGCGATGGACAGCCAATTCCCCGTCGACGTGATGGTGAGCAGTTCCGGTTCGGCGCCCCTTCCTGCCGGTTTGGGGACCGACATCGCCGCCGTCAACGGGGTCGGCGCAGTGAGCGGTCTGGAAAAGTCCGAGCTGACGATCGACGGGCGTGGCTCGTTGGCCGGATTCGGTGTCGACGCCGCTCAGGTGAAAGATGTTCTGCGTACCGAGATCTCGGTACCTGCTGCCGGTCAACTGGTGCTCTCTCCGGCCGATCTGAGCGGATACAACCTCTCGGCGGGCGATACGGCAACGGTGCGCGGGGATCGCGGCGCCGTGAACGTCAGCGTGATCGAAGGGGTGAAAGGTCAACCAGCACTGCTGGATCGAGGAGATCTCGGTGCAGCGGCCTCCGCACCGACCACCGATTCGTACTGGGTCAGGTTGGGGACGGATTCTGACGAACAGGCTTTGGCCACCACCGACCGCATCACCGAACTCGCGCGCCAGGAAGCTCCGGGCAGCGATGTTCAGGGGATGACCGAAATGCGTTCGGCCCTCGATTCGATCCTCGACACCATGCTCATGGTAGTTGCCGGGTTGCTGTCGGTGGCGGTGTTGATCGCCTTGATCGGCGTTGGAAACACCATGGCGCTGTCCGTTCTCGAACGGCGCCGCGAATCCGGACTGCTTCGCGCACTCGGACTGACCAAGAAGGGAATTCGAGCCATGTTGATCTGGGAAGCACTGCTGGTGGCAGGCGTTGCATCGGTGATCGGAGTGCTGTTCGGGATGGTGTTCGGTGTAGCCGGTACCGCTTCGGTGTTCGGGATCGAGGACGTCGCCCTCAGCGCAGTCCCGTGGGTGCAGTTGGTGGCCATCGTGTTGATCGGCGGAATCTGCGGGGTGATCGCCTCACTGCTCCCCGCTCGGCGGGCGGGATTGGTCTCACCGGTGACAGCTCTCGCGAGTTGACACTCAGAACTGCTTCGTGACCTTTTCGGTGCCCACTCGGCGCGCGGTAGCTTCCGCGTCCGGGTGGGCCACCTGCACGAGTGAGGCGCCTGCAGCGAGAACTGCCAGAAGTCCATCGATCAAGTCGCCGGCCGTCCCCCACGTGCGGCTCGAGAGGACACGATCTGTCGATGCCAGTCCGGAGTTCTTCGCCGATTCTCGTGCCGCGTCGATCGTGTCCGCAACGGACCGGCCTTCCAGTGCCGAACCGGCTCCGGCGCTACGGAACTGGTCGCCGTGTACTCGAATGGAGGTCGCGTAGTCGGCAACACCGAGCGGAAGATCGCTCAGGCCCTTGCCGAACGCGTCGAGTGAGAGTGCAGCGACTTCGGGTACGTCCGAAACATCTTCCAGACGGTCGGCAGTGACAAAAGCGAGTTCGGCGTCAGCGTCGGGGGAGAGGACCACCTCGCCGCCTGCCCACCACACACCCAACAGCACAGCGACGCTCTGCCAGTGCGCGGGAAGCAGCACGGCAACTTTGCCGCCGGGCTCGAGAGCGAACTCGTCCCGAACCATGTTCGCTGTCTTTGCCGCCCAGTTGGCCAGCGTGCTCGCAGACAATTCGATGCGCTCGCCGGTGGCGTCGTCGTAGTAGGTCACGCGAGGGCCGGCTGGGTCGGCAGTCAAGATCGGTCCGAGGAGGGCGTCGGTCAGGTTGTCTACAGGCGAAGGCACGTAATCAGCTTACGCAGCCGTTCAGTTCACACAGTCTTTCAGTTGACACAGCGGGGGCCGTTGGAGGCTGCATCGATCGGGGGACCGGGAGGGGCAGGGGTGGGACTGGTCTCGGTGGTGCCCGCCGATTCAGTCGTGGTTGCTGCGCCTTCGGACGGAGATACCGCGTCCGCGGACTGCGGTCCGTTGTAGTCCTCGGCAATGACAACCCGAACCTTGCCCGAGGACAATGACGAATCCGCCTTGACCGTCAGACCGCCGAGTGCCTCGGCCACAGCGAGGGCAGCGCCGTCGTCCGCAGACTTTGCGAATACCGTCGATTCGGAGACGTCGGCGCCGGTGTTGTTGCCGACCTGACCCTGCTTGTACCCGAGGGCACTCAACGCCTCGGAAACCCCGCTGGCCAACCCTGCGATGTCGCTGGCGTTCGCGACGTCGACGGTGATCGAGGACGCATTCACGGTGGTTGGTGCCTCGGAGGTCGCCTCCGAATCCTCGCTGTCGGCGCCCACCAATCCTGCGATGTACTTCTTGACGGCCTTGGGATCGACCTTGACGATGGACTCGCCGTAGTCGGTCATGCCGTTGATGTCGAGGACGGGAATCGTCTCGAACTGCACCTTGCCGCCGGCCAGATTCTGCAATTGCTTGGCGAATTCGATGATGTCCCAGTCGTCGTCGATCACGACGGAACGCTGAACGGCTGAGGTCAACTGACTGAGCTTGCCGGGGTCACTGAGGGTTTTTGCGCTGAGCACCTTGCTGACCAGGGACGCCATGAACACCTGCTGGCGCACGATCCGGTCGAGGTCGCCGCGGGGGAGGTCGTGTCGTTGACGGACGAAGCTCAGCGCGTCGGCGCCGTCGAGTGTCTGTTTCCCGGCTGCGAAGTTGGCTCCGGACATCGGTTCGTCGACCGGGGCGTTGAGGCAGACGTCGACTCCGCCCACTGCGTTGGTCAGCAGGACGAATCCGAGCAGACCGACTTCGGCGTAGTGATCGACGGTGATACCGGTCAGATTGGCCACGGCTCCGATGAGCGCGGTCCGGCCGGCTTCCGTCGACTTCTTGTCAGCGTCGCTGTCGGACGACCCGTTGTTGACCAACTTCAGTCGTTCGGTTTCCTTGGTGGCACCGAATGCGGCGTTGATCTTCGACATACCGATACCGGGGACGTTGACATACGCATCGCGGGGAATCGAGATTGCGGTTGCGGAACTTCCGTCGTTGGGGACGCGGATCAAGATGATGGTGTCGGTGTTGGACGCAACTTCCTCACCAGCGCGCAACGAGTCGAGTTCGCTTTGTGAGAGCGGGTTGCCGTGTGCGTCGGTGCGACTGTCGGTTCCCACCATCAGGATGTCGATGGCTCCGTCCTTGCCGCCACCGAGGCCGAGGCCGCTGGCAGTGGCAAGGCTGCTCCTCAACGAGTCCACACCTCGCCATGCGAACCCGGTGACCAGCAGTACGAGCACGGAGAGTACCGCGACCGCTATCCGAGCCGGGCTCGTCTTGGTCCGAATCGGCGCAGGTCGTGGACGCGCGCGGCGCTGCGGTTGCTGGTGGGACACTCCTTCAGGTTACTGGTCCGATGCTCGGCCGCGGGTACCTCGACGCGGCGTGCCAGACTGAACCGTGTGACGAATATCCTGCTCACCGGCGCCCGAGGGCAACTCGGGACCCGTGTCGAAACCCTCGCTACCTCGGCGGGTCTTCCCGTCACGGCCGTCGGATCCGACGAGCTGGACATCACCGACAGCCATGTCGTCGACGAGTTCGTCTCGCCCGGTTCGGTGCTGATCAACTGCGCCGCGTACACGGCCGTCGATGCCGCTGAGACCGACCAGGAGGCCGCGAGGGCGGTCAACGAGATCGGACCGCGGAATCTCGCTCGAGCCTGTGCGCGGGTGGGTTCGCGGTTGATCCACGTCTCGACCGACTACGTGTTTCCCGGCGACGCGAGCACACCGTACGAGGTCGACGCAGCGACCGGTCCGGCGACGGTATACGGACGAACGAAACTGGCCGGCGAGACAGCTGTCCGAGAGTCCGGGGCGGACGTGGCGGTTGTCCGTACTGCGTGGGTGTATTCCGGTGTCGGCTCGGATTTTGTCGCCACGATGCGAAGGCTCGAAGCCGAACGTGAATTCGTGAACGTCGTGGACGATCAGGTCGGGTCACCTACTTACAGCCTCGACCTGGCCGGCGGCATCGTCGAACTCGCGCTGCGGGACTTCACAGGTTCGTCGACATTCCACGTGACCAATGGTGGGCAAGCAAGTTGGTACGAGTTGGCGCGCGCGGTGTTCGAGGAGATCGGCGCAGACCCGGCTCGGGTGCGGCCGTGCAGCAGCGCGGACTTCGTGCGCCCTGCTCCCCGCCCGGCATATTCGGTCTTGTCCGAGCGCGCATGGGTTACCGCGGGAATGACGCCGCTGCGTCCGTGGCGAGAGGCTCTGCACGCCGCTCTGGCGTGAGCATTGTTCGGGGCAGTGCCCGCGGACGGCTAGGCTGACCGGCGTGAGTCCCAAGCTGGCCGTGGTAACGGTGACCTACTCGCCAGGCGAGCATCTCGAGAATTTCTTGAGCACGCTCGCCGAGGCGACGACAGAAAAACCCCAGGTCATCATGGCCGACAACGGGTCGACCGATGGCGCCCCCGAGGCCGCTGATGCCAAGTACGAGCATGTCCGTCTGCTTCGAACCGGTGGAAACATCGGCTACGGCGGAGCGATAAATCGGGCTGTGGCGGAGATCGATTCGTCTATCGAATTTGTCGTGATTTCCAATCCGGACGTCCAATGGGCACCCGGTTCACTCGACGAATTGGTCGCTGCGGCAAATCGGTGGCCAAGGGCCGGTGCACTGGGGCCGAAGGTCCTCGAACCGGACGGCAGCGTGTATCCGTCGGCGCGAACGGTACCCGACATCACCTCGGGCGTCGGGCACGCATTGCTCGGCACCGTGTGGCCGAAAAACCCGTGGACTGCTCGGTACCGTCAAGAGAACGAGGCCGTCACCGAGCGCGCAGTGGGCTGGCTTTCCGGCTCGTGCCTGCTGGTACGACGCGACGCTTTCGACGCCATCTCCGGTTTCGACTCGCGATACTTCATGTACATGGAGGACGTCGATTTCGGTGACCGCCTCGGAAAAGCTGGGTGGCTCAACATCTTCGTACCCTCGGCCACTGTCACCCACGCCAAAGGCCATGCGGCAGGCCGTCATCCGGAACTGATGTTGCCGGCCCATCATCGCAGCGCTTACCAGTTCCAGGCCGATCGCCATCCGCACTGGTGGCAGGCTCCGCTGCGACTTGCCTTGCGTGGTGGGCTGGCCGTGCGGTCCAAGATCGCCGTAGCTTCTGCTGTCCGCGAGCGCGCTCGCACCGACAACTCGACCGACAACCCATCAGTTTCGAACCACGGGGGAAAATGATGTCCGATCCGAATCCGACCGACGCCGTAATCCTGGTAGGCGGCAAGGGCACTCGGCTGCGTCCGTTGACGTTGTCTGCGCCCAAGCCGATGCTTCCGACAGCAGGCCTGCCGTTCCTGACACACCTGCTCGCCCGTATCGAGGCGGCCGGTATCAAGCACGTGGTGCTCGGAACGTCTTTCAAGGCCGAGGTATTCGAGGACTACTTCGGCGACGGCTCCAAGATGGGCCTCGAGATCGACTACGTCTTCGAGACCGAACCGCTGGGCACGGGCGGCGGAATCCGCAACGTGCTCCCGAAGTTGCGCGGCGACAACGTCATGGTGTTCAACGGTGACGTGCTCGGTGGTACAGACCTGAACGCCATTCTCGAGACCCACGAGAAGACGGACGCCGACGTGACCCTGCATCTGGTTCGCGTGGGAGACCCGCGTGCATTCGGTTGTGTTCCGACCGACGAGGACGGACGAGTCTCGGCCTTCCTGGAGAAGACTCAGGATCCGCCGACGGATCAGATCAACGCCGGTTGCTACGTCTTCAAGCGCGAGATCATCGAGCAGATCCCCGAGGGACGACCTGTGTCGGTCGAGCGCGAGGTGTTCCCGAATCTCCTTGCCGAGGGCAAGCGGGTGTTCGGCCACGTCGACTCGTCGTACTGGCGTGACATGGGAACCCCCGAGGACTTCGTCCGCGGTTCCGCCGACCTGGTGCGAGGCATCGCGCCCTCGCCGGCTCTCGAAGGTCCGCGCGGCGAGTCGCTGGTACACCCCGGAGCTGGAATCGCACCCGGCGCCGTCCTGATCGGCGGCACGGTTGTCGGTCGAGGCGCTGAAGTCGGCGCAGGTGCGCGCCTCGACGGTGCGATTCTCTTCGACGGCGCCGTTGTGGAAGCCGGTGCGGTGGTCGAGCGATCGATCCTCGGATTCGGCGTCCGCATCGGACCTCGCGCGCTGGTCCGCGACGCCGTCATCGGTGACGGCGCGGACATCGGTGCGCGGTGTGAATTGTTGCGCGGCGCACGCGTGTGGCCGGGGGTGACGCTGCCGGACGGTGGCGTGCGCTTCAGCACAGATGTGTGATCGTTAGCTGGCCTACTGGAATACTGGCGGGTATGACTTCTCTTCCGAGCCGTTACGTTGCCCTCGGTGACTCGTTTACCGAGGGCGTCGGCGACGCCGACGAACGATTCCCCAACGGTCTGCGCGGGTGGGCAGACCGAGTGGCCGAACAGTTGGCGGTGAACAATCCCGAGTTCCGCTACGCCAACCTGGCGATTCGTGGTCGCCTACTCGGACCGATCCTCGACGAGCAGGTGGAACCCGCCCTGGCGTTGAAGCCCGATCTGGTGACCATCTACGCCGGCGGAAACGACATGATGCGTCCGAAGCTCGACATCGACGCAGTGGTCGCCCGCTACGATTCGGCAATCGGCCGACTCACCGAATCCGGCGCTCGGGTTCTCATGTTCACCGCGTACGACACCGGATGGTCCGCCTTCTTCGGCAAGCTCCGCGGACGCCTGGCGATCTACAACGAGCTTGTTCGCGAGGTCGCGGACCGTCGCGGTGCGACACTCGTCGACTTTTGGCGATTCTCCGAATATCAGGACCTACGGATGTGGGACTGGGACCGACTGCACATGTCGCCCGCCGGGCACGAGAACATGGCGACGCGGGTGCTCGACGTCCTGGGCGTCGAACACGGATTGACCCCGCCCGATCTGGGGCCGGCGCCGGTTCTCACCAAAGCCGAAACTCGTCGCGAGGATCGTCAATGGGCGCGAGAGTTCTTGGTGCCGTGGGTAGCTCGGCGAGTGAAGGGAACGTCTTCGGGCGACGGCGTCAGCGCCAAGCAGCCAGGGTTGGCGCCCACACTGCATTTCTGAGGTAGCCCGGCTTCAGTCCTGATTCTTGCGCTGATGTGCGAGCACGACCAGGTGGTCGATGGTCTCGCGTTCGGCAGTCGGCGGCAGCGCGTCCACCGGCCACCATCGGAGGTCGGTGGACTCCGCGCTCCGGACGATATGCGAATTGTCCGGTGCCACAACAAGAAACCGTAGATCGAGATGGCGAGTCGGAACTCCGAGCGAGCACGTGATCGGATGTGTGTGGGCGGAGAGTAGGTCCGCGTCTATCCGAAGGTCGTGGATCCCCGACTCTTCGCGGGCTTCCCTCAAGGCCGCATCGACCACCGTCTCGTCGTCGGGCTCACAATGACCGCCGAGCTGAATCCACCTGCCTACCTTGGGATGCAGAGTCAACAGGACGTGGCAGCCACTCTCGTCGAGAACCAGAGACGACGCGGTGATGTGTCCCGGTGCATGGCGACGAAGACATCCGTCCGGAGCCGAATCGAGGAACGCGAGCATCGTGTGCCGCAGTGACTCGTCCGCTTCGGAGGGTGTCGCCCAGTCCTCCAGAACGCCCTTGGCCGAGGCGTGCAGCGATTCGGCTGACATGACTTACAACTCCACCAACGCGTCCCCGGGGGCGGAGACGGTGCGCGGAGTCAGGGACTCGAGTGGGTGCCCGATTGCGATCGCGCCGAGTGGCTGCCAGTCCGCCGGGAGATCGAGCTGTGTACGTACGAGGTCGGCGGCGAAGATCGTCGAGCCGATCCAGCAGCTTCCCACGCCCCGTGTGGCCAGCGAGACCAGCAGGCCCTGCACTGCCGCGCCGGCGGCAACCGTGAACATCGTGGACTCCGCGGCGGTACGTCGGGCATCCGGGTAACTGTGTGCGCCATCGGGCACACAGAAGGGAATGACGACCTCGGGGGCGTCGAACAGGATGTTTCCGCGGGCAACCCGCGCTTCGACGGATTCGTCGCTACGACCGTCGGCACGCAGATCGGCGGCCCACCGCTCCCGCATCTTCTCGAGGAGAGCCGTGCGGACGGACTCGGTACGTAGCCACACGAATCGAACCGGTCTCGTGTGGTGTGGTGCGGGAGCGGTCAGTGCCTCGGCGATCGAGTTGCGAATGATCTCCGCGTCGACGGGGTCACTTGCAAACTGCCGAACCGACCGACGCAGCAGCAGTGCCTGGCCGCGGCCCATCACCGTGGCCTCCTCGGTGCCCAGCCAGAACAGATCGTCGGGGCCGCGGCGGATCAGATCCTGGCCGCTCGAACCGTCGTCCTCGAACCGGAGTCCACGAACGACGGCGACGGGAACGCCGCCCAGTTTGCCCTTGACCAGATCGCCGGCAGCGGCGATCTCGTCAGCGATCGCGATCTCGGTGACGATCAGATCGTTGCCCTGGCTGTCCTGTGCTCCGAGGTAGCCGTGCAGGACCGGAATGCCGGACGAACCGATTGCGGCGTCGGTCTGCCCGTTGCGCCACGCACGACCCATCGTGTCGGTGACGACGACGGCGACGGACTTGCCCGTGCACTCGAAGATTCGGGCGCGCAGGCCCGCAGCGCTTGCGTCAGGATCCAGGGGGAGCAGAGCCAGCTCGGCACCGTCGACGTTAGAGCCGTCGATGCCCGATGCTGCCTGCACGATCCCGAGTTTGTTCTCGGTGATCAGAGTGCGGCCCTTGCGCGCCACTACCCGGACGGCCTCCTGATCGACCAGGAGACGCCGTGCTGCGTCGCGCTCTTCCGGATCGGTCGGCGAGGAAACGATGCGACCCTCGACTTTGGAGAACACCTTGCTCGTGACGACAACGACGTCGCCGTTCTCGATCCACGGCGTCGCGTCGACGACAGCGGCGGCCAAGTCGTCTCCGGGCCGGAACTCGGGAAGGCCGAGCACGGGAATGACTTCGATTGCGGCGCCGGGGGAGTGATCGCCGGGGGAGTGATTTCTGTCGCGGCTTGCTGCGGTTCGGGGTTCGGTCACAGTTCGACTCCGGCGATCTCGAAAGCCGTTCGAACCATTTTTGCGGTCTCTTCGGGGGACGTCATCAAAAGTGGGATGCTTCGCACGTCCACTCCGTCGATGTCGGCCGTGTCACCTTCGTCGATGAGCCAGCCGTCGAGAATGCCGTTGATCGAACGAGCTCCGTAGTGGCGACCGATCGCCTCGGAGGTCGTGTCGACCCCGATGACGTCAAGGCACTCGTCAGCCATGCCGCGCAACGGTTTTCCGCCGATGACGGGGGAGAGCCCGACAACCTTCGCTGCAGTGGTTCGCAGGGCTCCGCGAATTCCGGGCACTGCGAGGATCGCGCCGACGCTCACGACGGGATTGGACGGTGCGATCAGCACGATGTCGGCACCGTCGATCGCCTCGACCACCCCTGGCGCGGGCTTGGCCTGCTCGGCTCCGACGTGAGCGAAGCTGTGAGTTTCCACCTGTGCTCGATGGCGTACCCACCACTCCTGGAAATGAATCGCCTTCTGCTCACCGTCTTCCGGATCGGTGATCACAACGTGTGTTTCGCTGCGGTCGTCGCTCACGGGAAGCAGTGCGACACCTGGATTCCAGCGATTGCACAACGCTTCGGTGATCGCGGACAACGGATATCCCGTGCGGAGCATCTGGCTGCGAATCAAATGTGTTGCGATATCGCGATCTCCGAGGCCGAACCAGTCCGGCTTCGCTCCGTATGCCGCGAGTTCTTCTTTCGCATTCCAGGTTTCGCCGGCGTGCCCCCACCCGCGTTCGGTGTCGATACCGCCGCCGAGTGTGTACATACAAGTGTCCAGATCGGGGCAGATGCGCAGACCGTGCATCCAGACGTCGTCTCCGACGTTGACGACGGCCGTGATGCGATGTGGGCCTTCGTATTTCTCGAGGGATTCACCACCGACGATTCCGAGCGCATTTTGCACACCTTGAAGGAAACGGGCCCCGCCGACGCCGCCAACCAATACAGTCACGTTCACGACAACAGAGCCTAGGCGGTCGGCGCGTCGTCGTGTCTGGCGGGCAGAAGGTCCCGTCAATTGGGGGCCGGAATACTAATGGATTCATCTCGTTTAGCTTGACCGCGACACGCTGGACGTGTGTAATCTCAAATGTGTCATTCCAACCGCTACTTGTGAGTTCACTTGCAGCGGGGCCGGTTTCGAACACAGTTTCGAACGGTCGACGGGGTGGGGTTGAAGATGGAGTGAAAATTCTGCGCTATTACAGGTGAGGAGGCGGAACGATGCCCAATGAAAATGTCGAGATCAGTTCTCTCGCAATGACAGTAAGCGACGAACCGCAGACCGATTCCCGAGCAGGCGCAGCAGAAGGTGCCTGCAGCAGTGAGTTCGACGGTATGAGTACTCGGCCAGTGCTGAGTCTCGTCACCGGCTTCGAAGAATTGTTCGACACCATCGAGGATCAGTGGCAGGAGCGTGCTCTCTGCGCGCAGACCGATCCCGAAGCGTTCTTTCCTGAAAAGGGTGGATCGACGAGGGAAGCAAAACGGATCTGTCTCGGTTGTGAAGTTCGTGACGAGTGCCTCGAGTACGCGCTCGCGAACGATGAACGGTTCGGAATCTGGGGAGGGTTGTCCGAGCGCGAGCGTCGGCGACTCAAGCGGGGGATCATCTGATCTGCTGCTGAATCGGTTCTGTCAGCGTCGGGGCTGGCGGGCGGTCTTCGAAAGTCTGACCTGCAACGGGGAATTGCAGGTCAAGCAACGACTGTTTTGTTCTTCGTGTGGATTTACTTCTTCGTGTGACATCAGTTTTTTCGTCTGACGGTGCGTCAGTCCTCGTCGGGCAGTGTGGGGTCGATGACCTGTGGGTCGACGCCCAGATACGTGCCGACTTGATGGACCAACACGTCGTGCACCAGATCCGTGAGTTCTTCCGGATCCTTCGCGCGCTGCTCCAATGGGCGGCGAAACAGCACAATTCTTGCGCGAGTCGTATTTCCGTGACGGTCGATTCCGGCCGGAATCAGTCGTGACAGTGGAACCGGGCCGTCTGCGATGACCTCCGGCGGCCACGTGACTGACTCCGGATCGTGCGCGTGGATCTTCGGGACTTCGTCGACTGCGATGTCGAGTTTCGTCAACCGGTCGTGCCACGCGAGGTCGACGGGCGAGAAGGCGTCGAGCACCAGGAGATCGAACTTCTCGGCCCGGGTGCGCCTTGCGGGCACCTCCGGGGGAAGTAGCGGTCCGCGCAGGCCACGGCCGTGTCGCTCGATGGAACGAGTGGTGACCGAGCGTCGGCGGCGGGCTTGTGGCATGGCGCCCAGATTACGACAGAAGAAACTGCTCGGTGTGTCCGAGTAGGTTCCGGACGTGGGGAGGGCTAGGCTCCGTACCTGTGAGATCTCTGCGTCGCTGCTGCCGCCCCGGGTGCAAGAACCCCGCCGTCGCGACGCTTACGTATGTCTACTCGGACTCCACTGCGGTTGTCGGGCCGCTGGCAACCGTCGCCGAGCCCCATTCGTGGGATTTGTGTGACACGCACGGCTCGCGAATCACTGCCCCGAAGGGTTGGGAACTGGTTCGCCACGAAGGTGGATTCGCATCGAGCACTCCCGACGAAGACGATTTGACCGCTTTGGCCGAAGCTGTACGTGAAGCCGGTCTCGGAGATCGCAGCAAGTCCAACGTCGACGCAGATGAGGACATACGTCCCGCAGCTCCGAGTACTGCCCGTACAGGGCGTCGTGGACACCTCCGCGTTCTGCCCGACCCGTCCAACTGACGCGAGATTCGTCGCCGCAGACGCTAGGCTCGACCGAGTACTTCCACACCCGAGTACTGCGAATCTCCGGACGCCACGCGCCCGGACGTTCCCGTCTGTGAGGGTGCATGCACAAGGAGAGTTTTCAGTGGGGCGAACAGCCGAGTCGGTTGCTGCAATCATCAAGGCGTACGACGTGCGCGGCGTGGTCGGTGAGCAGATCGACGAAGATTTTGTCCGCGACGTCGGTGCATCGTTCGCCCGTCTGGTCCGCGACGAGGCCGGCGCCGCCACGACGGTTGTGATCGGCTGCGACATGCGTGCATCGTCGCCCACGCTGTCTTCGGCTTTCGGGGACGGCGTGCTCGCTCAAGGGCTCGACGTCGTCTACATCGGACTGGCGTCGACGGACGAGCTCTACTTTGCATCGGGTTTGCTGAACTGCCCGGGCGCGATGTTCACAGCGAGTCACAATCCGGCCAAGTACAACGGCATCAAGATGTGCCGGGCCGGCGCCAAGCCGGTCGGTCAGGACACCGGTCTCGCAACCATCTCCGCCGAGGTCGTCTCGGGTGTTCCCGCATACGACGGACCGGCAGGCACCGCCAGCACCAAGGACGTCCTCGAGGAATACGCGAGCTACCTACGCGGATTGGTCGACCTGGCTGCGTTGCGTCCGCTGAAGGTCGCAGTCGACGCCGGCAACGGCATGGGCGGACACACCTCGCCGGCCGTATTCGGGCCGATGCCTCTCGAGGTTCTCCCGCTGTACTTCGAGCTCGACGGCACGTTCCCCAACCACGAAGCCAATCCGCTCGATCCGGCCAACCTCGTCGACCTGCAGGCATACGTGCGTGAAACCGGAGCAGACATCGGCTTGGCGTTCGACGGTGACGCGGACCGTTGCTTCGTCGTCGACGAGAAGGGCGACCCAGTCTCGCCGTCCGCGGTGACGGCACTTGTCGCCAAGCGTGAACTCGCGAAGGAACCGGGCGCGTCGATCATCCACAACCTGATCACGTCACGGGCAGTGCCCGAACTGGTCGAAGAACTCGGCGGCGTCGCGATTCGTACCCGAGTCGGCCACTCGTTCATCAAGCAGGAGATGGCCGAGACCGGTGCCGTCTTCGGCGGCGAGCACTCCGCTCACTACTATTTCCGCGACTTCTGGGGCGCCGACTCCGGCATGCTCGCGGCGTTGCACGTACTCGCTGCGCTGGGCGAGCAGGACCGCCCGCTGTCGGAGTTGATGGCGGAGTACACGCGCTACGCGGCCTCGGGCGAGATCAACTCCACGGTGGCGGACGCAGCCGATCGCACGGCCGCCGTACTGGCAGCATTTGCGGACCGCACCGAGTCGGTGGATCGCCTCGACGGAGTCACGGTCAGCCTCGAGGGAAATGCCTGGTTCAACCTGCGTGCGTCCAACACCGAACCCTTGCTGCGACTCAACGTCGAAGCACCCACGTCCGCCGATGTCGACGCACTGGTGAACGAAATTCTGGCGATCGTCCGGGCTTGAATCCGAGTCTGATCGGTTTGTCGGTGAGCCGAAGCCCTGGGATAGTTGGGGGACTATTTCGGGAACGACGGCGTCGGGAACGAAGGCTTTGCCACCACGAACCGCGTAGAGCTGGAATGCTGGATGGTGCGGGAACTGCTAACGGAGAAGGGGGTGCGGTGAGATGACAGCGCCGATGCCGCTTCTCGACCTCGACGACAGCGAGGGTTTGTCGGCTGCCGATTCGGAGGGGCTACTGCGGTCTGTAGCCATGGGGGGCGCACAGATTCGAGCCACCGCGTCGGCGGTCGGCGAGGGGGTGATCTCTCGGCTGGCCGGTCTGCGCCCGCGCAGCGTCGTGCTGATCGCCGGCACCGGTGGCGCTCGACACGGAGCCAGGATCGCGCTCGCCCTCGTCGGAGATTCGATCGGGTGTCCGCTCATCGTGCTCGACCGGACGCCGTCGTGGGCCGGACCGTTGGACGTGATCGTCGTCGCCGGTGACGATGCGGGTGATCCACGCCTGGTCGAATCGGTCGACAGTGCCGTTCGCCGTGGCGCCGAAGTTGTTGTCGCCGTTCCGGACGAGGGGCCCATGCGAGCCGTGGCGGCCGGGCGCACCATGCCGTTGCCGCCGCGGCTCTACGCCTCGCCGAGGCACACGATGACACGGTTCCTCGCCGTTTTCCTCGCGGTTGCCGCCGAAATCGAGGGCAAGGGATCGATCGATGACCGTTCGGCGGTGCTCGGTCGAATCGCCGACGCGGTTGACGCGGAAGCGCTGCGGGACGGGCCGGCCAACGAGGTATTCCACAACCCGGCCAAGTCGTTGGCCACCAGAATGAGCGGCCGACGGGTCGTTCTGTGTGGAAGTGGTTCCGTGACAACAGCACTCGCAGAGTTCTCCAGTATTTCGCTGATGAGCTCGGGCCTGAACGCCGCCGCCGCAGAGATGTCGGAGGTGATCCGTTCGGCACGAGCTCTGTTCGCGCCGGACGCAGCTTCGCGTGATTCGGTTTTCCACGACCCGTTTTTTCACGATCCGCAACTGGACGGCGCACTGCCGACTGCGCCGGCGCGGGCGTTCGTTTTCGCGACCGAATCCACGCGCGGGGAGGCGAAACGACGGATGGACGCACTGGCCGACGCGGATCTGGTGGTGGCGGTAGACGAAGACCAGACCAACGTGGTGATATCGGAGATGGAGCAGGTGTTCGTGTTGGCGTCTCGAGTGGACATGGCTGCGGCGTACGTGCAGTTGACGGGTGGTGCGAAGTAAGTGCGTGAACTCGAAGGTGCACTTCGTTCTTACGCGTGGGGTTCGCGAACGGCAATTGCCGAACTGCGGGGCCTCGCGACCCCGTCGAATCATCCCGAAGCGGAGTTGTGGTTGGGCGCGCATCCGGGTGACCCGGCGCGCGTGATCACCGAATCCGGAAGCGAGTCGTTGCTCGAGGTCCTGCACCGCGAACCCGAGCGTGAACTCGGGCGTGAGAACCTCGAGGCTTTCGGTGAGCGACTCCCGTTCCTGCTCAAGTTGCTTGCGGCGGAAGAACCGCTGTCGCTGCAGGCTCATCCCAGTGCTGTTCAAGCCGACGAGGGCTTTCGTCGTGAGAACGCTCTCGGCGTTCCCATGGAATCGCCGATTCGCAACTACAAGGACGGCAGTCACAAGCCCGAACTCGTTGTCGCGCTGAGCAGATTCGAAGCTCTTGCCGGATTCCGTGAGCCGACGCGCACTGTCAAACTGCTGCGCGCGCTGGCTGTCGACGAGTTGGAACCGTACATCGGTCTGCTCGAAGGCCAACCCGATTCCGACGGGCTCCGGGCGTTGTTCACCACGTGGATCACGCTGCCGTCCACGGTGCTCGGGACGTTGCTCCCTGCCGTACTTGCCGGGTGCATCACTTACGTCGCGCATCACGAAGCCGAATTCGTGACCGAGATCCGCACCGCGTTGGAATTGAGCGAGGCATACCCCGGCGACGCGGGCGTACTGGCCGCACTGCTGCTCAACCGCGTCACACTCGAGCCCGGACAGGGACTGTTCCTCGCTGCCGGCAATCTCCATGCATATCTCCATGGACTTGCGGTGGAGATCATGGCCAACTCCGACAACGTGCTGCGCGGCGGACTGACGCCCAAACACGTCGACGTGCCCGAACTGTTGAGGGTTCTGGATTTCGTCGGGGCGGATATCGACGTGCTCGATCCGGCTCCGGCATCACGATCGAGTCAAAAGGGATCAGGTCGGTCAGGATCAGGTCGGTACGAGTACGTCACGCCCGCACCCGAATTTCGTCTGACGCGTCTGGAGTTCGACTCGAATTCCACCGACATCATGGTCGACTCTTCCGGCCCGCGGATTCTGATCTGCACCGACGGCGCGGTCACCGCGACGTGCGGCGCCGACACTCTCGACCTCGACCGGGGCCGAGCGGCGTGGATCGCGGCCGACGAGCCCGCGATACACCTGAGCGCACGGACTCCGACTGCGCAGGTATTCAGTGCAGTAGTCGGCAACAGCCTGTAGTCGTCAACTAGGAGACAGTGTGTCGGCTCATGGTGGCAAGAAGGCAATCCTGGCGGCTCTCGCAGCCAATGCCGGAATTGCCGTAGCGAAGTTCGCCGGATTCTTGATCACTGGATCGTCGTCGATGCTCGCCGAGTCAGTGCACTCGGTGGCCGACACGTCCAATCAAGGGTTGCTGCTCCTGGGGCAGAAGAAGGCAGAACGTGAGGCAGATCAACTGCACCCGTTCGGCTACGGGCGCAACCGATACTTCTATTCTTTTGTCGTTGCACTGGTGCTCTTCACCCTCGGCTCGTTGTTCGCGATCTACGAAGGTATTCACAAGATTCAGCATCCGGAAGAACTCAATTCGGCCTTCGTGGCAATTGGGATTCTTGTCATCGCGATTTGTCTGGAGGGCTACAGCTTCCTGACCGCAGCGAAGGAATCACGACCGCTCAAGGGAAACGCGTCGTGGTGGAACTTCATCCGAACCTCTCGTAGCCCGGAACTTCCGGTTGTCCTGGTCGAGGACACCGGCGCATTGATCGGTCTGGTCCTTGCGCTCGGCGGCGTCGGCCTCACGATGGTGACCGGAAATCCGGTCTTCGACGGCATCGGAACTCTGTGCATCGGTGTCCTGCTCGGCATCATCGCGATCATTCTGATCATCGAAATGCAGTCGCTGCTGATCGGTGAGGGCGCAACGGCGGTGGAGACCGAACTGATCCTGAACGCCCTGGTCGACGGAACTCGTATCGAACGCGTCATTCATTGCAAGACGCAGTACCTCGGTCCCGAGGAGATTCTTGTTGCTGCCAAGGTTGCGGTGCCGATCGGATCGACGATCTCGGATGTGGCGACGGCGATCGACGAGGCCGAGTCCCGCGTGCGCGCTGCCGTACCTGCGGCGCGGGTGATCTACCTCGAGCCGGACCTGGATCGTCTCAGGGCAGATCGCCTTGAGACAGATCTACAGGCTCCCGACAAACCCTGAACAAAGCCGTGCCTGCGGGCTTAGGCTGATGCCATCTCTCTACTTGCCCATAGTGGGACCTGCTGGTCCCCAGCAAGGAGGCGGCAATGGCTGTCAAGGACGAGCAGGACGGATCTGGACGGTCGAAGCTGTTTCGAACGAAATCGATCGAGCAGTCCATCAAGGACACGGACGAACCGGAAACCAAACTCCGGAAAGAACTGAACTCGTGGGATCTCACCGTGTTTGGTGTCGCGGTGGTCATCGGCGCGGGCATCTTCACACTCACGGCTCGGACTGCGGGAAATGTCGCCGGGCCGTCGGTCTCCCTGGCGTTTGTCATTGCCGCCATCGCCTGCGGACTTGCAGCGCTCTGTTATGCCGAGTTCGCATCGACGGTGCCGGTTGCCGGTAGCGCCTACACATTCTCGTACGCGACATTCGGCGAATTCGTCGCCTGGATCATCGGCTGGGATCTCATCCTCGAATTCGCCTTGGCGTCTTCGGTGGTCGCAAAAGGCTGGTCGCTGTACCTCGGCGAAGTGATGGGCTCACGCAGTCCGATCGTCGAGTTGGGGCCGATCTCCTTCGACTGGGGAGCGGTGCTGGTGATCGTGGTCATCACGGTGCTGCTCGCGACCGGTACCAAACTCTCGTCGAGGGTTTCGCTGGTGATTACGGCGATCAAGGTCGCGGTGGTGTTGCTGGTGATCATCGTCGGGCTCTTCTACATCGACACCGACAACTACTCGCCGTACATTCCGCCGTCTGAAGCGGGATCGACGGGGGAGGGCATTCACCAGTCCCTGTTCTCGTACGTGACGGGGGCCGGTGGCAGCACGTTCGGGTGGTACGGATTGCTCGCGGCAGCCAGTCTGGTGTTCTTCGCGTTCATCGGCTTCGACGTCGTCGCCACGACGGCGGAGGAGGCGAAGGAACCGCAGAAGGCGTTGCCTCGCGGCATCCTGGGCTCTCTCCTGATCGTGACGGTTCTGTACGTGGCGGTGACACTCGTGTTGACCGGGATGGTGAAGTACACCGAACTCGAGGGCGATACCTCCAACCTGGCAACGGCATTCGCCTTCCACGACATCACGTGGGCGAAAAACGTCATCTCGTTCGGCGCGTTGGCAGGCCTGACGACAGTGGTGATGGTGCTGATGCTCGGTCAGACCAGGGTGCTCTTCGCGATGGCACGCGACGGTCTGATGCCGCGACGCTTGGCGCCGACAGGCAAGCACGGAACGCCGGTGCGGATCACCGTGTTGGTCGGCGTTGTGGTCGCGGTGCTCGCCGGAGTGTTTCCGATCGGCACCCTCGAAGAAATGGTCAACATCGGCACGCTGTTCGCGTTTGTTCTCGTGTCGTTGGGGGTTCTCGTGCTTCGTCGGACGCGGCCGGACCTACCCCGCGGGTTCCGGGTTCCGCTTGTCCCGCTGGTCCCGATCCTGGCGGTACTCGCGTGTCTCTGGTTGATGTTCAACCTGTCGGTGGAGACCTGGATGAGGTTCGTGGTCTGGATGGCTCTCGGTGTTGTCATCTACTTCGCCTACAGCAGACAGCATTCGTTGATCGGAAAGCGTGAGCGCGGCGAAATAGAGTGATTGTACAAAGTTTGCGATTTGTCTATCGAGTGTACAAATCAAGTAGTACTGTCTACTAGATAGTGAACTGACTCACAGTTGTCGAGTCGGTCCGAATCGAGGAGGCAGACCGTGTCGACGCACGTGAACTCGCAGTCCGGGCAGACGCTCCCGCCGGAGCAGTGGCGTGACAAGAAGAGGTATCTCTGGCTGCTCGGCCTGGTGCCGCCGACGGCGGTTTTCATCGCCGTCGGATTGGTCGCGTTGTTCGACAATCTCGGATGGAATGCGGTCGCACCGGTCTGGTGGTGGATCGGGCCGCTGCTCGTCTACGTCCTGCTCCCGATCCTCGACATCTTTTTCGGCCCGGACGGCGAGAATCCACCGGACGAGGTGATGGAGCGTCTCGAGAGCGACAGGTACTACCGGTACTGCACGTACATCTACATACCGTTCCAGTTGGCCAGCCTCGTCCTGGCCTGCTATCTCTGGTCGGCGACGGACCTGTCATGGCTCGGGATCGACGGGGGACTTGGGCTGATCTCCAAGATCGGTTTGGCGATCAGTATCGGCTGCGTCGCGGGAATCGGGATCAACACGGCGCACGAACTCGGTCACAAGAAGGATGATCTCGAGCGCTGGTTGTCGAAGATCACTCTGGCGCAGTCGTTTTACGGCCACTTCTACATCGAGCACAATCGCGGACACCATGTACGTGTCGCTACGCCGGAGGATCCGGCGTCGTCTCGTTTCGGTGAGAGCTTCTGGACCTTCCTGCCGCGCAGCGTGTGGGGATCCTTGCGCTCGTCGTGGTCCCTGGAGAAAGCCAGACTGGATCGACTGGGTAAGAAGCCGTGGACAATTCGCAACGATGTCCTGCATTCGTGGTTGATGTCCGTTGCGCTCTTCGGTGTCCTCGTCGCCGTCTTCGGGCTCTCGGTGCTGCCGTTCCTGGTGCTGCAGGCCGTGTTCGGGTTCTGCTTGCTCGAAACGGTCAACTACCTCGAGCATTACGGACTGAAGCGTCGCCGTTTGGACAGCGGGCGGTACGAGCGCGCTGCACCGGAGCACAGTTGGAACAGCGATCACATCTGCACCAACATTTTCCTGTATCACCTCCAGCGCCACAGTGACCATCACGCGAACCCGACGCGGCGATATCAGACGCTACGAAGCATGGACGGTGCACCGAACTTGCCAAGCGGGTACGCGAGCATGATCATGCTCGCCTACGTTCCGCCGTTGTGGCGAAAAATCATGGACCCCAAAGTGCTTGCCCATTACGACGGTGACATCACCCGAGTCAACGTTCAGCCGTCCAAGCGTGATCGCATCCTCGCTCGATATGGAGCGGCGTGATGAGCAGCTACCGATGCCCGGTGTGTGGGTATGTCTACGACGAGTCGAAGGGTGCACCACGAGAAGGGTTTCCGGCGGGAACACTGTGGGATGCCGTTCCGGACGACTGGTGCTGCCCGGACTGCGGCGTGCGGGAAAAGCTGGACTTCGATCCGATGCCGGCAACGGCGGGGAGTGAATCGTGAACGACTACAAGCTGTATCAGTGCGCGCAGTGCGGATTCGAGTACGACGAGGCGGTCGGCTGGCCGGAGGACGGTATCGAACCGGGGACTCGCTGGGACGACATTCCCGAAGACTGGAGTTGCCCCGACTGTGGGGCGGCGAAGAGTGACTTCTTCATGGTGGAGGTCGAGCGGCAGTGAGATGCGTCGGCGTCGAACGGACCTAGGTGCGGCGGTAATGTCGTCACCATGACTTCGACGCCCACCCGCCTACCGCAGAAAGAAGCGTCGCGACTGCTGCTGCGTACCTCGGTGCTCGATTCGATGCGTGAATTGTTGACCGAACGCGACTGGTCCGAGGTGACCCTGACCGTTCTGGCCAAGCATGCAGGTGTGAGCCGTCAGACGCTCTACAACGAGTTCGGTTCGAGGCAAGGGCTCGCCGAGGCGTACGCGCTCCGGCTCGCCGACGGCTTCGTCGACGCGGTGGACGAGGCCATGGTGGCGCACGAGGGGCGTGCAGTCGAAGCACTGATGGCAGGCTTTGGGGCGTTTTTCGCCTCCAGTGCCACCGACCCGCTGGTGATCTCGCTGCTCACCGGTGAGGCCAAGCCGGACCTGCTTCGTCTGATCACCACCGACAGTGCGGTCATCATCGAGCGGGCGTCGTCGCGGCTCGCGGAGAGCTTCCAGCGAGGGTGGATCCAAGCGTCACCTGCTGATGCCGGGATTCTGGCGAGGGCGATTGCGCGCCTCGGGCTGAGCTACATTTCGATGCCGCCGGAGTCCGGAGCTTCGGTCGCGGAGGATCTGGGTACTTTGCTCGGACCGTTCATCGATGTGGCGCGCGCGGGCCGGGCGGGAGATGGTCGGGCGAGAGAGGGCGTCTAACCGATAGCCTTGTGCACCGATAGGCTTGTGCAGAGTATGCACGTCAACCAGGAGAGGCAGATGACGACCTCAGTTTCAACAACGCCCGTGGCCGAGAGCCGTAATGGCATCGACTTCAAAGTTGCAGATCTTTCGCTCGCGGAGTTCGGTCGCAAGGAAATCCGTCTGGCAGAGCACGAGATGCCCGGCCTCATGGCGCTTCGTCGCGAATACGCAGAGGTGTTGCCGCTCAAGGGCGCTCGCGTTTCCGGCTCGCTGCACATGACCATTCAGACCGCAGTTCTGATCGAGACGCTGACCGCGCTCGGTGCCGAGGTGCGCTGGGCTTCGTGCAACATCTTCTCCACGCAGGACCACGCTGCCGCCGCTATCGTCGTCGGTCCGCACGGCACTCCGGAAGAGCCCAAGGGCGTTCCGGTTTTCGCCTGGAAGGGCGAAACCCTCGAGGAGTACTGGTGGGCAGCCGAGCAGATGCTGACCTGGCCGGGTGAGCCTGCCAACATGATTCTCGACGACGGTGGCGACGCCACCATGCTCGTGCTCAAGGGCGCACAGTTCGAGAAGGCCGGCGTCGTGCCGCCGACGGACGACGACCAGGATTCAGACGAGTACAAGGTCTTCCTCGCGCTTCTGCGTCAGTCGCTCGCCGCTGACAAGGGCAAGTGGACCGCGATCGCCGAGTCCGTCCAGGGCGTCACCGAAGAGACCACCACGGGCGTTCTGCGTCTGTACCAGGTTGCCGCTGCCGGTGAACTCACGTTCCCCGCGATCAACGTCAACGACTCGGTCACCAAGAGCAAGTTCGACAACAAGTACGGCACGCGCCACTCGCTGCTCGACGGCATCAACCGCGGCACCGACGTTCTGATCGGTGGCAAGGCTGCGCTGGTCTGCGGTTACGGAGACGTCGGCAAGGGTTGTGCCGAGGCACTTCGCGGCCAGGGCGCTCGCGTCGCGGTCACCGAGGTCGACCCCATCAACGCCCTTCAGGCGCTCATGGACGGCTTCGAGGTCAAGACGGTCGAGCAGGCCATCGGCTGGGCCGACATCGTGATCACGTCCACCGGTAACAAGGACATCATCACGTTCGAGCACATGAAGGCCATGAAGCACCAGGCCATCCTGGGCAACATCGGTCACTTCGACAACGAGATCGACATGGCCGGCCTCGAGAAGTCCGGCGACGTCACGCGGATCAACATCAAGCCGCAGGTCGACGAGTTCACGTTTGCCGACGGCCACTCGATCATCGTGCTGTCCGAAGGCCGCCTGCTCAATCTCGGCAACGCGACGGGCCACCCGTCATTCGTGATGAGCAACAGCTTCTCCAACCAGGTCATCGCGCAGATCGAACTGTGGACAAAGCCGGACGAGTACGACAACGAGGTCTACCGCCTCCCCAAGCACCTCGACGAGAAGGTCGCCAAGATCCACGTCGAGGCACTCGGTGGCACGCTGACCAAGCTCACCAAGGATCAGGCAGAGTACATCGGCGTCGACGTCGAAGGCCCGTACAAGCCGGAGCACTACCGCTACTGACCCGGTGATTCATCGCTGAGGATGTAGTGTCCGCCGTCCCCCGGTCTGTGCAAGCAGGCCGGGGGATAGGCTTGTCCGCCGTGGGAACACTGGTGGCATTGGAAGGCCTTGACGGAGCTGGAAAGCGTACGTTGATCGGCAAAGTGGAGGGCGAACTCCGCCGCGGCGGCACGTCGATCGCGACTCTGGATTTTCCGCGGTACGGAAAGTCGATCCACGCGGATCTGGCGGCCGAGGCGCTAAAAGGTTCACACGGAGACTTGGCCGAGTCCGTGAACGCGATGGCAGTTCTGTTCGCCTTGGACCGCGCCGGTGCTGCGGGTCAGATCTCGGAACTGTTGTCCACCAACGACATTGTTCTGCTCGATCGCTACGTGGCGTCCAACGCTGCCTACAACGCGGCGCGAGTGCATCAGGGCGTGGACGGCGAGATGGTCGCCTGGGTCCGTGAATTGGAGTTGGGCCGACTCGCTCTGCCCTCTCCCGATCTGCAGTTGTACCTCGACGTACCGGTAGCCCTCGCCGAGCAGCGCGCCCGCTCCCGTGAGGCCGAGGACGCGTCGCGTCAGCTCGACGCGTACGAGCGTGACGGCGGCCTGCAGGCCCGAACCGGTCAGCTGTACACCCAGTTGGCAGCGACGGACTGGGTCTCACCCTGGTGGATCTTGGGGCCGGAGACGGACCCGGCCGACCTGGCGCGCAGGCTCGCGGATTTCGCGTGATCGGTCACCCTTGCAGCCGGGATTCGAACTTTCCGGCACAGTAGAGGGAAAGACGCGGCACGCCGCACGGCCTCGTAACGGTCTGATTCATCGCTCCGAGATGCAACGATAGGGATATGAAACCAAGGATTCTGGTTGTCGACGACGACACGGCACTCGCCGAGATGCTCACGATCGTGCTGCGTGGTGAGGGTTTCGATCCCTACGTGGTAGGCGACGGAACCCTGGCGCTCGCGGCAGTGCGTGAGACTCGCCCCGATCTCGTCCTGCTCGATCTCATGCTTCCCGGAATGAACGGGATCGACGTATGCCGGGTTCTGCGTGCGGATTCCGGTGTGCCCATCGTGATGTTGACGGCCAAGACCGACACCGTCGACGTCGTGCTCGGCCTCGAATCCGGTGCGGACGACTACATCATGAAGCCGTTCAAGCCGAAGGAGTTGGTGGCGCGGGTGCGCGCTCGTCTGCGCCGCACCGAAGAGGAGCCGGCGGAGCTGCTGAGCATCGCCGACATCGTGATCGACGTTCCGGCTCACAAGGTCAGCCGCGGCAGCGAGCAGATCTCGCTCACACCACTCGAATTCGACCTGCTGGTCGCATTGGCGCGCAAGCCGCGCCAGGTGTTCACCCGTGAAGTCCTTCTCGAGCAGGTGTGGGGATACCGCCACGCCGCCGACACCCGTCTGGTGAACGTGCACGTTCAGCGTTTGCGCGCCAAGGTCGAAACTGATCCCGAGAATCCCGAAGTGGTTCTGACGGTCAGGGGGGTCGGCTACAAGGCCGGACCGCCGTGAGCGGAGTTTCCAGGTGGCGTCGTCGTCTCAACCGACGGCTGACGCCATTTCTGCGGTGGTGTCACTCGATGAGCAACACCCTCGCGCACACGTGGCGACGCTCGCTCCAGTTGCGAGTGGTCGTCTCGACTTTGACGTTGTCTCTGATCGTCATCGTCATTCTCGGTGTCGTGCTCACCAGCCAGATCACCGATCGGCTGCTGGAAACGAAAATCACCGCAGCGACCGAGGAAATGGACCGTGCCCGCGGCATCGTCGAAGACCAACTCGCGGGCGTCGACGATTCGACGGCACTCAACGTCCAATTGGAAAGTGCTGCGTCCGGACTGACGAGTCGTCGAAACCAGACCTCGGGCCAAGCCTCCGGGTCGGCCGGCACCTTCGACCCGGTGCTGATCGTGCCGGGCGACGGGCCGCGCCAGCCCACCAGTTCGGGGCCGGTCGAGCAGATCCCGGACAACCTTCGTGAGTTCGTCAAGCGAGGCCAGATCAGCTACCAATTCGCGACGGTGTCCAATCCGAACGGTTATTCCGGTCCCGCGCTGATCATCGGCAGCCCTACCGCGTCGTCGATCTCGGGTCTCGAGCTGTACCTGATCTTCCCGCTCGCCAGCGAAGACCGGAGTCTGTCGCTTGTTCGAAGCACCCTGCTGATCGGTGGAGCAGTCCTGCTTGTGCTCCTCGCGGCGATTTCGCTGTTGGTCGCCAGGCAGGTCGTGCTTCCCATTCGATCGGCCTCACGAATCGCGGTGCGTTTCGCGGACGGCCGACTCAAGGAGCGAATGCCGGTCCGCGGCGAGGACGACATGGCGCGTCTGGCCATGTCCTTCAACGAGATGGCCGAGAGTCTGTCCAAACAGATCACACAACTCGAGGAGTTCGGCAGTCTCCAGAAACGCTTCACGTCCGATGTCAGCCATGAACTCCGCACACCGCTGACCACGGTCCGAATGGCCGCTGACCTGATTTACGACGGCAGCGAGAACCTCGACCCGATGTTGCGCCGGTCTTCGGAACTGCTTGTCGCCGAACTGGACAGGTTCGAAGGGCTCCTGGCGGACCTCCTCGAGATCTCCCGACACGATGCCGGTGTCGCGGAGTTGGCGTCCGAACAACTCGACGTGCGGATGTGTGCGCGAGCGGCGGTCTCCACGGTTCGCCATCTCGCCCGCGAATCCGGCACCGAACTGATCGTCGACATGCCCGACGAGCCGGTCATGGCAGATGTTGACCCGCGCCGCGTCGAACGCATCCTGCGAAATCTCCTGGCCAACGCCATCGACCACGGTGAGGGGAAGCCGATTCTGCTTCGCCTTCGCGCCGACGAGAATGCACTCGCCTTCATCGTCCGCGACAGCGGCGTGGGGTTGCGGCCAGGTGAGGAGAAGTTGGTCTTCAACCGGTTCTGGCGCTCGGACCCGTCCCGCGTACGCCGCAGTGGTGGCACGGGACTCGGCCTCGCGATCAGCGTCGAGGATGCGAATCTGCACGACGGCAAGCTCGAGGCCTGGGGCGAACCGGGAGTTGGCGCCTGCTTCCGGCTGACGCTCTCGCGTACCCGCGGCAAGAAAGTCGTGTCGAGTCCGCTGCCACTCAAGCCCACGACCACCAAATTCGTGCGCACGCCGAGCGAAGCCGACATCGTCGCCGATACCGTCGGCGAGGTCACGTCATCACTGCCGACCCCGCGCGAACCTGACTCACGGAACGAGTCCAACGGTGGGGATCGATCATGATCGGAACCCGCCGTCGTCTGGGACTTCTTGCAACCACGCTCAGTGTGCTGTTGCTGACCGGTGCGTGCGCCAGTTTGCCGGAGTCCTCGTCGCCGCAGGCAATCGGAACTCTGGCAACAGCCGTGCCCGGAACGTCGGTCGAATCACCGGCCTCGGGTCGAGAGCCGGACCTACTGGTACGCGACTTCGTCAAGGCGAGTACCGACCCGTCCAACCGGCACGCCGCAGCACGTCAGTACCTCACCAAGGACGCGTCGGCGCGTTGGGACGATGCTGCCAGTGCAGTCATCGTCGACAAGATCGACACCCTGTCGGCCTCGCGAACCAGTTCCGAAGCGGTGTACACGATTCGTGTGAACAAGGTCGGTCGCCTCGACCCGGGCGGCCTGTACGTCCCCGAAGAGGGCAGCTTCGAAGCGAAGATGACGCTGACGTTGACCGACGGCGAATGGCGGATCAGTGACCTGCCTCCCGGTGTGATCATGGAGCGCCCTCAGTTCCTCGGCGCCTATCAGCGGAAATCGTTGTTCTTCCTCGACCCGACGAGTCAGACGGTTGTCCCCGATCTCCGCTGGATCTCCGGTGGGCAGGATCAGGTGGCGGCTCAGTTGATCGGTCTGATGATCGACGGACCGAAGGCAGCGCTCGCGCCGGCTGTACGAAACGAACTCGGCAATGGTGTGTCGGTCATCGGTCCGATCACGAAGGCCGACGGCAAGCCGGGACAGGTCGGTGTCGGTCTCGGTGGTGTGCGCATCAACTTCCGCCTGGACAACCCGATGGATGCCGCGACTCGCGGTTTGTTTGCAGCGCAGGTCATTTGGACGCTCGCCAATGCAGACGTCGCGGGACCCTACGCTCTGCAGATCGACGGCGAGCCGCTGGACGCCGCTCATGCTGACGGCTGGACCACCGCTGACGTTGCGTCCACCAATCCGCTGGCCACCACGAGTGCGACCGTCGGCCTGCACGCCTTGCGCAACGGCTCACTGGTGAGCGTCACCGAGCAGGAGGCGGTTCCGGTGCCCGGCTTCGCGGGCAATGCGGGCAACCTCACGGGGGCAGCTCTCTCCCGCGACGGCAAGCTGGTTGCCGCCGTCTCGGACACCGCTCGTCCCGATCCAGGCACACGGTTTGCACTCTCGCTCGGCACATACGGCGAAGGTGCCGTTCCGGTACTCGAAGGCAGCGCCATCACCCGACCTTCGTGGGAGCTGGACAACAACGCGGTCTGGGCGGCGGTGAACGGCAATACCGTCGTTCGGGTCGTCCGTGAACCCGGAACGGGTCGAGTGTCGGTCACCAATGTCGACGTCGGGGCCCTGACGTCGGTCGGTTCCACGATCTCGGAACTGCGTCTCTCTCGCGACGGCGTGCGAGCCGCGATGATCATCGACGGCAAGGTCTACCTGGCCGTGGTCGTACGCACAGCCAGCGGGGTCTACGCCCTGACGAGTCCGCGCGCGGTGGCCTCGGGCTTGGGCAGTACCGCACTCTCACTCGACTGGAGCAACAGCGACACCATCGTGATCGCGCGTAGCGGAGCCGACATACCGGTCGTCCAGGTCGCGATCGACGGTTCCCGAATGGACGCGCTGCCGAGTGGAAACCTGACCGCCCCCGTCACCTCCGTGGATGCGTCGCCGACCACCGAGTACGTCGCCGACGCGCGTGCGGTGTTCCAACTGAACAACAACGACCCCGCCGGTGATCGTCGTTGGCGTGAAGTGACTGTGCTGACCGGACAGAAAGCAATTCCGGTTCTACCTGGCTGACTTGTCGGTGCTCTCATTCATGATTCGGCCATGGGGGACAAGAAATTCGGTGCCGGCCTGCTCGATCTGTTGTTGCCACGCGAGTGTGGTGGGTGCGCCCGCACAGGGACTCTGTGGTGTCGTGAGTGCGCGGAACTGCTGAGCGACCATCCAGTTCAACTGAGTCCGCGCGTCGATCCGGGCGTGCCGGTGTGGGCGCTCGGCCGCTACGACGGCCCCAGGCGTCGCAGTGTGATCGAGATGAAGGAACGCGGTCGCCGGGACCTCACGATGCCTCTGGGGATCGCTGTGGCCGGTGCATTGGCCATGCTGGAACGGTGGGGCGAGCTCGGTGGCGGGAATCGTGCACCGATCGTCCTGGTTCCGGCTCCCACGCGCGCCCGGGCGGCGCGATCTCGAGGGGGTGATCCGGTTCGCCGGATAGCCGAGAGTGTGTGCGAGAAGCAGAGAGCCGAAGAGCGGGAAGCCGGTTCTGTCGTGGGTCGTCCGATACAAGTCTGTCCGATTCTCCGGATGGCGCGGGGCGTACGTGACTCGGTCGGACTGTCCGCGGCCGACCGGGTGACCAATGTGAACGGTCATGTGTCTCTCGACACCACTGCGATCTCTTCCCACATGGGGGACAGCGACGTCGTCCTGCTCGACGACGTCCTGACGACGGGAGCGACTGCGGCAGAGTCGGTTCGGGCTCTCTCGCTCAGTGGGATTCGGACAACTCTCGTGCTTGTCCTTGCAGGGGCTTAGATGAATTTCGTTGGAACAGTGGCACTCGCGCGCGTTACGTACTAGCGTCGGCGGCACACCCGAAAATACTGGTAGGAGGTGGTACTTCGATACTGGTGCCGGGCGGATCCCCTCTCGGTACTTGCAGAATTTGCCGCCGCCCACCGTGGGGCGGGGCCGTAATTGGGAGGTACGAGTGACGACCCCTTCGCAAGCCTCGTTTTTCATCGAGGACGCCACCATCGAGCGTTCCGAGAATGCCGCAGCTCCGAGATCCGACGTCGTAGTCAAGGGACGAAATGTCGAGATCCCCGATCACTTCCGAATCTACGTTTCGGAAAAGCTGGCGCGACTCGAACACTTCGACCCCTCCATATTCCACTTCGACGTGGAACTCCAACATGAACGCAACCGACGACAGGCCAAGAGTTGCCAGCGCGTCGAGATCACCGCTCGAGGTAAAGGCCCGGTGGCCCGAGCCGAAGCGTCCGCAGACAGCTTCTACGCCGCCTTCGAATCGGTGATCGACAAGCTCGAGAGTCGCCTCCGTCGAACCAAGGACCGCAAGAAGGTCCATTACGGTGACAAGCGACCGGTATCCGTCGCGGAGGCAACCGCCTCTCTCGTCGACGCAGACTCACTCGGAGTCACACCGGACATTTCGCTGAACGGTCAAGAGCCGGACGAGTACGACGGCCCCGGACGCGTGGTCCGCACGAAGGATCACCCGGCCGAGCCGATGACCATCGACGACGCTCTCTACGAGATGGAACTGGTCGGACACGACTTCTTTCTCTTCCATGACAAGGAGTCGGACAAGCCGTCCGTCGTCTACCGTCGTCACGCTTTCGACTATGGATTGATCCGCCTGACATGACCCAATCGGTGGTGGGTTTGCTCGCTCACCGCCGGTAGCGCCTACCATGGAATCCGGCCGGAGTTTTCGGACCCCGGCCGGATTTTCAGTGTGTGACCCCCTGTCGCCGAAGATTGAGGACGAAGAAGACTGTGCCGTCGCTGTCGCTATCGAAGCTGCTCCGTGTTGGTGAAGGTCGCATGGTCAAGCGGCTCAAGCACATCGCCGAGCATGTCGAATCTCTGTCGCCCGATGTCGAAGGCCTGACAGACGAGCAACTCAAAGCCAAGACCGCCGAGTTCCGTGAGCGCTACGCCGCCGGGGAAACTCTCGACGAGTTGCTGCCCGAGGCATTCTCCGTGGCCCGCGAGGCGTCGTGGCGCGTGATCGACCAGAAGCACTTCCACGTGCAGATCATGGGTGGCGCGGCCCTGCACTTCGGCAACGTCGCCGAAATGAAGACCGGTGAGGGCAAGACCCTGACCTGCGTTCTTCCGGCATACCTCAACGCGATCGCCGGCGACGGCGTCCACGTGGTCACAGTCAACGACTACCTCGCCAAGCGTGACTCGGAGTGGATGGGCCGCGTTCACCGCGCCCTCGGCCTCGAGACCAGCGTGATCCTCTCGGGCATGACGCCGGCCGAGCGTCGCGTCGCCTACGCAGCGGACATCACCTACGGCACCAACAACGAGTTCGGTTTCGATTACCTGCGCGACAACATGACGCATTCGTTGGACGACCTGGTCCAGCGTGGCCATGCGTTCGCCATCGTGGACGAGGTCGACTCGATCCTCATCGACGAAGCCCGAACCCCGCTCATCATCTCGGGCCCGGCCGACGGTTCCAGCAAGTGGTACAGCGAATTCGCGCGCATCGCGCCGCTGCTGAAGAAGGACGTTCACTACGAGGTCGACATCCGCAAGCGCACCATCGGTGTGCACGAGGCGGGCGTCGAACTGGTCGAGGACCAGCTCGGTATCGACAACCTGTACGAAGCCGCGAATTCGCCGCTGGTGAGTTACCTCAACAACGCGATCAAGGCCAAAGAGCTCTACACCAAGGACAAGGACTACATCGTCCGCGACGGCGAGGTCATCATCGTCGACGAGTTCACCGGTCGCGTGCTGGTCGGACGCCGCTACAACGAGGGCATGCACCAGGCGATCGAGGCCAAGGAGAAGGTGGAGATCAAGGCCGAGAATCAGACCCTCGCCACCATCACCCTGCAGAACTACTTCCGTCTGTACGACAAGTTGTCGGGAATGACGGGTACCGCCGAGACGGAAGCTGCCGAGCTTCACCAGACCTACACCCTCGGCGTGATCCCGATCCCGACCAACCGTCCGATGGTCCGAGTCGACAACGGCGACCTCATCTACAAGACCGAGGAAGCCAAGTTCGATGCCGTGGTCGACGATGTCGTCGAGCGTCACGAGAACGGCCAGCCCGTTCTGATCGGTACCACCAGCGTCGAGCGCTCGGAGTACCTGTCCAAGCAGTTCACCAAGCGTGGCGTTGCCCACAACGTCCTCAACGCGAAGTTTCACGAGAAGGAAGCGACCATCATCGCCGAGGCCGGTCGCTCCGGTGCGGTCACCGTCGCGACCAACATGGCCGGCCGCGGTACCGACGTCGTGCTCGGTGGTAACCCGGACATCATCGCGGACATCGCGCTGCGCAAGAAGGGCCTCGACCCGGTGACGACGCCGGACGAGTACGAGGCAGCCTGGGACGCCGTCCTCGACGAGGTCAAGGCTGAAGTGAAGGAAGACGCGGAGAAGGTCCGCGATGCAGGTGGCCTGTACGTCCTGGGCACCGAGCGTCACGAATCGCGTCGTATCGACAACCAGCTACGTGGTCGTTCCGGACGTCAGGGTGATCCCGGCGAATCGCGGTTCTACCTTTCGCTCGGTGACGAGCTGATGCGCCGCTTCAACGGTTCGGCACTCGAGTCGATCATGACGCGCCTCAACCTGCCTGACGACGTTCCGATCGAAGCCAAGATGGTCTCGAAGGCCATCAAGAGCGCTCAGACGCAGGTCGAGCAGCAGAACTTCGAAATTCGCAAGAATGTCCTCAAGTACGACGAGGTCATGAACCAGCAGCGAACGGTCATTTACAAGGAGCGCCGCCAGATCCTCGAGGGTGAGGACATGGAGGGCCAGGTTGAGCAGATGATCACCGACGTGGTCACCGCCTACGTGGACGGCGCGACCGCGGAGGGCTACGTCGAGGACTGGGATCTCGAGCAGTTGTGGACGGCGCTCAAGACGCTGTACCCGGTCGGTATCGATCACAAGGCGTTGGCGGGGGAGGACGGTGCAGGTATCAACAGCGACCTGAGCCGTGACGACCTGCGCACCGCGTTGCTCGAAGACGCCCACGCGGCGTACAAGAAGCGCGAAGCCGAGATCGACTCGATCGCCGGCGAAAACGGTATGCGTGAACTCGAGCGTCGTGTCTTCCTCTCGGTCCTGGACCGCAAGTGGCGTGAGCATCTCTACGAGATGGATTACCTCAAGGAGGGAATCGGCCTGCGTGCGATGGCCCAGCGTGACCCACTGGTCGAGTACCAGCGCGAAGGCTACGACATGTTCATCGGCATGCTCGACGGTCTGAAGGAAGAGTCTGTCGGATTCCTCTTCAACCTGCAGGTCGAGGCGGCTCCGGCACAGCCCGCGAGCGGAATTTCCGTCACGGCGGGCTCGGCTGCTGCGGCGTCCGCCACGGCGCCCAAGCCGCTCCCGACGCAGGAAGCCGCGGCCAGGACAACCGGGGCTGCTGCCCCGACGGCGTTGCGCGCCAAGGGGCTTGACGACGAAGGTCCGTCACGGTTGACGTACACCGGCCCTGACGAGGACGGCAAGGCAAAGGCAACCCGCGACTCGGCCGCCGACTCCGGTGACGGTGCCGCCTCACGTCGCGAACGTCGTGAAGCAGCGCGGACGCAGTCGAAGAGCAACCGGGCTCCGAAGTCCAAGCGCAAGCGCTGAGGTTCAGTACAGACTGAGGTTTCAGAGATAGTGCTCGACAGGCTGGACGGTCACACCATGTGTAGTGCGGTGACCGTCCAGCCTGTTCCGTCTGCGTGGTCGATCCGACCTGCGACGGCAAATGTCTGCGTGCCTCGTGTGTACGTCGCACAGACTTCGGCGGCACTCTCTGAAACCGCTTGAACGTGGGTGCGGTGAACGGCCGCGCCGCCCATTTTTCGGGCCGCAGAGTCTGAAGTGTACAGTCGCGCAACAACTTCCAGGACGGCCGGCGTCAGCACGCCTTTCAGCTGTCGTGGATTTCGTCGTCGGTCGACGGTTTCGAGAACAAGTCGAAGTGATCGGTTCCAGAAGATGTCGGCACCCGCCGCATTCGGATCGGGAGAACTCGGATCAGGAGTGGCATGCGCCGACGTTCCGTTGTGTGGCGTCTTGCGCGGGCGACGCAGCATCCGGTCGGTTCGGCACTGCGCTCGGTCTGGTCGACACTGCGGCCGCGACAGCACGACGGTGTGCGCGTGAGGCTCGAATTGTGGTGCCGGCTCGAGAAGAATTTTGCAGTCCTGCTCCATGACATCCCCCCGGATGATCGTGCGTCCGAGTTGGCCGATTCGGACTTTCGCTCCCCCGAGCGATGGTGAGAAGCATGACACGAAATGCTCGAGATGTCGCCGTGATCACCATCGCGACTTAGGGTGATGGCGTGCGGGGACTTCTGTTGGATGTCGGTGGCGTGCTGTTCGGTCCGGGATCGGATCTCGAGGGCTTGAGCGCGCTGGTGCGCGCTGTGAGGGCGCGCGGAATCGTGACGGGAATTGTCAGTAACGATCCCGGCGGCGCCAGTGCTCAGTGGTTGCGGGATCTCGGCGACGGGGTCTTGGTCGACGATGTGATCCTGTCCGGTGACGTAGCGATGGCAAAGCCGGATGCCGAGATCTATCGGTTGGCGGCGAGTCGGTTGGGCGTCGACCCGGGGGACTTCGTTTTCGTGGACGACCTCGAGGTCAACGTGCGCGCGGCGGTGGCCGTCGGGATGGTCGGCGTCCACCACGTCGGCTCGGAATCAACGATCGAGGAGTTGTCGATTCTGTTCGATCTGGGCGCAGGAGGGGACACGAAGCCATGGTGAACAGACTGACCACTCAGGACGCGGCTTTCTACTTCCTCGAAGCCGGGACGACGCCGATGCATGTCGGCTCGTTGGGGATTTTCCGGCAACTGCGAAACGGGATCGATCACGAGGAATTGCTTCGTCTGGTCGAAGATCGGCTCGGATCGGTTCCGCGGTACCGCCAGAGGGTTCGTGAGGTGGCGTTCGGCCTGGCCCGTCCGGTGTGGGTGGACGACTCGGATTTCGACATCACGTACCACGTACGCCGATCGGCTCTGCCCAAGCCCGGTTCCGATGAACAGCTGATGGACCTGATCGCCCGGCTGACGTCGAGGCCGCTCGACAGCACGAGGCCGCTATGGGAGATGTACCTGGTCGAGGGGCTGACCAGAAACAGATTTGCCATCTTCACGAAGTCTCATTCGTCGTTGGTGGACGGCGAAGCGGCTCCCGAGATCAGCCAGGTGATCTTCGATCCGGAGAAGAATCGAGCGCCCGGCCCCGAGGAACTGTGGATGCCGGCCAGGCCGCCGAGCGACACCAGCTTGTTGGTCAGTGCTCTGGCAGATCTCGTGACGAGCCCGGGGGAGGGGATCGCGCAGGCCCGCGCAACGTTCAACGACGTGACCACGTCTCTCACCGAGGCGGTGAGTGCACTCGGAAAACTTGCCGAAGTGGTCCGAACGGCGACGCAGGTGGCCCCGTCGAGCCCGCTCAACGCCACCATCTCGCGCAATCGACGCCTTGCGGTGGCCAAGACGTCTCTCGAAGACTATCGACGCATTCGGGCGAGGTACGGGTGCGAGATCAACGACGTGATTCTGACCGTCATCGCTGGTGCGATGCGCAACTGGCTCCTCTCACGCGGCGAACCGGTGACTGAGGCGACCATCGTGCGAGCGATGGTTCCCATGTCGGTCTACACGGACGGCCCCGAGAGTCCCGACGTCGACGATCCGCAGGCGCCGGGACATGTTTCCTCGTTCCTGATCGACCTGCCTGTCGGTGAACCCAACGCGGTGGTTCGGCTCTCGCACGTGGCGCATGCGACGGAGGCGTTTGCACGCCAGGGTCGGCGGGTGACCGCACAGACGATGGTGCGGATGTCCGGGTTTGCGCCGGCGACGCTGCATGCGATGAGTTCGCGCGCGGCCAGCAGTCTCTCGCAGCGAATGTTCAATCTGATGATCACCAACGCGCCGGGGCCGCAGTTTCCGCTCTACCTCGGCGGGGCTCGGATGCTGGAGATGTATCCGGTGTCGCCACTGCTCAAGAATCAGACACTCAGCATCGCCCTGACGTCGTACGACGGAAATGTCTACTACGGTTTGAATGCCGACCGTGACGCGATGTCGGACGTCGACGTCGTTCGTTCGCTGATCTTCGAGTCACTCGAGGAATTGACGGATGCGAGTCGGTGACGAACGAGCATGAAGGTGGTCTCATGAGGGTGTACGTGCCGGCGACGGTCGAGATTTTGCAGAAGTTGGTCGCAGATCAGGAGTTCGACCCGATGAGCCGGACGGCTTTTGCGGTCACCCCGACTCTGCGGGAGTCATATGCGGCGGGGGACGACGACGAGTTGGCCGAGGTCGCCATGGGTGAGGCTGCGCGTGCGTCGCTGCGGTTGATCGCCGGAGCCGAGGGTGACGTCACCTTCCGGCGCGCCGTCGTCGCTGCCGACGTCGACGATGCCGACGTGAAACTGCGGCCCGATCTCGACGATTCGGTGGTTCGATTGGCGGGTCCCGTCACGATGGCGCAGGTTGCATCTGTGCATGTCGACCTCGAACAGGCAGAATCGGACATCGAGCGCGCTGCTGGCATAGTCGACGCGGCGGATCTCGGCGACGCCGATGCCGAGTTCACGCTCGGCGACGCGGAGGACCACGAGTTGGCGTGGTACGCCGCGCAGGAGTTGCCGTTCTTGCTCGACCTGCTGTGAATGTGCTTACCGTGAAGTAACCTACGGTACCGTAACCTGATAACCTACGGTACCGTAGGCAGTGGGTTCGGAAGGTGAGAGGTGGAGGTCTGATGGGTCTGAAGGACTGGATCGAGGCACCGGCAGCGTCGGTGGTTCCGGCAGCGCGGTCGAAGCTCAATCTGCTTCGCGGTGCGGCGGCTCGACTGACCACACCATTGCTTCCCGACGATTATCTGCACCTCGCAAATCCGTTGTGGTCGGCCCGTGAGCTGCGTGGTCAGATCGTCGAAGTACGGCCCGAGACCACGGATTCGGCGACCATCGTCATCAAGCCGGGTTGGGGATTCGACTTCAACTACCAGCCGGGGCAGTACATCGGTATCGGCCTCCACATCGACGGTCGGTGGCATTGGCGCTCGTACTCCCTGACTTCTCCGCCCAACTGGGAGAACAAGCGCATCTCCATCGCGGTCAAGGCGATGCCCGAGGGCTTCCTCTCGAGTCACCTCGTCAGTGGCGCGGTTCCTTCGGGAACCATCGTTCGACTGGCCACACCGTCCGGCAACTTCGCCTTGCCGGATCCGCCGCCGGAGAAGATCCTGTTCATCACTGCGGGCAGTGGCATCACCCCGGTCATGGGCATGTTGCGGACGATGAACCGGCGCGGTCAATTGCCCGACGTCATGCACATCCACTCGGCTCCGACGGAATCCGACGTCATGTTCGCCGACGAACTCACGGCGCTGCACGTCGAGCACGAGGACTTCGTCAGCCACGTCCAACTCACACGGCGTGACGGAAAGTTCAAACTCAGCTCTCTCGACACGGTCTGCCCCGATTGGCGCGAGCGCCACACCTGGGCGTGCGGACCGCTTCCGTTGCTCGACGAACTCGAAGACGTCTGGAAGGCGGAAGGTATCGAGGATCGACTCCACATGGAGCGATTCGCGGTATCGCGCATCGACGCTTCCGCGGACGGCGGCACGGTCACCTTCGAGAAGTCGGGTAAGACGATCACTGTCGACGGCGCGACGACGCTTCTGGAGGCCGGCGAGCAGTCCGGTGCCTTGATGCCGTTCGGTTGCCGCATGGGCATCTGCCAGACGTGTGTCGTACCTCTCGTTGCCGGCCACGCGATCGATCTACGCTCGGGGAAACAGCACGCGGAGGGCGAGCGCATCCAGACGTGCATCTCCGCCGCCGCGGGCGACTGTACGCTGGACGCATAGCTTCTAGGCACACGGAGGACCACGGTGGCCATCACCGATATCAAAGAGTTTTCGCACCTCACCGAGGCCGATGTCGAAGCTCTCGGACGTGAACTCGATCAGATTCGACTCGACATCGAAGACTCTCGCGGAGTCCGGGACGCCCGCTACATTCGTCGCGTCATTCGCGTGCAACGCGCGTTGGAGCTCGGCGGGCGTATCGCGCTGTTCGGCAGCCGGTATCGACCGGCGTGGCTGGTTGGTACAACCCTGCTGAGCCTGTCGAAGATCATCGAGAACATGGAACTCGGGCATAACGTGATGCACGGGCAATGGGACTGGATGAACGATCCCGAGATTCACTCGGTCTCGTGGGAGTGGGATCAGACCGGTCCTTCCGAGCACTGGAAGCGCGCACACAACTACCAACACCACACTTACACCAACGTCGTAGGGATGGACGAGGATCTCGGCTTCGGGATTCTGCGTATGACGCGTGACGAGCCGTGGAAGCCGATCAACCTCTTCCAGCCGATCGCCAACGTGATCTTGGCGGCCACATTCGAGTGGGGTATCGCGCTGCACGACCTCACGGCGGCATCCGAGTTGGAGGGCGCGGAAAAGGGGCAACTGAACTCGCAGGCGAACAAAGACTTCGCGCGCAAGATCTTTCGTCAGGTCGGCAAGGACTTCATCTTGTTCCCGGCGCTGACGGGGCCGGCGTGGAAGTCGACCATGACGGCCAATGCCACCGCGAATCTCGTGCGCAATCTGTGGGCGTACGTCGTCATCTTCTGTGGCCACTTCCCGGACGGCGCAGAGAAGTTCACAGTTGCCGAATTCGAGCAGGAGACTCGTCACGAGTGGTACCTACGCCAGATGCTCGGAAGTGCGAACTTCAATTCGGGCAAGCTCATGGGTCTGATGAGTGGCAACCTGAGCTACCAGATCGAGCACCACGTGTTCCCTGATCTGCCGAGCAACCGCTACCCCGAAATTGCCGTGAAGATGCGTGCGCTGTGCGAGAAGTTCGATCTTCCGTACACCACCGGTTCGCTCTTCAAGCAGTATCTTTTGGCACTACGCACGATCCACAAGCTGGCGTTGCCGGACAAGTGGCTGACTGCGACGTCGGACAATGCTCCGGAAACGTCCTCGGAACTACGGTTCCGTGATTCAGGGTTCCGGGACGCAGCCATGGCGATGGTCGAGGACCTGCGTACCGATCCGGTCACCGGTAAGCGTCTGGGATTGTTGACTGCACTCAAGTCGCAGGCTCGTTCCCGCATGCCGAAGCGCCGGAAGTGATATAGGTTACATCGGGAAAAACCTAACCTACGGTGCCGTAAGTTACGCTACAGTAGGTGCAGTTGATCTGAACGATTCGAAATCATGATCGTTCTGCACTTACTACTTTGCGCCTAACTCACTGCTAGGAGGCTTTCCATGGCGATTGCAGATGTCAAGGAATACGCACATCTCACGGACGTTGACATCGAGGCGCTCGGCCGCGAACTCGACGCGATTCGTCGCGACATCGAGGAGTCGCGCGGCGAGAAGGACGCGCGCTACGTGCGCAACGTCATTCGCCTGCAGCGTTCACTCGAAATCAGTGGCCGCGCAGTGCTTTTCGCCAGCCGTCGCCGTCCGGCGTGGCTCGCCGGAGTTGGACTGCTGACGCTCTCGAAGATCATCGAGAACATGGAACTCGGGCACAACGTGATGCACGGGCAGTGGGACTGGATGAACGACCCGGAGATCCACTCCACCTCGTGGGAGTGGGACGTCACCGGCCCGTCTGCGCACTGGAAGCAGACCCACAACTACCTGCATCACAAGTACACAAACGTCCTCGGAATGGACGACGACGTCGGATACGGGCTCCTCCGCGTCACCCGCGATCAGCGGTGGAAGCCCTTCAATGCCGGCAACCTGGTCTACAACACCTTGCTTGCCCTGTTCTTCGAGTACGGCATCGCTGCTCAGCACCTCGAGCTGGGCAAGGTTGCCAAGGGCCGCGCCGACAAGGAAGAGACGCAGCGCAAGCTCCGTGAGGTCGGCGAGAAGATCGGCAAGCAGGTCTTGCGCGACTACGTCATCTACCCGGCCATCACCGGCCCGGCGTGGAAGAGCACGTTGTCGGCCAACTTCACCGCCAACACTCTGCGGAACGTGTGGACCAACGCGGTCATCTTCTGCGGCCACTTCCCGGACGGCGCCGAGAAGTTCACCAAGGAAGACATCGACAAGGAAACGCAGGCTCAGTGGTACCTGCGCCAGATGCTCGGCAGCGCCAACATCGAGGGCAGCGCGCTCATGGACTTCATGACGGGCAACCTGAGCTACCAGATCGAGCATCACCTGTTCCCCGATCTGCCGAGCAACCGATACAAGGACATCGCGGTCACGGTGCGTCAGCTCGCGGACAAGTACGACCTGCCGTACACGACGGGCCCGCTCGCCGTGCAGTACGCCAAGTCGTGGCGCACCATCGCCAAGCTGTCGCTGCCCAACAAGTACCTCAAGGACACTGTCGACAATGCGCCCGAGACGGCGTCGGAGCGGATGTTCGACGGCGATCCGACGTCGACTGTCGATCCCGTGACCGGGCGTCGTAGCGGTCTCAAGAGCGCCATCGCACGAAAGCGTAAGAGTGGAAAGCTGCGCAGCCTCCTCGGACTGCGCTGATCCCCACTTGCACTGACAAGCGGCCCGACACCATTCGATGGTGTCGGGCCGCTTCTCTGTTGTTGCTCAGGGGTCCTGCTCAGGGTTCTTGCTCGGTGTTCTGGTTCAGTACTGATCGTTGGACTTGATCGCTTCCAACAGTTGCCGCACAGCGACGACGCGTCGAGCGGATTTGCCCTCCAGCAGGTCGAGCTTGCATTCGGGATCTGCGGGCGGCCCCAGGTGCGTGCATCCGCGCGGGCAATCCTCGATGGCCGCAGCCAGGTCCGAGAATGCCGCCACCACGTTCTCGGGCGAGATGTGCGCCAGACCGAACGAACGGATGCCCGGGGTGTCGATCACCCAGCCGCCACCGGCGAGGGGGAGTGCCACCGATTGTGTCGATGTGTGCCGCCCCTTGCCCACGCCGGACACGATGCCGACCGCCCGATTGGCATCGGGGACAAGGCGATTGACCAACGTCGACTTTCCGACGCCGGAGTGCCCGATCAGGGCGGTCAACTTGTGCTCGAGGATCTGCGTCAGTTCGTCCAAGGGATCGTCGCGGCCGGCGACCACCACTTGGATGTCGAGGTCGGCGAAAGTGCTCGCGAATTCCTCGGGTGGTTCGAGGTCGCTCTTGGTCAGGCAGACAATCGGCGTCAGGCCGCCGACGTAGGCGGCGACGAGTGCGCGCTCGACAAAGCCCGTGCGCGGTGGGGGGTCCGCGAGTGCCACGACGATGAGCAACTGCTCGGCGTTCGCGACGACGATGCGTTCGAAGGGATCGGTGTCGTCGGCTGTTCGGCGCAGAACCGTCGAACGCTCGGAGACCCGGATAATGCGAGCGAGGGTGTCGGTTTTGCCCGACAGGTCGCCGACAATGTCCACCTGATCGCCGACGACGATGGGTGTGCGGCCCAACTCGCGGGCGCGCATCGTCACGATCAGCCGGTCGGGATCGCCGCCCAGGACGCAACCCCAACGGCCACGATCCTTCGACACCACCATCCCCGATTCAGCCGACAGGTGTTCGGGCCGAGTCTTCGTACGGGGGCGTGATCCGCGTCCGGGGCGTACCCGGACGTCGGACTCGTCGTACTGCCGCGGAGTCAGAAGCTTGCCTTCGGCGTCGCGGTCGAACTGTCGAGCATGTCGACCCACATGTTCTCGAAGCCGGGCAACGTCTTGGCAGTGGTTTCGACGTCGTCGACCTCGACGCAGTCGACGACGAGGCCGATGATGGCACCGGCTGTTGCCATGCGGTGGTCGGCGTACGAGAGCCATTGTCCGCCATGGAGTTCCGCGGGGACGATGGTCAGTCCGTCGTCGGTTTCGGTGACGGAGCCGCCGAGTTTGTTGATCTCGTCGGCGAGGGCTGCCAGACGGTCGGTCTCGTGCCCGCGCAGGTGCGCGATACCGCGTAGGTGCGAGGCGCCCTCGGCGAGGGCGGCCAGGGCCGCGACGGTGGGGGTCAGCTCTCCCACGTTGTGGAGATCGATGTCGATGCCGCGCAATTTCTCCGGGCCGCGAACGGTCAGCACACCGTCGGCAAGAACGACGTCGGCGCCCATCGAGGCGAGGATCCCGCGGATCGCGTCGCCGGGCTGCGTCGTCGACGTCGGCCACATCGGGACGCTGACGGTTCCTCCGGTGACTGCGGCAGCGGCCAGGAACGGTGTGGCGTTGGAGAGATCGGGTTCGATCGCCCAGTCCACGGCGCGCACGGGTCCCGGTGCCACCCGCCAGGTGTCAGCGTCGCCACCCGTGGCGGGAGTCGTCACGGAAACTCCGGCCTGCCTGAGCATTTCGACGGTCATGTCGATGTGTGGCATGGAGGGGACCGGCTTTCCGTCGTGATGGACGGTGACGCCTTCTTCGAAGCCAGCGGCCGAGAGGAGGAGACCGGAGACGAACTGCGACGAACCGGATGCGTCGATGGTGACCGTCCCGCCGCGTAGGGATCCGGTTCCGGAAACGGTGAACGGGAGTGCGTCACCCTCGATGTGTGCGCCGAGTCCGCGCAGTGCCTCCAGGATGGTGCCGAGGGGCCGTGTGCGTGCTTGCTCGTCGCCGTCGAAGCGGACGATTCCGTCGGCCATCGCGGCGAGCGGCGGCAGGAAGCGCATGACGGTGCCGGCGAGACCGCAGTCGACGTCTCCGCCGCGGAGGGGACCGGGAACTACGCGAAGTGTGGTCGGATCGCCGGCTTCCTCGACGCCGATACCGAGGTCGCGCAAAGCGGCGATCATCAGGTCCGCGTCACGACTGCGAAGTGCACCCGTGATCGTGGAGGGGCCATCTGCGAGCGCGGCCAGAATCAGAGCTCGATTGGTGATGGACTTGGATCCGGGCAGCGTCACCACTGCATCGACGGGTGCTTGGGCCCTCGGGGCGCTCCACAGACTCAGACTCACATGGTCCATCTTCTCTCATCGGTGGGGGAATGGTCGAAACCGTGCCACCCTGGGTGTCATGTGCGGAAGGTATGCGACCACAGCGGACCCGGCCACCCTGGCGGTGGAACTCGATGCGCTCGACGAGACCGATCACTCGGCGCCCGTCGAAGCCGACTACAACGTGGCTCCGACGACCGAGGTGCTGACCGTCGTGAAACGCCACGATCGGGAAAACCCCGACAGCGATCCGACCAAGAGGATTCGGCGGATGCGCTGGGGATTGGTGCCCTCGTGGACCAAGGAACTGGGTAAGGGCCCGGTCCTGTTCAACGCTCGTGCCGACTCGTTGGCGGAGAAGCCGGCGTTTCGGACCGCTTTCAAGTTCAAGCGTTGCCTGGTCCCGATGGACGGGTGGTACGAGTGGCAGACCGAGGCCACCGGTGGGAAAAAGGCAGCGAAGATTCCTTACTACATGCACCCCGACGACGGATCACGGCTGTTCATGGCCGGTGTGTGGTCTGCCTGGCGAGACCCGAAGGTCGAGAATGCGAGCCCCGTCCTGAGCTGCTCGATCGTCACAGTCGATTCACTCGGCCACCTGGAGCAGGTTCACGACCGGATGCCCCTCGCCCTACCTCGTGACCGCTGGGAGGCGTGGCTCGATCCCGACAACACCGTCGATTCGGCCCTGCTCGAACCGGTATCGGACCTCGTCGAGCGGATCGACATCGATCGAGTCCGGCCGATGGTCAACAGTGTCAAGAACAACGGACACGAGTTGATCGAGCCGGACGTCGACCGTGCCGGCGAGCAGATCAGCCTGCTCTAGCGGTCAGCCGAGAGCCCAGGTAACGGTCACTTCGAACGAGACCTGCTGGGTTCCCGGGGCGAGAACCATGTCGGACATCGAGGCGTCGGGAGCGCGCATGGTCTGACCGCCACTCGTGTCGTGTGCCTCGGTGATGGTCACGACGTTCTCGAGCGACGTGCCGGACAGATCCGCGTACTGCCCGGCACGGTTCTTCGCGTCCTCGAAGGCCCGGGTGCGAGCGTCGGCCAGAAGCTGAGAGTCGTCGTCGATGGCGAAGGCGACGTTACCGAGCCGTGCCGCGTTTCCGCCCGCCGCGATGCCGGCGTCCAGGACAGAAGAGGCCTTGTCGAGATCGCGGACGACGATTCGTACCGAGTTGGTTGCCCGGTAGCCCGTCACGTTACCGCCGACGAACGGCCCACCACTGGCGTCGTACTGCGGCTGAACTGACAGATCGCTTGTCTGCACGTCCTCGGCGGCCACGCCGGCATTGACTATCGCGTCAATCATCTGGCGGGCCTTGTCATTCGACTCGGAAACCGCTCCCGAGACGTCCGGAGCGACAACCTCGATTCCGATGTCCGCGTTGAGGATGTCCGGTGCCCCGCGAACCTGCCCTGACCCGACCACCGTGACTTCCTTGGCGGCACTGCCGGAACTCCCGCAGGCAGTCAGTGAGACGGCGAGGGCCGCGGCTGCAGCGGTCAGTGTAAAAATTTTCAGGGGTGGACGCTTGGTTTGTGGACGCATGAACAGACCGTAGCGACCGGATCCTCAGCTCGCTGTGATTTGTGCGGTGACCGCGCCGCTCAATTGGGCAAGGTCGGTCGGAGCCAGTTCGATTTCAAGGCCGCGTCGTCCGGCGCTGCAGAGAACCCGATCCCAGTCGAGAGCCGAGGCATCGATCACGGTCGGCAGTTTCTTGCGTTGGCCGAGCGGTGAGATACCACCGAAGACGTAGCCGCTCGATCGCTCGGCTTCGGCGCGATCTGCCATGACGGCTTTGCTTGCACCGAGGGCAGCAGCCGCAGCTTTGAGTGAGAGTTTGTTCGGTACCGGCAGAACCGCTACGGCGAGCTTGCCCGTGTCGAGTTTGACGACCAAGGTCTTGAAGATCTGGGCGGCCTCGACGCCAACCAACTCGGCCAGAGCCGTGACAGCCTCGTCGCCGAACGATTCGGCGCGGGGGTCGTGGTCGTAGCTGTGAACGCGGTGCGGAGTCTTCGACTTGTCGAGCAGTGCGGTCGCAGGAGTCGCTGTTCCGGCCATGACGAAGACCTTAGGTGAGCCACTCTTTCTGGACTCCTACCAGGTCGGGAACAGAGTCGCAGGCTCCCTTGTTGGTACCAGTTGATGAAACTTGTCCCGAGAAGCGAAGGAGCGACCGTGCTGGCTGTGTGTGAGCCACCACCGGCCCGTGGGTCGGATCTTCAGTTGGCGGTAACCTTGATCCCTACGGCTAGTGAAGGGATCAGAGTGCTGGAACACGACCGGCCCAAGGACGAACCGTCGGAGGTTTCCGAACCTGTCGATGGCGCGGTGTCCGAAACGCCCGAAACTGCGGATGAGTTGATTGCCCGGTTCGAGCGTGACGCGCTCCCGTTGCTCGACCAGTTGTACGGCGCTGCACTGCGTATGACGAGGAACCCGGCTGATGCCGAAGACCTCGTGCAGGAGACGTACGTCAAGGCGTACACGGCTTTCCGCTCGTTCCGTGCCGGTACCAACCTGAAAGCCTGGCTGTACCGGATTCTCACCAACACCTACATCAACTCGTACCGCAAGAAGCAGCGCCAACCCGCGCAGTATCCGACGGACGAGATCACCGACTGGCAGTTGGCCGCCACCGCAGAGCACACGTCCACCGGGCTACGTTCGGCCGAGGTGGAGGCTCTCGACGCGCTGCCGGACGACGACATCAAGGCGGCGCTGCAGTCGCTGCCCGAGGAATTCCGGATGGCGGTGTACTACGCCGACGTCGAGGGATTCCCGTACAAGGAGATCGCGGAGATCATGGGCACACCCATCGGAACGGTGATGTCACGACTGCATCGTGGTCGTAAGCAATTGCGCGGTCTCTTGGCCGATGTCGCCAAAGACCGTGGATTCAATCGGGACGGCGCAGTCGACACGGCCACGGCCGCAGCCACCGAGGCGGAAGGTGTCAAACGATGAGTGAGCAGGACGAATTCGAAAGGCTCGACTGCTCGGCAGTCATCGCCGACGTCTGGTTGATGCTCGACGGTGAATGCGACGATTCCAGTCGCGCTCGTCTACAACGTCATATCGACGACTGCGGATCGTGCCTCGAGGCCTACGGGATCGAGGAGAAGGTCAAGAGCCTGATCAACCGCAAGTGCGGCGGGGATCACGCACCGGAAAGCCTGCGTCAGCGGCTCACCGTCGAACTGCGTCGGACCATCGTCATCACGACTACCGAAACCGACAGCTGACCCTTCAGTGAAGATCTGAGGGGCAGCAACCTCGAAGAGCAACTACGCCCGAAAGCAAAACGTCCGAGGGGCGGGGAAGCAATGCTTCCCCGCCCCTCGGACGTTTTGCTGCGCTACATGTCAGGCGTTTGGACGCTTGCCATGGTTAGCGGCGTTGCCCTTACGGCTGCGCTTCTTACGACCACGCTTACCCATGATTGGTCTCCCTTCTGTTTCTTTCGCGTCATTGTTTCACGCCGATGCCGGTGTGGTTCCATTGGCAGGTCGATCGAGTAATCCATCGACGTATTTTCGTGGTCAGAGTGCAGTTCCGACAGAAGTGAGGTTCACGATGGCAGAAGACGTGCGCGCCGAGATGGTTTCGACGGTCTACCAGGTCGTCGTGAGCGAGGGAGACGTCGTCGCGGACGGCGACACCCTGGTCATCCTCGAATCGATGAAGATGGAAATTCCCGTCCTGGCCGAGGTTCCGGGAACGGTGACGACGGTGGGCGTCAAGGTCGGCGACGTGATTCAGCAAGGCGATCTGATCGCCGTGATCTCCTAAGTAAGCCGATGTCCACTCTCAGCGACCTCCTCGCCGAACACACCGATCTGCCGGGTGCGGCGGTCGACCATCTCCAGCGCGTCGTGGGGGAGTGGCAACTGCTCGCCGACCTCTCTTTTGCAGACGTTCTCCTGTGGGTGGGCACCGAATCGGAGAAGAACCGATCCGAAGGGACGGTCATCTGCGCAGCGCACTGCCGGCCGACCACGGCTTCGACGGCTTTCCCGGAGGACGCAGTCGGAACGGTCGTTTCCGAGTCCGAGCATCCGCAGGTTCTTCGCGCTCTCGTGGAGGGCCGCGTCGTGCGTGGGGAAGACGAGACGTGGCGTAAGGGAATGCCACCGCGCAAGGAAGCAGTTCCGGTGCGTCTGGACGGGCGAGTCATCGCGGTTCTGAGCCGCGACACCAACCTGTCGCACCAGCGAGCGCAGAGTCCGCTCGAGCTCGCGTATCTCGATTGCGCCGAAGACCTGTGTCAGATGATCAGCGACGGAACCTTCCCGATCCGAGAATCGCGCTCCGACACGAACTCGAGCCCACGTGCCGGCGACGGTTTCATCCGTCTCGACACCGAAGGCACCGTCGTCTACGCGAGCCCGAACGCCCTCTCGGCGTATCACCGGATGGGTCTGAGTTCGGATCTGGTGGGACAAGATCTCGCGGCGTTGACCCGTTCGTTGGTCACAGACCCGTTCGAGTCTCAGGAAGCCGCGGGTTACATCCGAGATACGTTGGCGGACAAGCCTGGCCGTCGAATGGAGATCGAGGCGCGTGGGGCGACCGTTCTGCTGCGCGCTCTGGTTCTCAAGCCGGGTGGTCGGCACGTCGGTGCTGCGGTCGTGGTTCGCGACGTCACCGAGGTCAAGCGTCGTGATCGCGCGCTCCTGAGCAAGGACGCGACCATCCGCGAGATTCACCATCGGGTGAAGAACAACCTGCAAACCGTCGCGGCGCTGCTGCGTCTACAGGCCAGGCGAACCGGCAACGACGAAGCGCGACAAGCATTGACGGAATCGGTGAGACGCGTGACGTCCATCGCCCTCGTTCACGACACCCTCTCGATGTCGGTAGACGAAGAGGTGGATCTCGACGAGGTGATCGACCGGTTGGTTCCCATGCTCTCCGATGTCGCGGGAGTGGGTGTGCCGGTGACGATTCGGCGCGAGGGCAGTTTCGGAGTGTTCTCCGCCGAGCGCGCCACCCCGCTGGTCATGGTGCTGACGGAGTTGGTGCAGAACGCGATCGAGCACGCTTTCGATCCGGGACTCACCGGCACGGTCACACTCAGCGCCGAGCGTTCTGCGCGCTGGTTGGACGTGATCATCCACGACAACGGGCGCGGCCTGCCGGAGAACTTCGACCTCGAGAAGTCCGATCGCCTCGGACTTCAGATCGTGCGGACTCTGCTGGGCGCCGAACTCGGCGGCTCGCTCGGACTGCACCCGGGAAGTGGCGGCGGCACCGACGCGGTTCTGCGTGTGCCGCTCGGTAGGCGCACTGCGCGTTACTGATTCGAGCAGCGCCAGTAATTCGAGCAGCGCCAGTAATTCGAGCAGACAAAAAGCCCGGCACCATGTGGTGCCGGGCTGTCGTCTTCGACTGTGTGGAGGGGCTGTTCTCCGCCTCGAGTCGAACGTCTCGGTTCTACCTAGACGGAAGTGCGTGCACGGGTACGTGCGTTACGACGCTTGAGTGCGCGACGCTCGTCTTCGCTCATTCCGCCCCAGACGCCTGCATCCTGACCGGACTCGAGGGCCCATGACAGGCACTCGGCGGTGACGGGGCAGCGGTTGCAGACAACCTTGGCATCAGCGATCTGAGCGAGGGCCGGTCCGCTGTTTCCCACGGGGAAGAACAGTTCGGGATCCTCGTCGCGACAGATTGCGTTGTGGCGCCAGTCCATCTTTTTTCGCTCCTTAATTGGGTGTGTATTCACACCATTTGGTACCAATGAGTTTGTGTGTGCGTCATCAACGTTTCCGCACTGTTACTTGTGAATGCTTTCACGAACTCGCGGTATGTCAATAGGTTTGAACGGGTTCGTGGGCCAACTCACTAATTTGTGACACACCTGACGGCCACCTGGTCGTCACCGGCATTTTACCCGATTTTGGCTATTCGGCACCAGAGTTTTTGCAGGTCAAACGTGTTGCCTGACTCACGTCGTAATCGGCGCGAACACTTCCAGTGCATCCGGGACCGAGGTGAATTCGACCTTTTCGCGAAGTCCGATGTAGTCGCCGTCCATCTGGAGTCCGATCGGTCGCGACGATTCGATGGTGATGGTCGGGACGTCGTCGGTGCGTAGGAGGACCTTCGATTTCGGCTCTGCGCCGCGTGCGAGGAGCTGCCGCACAACCCGCAGGGACGGTAGGACTTTGGTGCTCGTCATAGCGAAGATTCCGAGTCCGCTGTCGAAGGTAGTTCCCGGATTGGTGTGTACGGGACGCTCTTCCAGATACGTCCACGGGCTCGAGTTCGACACGAACGCGTAGTGGACTCCGGAGACGGGATCCTGATCGGGAAGGTGGACTGTCAGTGCTGGTTCGGCTCGCTTCGCGCGGAAGAACGCTGCGATCGCGGTTCGGACATATCGTGCTGGAGTGGCAGCGTCACCATTCTTGCGGCTGGCGTCGACGGCTTCGCACACATCGGCGTCGAGGCCCATTCCGGCATTGAACGTGAACCAACGGTTGTCACAATGTGCGAGCCCGATTCGGCGTCTCGTCCGCGCCGAGAGTAGGTCGACGAGTTGGTTTGTGGCGTCGATCGGGTCGGCGGCAATACCGAGTGAACGCGCGAAAACATTTGCCGAGCCCCCTGGAACGACCGCGATCGTCGGGATCGGACCGACCGGAACCGATTTCATCGACGCGGGATGCGGTGCCCCGAGCAGTCCGTTGACCACTTCGTTGACCGTTCCGTCGCCGCCGTGGACGATCACCGAGCCGAAGCCGTCTTCGTGGGCTTCGCGCGCCAGTTCGGCAGCGTGTCCGCGATGTGTGGTGTGCGCCACAGTAAGTCGCACCCGGCTCTCGAGGGCGTGTGCCAACAGGTCACGACCGGCGGCGGTGGTGGAGGTGGCATTGGGATTGACGATCAGCAGTGCGCGCACGGGGCATGAGCCTATCCGGTGTCGTGTTCTAGGCTGGCCTCGTGCCGAATACCGCCAGTCCGAACGCCCTGCCCAAGACAGTCAGATGGGCAGGTGCCCTCGTGACGCTGCAAGGGCTGGTTGCCGCCGGGTTCGCGATCGTCGCGGTGATTCGCGGCGCAACCGGGCACGATCAGAGCGTCACCAACGGGTACGGCTTCGCTGCCTGGGTCGCGATTCTCGGCGGCGCGGTGTTGGCTGCAGGTATCGCTCTGCTGACCGGTCGCCGGTGGGGCCGGGCAATCGCCGTCGTCGCCCAGTTGCTGCTCCTGCCGGTCGCCTGGTCGCTGCTGACCGATTCGCATCAGGTGCCGCTCGGCGTCGTTCTGGGTGTCGTCGTTCTCGGCGCCCTCGGCTGCCTGTTCTCGGCGCCGACGTCTCGGTGGATGGCAGCGCAGTACGGAGCGTACGCAGACGAGGTATCGCCGGAAGAGGGAAACCCCCGCGCTGACGAGCCCGAAGAGCCGCGGGACAAGAAGGGCTGAACGCCAACTCGGCTTCAGACCTACTCTGCTTCGGCGGCGAGAGCTCCGAGATGGGTTCCGGTCAGGCGATACGTGGTCCACTCGGTTTTCGCGTCGGCGCCGAGTGACTCGTAGAACTTGATCGAGGGGGTGTTCCAGTTGAGCACCGACCAGGACAGCCGCGTGTAGTCGTTGTCGGTGCATTCCTTGGCGAGTGCGGCCAGAAGGGCCTTTCCGTGCCCTGATCCGCGCTGGCTGGGCTTGACGTACAGATCTTCGAGGTAGATGCCGTGCGCGCCGTCCCAGGTCGAGAAATTGCGAAACCACAGCGCCATGCCGACGACGTCGTCGGCTGAATTCACAGCTACGTGTGCGAAGGCCGTCGCGGCCGGCCCGAACAGAGCCTCGCCGATCTGTTCCGCCTTCACGGTGCACTCGTCGAGGGCCTTCTGATAGTCCGCCAACTCGTAGATCATGTCGGTGATCGGCTGGACGTCTGCGGGCGTGGCGCGTCGAATCATGGAGAGAATCTTAAGCCTCGACGAACCTAGGCCTCGACGAACTTAGGTCTCGACGAGCGGCGGCACGTTGTGATGAACGAGATGGGTGGCGCCGTGCTCGTAGCCGAGCACCGTGTATGCACCCGGGAACAACGCGAAACGCTTTCCTTCCGTCACCGGGAGCTCCAGCCAGCGGGCGATGAGTGCGCGCGAGAAGTGTCCGTGCCCGATCAAGATCACGTCCCGCTCGGGTAGTTGTGAACGCACCATCGACAGCACCATGTCGGTGCGGGCATGGATCTGATCCGACTGCTCGCCGCCGGGGCACGGGTGTGTCCAGACGGTCCAATCGGGCACAGTTGCGCGGATCTCGGGCGTCGTGAGGCCCTCGTAGTCGCCGTAGTCCCATTCGGAGAGCGCATCCCAGGTTCGCTCCTCCGGCAGCCCGGCGAGATCACCCGTCAACTGAGCGCGCAAGCGAGGACTGGTGAGAATCATGGGATTGCGGAGGTCGAGAGTCCGCAGGCGGTTTCCGGTCGCGGTGGCCTGCATCTCGCCGAGCGGAGTCAGCGGAACCTCGGTCCGTCCCGTGTGTTTCCCGGTGCGCGCCCACTCGGTTTCACCGTGGCGCATGAGTACGACGCGAGCGTTGAGGGGGATAGCCGAGGGGGCGGACTGGGAAGCCATGTGGACCATCATTGCAGGCTGCCTCGCGTGTGTAGCTCGCCTCCTGGCGCGAAGTGCGCAAGGATCTACGTGTGACGACGGTTCTCGCAGTGGCGAATCAAAAGGGCGGCGTGGCTAAAACCACCACGGTCGCCTCCCTCGGTGCGGCTTTGTCCGCGCTCGGACAGCGAGTCCTGGTGGTGGATCTCGATCCGCAGGGCTGCCTGACGTTCTCGCTCGGACACAATCCGGATCGCCTCGAGCGTTCGGTCAACGAGGTCCTGGCGGGTGATCTCGACGCGGTTGACGCCGTGCTGAAGACGGAAGACGGCATGGACCTCCTGCCGGCAACCATCGATCTCGCGGGCGCCGAAGCGCTGCTCCTGATGCGACCCGGTCGAGAGTTCGCGCTCAAGCGGGCGCTGTCTCCGCTCCTGGGTAGTTACGACGTCATCATCATCGACTGCCCGCCGTCGTTGGGAGTGCTCACACTCAACGGTTTGACTGCGGCGCAGTCGGTTCTGGTCCCGCTGCAATGCGAGACCCTCGCGCACCGCGGCGTCGGACAGCTGCTGCGTACGGTTCGTGAAGTCCAGGCCATCACCAACCCGGATCTTGTTCTGCTCGGCGCACTTCCGACTCTGTACGACGCTCGGACCACTCACAGTCGCGACGTGCTCGCCGACGTCAGTGATCGCTACTCCCTGGCCGTTCTGGCGCCGCCGATCCCACGCACCGTCAAGTTCGCGGAGGCCTCTGCTTCGGGCGCGACGGTCCTAGCGGGGCGAAAGAACAAGGGAGCGGACGCCTATCGTGAACTCGCCGACAATCTTTTAAAGCATTGGGCTGGAAACGAAGTCGTGACTTTCGCGCCGGAGCTGACGCTCTGACCGCAGCGAGAAATTCTAGCGCAGCGAGAACACGGTGTCGCCGCGCTGTTCCAGAATCGTCTCGCCCGCACCGGCGAGCACGATCGGTGTGGCCGTCTCACCGCGGTCGACTGCAATCATGCGCTGAACGGTTCCGTCCGAAGGGCTGACGGCTGCAATGCCGCCCGGAACGGGGATGAGCATCTGACCGGCGACCATGCTTCCGGGCCCGGACGTTCCGTTGACGATCCACGTCGGAGCGAGATCGCTCAGGCGGAGGTTGACGGTCTGCGAGCCGGTCCACCACGTGATCGACGCTTTGTCGGCGTGGGTGCGGGCGCCTTCGGTCACCGCTCCCTCGATCGGATAGTCGACGATCGGATTGCCGGTTCCGTCGAAAATGCTGATGCGAGAAACGGTTCCGTTGGCTGCGGGGAGATAGACCGCGGTCTTTTCGCCGGCCACAGCAAGCAGGCGTGCGCCCTCGGAGTCGAGGAGAATCGCGGATCCGTACTCTTCGGGTTCCTGGGCGTCCTTGGGTGCGGGATTCATCACCGTCAACCTGTTGGAGGCTTCACCGGGGCAGCGTTCGAGTACGGAGACTCGGTTGGCGCTCGACGCAGCATCGAGCAGCGTGCATCCGGTGCGGGGCTGCTTGTTCGGGTTGACCTTCGCGTCGACCCGGCCGTACTCGAGGGTTCGGACGAGGTCCGAACGCCACAGTTCCATTCGCTCACTGCCGCGCGAAATCAGGTAGGTGCCGTCCGCTGAAAGGCTGACCGCGGAATCGGCGTCGCTGTTGCGTTGGTCCTTGCGGGCACCGGTGTCGGCGACCAGCGACGTGACCTGTGAGCACCCACGATTGTCTTGGTAGACACTGACGACGCGATCCCACGAACCGATCGCGCCGCACAGAGGGATGTTGCGCGCGTACCGCCACACTTCTTCGCCCGTAGCCGGATCGCGGCCGATCACTTCGGAACCGTCGGCGGTGACAACGGCATTTCCGACGGTGATGGGCGCCGTCGAGGCGGCGCTGGGGGATTCCCACGTCTGCTTCAGGATGTCGGGCAACAACACCGACGTCGACAGAGGTGGGAGTGACGTGTCAGCGGTGACCGAGGTGGTTCCGTGCGCATCACTGCGCAACCACACCACGGTCACCGCCACGACTACGGCCAGCGCGAGAGCCAGCGCACCGATCAGATCTGAGCGAGTACGCCTTTCAGGAGCCAGCACATCGGCAGCTTACTCTGCGGCGCCTGCCGTCGCGGTAGCCGCGGGGCGACGACGCCGACGTCGACGCGGCTTGGCTGCTCCGTCGTCGTCGGTGTTCTCGGCACCGGTTGCGGCGGGTCCCGAAGGGGGAGCGGTGGTCGCGGTAGCGGGGGTGGACGTCGCGGCGTCGGCCGAAGCGCCGGCGCGGGTGCGGCGACGGGTCCGGTTGCGGCGGGGAGCGGCCTTCTCTTCGTTGCCGTCCGAGTCGGTCGTCTTCGGCGCGTCCGCCTTGTCCGTTGCGGCCTTGTCCGTTGCTGCCTTCTCGGGCGCAGTCTTCGCCTTGCGAACAGTGCCCTTGGCATCGGCCGGAATCGACAGCTCTTCGTAGAGGTGCGGCGAGCTCGAGTACGTCTCGACCGGGTCGGGGATTCCGAGGCTCAGGGCCTTGTCGATGAGCTGCCAGCGAGGGATGTCGTCCCAGTCGACCAGTGTGACCGCGATGCCGGTGCGGCCTGCACGGCCGGTACGACCGATGCGGTGGACGTAGGTCTTTTCGTCCTCGGGGCACTGGTAGTTGATGACGTGGGTGACGTCGTCGATGTCGATACCGCGGGCGGCGACGTCGGTGGCGACCAGAACGTCGACCTTTCCGTTACGGAAGCCTTTCAGTGCCTTTTCACGGGCGATCTGTCCAAGGTCGCCGTGGACGGCACCGACGGAGAAGCCGCGCTCGGCAAGATCGTCGGCAACCTTCTGGGCGGTGCGCTTGGTACGGGTGAAGATCATCGTCGCGCCGCGGCCTTCGGCCTGCAGAACGCGGGCGACCATCTCGGCCTTGTCGAGCGCGTGTGCACGGTAGATGTGCTGGCTCGTGCGGTCGTGCACTGCGGAGGATTCGGCCTCTTCGGCGCGGATGTGCGTCGGCTGTGTCAGGAAGGTGCGCGCCAGGGTGATGATCGGGCCGGGCATCGTCGCGGAGAAGAGCATCGTCTGACGCTTGTCAGGGACCATGCCCATGAGGCGTTCGATGTCGGGAAGGAAGCCGAGGTCGAGCATTTCGTCGGCCTCGTCGAGGACGAGGACGCCGACCTTGCCCAGGATCAGATGCGACTGGTTTGCGAGGTCGAGCAGGCGGCCCGGGGTGCCGACGACAACGTCGACGCCCTTCTGGAGTGCCGAGATCTGCGCCTCGTACGGCCGGCCGCCGTAGATGGGCAGAACCTGAAGACCACGATCGCCGACGCGGAGGTACTTGCTGGCGTTCTCGAGGTCGCGGGCGACCTGGATGCACAGTTCGCGGGTGGGAACGATGATCAAGGCGCGGGGCGTGCCGTCGAGAACAGCCGTGCCGTTCTCGGCGGTGACGATGCGATGCAGAAGCGGGACGCCGAAACCGAAGGTCTTGCCCATTCCGGTTCGTGCCTGACCGATGAGGTCGTCACCGGCGAGAGCCAACGGAAGGGTGAGTTCCTGGATGGCGAAGGTGCGCTCGATGCCGATCTCGTTCAGTGCGCGGACGATTTCGTCGCGGACACCGAGCTCGGTAAAGGTCGGGGGTACATGCGTGTCGTCGAGCTGGACGGAAACGGTGTTCTCGGTTGCTTCGTCTTCGTGGTCGACAGTGATCTTGCTCAGGGGACTAGCCTTTCCTCGTGGCGGTACGCACGCACAAGGTAAGGGGCCAGGCCGTAAGTCGGCCGATGTCGATGCCCTCTTTTTCTTCGGCCATGCCTACGCCTCAGCACTGAATTCCACTCGGACGAATTCGAACCGTCCGGAGATCTCGGCGAAGCGGGCAACAACCGTCGATGCAGGTGCGCGCACATTATCGGTGGGGTCCGCGTGAGCACAGTTTTGTCGGCTGATCTAAAGCAGCCGTCCCAGCGAACCATAAGAGCCGGGGGAACTGGCGAACTCCCAAGACCATTGTAGCTGCACGTTGTCCGCCCCTCGCGATGACATGTCGAAGATCACCGAATCGGACATGCGGTCCTTGGCGGTCGCGTCGGCCGTCGAAGCACTACAGTTCGTAGTTATGGGCGCACACGATCTTGATGCTTCGACGGCCGCTGGAACCGGAGGCCGAGTCGCTTCCGATCACCCCGGCGTGATCGATTTGTTTGCCGTTCTCGCGTATGGCGAGATTTCGGCGTTCTACCGTTTGGCGGAAGACGCACAAATGGCACCGGACCTGCGAGGCAAGGTGGCGTTCGCCAGCATGGCCGCCGCCGAGATGGACCACTTCGAGACTCTGGAAACAGCCCTCACGGAACGTGGCCACGAGATCTTTGCCGTCATGGACCCGTTCGTTCGCGCTCTCGACAATTATCACGCGTCGACCACGCCGTCGACGTGGCTGGAATCGCTCGTGAAGGCGTATGTCGGAGACGGAATCGCTGCCGATTTCTACCGCGAGATCGGGCACTCCCTCCCGGCGGATGTGGCCGAGATCGTGGAGGACGTGCTCTCTCAAACGGGCCACTCGGAGTTCGTGGTGCTCGAGGTGAAGGCTGCAGTGGAGGCCAGTACCCGCGCCAAGGACCGGTTGATGCTGTGGGGACGCCGACTCCTCGGTGAGGCGATCACACAGGCACAGTTCGTGTTGGCGCAGCGTGAGGACCTCACTGATCTGGTGATCTCGGCCTCCGGTGACCTCAACGGAGTTGTTGCGTTGTTCGACGGTATGCAGGCCAAGCATGCCGAGCGGATGGCGATTCTCGGGCTCGTCTAGGTGTCGTGTTCGCTCTGGGCACAGCGTGCGGAGGAGCGTGCGCGGTCTCTGCTGCATTAGCCTTGCGTCGACAACGGATGTAATTCACGAACAGTTCGGAGGTTGACCGTGGAGGTCAAGATCGGTGTAATCGACAGCCCGCGTGAGCTCATCGTCAACAGCGAACAGACCCCTGACGAGGTCGAGACACAGGTCGCGGCTGTCCTCGGTGGCCGTGAGCCGGTTCTGGCACTCGTCGACGACAAGGGCCGCAAGTTCCTGGTGCAGGCTGCTCGTGTGGCGTACGTGGAGATCGGCCCGTCCGATATCCGCAAGGTCGGGTTCGCGCCTACCGTCTGAGGCGTAGCTGTAACAGCAGAATGGGCGGGCAGTCGTTACGACTGCCCGCCCATTCTCGTTCTGGTGTGGTTACTTGGTTTCGGCCTGCAGCGGCACGTGAGAGAGGCCGCCCCACGCCAGTGCCACCGTGATCTCGACGGCTTCTTCCTTGGGAATAGGCCGTGCAGCTTCGAGCCAGTACCGCGCGGTGAACTGGCTGGCGCCGACAAGCCCGACGGCAAGGATGCGTGCACGATACGGATCGAGTCCGGAATCCTGGCTGACCAGGTCGAACACGGCGTCGACGCAGGCTTCGGTGGCTTGTTCGACGCGCGTCTGCACCTGAGGCTCGCCCATGATGTCGGACTCGAACACCAAGCGGAAACCCTGCGAGTCGTTGTCGACGAAGTCGAAGAACGCCTGGACTGCGGCGCGGACACGCTGTTTGTTGTCCGTCGTCGATCGCAGAGCTTGGCGCACTCCCGAGATGAGACTGTCGACGTAGCTCTGGAGAACCGCTACGTACAGCTCGAGCTTGCCTGGGAAATGTTGGTACAAGACTGGTTTGCTGACACCGGCGCATTCGGCGATCTCGTCCATACCGGCCGAGTGGTACCCGTTCGCGACGAAGACCTCGCTTGCAGCTGCGAGGAGCTGGAGGCGGCGCGCATCGCGGGGGAGGCGGGTGCTGCGACGTGTTCCGGCAGGCTTGCCGGCCGTTGTACCGCGATCGGAGTCTGTCCGATCCGCGAGTTCTGTCATGTCGCTTCCAATCTGAGCAAAAGTAAAATCCGGTCGGCGCGCGGATCCGCGAGTCGCGTGTGCGTACCCGCCAGTATCCTCCGTCACACCGGTCGTAGCCGAATGAACGATACCGTGTGTCGCCCGGGCGAGTCGCGTGTGCCTCGGTGAGCGAGACCGGCGGTCTTTCTCGTTACACGACGGGTCGCCATGACACGCCAGGACCAGCAGGTTTCGGTCAGCCTGGGCGAGCGACTTGCCGTGTGTGAGATTCTGGACGACGTGACTGACCCAGGGGGACCGCGCATGCGTGGACGAACTACGCAGAACCCTGATCGTGAGGAACTTCGAATGCGTAGCGGAACTGGAGCACCCCGCGACGAACGTCGGCCGGAGGTGCCGGACGATCGTGCCTACGGCGAACGCGACTATCGAGGCATTTCCTCCCATCAGCCTTTGCGTGCCCAATGGGATCCGACCAAACGAGAAGTGGGCCGAACGCCGCGCAATCCGCGGCCGGACCGCGCAGCGCGAAAGCAGAGCAAGCTCGGGCGCTTCGTCTCGACGTACGGCTGGCGGGCCTACGCGATCCCGGTTCTCGTGGTGCTCACCATCCTCGTGATCGTCGATGCAGTACGTCCGGACACCACCGAGTCCGCGAGTAAGACGTCGGCCACCGCCGACCTCGCGCACAGCACCGACGGAACCGACGTCATCGGCGCACCACCGGCCGGAGACGGAACTTTTGCGTCGTCGATACCGTCCGGTGCACTTCCCGACGGTGGTCCGTTCACCGTCGCCGGCGGCGGTACATGGCATGTCGTACCGGGTACGACGGGCAAGGTGGGACAGGGAACCGAGCGCGAGTTCACGTACACGGTCGAGATCGAGGACGGCGTCGACACCACCGGCTTCGGCGGTGACGAATCGTACGGACGCATGGTCGATCAGACACTGGCCAATCCGAAGAGTTGGACCAACGATCCCAAGGTCGCGTTCCGGCGCGTCGACGCGGGCGAGCCGGACTTCCGCATCTCCCTGACCTCACAGATGACCATCCGCGAAGGCTGCGGCTACGAGATCGAACTCGAAGGATCCTGCTACAACCCGAGCATGGACCGAGTCCTGCTCAACGAACCGCGGTGGGTTCGAGGCGCCATTTCGTTCCAGGGTGACATCGGCTCGTATCGGCAGTATCAGATCAATCACGAGGTCGGCCATGCCATCGGTTACGCCGCTCATCAGCCGTGCGAGACCGAGGGCGGACTCGCACCGATCATGATGCAGCAGACCTTCGGAACCGCGAACAACGACATCGCTAGGCTTGACCCCGAGGGCGTCGTTCCGATGAACGGACTCACGTGCCGCTTCAATCCGTGGCCGTACCCCCGAGCGTGACCGGATCAAGAACCCCTGATCTCGTCTTGAACTAGGAGTGTTTCGCGGTGTCTGCAACACCCGTCGTATTGCCACCACTGGTGGAGCCGGCAGCCGAGTTGAGCCGGGAGGAAGTTGCCCGATACAGCAGGCACCTGATCATTCCGAACGTCGGCATGACCGGTCAGAAGCGGCTCAAGAATGCGCGAGTTCTCTTCATCGGCGCCGGTGGATTGGGTTCGCCTGCACTGCTCTATCTCGCGGCTGCAGGAGTGGGCACGATCGGAATCGTCGAGTTCGACGAGGTCGACATGTCGAACCTGCAGCGTCAGGTGATTCACGGACGCTCAGACGTCGGACGCCCGAAGGCGGTCAGCGCGAAAGAGTCGATTCTCGAGATCAACGAACACGTCGACGTCCGGTTGCACGAGTTTCGCCTGGACAATTCCAACGCGGTCGAGTTGTTCTCCGAATACGACCTGATCCTCGACGGCACGGACAACTTCGCGACGCGGTACCTCGTCAACGATGCCGCCGTGATCGCCGGAAAGCCGTACGTGTGGGGCTCGATCTACCGCTTCGAAGGGCAGGTCTCGGTCTTCTGGGAAGACGCCCCGGACGGCGCGGGACTGAACTATCGCGACCTCTACCCCGAGGCGCCGCCGCCGGGCATGGTCCCCTCGTGTGCCGAGGGCGGTGTTCTCGGAGTCCTGCCGGCGACAATCGGTTCGATCATGGCGACCGAGGCGGTCAAGCTCATCACCGGAATCGGTGAACCTCTTCTCGGACGCCTGATGATCTACGACGCACTTGCGATGACGTTCCGGACGATCCGCCTTCAGCGTGATCCGACCAGAGTTCCGGTCACCGCCTTGATCGACTACGACGCGTTCTGCGGTGTCGTGTCCGAAGAGGCGAGCGCTGCCGCTGCCGGTTCGACGATCACGGCGCCGGAACTGGAGGCCATGATCGGCGAGGGTCGACCGATCGAATTGGTCGACGTACGAGAACCGGTCGAATGGGACATCATGCATCTGCCGGGGGCGGTGCTGATCCCGAAGGACCGCATCCTGTCCGGTGAAGCCCTGGCGACCTTGCCGCAGAACAAGCAGATAGTCCTGTACTGCAAGACCGGAATTCGTTCGGCCGAGGCATTGGCCTTTCTCAAGAACGCGGGCTTCGCCGACGCAGTTCACGTTCAAGGCGGCGCGATCGCCTGGGCGAACCAAGTGGATGCGAGTCTGCCGGTCTACTAGGCGCGCCTCGCGGGAGGCGGCGGTGCACACCGGTAGCGTTGTGGTGTGAGCACAGGCCAACCTCCCCAGCACGTGTGCTCCACCTTTGGCCTACGTGAAGTCGACCCCATCCCACTCGGTGCGGATTGGGACGGCGGTTGGCTGTGTGGAGACGTCGTCCTTTCAGCAGTTGCGGATCATGCCCGCGCAGCGTGGTCGGCGAAGGTGCGAGAGAACCTCGAAGTCGACGGTGTTCGACTGGCTCGGCCGGTGCGTTCGACCGACGGTCGGTACGTCGTTTCGGGCTGGCGCGCCGACACATTCATCGTCGGATCGCCGGAACCGCGTCACGACGAAGTGGTCTCGATGTCCTGCCGACTGCATGCGGCGACGGCCTCGCTCGAGCGCCCGCGCTTCCTTGCGCAACCGCCGGTGCCGCCGTGGGCCGAGGTCGACGTATTCGTCGCGGCTGATCGCGCGGCGTGGGAGACGGTTCCGCTGAGGATCGCGAAGGGCGTCGAGCAGCTCGAGACGCCTACGCCGGACGGCCGCAAGAGTTTGGAACTGATTGCCGGGCTCGCGACTTTGCGTAAGCCGGTACAGAGTCCCGACCAGCTCGTGCACGGCGATTTGTTCGGGACAGTGCTGTTCTCGGGCAGTATGGCGCCCGGAATCACCGACATCACGCCGTATTGGCGTCCGGCAGCGTGGGCGGCCGCCGTCGCGGTGGTCGACGCGATCTCGTGGGGCGGTGCCGACGAAGCGCTGGTCGGCCGTTGGGAAGACCTACCCGAGTGGCCGCAGATGCTTCTACGTGCGGTGATGTTCCGCTTGGCCGTTCATGTTCTTCATCCTCGCTCGACGGCGGACGCGTTTCCGGGACTGGCCCGCACGTCCGACATCGTGCGCTTGCTGCTCTAGAGCGCCGCACCTGCACCGAAGTCCGAGACCAGGCCCTCGAACAATTCGCGTGCGGCGTTCGAGGCGGCGACCGTGTCCCCGCCGACTACAGCCTCGACGAGCTTCGCGTGCTGCGAGTGAAATCCCTCACCGGTCGCATCGATGTGCTGTTGAATCGTGGTTTCGATGACCGGGAGCAGGGAGTCGTAGAACTCCAGGTAGACCTCGTTGTGGCTGGCCGCGACGATCGCCCGGTGCAGGGCGACGTCCGCAGTGGTGGCGGCGTCGACGTCCTGGCCTTCCCACGACTCAGTGCGGAGCGCGAGTAACCGCGTCAGCTCGGCGATGTCGTCTTCGGTTCGGCGTGCGGCGGCGAGAGTGGCCGCGGTGATGTCGAGCGCGCGCCTCAGTTCGAGCACATCCCGCTGGTGGGCGCCGGCAAAGTAGTTACCGAGAGTGCCACCGAGGTCGGAGAGGGCAACGACGTAGGTGCCCGATCCCTGACGACGTTCCAGCATTCCGGCGTGAACGAGCGCCTGGACCGCCTCGCGCACCGTGTTGCGTCCGGTGCCGGTCAGCTCCGACAGTTCCGGTTCGGTGGGGATCTTGGAGCCGATCGGCCAGGTGCCGCCCCGGATTTCGTTGCGGAGTTGTTCGGTGACCTGCGAGATGAGGCTTGCGCGTCGAACGGGTTGCACGTGGTGTTTCCTCGGGTCCGGGTTGTGGCTCAGGGTAGTGGTGTGAATGTGACGTTAGAGTACCGCGCTTGTGCGAGTTCGTCCGGTCATCCTATGATTTGCCGGTGACTGCTCAACTGGAGAGAACCGAAACCCGCTCGTTGGTACAAGGCCGTGTGCTCGTCTTCGCCGCTATTGCGATGTCTGCGCTCGTACTTCGACTTGCGGTGACCTCGTTCTCGCCGTTGGCGGCAGAGATTCGCGACGAGATCGGCTTCTCCGCCTCGATCGTCGGCGTCTTCGGCATGGTTCCGACCGCTATGTTCGCGATCTTCGGGCTCATCACCCCGGCCATCGCGAAACGTATCGGACTCGAACGTACGGCCCTCGTCGCGATGCTGATGGCGGGCGTCGGAATGCTGTTGCGCGCCATGATGTCTCAGACGTGGTCGTTGCTGGCTCTGTCGGCTCTGGCGCTGGCCGGCATGGGAATCGGCAATGTCGTGATTCCGCCGTTGGTCAAGCGGTACTTCTCCGATCGCCTCGCCACCATGAGTTCGGTCTACATCGTGGCCGTGCAGATCGGCACCATCGTTCCGGCGTTCGTCGCCGTTCCGGTCGCCGACGCCTTCGGGTGGAGGTTCTCGATCGGCTGGTGGTCGGCCTTCGGCTTCGCCGCCGCAGTGCCGTGGTTGATCACCCTCGCTCGCTCACGCAAGGTTCGCGCGAACGAAGCCGGGTCCGTCGAGAATGCATCGGATTCTGTTGCGGCAGCGACGGAACAGCCGCGCGGTCAGGTCTGGCGTTCGCCCGTGGCCTGGGGGATGGCCGGCATGTTCGGCATGACTTCGCTGATCACCTATTCGATGTTCACGTGGATTCCCTCGATCCTTCGTGATGCCGGCGCCAGCGACGCATTCGGCGGAACCATGGTCGGTATGTTCTCGGTGATCGGGCTCGTCGCAGCTTTCGGGGCACCGACGCTGTGCGCCCGCATGGCCAATCCGTTCCCCGTCGTGATCGCGTGTGCCGTCTGTTACCTCGTCGGAATGGGCGGACTCTACTTCGCCCCGATGGCGGCACCGATCGTGTGGGTTGTCGTTCTGGGCCTCGGCCCGAGTACGTTCCCGATGTCACTCACACTGATCAATCTGCGCACACGTTCGCACATCGGCTCCTCCGCCCTGTCCGGTTTCACCCAGGGCATCGGCTACTCCGTTGCCTGCCTCGGTCCGCTCCTGTTCGGCGTTTTCCATGACGTGTCCGGTGGATACGCTGCGCCGTTCGGCTTGCTCGTCGTCGCGGTGATCGTGGTGCTTCTGGGTGCCTACCAGGCATGTAAGCCTCGGATGCTCGAGGATTCCTGGCACGCGCCCGCGAAGAACTAGCTCACACCCGGCTTTGTTACCGGGTGAGGATCAATTGACTTCGCGGTCATCGCGCGCAGCACCGGCGCAATAACCGTTTTCTACCTTTGGGTCTCCAACATCTTTCAGGAGGCCCTGGTGAGTCATTACATCGAGCATTGGGATGCAGAGGACGTCGACGCCTGGGAATCCGGCGGCAAGGACATCGCGAAGCGAAACCTGATCTGGTCAGTGGTGGCCGAACACGTCGGCTTCTCGATCTGGTCGATCTGGTCCGTGATGGTGTTGTTCATGCCGACGGATATCTACGGCATCGACGCGGCCGGAAAGTTCTTCCTCGTCGCAGTGCCCACACTCGTCGGGTCCGTCCTCCGCATTCCGTACACGGTTGCCACCGCACGCTTCGGCGGTCGCAACTGGACGGTCATGAGTGCGCTGTTCCTTTTCATACCAACACTTCTCACGCTCTACCTGATGATGAATCCGGGCGCGTCCTACACCACGTTCATGTTGGTGGCGGCCACAGCAGGTATCGGCGGCGGCAACTTCGCGTCGTCGATGACCAACATCAATGCCTTCTACCCGCAGCGCCTCAAGGGGTGGGCGCTCGGGCTCAACGCAGGCGGCGGCAACATCGGTGTACCGATGATCCAGCTGATCGGCCTTCTGGTGATCGCAACCGTGGGCAACCGAGCTCCGTGGATCGTCTGCGCTGTTTATCTGGTGTTCATTGCGGCCGCTGCCGTCGGCGCTGCGCTGTTCATGGACAACCTGGGCAACCAGAAGTCGGACCTGCGATCGATGGCCAAGGCGCTGAAGTTCTCCGAGTCCTGGGTGATCAGCTTCTTGTACATCGGTACGTTCGGTTCCTTCATCGGATTCAGCTTCGCCTTCGGTCAGGTTCTGCAAATCAACTTCCTCGCCGGCGGTGCCACTCCGGCAGCGGCTGCACTGCACGCGGCACAGATCGCCTTCATCGGACCGCTCCTCGGCTCGATCGCTCGTCCCCTCGGCGGAAAGCTGGCCGACCGCATCGGTGGCGGCAAGATCACGATGTGGACGTTTGTGGCCATGGCGTTCGCGGCATCGATCCTCGTGACGGCCGGAACAATGGACGACAACACCGCGGGCGTCGCGAGTGCTGGAATCATGGTGACGTTCGTTCTCGGGTTCATCGCCCTGTTCCTGCTCTCCGGCATCGGAAACGGATCCGTCTACAAGATGATCCCGGCAATCTTCGAAGCGAAAGCTCAGAGCTTCGACCACATGGATCGCAGCGAGAAGGCAACGTGGTCGCGCAGCATTTCCGGCGCGCTCATCGGATTCGCCGGTGCGGTAGGCGGTTTGGGCGGTGTCGGCATCAACCTGGTCCTGCGCGCGTCGTACAGCAGCCCCGCGAAGTCGGCGACCATGGCCTTCTGGGTCTTCCTGGCCTTCTATATCGCCTGCATCGCGGTCACCTGGTTCGTCTTCCTGCGCAAGCCGTCGACGCTGACCACGGACGTCGACGACACGAAGGTCGCCGTCACGGTTTGACGACCGCTCCGCAGAATCTCAGAACTCTCTCGTACCTCAGGAAGTAGGCGTCATGAGCAAGTCGGTTGTTGTCATCGGACACGGAATGGTCGGACACCGATTCGTCGAGGCACTGCGTTCGCGCGACGAAGCGAACAACTGGTCGGTGACCGTGCTCTGCGACGAGCAGTACGCAGCGTACGACCGAGTCGGGCTGTCCTCGTACGTCGGAGCGTGGGACCCCAAGGAATTGGCACTGGCCGGCAACGACTACGTCGGCGACAGCCTGGTCGACCTCCGGGTGGGGGAGGGCGCGCTCTCGATCGACAAAGATGCACGCACGGTCACGACAACCACCGGCAACACGATCTCCTACGACGCTCTGGTGATGGCGACCGGCTCGTATCCGTTCGTACCTCCCGTACCGGGGCACGACGGTGACGGATGTTTTGTCTACCGCACTCTCGACGACCTCGACGGTATCCGGGCCGCCGCCGAGAAGGCGGGCCCTGGCGCTGTCGGTGTCGTGGTGGGTGGCGGTCTTCTCGGACTCGAGGCGGCAAATGCGCTCTCACTCATGGGAATGACGGCACACGTTGTCGAACACAATGCGCGACTGATGCCGATGCAGGTCGACGAGGGTGGCGGCGCGCTGCTCGCACGGCTCGTCACCGAGTTGGGGCTCACCGTCCACACCGGTGTCGGCACAGCAGGAATCTCTCAGGCCGACAACGGAATTGTGGTCGAGCTGTCCGACGGTTCCACCATCGACGCGTCGTTGCTCGTCTTCTCCGCAGGAGTCCGGCCGCGCGATCAGCTGGCTCGCGACGCCGGCATCGCGGTGGGTGAGCGCGGCGGTATCCTGACCGACCTCGGCTGCGTGACGTCGGATGAGAACGTCTATGCAGTCGGCGAATGTGCTGCGGTGGAGGGTCGTTGCTACGGACTGGTTGCTCCCGGTTACACGACGGCCGAGATCGTGGCCGACCGCCTGCTCGGCGGTGCGGCGGATTTCCCGGGCGCCGACATGTCCACGAAGCTCAAGCTCATGGGTGTCGACGTCGCCAGCTTCGGTGACGCGATGGCAACCTCGCCGGGCGCTCTCGAAGTTGTCCTCAGTGACGCATCCAAAGGGACGTACGCGAAGCTCGTCGTCTCCGACGACGCGAAGATTCTGCTCGGCGGCATTCTGGTCGGTGACGCGTCAGCCTATGCGTCGCTGCGCCCGCTGGTCGGTCGCGAATTGCCCGGCGACCCGGCGGCATTGATCTCGCCTGCGGGGGAGAAGCCGGGTGCGGGATCGCTGCCCGACGACGCCGAGGTGTGCTCGTGCAACGCGGTGACCAAGGGTGCCATCTGCGGCGCTATCGCAGCCGGTGCTTGCGACATCGCTTCGGTGAAAGCATGTACCAGCGCCGGAACCACTTGTGGTGGTTGCCTTCCCACTGTCAAGCAGCTGCTGGCCGATTCCGGCGTCGTGATGTCGAAGGCGTTGTGTGAGCACTTCGCACAGTCACGCGCTGAGCTGTTCCAGATCGTGCAGTCGACACAGACCAGAACCTTCTCGGCTCTGATCGCCAAGTACGGCAAGGGAGCCGGCTGCGATATCTGCAAGCCGGTTGTCGCCTCGATTCTGGCGTCGACGGATTCCGATCACATCCTGCACCGGCAGCAGGCGTCGCTGCAGGACACGAACGATCACTTTCTCGCGAACATCCAGAAGAACGGTACGTACTCGGTGGTCCCGCGGATGCCCGGCGGCGAGGTCACGGGCGAACAGCTCATCGTCATCGGCGAGGTGGCGCGCGACTTCGGCCTGTACACGAAGGTGACCGGCGGTCAGCGCATTGACTTGTTCGGCGCCCGCGTCGAACAGTTGCCGGCAATCTGGAAGCGTCTCGTCGACGCTGGGATGGAATCGGGCCAGGCATACGGCAAATCTCTTCGTACCGTCAAGAGTTGTGTCGGTTCGAGTTGGTGCCGCTACGGCGTCCAGGACTCGGTGGGCATGGCCGTCGATCTCGAGAACCGCTACCGCGGCCTGCGTTCGCCGCACAAGATCAAGTTCGGCGTTTCGGGTTGTGCCCGTGAATGTGCCGAAGCGCGTGGCAAGGACGTCGGCGTCATCGCGACGGAGAACGGTTGGAATCTGTACGTGGGCGGCAACGGCGGGCAGTCACCCAAACACGCTCAGCTGCTTGCCGGAGGCCTCGACGACGCGACCTTGGTCAAGTACATCGACCGCTACCTCATGTTCTACATCCGCACTGCCGATCGCCTCCAGCGCACTGCGCCGTGGGTCGAATCACTCGAAGGCGGACTCGACCATCTCAAGGCCGTGATTTGTGAAGACAGCCTGGGAATCGGCGAAGAACTCGAGGCTCTGATGGCCAAGCACGTCGAGGGTTACCAGGACGAATGGGCTGGTGTTCTGGGCGATCCGGAGAAGTTGTCGAGGTTCGTCTCGTTTGTCAACGCACCGGAAGAAGCCGACCCGACGGTTGTGTTCGACGAGACCGGAGTGCGCAAGGTTCCAGTCCTGATGGGTATGCCGAGCATCCCTACGCGCCGGTAATAGTCGCGTAACCCGTGGGAAACACGGGGTCCGTAGAAACGTAGACAAGAACCCGCGCGACGTTGTCGCCGGATCGACAGGAGGACTTCGATGAGTGTCATCGATGCGCAGATCGCCAAGCTGGATTCGGATCGACTCGAATGGACGTCGGCCTGCCCGCTGAGCCATCTGATCCCTGGACGCGGGGTCGCCGTGCTTCTGCGCGGCGGCGAGCAGGTGGCACTGTTCCTGCTCGAGGACGGCACGCTGAGAGCCGTCAGCAACTTCGATCCGTACGGACGCGCTGCGGTGATGTCGCGCGGACTCGTCGGCGACCGTGACGGTGAACCGATCGTGGTCTCGCCGCTGCTCAAGCAGGCGTTCTCGCTGGTCGACGGCCGAGCGCTGGACGACTCCTCGGTCGCGCTGCCGGTATACGGGGTGCGCGTCTGGGCCGGCGTGGTTCAGGTACACAGCCTACAAATGCAGGGCGTTCGCTCGACTGTCCCCGATGCAGTCTCGTGAGTGACGACATGCCGTTGGCTGGATTCACTGTAGGTATCACCGCTTCGCGCCGCGCCGAGGAATTCGCGACATTGCTGACTCGTCGGGGAGCCGATGTCGTTCACGCTCCGGCGATCCGAATCATTCCACTCGCCGACGACCGCGAACTCGAAAGGGTGACACAGCAGATCATCTCGGATCCCCCCGAGGTGGTTGTCGCGACTACCGGGATCGGATTCCGGGGTTGGCTGGAAGCAGCCGACGGGTGGGGTGAGGCCGAAAATCTCGGATCCGCGTTGGGCTCGGCTCGTCTGCTTGCGCGCGGCCCCAAAGCCAAAGGCGCAATCCGCGCAGCCGACCTGCGTGAAGAATGGTCGCCGGCGTCCGAGTCGTCCGCCGAAGTGCTCGAACATCTTCTTGCAGAAGGTGTCTCGGGCAAGAGAATCGCAGTGCAACTGCACGGTGCAACCACTGAATGGGAACCGATTCCCGATTTCTGTCAGGTGCTGCGCGAGGCCGGCGCCGAGGTCATCGCGGTGCCGGTCTACCGATGGGAACCTCCGGAGGATCCGACGCTGCTCGATCGGATGATCGACGCCATCGCTTCAGCCGGAATCGACGCCGTCAGCTTCACCAGTGCGCCGGCCGTAGCCTCGATGTTGATGCGGGCCGACAAGACCGGGGACCTCGGCGACATGCTCGACGCGATGCGGGGCCCGGTAGCGGCAATGTGTGTCGGCCCGGTGACGTCGGCGCCGCTCGACGCATTGAACGTGCCGACCACGGCTCCGGCGCGAGCGCGTCTCGGGGCGCTCGCGCGTCATATCGTCGACGAACTCCCGCAGCGAGCCAACAAGATTCAAGCCGGTGAACATGAAATCAGTATCCGTGGAGGATGCGTCGTCGTAGACGGTGAAGTGAAGCAGTTGCCGCCGGCGGCAATGTCATTGATCCGCACGCTCGGGGCCAGTCCCGGCCGAGTCGTCTCCCGCGACGAGCTCCTCGCTTCACTTCCCGGTGGCGGCGGCGACACCCACGCCGTCGAGACCGCCGTCGCCCGATTACGCGCGTGCCTCGGCGCCCCCAAAGCCGTTCAGACCGTGGTCAAACGAGGCTACCGACTTGCCCTCGACCCCGGCGACTACGTACAGAATTCAGGTGACTATGCAACGCGATGACGACGTACTCGTACTGGTAGCTCACGGCACGCGTAGTGCACGCGGCGTGGAAATGGTTGCCGCACTTGCCGAAGCCGTCGGCAAGCGCGTCGGGCGTACTCGCGTTGCCTTCGTCGATGTGCTCGGTCCGTCTCCTTCGGAAGTTCTCCGGGACACTCCGGGCCGAGCGATTCTTGTGCCCGCTTTCCTGGCGGCGGGCTATCACGTCCACACCGACGTTCGACGCGAAGTTGCGATCAGTGAGCACGCGGCCGTGATCGTGACGCCTGCTCTCGGACCCGATCCGGCCCTGGCGAGGGTACTGCTTGGACGATTGGCCGAGGCGGGGTGGAACCCGGGTGACTCGATAGTGCTTGCTGCTGCCGGGTCCTCCGATGCCCGCGCGCTACGAGACGTCGAGCGTGCTGCGCTGATGCTCGCCGAAGTGGCGGGACATCGCGTGGATGTCGGGTACATCGCGACCGGAGAGCCGAAGGTAGCCGATGTTGTTGCAGCAGCACGCGTTCGCGGCGCGAAGCGAGTTTTTGTCGCCTCGTACCTTCTCGCACACGGACTTTTTCACGAAAGGTTGCACGCTGCGGGAGCCGACGGTGTCACCGAACCGCTCGGCGTCGACCAAGGAGTGGTGGACCTTGTCGTGAATCGGTATGAGAGTGCGCGAGGGGAACTAGTATCGCTGCATGACGTCTCACTCCGTAACTCCGACGTATGCCGACCTGGTCGCAGCGGTTCGTGAATCCGACGTCAAGGCACAGGCTCTCATCGGTGAACTGACCGAAGAGCAGGCACGTGAGCCGTCGGGGCTACCCGGCTGGAGTCGGGGGCACGTCGTGACACACATGTCGCGCAATGCCGACGCGCTGGGCAGATTTGTTGCCGGAGTGCAGGGCGGCGAATCGGGGGAGATGTATCCAGGGGGACCGGACGCACGCAATGCTGCAATCGAGGAAGGCGCAGATCGCCCGGCGGAGTTGTTGGCACTCGACTATCGCTTCTCGGGGACGAGACTGGTCGACGCATTGGCTGATCTCCCGACAGATCGGCTGGACACGGCGGTTCCGTGGCGCAAACCTGTCACTGCATTCGATCTACCGATCCTGCGCTGGAACGAGATCGAGATTCACTTGCTCGACCTCGACATCGGTTACACCTGCCACGATTGGCCGGCCGCGTTCGTGGAATTCACGCTCGCCAGTCAGTTGGGCGCACTCGAGACGGCTGTTCCGGGTGTACGAGTGCCGTCACTGTCCGACGCGGAGACCTTGGCCTGGTTGGTCGGGAGGCCGACGAGAATCGGGCTGCCTACGCTCCCTGCCTGGCCGTTTTGACGATTAGAACAGGGTGGGGGTGCTGACGTCGTTGCGCGCTTGGGCCAGTCGCGCACTCCACCGCTTCACCAACCACATCTCGACGATCTCGGGTTGGGTGCCGGCGGCATAGGCCCAACTGTCGAGCAGTTCGCAGTACCGGCGGTAGCGGCGCGTGGTGAACCCGGTGACGGAAGGATCCTCGAGCCAGCCCTCGTGGATGAGCGTCGAGACGCCGTACTGGTCGATCATCTGAGCGCGTCGGCCTTCGTCCTGTACGCCCACCGCCCACATGAATGCGGCTATCAGCGATACCCCGACGCCGGGGGTGAGTGGCCAACCCGACCAGGTGTCGCGCCGAACGACGGGCATGGACTTGTGTTTCGAACAGTGATCGAGAATGGCTGTGATCTGGGTGAGCGGATCCTCGTCTTCGCGGTGATGCGGGTTGAAGACGTTGGGGAACCGCCGCGTGAACCGTCTGCTCTCGTGCGAGCCCTGCCAGGCTGCGCAGAGGAACAGCAGTCCGAGACCGTCGTGCTGGGCGACGACGAGGTCGCTCGACGGGCGAAGGTCGTTGCGTTGAACGATGGCTCGGCCTTCGGTGATCACTTTGCCGTCCAGATCGCGCCCGCGCAGGCTGATCGTGTGGCCGGCATCCTTCAGGTGTGCGTTCCACCAGTCCAGGTCGACGGTCGCTTCGTCGTCGAGGACGTGCAGTGGAAAGGTACGAGAGCGGCACCACTCGACCAATGCGTCCGGCGGTTCGAATCCTTCGTCGACACGATTCATTGCGCGATGATCCCACGAGTCGCCGACAGAAACCCGGTCGACCTGATCGAACCGGACACTCGCGGTACGCTCCGCTCATGAAATTGGCGTCCTCGCGGGTGCGGCCGGTGCTGTGGATTGCGGCCCTCGTCCTGACGGCCTCGAGTCTGAGCGGATGCATCGGTGCCGTCGACCGGATGGATTTCGAAGATCAGATGCGTGAACGTGGCGGTGGGATGACGTCGGATCTGGTGCGGAACGGGTTCGACAGCCTCGCAGAGCGATACGGCGTCGACGCGGTGTCGGTGACCAGCGTCGACATCAGTCCGATCGAGACGGTCGGGGTTACTGTTCGAGACCCGGGGAAGCCGTCGCAGCTCGACCGGTTCTCTTTCGACGGCGTCATTCTCGGCGAGCCGAGCCCCGTGCAAGTGAGCGTCACCGAAGATCTTGATGCACGATCGTTCACGTTGGATCAAGTGCCGGCATTGGCGAACGTCGAGAAGTTGGTCGACGACGCGCTTGCGAGCAGCGGCGTCGACGAGGGTGAAGTCACCGGGATCTCGGTCAGTCGCACCGAGGCGATACACGCCTCCGTGATGGTGGAATCCTCACGCTCTCAGGTGCTGGTGGTCTTCGACCCTGACGGAACTCCCTTTCTGGTGCAGCCGCTGTGAGCCGCCGTATCGTTCCGTTGGTCATCTCGGTAGTGATGATCGTGGTCGTGGGAATCTTTGCCGCACTGTTGTCTTCGGTGATCTGGCCCGGGCAGGTAGCCCAGTTGGCGCCGATCTTCTGTGATGATCCGACATCGAGCGCGATGGTCGTCTCGGACACCTTTACCGACGGCGACGGTACGTCCACCAATTTCACCCTGTATTGCGTCGGGTCGCGCGGTCAGACCGTCGATGCCGGGTGGCTGCTTCCGTTCGTGGTGCTGTGGGGCGTGTATTCGCTGGTGCTCGCGATAGTTGTCGGCGTGATCGGGATGGCGGAGGTCGGCCGACGTAAGCGCCGGGACAGTCTCGGGGTCAGCCATGCCGCGGCGGCGTCGTCCTACCGGGAGTTCTGACTGCGAGTGCTGTCCCGATCAGTCTGGGAGGACGATCAATTCGGCGACGGCGCCGTTCTGTGCGTGTGCCGGCACGAGTGCAAACGCCGAGCGTCCGATCAACCCTGCAAGGTGCGCGGTACGCACGGACGGATCGGCTCGCCAGTAACCGTCGGGGGATTGTGTGACCGGAAGTAGGCGTACCGCATCGGAACTCACTGCAGCAGCGTTCTCGATGATGCCGAGCAGCGGCCGCGGCGTCTCGCGCCCGGTCAGGGCGGCCACGACGGTAGGCAGCATGGTCAGCAGGGTGGTCACTGCGGCGTAGGGGTTGCCGGGGAGGCCGAGAACCACCCGACCGCTGGGCAGGACCGCCGTTATCTGAGATCCGCCCGGGCGCGAGGCAACCCGGCCGACGATCGTGCGAGCGCCGAGTCGATCGAGTGCACTGCGCATTTCGTCGGCTGCACCGCCACCCGTCGCGCCGATGACAACAAGCAGGTCCTGTTCGGTCGCATCCGCAAGCACGCGCTCGAAACTGTCCGCCGTGTCGCGCAGGTGCGAATTCGACTCGCACCGTACACCGTTGCGTTCGAGTAGGTAGGGAAGAATTCCGCCGACGGAGTCGCGAGTCTGACCTTCCCGCAGTGGGCCGGTCTGCCGGATCTCGTCGCCGGTGACTATCAGGCGTGCCCGGACAGGACCACGGACGAGGGCGTTGAAGGCTTCTCCGCTGGCAGCCGCCGAGATTACCGACGGGGTCACCGCGGTGCCAGTCGGGGCAATCGTGAATCCGGTGGTCCAGTCTTCCCCGCGTGGGCGAGCGTCGTTGCGGTACGGCGCTTCCGGCAGTCGTTGCAGTAACTCAGTTTGCTCGTCGCGGGAAAGGTACTCGTCCCGAATCACCGAGGTGGCACCGGTGGGCAGGTGTGCTCCCGTGGCAATGCGAATCGCTTCGCCTTCGCCGAGTTCGAGTTGCCCGTCGGCGCCCGCGATGCGGATCTCGGTACGCACCCGCCACGGACCCTCGCCGGAGACGGCGTACCCGTCCATCGCCGAGACATCGGATCGAGGAAGATCACCCAGGGCGACGAGAGGCTGCGCGAGGGTCGCTCCGAGACTGTCGGCGAGTTCGGCCCGGTGCGGGGACAGCGGTGTCAAGGCGTTCGTGATGGCGATGCGGGCTTGATCGATCGTCAGGCGAGGATGGCTTCGGGCGCGATCGATGTCCGCCGGTGTGTCGCAGTCGGTGGTACCAGCCACACGCAGGGTCGAGAACGGTTCGGTGACAATTGCTTTCATCGGTTGGTTCTCGAGTCCTGAGCTATCGCGCAAAGTGGCGAGGCGCTTTCGGAGTTCACGAACAGTCCACGCGGAGAAAAGGAATTGGCTTCGGTTGTTCTCGTCCACTGCGCACGTCACCGGATTGTCCGTCGACGTCGCAACGATCAACGCGTCGACCGATTCGGCCTCGATGTGCGGTAGGTCGGATGCCAGCACGACCACCAGGGCGTCTTCAGGTAACCCGGATGACAACCCGGTCGCGGACAACCCCGCCCAGATCGCCGCAACGGGGCCGGCGCCGATCGGAGATTCCTGGGTCTGGGTGATGCGCGCATCCAGTTCGGGTCGATGTGGACCGACAACGACGACGGCGTCCAGATGCGCCGTCGCTGAAAGCGCGATGTCGAGGAGCCTGCGGCCGTGAACGAGCAGGCCAGGCTTGTCGACACCACCCATGCGGGTCCCGCGACCACCCGCCAGAATGACGGCGGCGGTCGGCGGCGTAATGGTCATACCTCCATGCTGCCCCATCGCCCGGGTCACGACGACCGGTGACACGTGAATCAGAAGTGATACCGAGCTTTCTTCAGGTCGATCCGACCGTCCTTGATCGGCACGCCTTCGAGTTCGAGCTTGGCGATCTGACGATGAGCCAGGTGCGCCGACGGTTTGCCGGAGGCGCCGAGAACCCGATGCCACGGCAGATCGGCAGAGTCGGTCCGCATGATCCAGCCGACCGTGCGAGCGCTGGAAAGCCCTGCGGCGTCGGCGATGTCGCCGTACGTTGCCACGAAGCCGGCGGGAATCGAGGCGATGAGTCGCCTTACCTCTTCGATCTGCTCTTCCGTGGTGGCTGCCATCGGGGCCTCGTCAGAGCATTGTCCGGACGAGGGTCGCCACCTCGTCGGCCCGCACGTGCGGGACCATGTGGTCACAATCGAATTCGACACTGGTCAGATTTTCGCCGAGGCGTTCGGTGAGCGCTGCCCGGAACTCGTCGGTGACGTACGGAGGCTGAACTTTCATTGCCTGAACCAGCACGGTCGGCATCGATGACGGTGGCAGCACGATCGGGCGAGCGAGTTCACCCCACCCGGTCACGATCGCAGGGGTGGACAGGCGCCAGTTGACGCGCCCGTTGCCCAGCTGGATCAGGTGCTCGGCCATCTCGATGTCGAGATCCGGGGTGGGAACCTCACCCCACGAGCCGTGAATCTTCTCGGAGTAAGCCTCTGCCGCATCGGTGTAATCCGGTGAGCCGATTGTGAGTTCAGCCACTTTTTGCATGAAAGTTGGATCCAAACCGATCGCCGGGTCGAGCAGGACGAGCCCACGAACGCGTTCGGGTGCGGTGGCCGCGAGGTGCAGCGCCAGCATTCCGCCGAACGAATGCGCGACGATCACCACCGGTCCGGTGGCATGTTCGTCGAGCGTCTCCAGCAGGCTGGCCACGTGGGATTCGATGTTCCAGGGGGGAGCCCACGTGGAGCGCCCGTGACCGCGTAGATCCGGCGAGATCCAGCGCGCTTCGGGCAGTTGGTTCTCGGCCATCGACTGCCAACGCCGGCCGTGACCGGTCAGGCCGTGCAGCGAAAGGATCTCCGGCGCCCCGACGGGTCCGTAGAGATACGTATGGAGTGCAGACACACGAGCAATCATGCCGGATGCAGGCGATGCATGAGTTGTCGGTGCGCTCTGGTGGAATGCCTGGGTGAGTGAGACGGCAACACGCAGCAAGGTCACCATTCCGCGGGCGCGGTTGGTGCACCGAACTGCGCCGTCTCCGATACCCCGATCGTGGGACGAAGGGACGGCGCGGCTGTTCGCTCCGCCGTCAGAAGATCCATTCCAGCTCGCATTCGGTTCGGTGTCATTCGGCTCGGCGGCCGCCTGGAATCCCTGGCAGGTGCTGGGCAGCCCTGGAACCGGCAAGACGTCCCTTCTCGTGGATCTGGCAGTGCAGAAGATCTCCGGTGGCGAAGATCCTGAATCGGTCCTGGTGCTCACCCAGTCACGCCGGGCAGCGACGCAGGTCCGAGAGCAGATCACAGCCGGATTGCTCGGGTACGAACAAGAACGCGGGCCGCAGGCAACTCGTGAGCCGTTGGTCCGCACCGTTCACTCCTACGCCTTTGCTGTTCTTCGGCTTCAAGCCGCAGCACACGGCAACGCGCCGCCACGCCTGATCACCGGCGCCGAGCAGGATTCGGTGCTGCGAGAGATGTTGCGCGGCGACATCGAAGACGGCGCGCTCCGGTGGCCGGAGCGTCTGCGACCCGCGCTGGGCTTGAACGGCTTTGCCGTAGAACTCAGAGACCTGATGCTGCGTGCCAACGAACGCGGACTCGGTCCCGAAGATCTGGTCAAGCTCGGCAAGAAGCGCGGCCGACCCGAGTGGGTGGCGGCCGGCCGGTTCGCCGAGGCGTACGAGCAGGGTGTGCTGCTGCGCGGCAGTGTCGGTGTCGAGGCTCCGGAGGCCACAGCGCCGGCGCTGGACGCAGCTGAGTTGATCGGCGCCGCGCTGACCGCGTTTGCCACCGACCCCGAGCTCCTCCGCTCCGAGCGCGCCCGTATCCGGCACCTGCTGGTCGACGACGCGCAGCACCTGGATCCTCAGGCGGCGCAACTGGTTCGACTGATCGGAACCGGAACCGTGGGCACTGTCATCGCCGGCGATCCGGATCAGTCGGTCTTCGGGTTCCGCGGTGCGGATTCGGCGTTCCTGCTCGGACTCGCCGAGCGCGGAGACGAGCGCCAGATCGTCCTGCCCACAATGTTTCGAAACAATGCCGACGTCGCGTCGATCTCGGCCAAGATCGCTGCGCGGCTGCCCGGCAATCTCGCTCACCGGATCGCGGTTCCGTCCGACCTCACCGATGAGGACCCCGGACGGGCGTCGGTGCGTGTTCTCGGCACGACGGCCAAAGAAGCGGCAGTTGTTGCAGATACCTTGCGCCGGGCACATCTGCTGGACGGGATTGCGTGGTCCGACATGGCAGTCATCGTGCGGTCGGTCCCGCGCACCCTTGCCCCTCTCCGGCGGGCCCTGCTCGCAGCGGGGGTGCCCGTCACCACTGCTGCCACCGAATTGCCGCTCGCCAGGCAACACGGCGTGTCCGGCCTGTTGCTGGTCCTTCGGGCGCTCGGAGGCGATCAGTTCACCGGGGACGACGCTCTGGCCCTGATGGCCGGCCCGATCGGCGGCGCCGAACCGGTTACCCTGCGCCGGTTGCGTCGTGGTCTGCGCCGCGTCGAGTTGGCGTCGGGAAGTGATCGGGACTCGTCGGAGTTGTTGCGGCTGATCCTGATCGACGAGGATCGTGCGCAGTCCAAGCGGCTCATGGGCAAACTGACGGACGTCGAGGCTGCTGCCCTGAATCGAGTGCTGTCGGTCCTTCGCAAGGCCCGGGTACCTCTCGAGCGTGGTCTCGGGGTCGAGGAAGTTCTCTGGGCGGCCTGGCAAGCGACGGGCCTGGAACGGCGCTGGGCGGCTGCGTCGGCACGTGGGGGACCTATCGGCTCACAAGCTGATCGCGACCTGGACGCCGTCGTCGCACTCTTCGACGCGGCCGCCAACTACGTCGACCGGCTGCCGCGTTCGCAACTCGCCGGTTTTGTCGACTATTTGACCAGCCAGGAGATACCGACCGACTCGCGGAGCCGATCGGTCATTGCTCCCGACGCCGTCACCGTGGTCAGCGCTCACGCCGCGGCGGGTCGCGAATGGGCCGTCGTGGCGGTGGCGGGTGTGCAGGAGGGGCTCTGGCCGAGTTTGCGGGCACGCGGATCGCTGCTGCGCACCGAAGCGCTGATCGACCTGGTCAACGGAGTCTCCGACGGCAGTGACTCGGCTGCTGAACGACTCTCGCGAACCGCGCCCCTGCTGGCCGAAGAACGCAGGTTGTTCCTGGTCGCCTGTAGCCGTGCTCGTCGCCGTCTGCTGATCACCGCAGTCGAATCGGCTTCGGGGGACACCGATCTGGTGCCTTCGCGGTTCGTGGACGAATTGATCCGGGGTGACGCGTACTCGGACGACCCGACTTCCGATCTCGACGTCGTTGCACCGGAGACCGGAGATACCCGTGTTCTGTCGCTGCCGGCACTGGTCGCACAGCTTCGCAGTGTGGTGTGTGATCCCGACATCGCGCATTTCGACCCCGAGAAGCATTCCCGCGCCGCACACCAGTTGGCGCGTCTCGCTGCTGCCGGAGTACGAGGCGCTCATCCGGATCAGTGGTACGGCACAGCCGAGCCGAGCACGGCTGCTCCCATGTGGCAACCCGAGGACGGACCGGTATCACTCTCGCCGTCCACCATCGAGCTTCTCGAAACATGCCCTCTCCGATGGGTGTTCGAGCGTCATGGTGGCAGCGACGGAGACAACACCCACGCGATCGCCGGCACCCTGGTCCATACCTTGGTCCAGGCACTGGCCGGCCGGATTCCACCGGACCAGGTCGAGAAGGCACTCGAAAATGCCTGGGAGTCGATCGATCTGGGTTCGCAGTGGTACTCGCGCCGCGAGCTCAATCGAACGCGCGAGATGCTGGCGACGTTCACCGCCTGGATGAACGCAACTCGCGGTGAACTGACCGAAGTCGGCGTCGAGGTTGCGGTCGAGGGGGTCCTCGAACCGCGCGAAGAAGGAGCGCCTGCGGTCAAGCTTCGCGGCCGGATCGACCGGCTCGAACGTGACACCGAAGGACGCCCGGTGGTCGTCGACGTGAAGACTGCGCGAAATCCCGTCAGTAACGAGGCCGCGCAATCTCACGCGCAGTTGGCGGCATACCAGGTCGCAGCGGCCGAAGGTGCGATAGCAGGCGAACCGGCGACACAACCCGGCGGCGCACGCTTGGTATTCGTGGCCAAGTCCAACAAGAAAGACGGTGCGGCGCAGCGAGTTCAGCCGCCGTTGACTGCCGAAGCAGTCGAGATGTGGCGAGACGTCATTCACAACGCTGCGGCAGCGACTCAAGGACCCGAGTACCTGGCCAGGGTCAACGACGGATGTAGACATTGCCCGGTGCGTTCGAGTTGCCCGGCACACGACGAGGGACGACAGGTGAGTAACTAAGTGGCTGCCGCGACGCAGAAGGCACGCCGACCGAAGATCGACCCTGTCGACCTCGCGGTCGCGCTCGGTCAGCACCCGCCGACGCCGGAGCAGGCGGCAGTGATCGCCGCACCGCTCGGTCCGACATTGGTGGTCGCCGGCGCCGGTGCCGGTAAGACAGAGACGATGGCTGCTCGCGTCGTGTGGCTGGTGGCCAACGGCTTCGTCGATCCCGAGGCCGTTCTCGGATTGACCTTCACGCGCAAAGCGGCGCAACAGCTCACGTCGCGAATCCGCAAGCGCTTGGCGCGACTGGCGGGTTCGGACGTGCTGCGGGCACTCGACCCCACCGGCGGAGTGCGCTCCCGGATTCTGGCCGGGGAACCCGAAGTCAGTACCTACCACGCTTACGCGGGACGGTTGCTGTCCGAACACGGACTGTTGTTGCCCATCGAACCCTCGGCGACGCTGTTGTCCGAGACCGAACTGTGGCAGGTCGCGCACCGCGTCGTGAGCGGTTGGGACAGCGATCTGGACACCGACAAGAATCCGGGGTCGATCGCCGAAACCGTTCTGGCCCTTGCCGGTCAGTTGGCGGAGCATCTGGTCGATCCCGAGCAGCTGCTCGAGGCGCACACCGAGTTGGACAAGTTGATTCACACTCTGCCTGCCGGTCCGAAACAGCGGGGTGGACCGAGCAAAGAACTACTGAATTACCTTGATGTGCAACACAAACGCATTGATCTACTGCCCCTCGTCGCCCGGCTCGGCGAGACGTTGCGGCGCGAAGGTGCATTGGACTTCGGAAGTCAGATGTCGCTGTCGGCGCGGGTCGCTTCAGAGCATCCCGAGGTCGGGCAGACCGAGCGTGAGCGCTTTCGGGTAGTCCTTCTCGACGAGTACCAGGACACCGGTCACGCTCAGCGAGTGTTGTTGTCGTCGTTGTTCGGTGGGGGAGCTGACGGCCGGTTGGCGTTGACGGCCGTCGGCGATCCGATGCAGTCGATCTACGGTTGGCGCGGCGCGTCGGCGGCCAACCTGCCCCGGTTCGCAACCGATTTCCCGCTCGCCAACGGAAAGCCGGCTCCGACACTCGAACTGCTCACCAGTTGGCGCAACCCGCCGGAGGCTCTCGAGCTGGCCAACCTGTCTTCGGCGCCGTTGCGTCGACGCGGCGTGGCCGTCAGCACTCTTCGTGCGCGGCCAGGAGCCGTCGCCGGAGACGTTCGACTGGCGTTACTCGGCGACGTCGAACAGGAACGTCAGTGGGTGGCGGAGAAAATCGCCGAAGAATACGAGGCGGCACGCGCCGAAGACCGCCCGACGCCCACGGCAGCAGTGTTGATCCGCCGAAACGCGGACGCTGCCCCGCTGGCCGAAGCTCTGCGGTCCAAAGGTCTGCCGGTCGAAGTGGTCGGACTCGGTGGTCTTCTGCACACCCCTGAGGTGGCGGACGTGATCGCCATGCTCCGAGTGGTCGCCGATCCACTGGCGGGCAGCGCAGCGGCTCGGCTACTCACCGGAGCGAGATGGCAAATCGGGGCGAAGGACCTCGCCGCACTCTCGCAACGCTCCCGCGAACTCGCCATCTCCGCGGGATACGGAACTGCAGGTGCGGTCACCGACGCCGAGGCGCTCACCTCGGCGGTCCACGATGCATTGCCGGGGGAGAACGCCGAGCAAGCAGGCTTGGTCGACTCGATCTCCGATCCAGGTCCGGCGGAGCGCTATTCAGCCCTCGGGTACACACGCATCAACGCGATAGCGGCAGAGTTGGCGTCGTTGCGCGAACGCATCGGCCAACCGCTCACCGAATTGGTGGCGGAGGTCGAGCGGGTGCTCGGTATCGGAATCGAGGCGGGAGCGCGGACCCGAGTCGGTGTCGTCGGCACTGCAGGCCGTGAGCATCTCGACGCGTTTGCCGACGTCGTCGCCAATTACGCGACGCGTCCGACGGCCAATCTGACCGGGATGCTCGCATTCTTCGCGGCCGCCGAACAGATCGAAAAGGGCCTCGCCCCGGGCGAGGTGGAGGTGGCGCCGGATCGCGTGCAGATCTTGACCGTGCACTCGGCGAAGGGTCTGGAATGGGAAGTGGTCGCGATCCCGCATGTCAGCGACGGGGTGTTCCCCTCGTCCACCGCGTCCGGGTCCTGGCTCGGTGCCCTCGCCGAACTGCCGCCGTCGTTGCGCGGTGACCGGGCCGTCGACGCGGATTCGGCGGATGGTGTGCCAGTGCTCGACCTCGAGGAGTTGTACAACCGCAAGGACCTCGAGAACGCGATAGCGGCTCACAAGAAGGCACTGTCCAACCGTCGACTGGACGAGGACCGTCGGTTGTTCTACGTCGCGCTGACCAGAACCGAACGGGCACTGTTCATCTCGGCTCATCACTGGGCAGAATCCGGTTCGGAACCGAAGGGGCCTTCGGAGTTCCTGGACGAGCTGCATCAGATGGTCACTGCCGAAAACGGCGCCAGTGAAGATGGTTCACGCGGTGTGATCGGCGTTGTGGAGGAATGGGCGCCGGCGCCGGAACCCGACACCGAGAACCCGTTGGCATCTACGCCCCGGACGGCGCAGTGGCCACCCGATCCGCTGGGTGGGCGCCGCGGGGCCGTCGAGGCGGGAGCCGCGAGCGTCCTGTCCGCTCTCGTATCGCTGCCGCAAAACAGTGAAGAGACGGAAGAACCGGAGGACGATCCGGAAAACTGGGCTTCGGACGTCGACGTTCTCTTGGCCGAGCGCGAAGCCCGGGCAAACGCGCGTGCCGAAGTGATTCTTCCCGCACAGCTTTCGGTGACTCAGCTCGTCGACCTCAAAGCCGATCCGGACGAACTCGCGGCACGTCTGCGTAGACCACTGCCGTACCCACCGAATCCGCTCGCTCGGCGAGGCACGGCTTTTCACGCCTGGATCGAGCGAAGGTTCGGTGCGACCCGGCTGTTGGATCTCGACGAACTACCCGGCGCCGCGGATACCGGCGCGGGCCCCGAGACCGATCTGGTGAAACTGCAGGATGCATTCCTGCGGTCCCCGTGGGCCAATCGCAGCCCGATCGAAGTGGAAGTTCCCTTCGAGACTTCTATTGCGGGAACGGTTTTGCGAGGTCGGATCGACGCTGTGTTCGCCGATCCAGACGGCGGATGGACGGTGATCGACTGGAAGACCGGTGCCGAACCTTCAGCCGCCAACGAGGACGCTGTTGTGATGCAGTTGGCCGCGTATCGGGTGGCCTGGGCCGAATTGATGTCAGCCAGAGCTCGTTCGGCAGGGCGCAACGAACAGTTTCCGGCCGACAAGGTGCGCGCGGCGTTTCACTACGTGCGATCGGGTCGCACCATCGCCCCCGAGAACCTGCCGGACGGTGAGGCTCTCGCGCACCTCATCCGAACGGCAGGCGCGCAGGACTAGCTGGCGTTTCGACGAGCTTTGAGCGCTTCGGTCACCAGCGGAACCTGCAGGGGGAGACGTGCGATCGAACCGATCTTCTGCGGCGTGGATGTCTTCGGGCTTCGGCACCAGTCGATCGCCATCTGAATGTTGGCGGGGAACACGGCAACAAAGAGCGCGGCGGCAAGGCCCGCGCCGAGCTTGCGAGTCTTCGGCACAGCCAAGGCCGCGCCGATCGCCAATTCCGCGACACCCGACACCTGCGTGTAGGTGCGCGCCTGACCGGGAAGCTGGCGGGGAACGGTGCTGTCGAAGAAGGAGGGCGCGACAAAATGCATGGTCCCTGCGCCGAGAAGGAGGGCCGACAAACGAAGAGCGGCTGCTTGGCTGGGAGTGGACGTCGAACTGGTGAAAGGCATTTGCCCAGCCTGCCTGACGGTGGCTCCACTTGCCAGTACCGGTGCCGGTATCGGCGCCACTACCGGCGCGCTATTCGGCGCCCGAGTTCCGAAGTCGATCTTCGAGGGTTACGCTGCCTGCCGATGTCCGTGTAGGTATTTCGTAAGTTCGAGTGAGAGAGTCGCTGTATGGCCGGTAAGCTCCGGGCGCGTTTGACCAGGTCGGAAGCATTGACCGATCAGCCTGACTTCGCCCTTGTCGGGGTGCTGCGAATTCCCCAGCTGCAGACCAGTCCAGCTCGGGCCATCTACAAGCGAGTTCTCATCGCGTTGAGTGCTCTCGGCGCCGCCGTGTTGATCGTGTACATCGATCGTGCGGGCTACCGTGACGCTCAGGACAACGAACTTTCCCTACTCGATTGCATCTACTATGCGACGGTTTCGCTCTCGACCACCGGCTACGGCGACATCACCCCGTTCACGCCGTCCGCGCGCCTGGTCAACGTTCTGTTGATCACGCCACTTCGAATCTTCTTCTTGATCGTGTTGGTCGGCACCACACTTTCAGCTCTGACCGAGAGTTCGCGTCAGGCGTTCAAAATTCAGCGTTGGAGGCAGCACGTGCGTAATCACACCGTCGTCGTCGGATACGGAACCAAGGGGCGCACGGCAATCGAAGCCATGCTCGGGGACGGTGTGCCGGCGTCGGAGATCGTGGTCGTCGACACCGATCAGGCCGTACTGGATTCCGCTGCCAGTAAGGGGTTGGTGACGGTATTCGGTTCGGCTACGAAATCGGACGTACTTCGGTTGGCCGGCGCGCAGAATGCGTCGTCGATCATCGTGGCAACCAACCGCGACGACACCGCAGTGCTCGTGACGCTGACAGCTCGGGAAATTGCGCCGAAGGCCAAGATCGCCGCAGCCATCCGTGAAGCCGACAATGCGCATCTCCTCCGTCAGTCCGGCGCAGACTCGGTGGTCGTCTCTTCGGAGACGGCCGGCCGACTCCTCGGCATCGCGACCACGACGCCGACCGTCGTGGAGATGATCGAAGACCTGCTGACTCCGGAAGCCGGATTCGCGATCGCCGAGCGCGCCGTCGAGCGTGACGAGGTCGGTGGCTCTCCGCGTCATCTCTCCGACATCGTGCTCGGAGTCGTTCGAGACGGCCGTCTGGTTCGCGTCGGTTCGCCCGAGGTGGACGCCGTCGAGGAGAACGATCGCCTGCTGTACATCCGCCGCGTCACGAACTGAGTGCTACCGAGCTTCGTGCGCGCAGTAATGTCGTGAGCGTGAACGACTTCCAGCTGACCGAAACACCTCTGCTCTCACGTTCGAGCGTCGGCCGCGCCGAGGAATTGCGGTCGGACGCCGCTGCACTGACCACGGGGTGGGCGGATGCGCTGCTTCTACGGGTGAATTCACGGGGTCAGGTCAAGGTGTCGCCGGAAGGTCAGTTGGTCTTCGCCGAGGCAACCGAGTTGGGACCCGAACCGGTGCGCGGTGCGGTGTTCCTGGGAATTCGCGAGAATCGCCACGTGTGGGCGGTGCGGGTGTCGCTGTTGGCGGGCACGTTGTCCGAATTGCGGATGCTCGGCGGAACACTCGACGACGCGGACGCCGGCCTGTTGACCGGTGCCGTCGCGATTCTCAACTGGCACGACAGTGCCGGATTCAGCGCTATCGACGGCGCACCGAGTGAGCCCACCATGTCCGGCTGGTCTCGCATCTCCACGTCCACGGGCCACGAGGAGTTTCCCCGAACCGATCCGGCGGTCATCTGCCTGGTGCACGACGGCGGCGATCGAGTTCTGCTCGCGCGTCAGCCGACCTGGCCGCAGCGGCGTTTCTCGATTCTCGCGGGATTTGTCGAGGCCGGGGAGTCGCTCGAAACGTGTGTTGTCCGCGAGATCAAGGAAGAGGTCGGTATCGACGTGCACAGCGTCCGATACCTCGGCAGCCAGCCCTGGCCGTTCCCGCGCTCGGTGATGTTGGGCTTTGCCGCAATCGGCGATCCCGCAGCTCCGCTGCTGTTCGCGGACGGCGAGATCGCCGAGGGCACCTGGTTCACCAAGGACGAGGTGCGCGCCGCTCTCGAACTCGGCGACTGGGGTTCGGAAGCGGACGCGCCACTGCTGCTGCCCGGATCGATCTCCATCGCTCGCGGAATGCTCGAGAGCTGGGTCAAGTAAGAGCTGGATCGAGTAGCAGCCGGAGAAGATCTACAGACCTAGGGCCTGCTTGACCTGGTTGAGCGACGGGTTGGTCGCGACGCTGCCGTCGCCGTACTTCACGGTCGGAACGACGTGATTGCCACCGTTGACGCTGCCGACGAAATCGGCTGCCGCCGGATCGTTCTCGATGTCGATCTCGGTGTACTCGATCCCCGACGCATTGAGCTGCGTCTTGAGGCGGCGGCAGTAGCCGCACCACGTGGTCGAGTAGATGGTCAGGGCAGGCGCGTTTTCGGTAGAAGTCACGGCCGATATAACACCACGACCGAGAGCGTTGTTCCGTATCGGCCCGTGTTCTCTTGCCCACATACCGTCGGGCGCGGCGATTGGAGTGTCGGAACGTCCTGCCATGATGGTGCCCATGCCTGCGGACACCGGACTGGATCCAGAACAATCGGCCGCCGTGCTCGCGCCACGCGGCCCGGTGTGCGTCCTTGCGGGCGCTGGAACAGGCAAAACCCGCACCATCACACGTCGGATCGCTCATCTGGTTGCCGACGGTCATGTGTCGGCCGGTCAGGTGCTTGCCGTGACATTCACAGCTCGTGCGGCCGGGGAGATGCGTGGACGTCTCCGTGAGCTGGGCGTCGGCGGGAGTGGGCCGCAGGTGCAGGCTCGAACCTTTCACGCCGCTGCTCTCCGGCAACTGAAGTACTTCTGGCCGCAGGTTGTCGGTGACACGCCCTGGCGTCTGCTCGACCGAAAGTTTGCAGTTGTCAGTAGCGCCGCAGCTCGGGTGGGATTGCCCACCAGCACGGAAAGCGTCCGGGACCTCGCCAGCGAAATCGAATGGTCGAAGGCTTCGCTGATCGCGCCGGAGGATTATCCACGCGCGATCGCCAAGATTCGCCGTGAGGCACCGGTCGATGCCACCAAGGTGGCCGAGGTTTATGCGGCATACGAAGAGCTGAAGGCACGCGGCCAGGACGGCATGCTCCTGGACTTCGACGATCTCCTACTTCACACAGCGGCAGCTCTCGAAGAGCATTCGACGGTCGCCGACGAGTTCCGCGAGCGGTATCGCTGCTTCGTCGTCGACGAGTATCAGGACGTCACCCCACTTCAGCAGCGTGTGCTCGACGCCTGGCTGGGGGACCGCGACGACCTGACCGTGGTGGGCGATGCGAATCAGACTATCTACTCCTTCACCGGCGCCACCCCGAACTACCTGTTGGACTTCTCCCGCAAATTCCCCGAGGCGACTGTCGTCCGGCTCGAACGGGACTACCGCTCCACGCCTGAGGTCGTGTCGTTGGCGAACCGCGTGATCGGTGCGGCGCGCGGGCGGATCGCCGGGACGCGTCTGCAGTTGATCGGGCAGCGCGCACCGGGGCCCGAGCCGGAGTTCATGGAGTTCGACGACGAGCCGGCCGAGGCGCTCGGCGTTGCGCGGGCGATCAAACGGCTGATCGCGGCAGGCACCCCCGCCGCCGAGATCGCTGTTCTGTACCGGATCAATGCCCAGTCCGAGGCGCACGAGCAGGCGCTCACCAAGCTCGGCATCCCGTTCCAGGTGCGCGGTGGAGAGGGCTTCTTCACCCGCACCGAGGTCCGTCAGGCGGTGGCGGCGCTGCGCCAGGCTGCCGGACGCGACGACCTCCCCGAAGGTGCAGACAACGGCGAAGCGCTGGTCTCACTCGTCCGCGCCGTACTCGCTCCGCTCGGCCTGACCAACGAGGAGCCTGCGGGTACTCAGGCACGCGAACGCTGGGCGTCGCTCTCGGCTCTCGTGGCGCTGACCGAAGAACAACTCGTCCACGAACCCGAACTGACGCTGACCGGGCTTCTGCAGGAGCTCACGGCCAGAGCCGAGGCGCGGCACCCACCGACAGTGCAGGGCGTGACGCTGGCTTCGCTCCACGCGGCCAAGGGGCTCGAATGGGATGCGGTGTTCCTGGTCGGCCTCAACGACGGCACCCTGCCGATCCAACACGTTCTCGGCGACGCCAATTCGGGCGCCGACGACGTCGCGGTGGAGGAGGAGCGTCGGCTTCTCTACGTGGGGGTGACCCGAGCTCGTGAGCATCTGCAACTGTCGTGGGCGCTGGCCCGCAACGAGGGCGGACGCAAGTCCCGTCGTCGGTCGAGGTTCCTCAACGGACTCATCCCGGAGGATTCGCCGGCCTCGCGCGTTGCCGCGCCGTCGTCGGGGAACAAGAAGCGTCCGCGCTGCCGCGTATGCGGCAAACCGTTGATCGGGACGTCGGCGACAATGCTCGGACGCTGCGAGAAGTGCCCGTCCAATGTCGACCTGGAATTGCTCGAACATCTCAAGGCCTGGCGTCTGGACAAATCCCGTGAACTCAAAGTTCCGGCCTATGTCGTCTTCAGTGACAACACACTGATGGCTATTGCCGAACAACGACCACAAGACAATCGTGGACTGGTCTCGATTCCCGGAATCGGGCCGAAGAAACTCGACAATTTCGGTGAAGACGTACTTGCTGTCATTCGCGGTGAACTGAGAGCGGCAACACTCGATATCTGACAACACATCTGAATCGACAACCGTGAGTTACATAACCGCAGGTCAAAAATAGGTTGTGCAGATTCGAGAGATTCTCTACTCTGGTTTTCAGTGTTACGGGGCAACCTGTGCGCAGAAACTATCCGGACCGACACGAAATGGAGGTGGCAAATAAATGACGAACTTGATCTCTTACGAAGCGTGCGCAAGCGCAAAGTTCGCTGTTGCCGCCCCCATGCTGCCGCGTGCAGCGGGATGGGCGCAGCATGCGTTCCGCCTGCGCCCTCAAGCAGCAGCAAAGAAAGCAGCTGTCGAGTCCGTGTTCTTAAGCCATCGAGGTATTTCTCGGTAGGACACATCCGTTCACTTACGGCCACGGACCCGCAGCCCCTGCGGACCGTGGCCTTTGTGTTGGATACCCCTCTTGATCTGGTTTCCGACTCGGCTCAGGTTCGCACCCATCGAACCCATATCGTGCGACACAGTTTCGCATCCGAGCACTAGGAGACCGAGTTGTCTGCCCAGACAATCCGCGTGGAATCCGAAAACTCCACCACTGCAGTAACATCCACCGACGTCACTTCGGCTGCAGTGACATTCATCGAGGTCGCGTCCACCCGCCGCGACCTGCCGTGCCGGGCATCCAACCCCGATCTCTGGTTCGCCGAAGCTCCGGCCGAACTCGAGCAGGCCAAGGCACTGTGCGCGCAGTGCCCCATCCGTTCCCGTTGTCTCAGTGCGGCTCTCGACCGCGCCGAGCCCTGGGGGGTGTGGGGAGGCGAGATCCTCGATCAGGGTGCCGTCATAGCGCGCAAGAGACCGAGGGGGCGCCCACGCAAGCAACTCGTGTGCGCGTGAGAGCCCTATTCGGCGGAGCCGGTGTCTTATTCGGCGGAGCCGGTGTCATCCAGAACCGGCTCCGCGAACCCTGGCAACCAACGAGTCAGGATTTCCATGTACGGGGCATATGCGTCCAACTGGGCGCATATGCCGACCGAACCGAGAAGAACACGGAAGATCATCAAATACTCGGCCGGAAGGTTGAGTGCACGAGCCGTTCGGAACTGCGCACTGTTGAAGTCAGTGGCGGTTCCGGCGGCCTTTTGCAGCCATGCCCGAGTGAAGTGAAATGACTCGGTCTGAATCGGGTCGGTGAACGGTCGCAGGTAATCCGCGATCTCCTTGTCGGTCACCATGCGCCCGGGAATCACGAAACCGTTGGCGCGCAACAACTCCGTCAACTCATCGAATTGTTCCTCGACCGCCAGACGCACCATCGTGCCGAGAACCCGCGGCAGTCCGTTCGGGAACGGCGCTGCAGCACCGAAGTCGATGACGCCGAGTCGGCCGTCCTCGAGAAGCATGAAGTTGCCGGGGTGCGGGTCACAGTGGAGCAAGCCGACACGGGCCGGAGATGCGAAGTGGAACTCGGCGAGTAGTGCACCGGCAGCATTGCGCTGATCCGGCGTTCCGCTTTCGATGATTCTGGTCAACGGGGTTGCCGTCATCCATTCGGTCACGACCACCTTCGGCGCGCTCGCAACGACGTGCGGGATCACGAATTGCGGATCCCCGTCGAATTCTTTCGCGAATGCTCGCTGATTGTTCGCCTCGATCCGATAGTCGAGTTCTTCCTCCGTGCGAGCGGTGAACTCTTCGATCACGGGTCGCACGTCGACACCGGGCATGACCGAACCGAACAGTCCGGCAAATCTGCCCAAGGTCTTGAGATCGGCGCGAAGAGCTTCGTCGGCGCCGGGGTACTGGACTTTGACGGCCACGTCACGTCCGTCCGCCCAGACGGCTCGGTGAACCTGCCCGATGCTTGCCGACGCGGTTGGTTCGTCGTCGAACGACTGGAATCGGTCGCGCCACTTGGTTCCGAGTTGCTGGTCGAGCATCTTGTGTACTTGCTTGGTCGGCAGCGGTGGGGCGGCGGCCTGGAGCTTGTTCAGCGACTCGCGGTACGGCTCGGCGAATTCCTCCGGAATTGCCGCCTCCATGACGCTGAGCGCTTGGCCCAGCTTCATCGCGCCGCCCTTGAGTTCGCCCAGCACCGCAAACAGTTGCTCGGCGGCCTTCGCGCTCAACTGCGCGTCGATCTCGCCTTTGTCGCCGCCGGCGAGCTTGCGTCCGAAGCCCATGGCGGCGCGACCGGCCATCCCCAGGGGGATGCTCGCGAGTTTGGCAGTACGGGCAGAACTCTTGCGTGGGATCTCGGACACCACACCATCATGTCTGACTGGGGCGTCCTTTGCCCGAAACAGGTGCCAGGTATTGGCAACTGCAGGATATTTGCCGAGGCCAGCGCCTCGTTGTGATTCGATACGGACGGAGCGCGATCTCGAGCGTCGACGACAGACTTGCTGCAGAGGCGGCACTGGGAAGGTCCACGACACTGGGTAGGTCCAGGGCACTGAGAGCCGCGTCGATCTCGGCCAGGGCCAGCGCGACACTTGCATGGATCATCGCCGATTCCGCGTGGCCCGCGCTGCCGAGTAGCTGCGCGGACAGATGAAGCCAATGAGGGTCGAGTTCGGATCGGATGATGTCGGCGCACCGCAGGCAACTCGACTGACCCGGTAGGACAAGAGGGCCGACCACACCGTTGCCGTCCCGGATACGGACGGAAAGGTGGGGGAGTCCGCACCGAACGAGATCGCTGACCAAGCGAGGATCTGTGACGACGTCGTCGGCCAAGACCACCAGTTGTTCGTTCCACGTGCGCACGACGTCGGTGTTGCGATACCCGCGCGAGCGTCGCGTGCTGGTGCCGCTGGTGACGAGTCCGCGCTCGACGGCGTCCGAGAGAGGACCGACGCCATGGATCCGGACGGACGCGGTGCTTGTGCCGGCAGTGTGGACGAATCCGGAATCGGCGAGTTGTTCGAGTAGCTCCTCCGTCACCGACGTCGAAATTCCGCGCTTCGACGCTTCCCAGAGGATGGTCGCGCGGGATCTCGAGCCGTCCATCGCGCGCAGGATCGACTTCACCGCCCGCGCATCGACCCCGACAGGCAGCGTCAGCAGGACAGCACGCCCGGGTGTCCATCCCAGCTGAAGCCGACCGTCCGGGCGCGACAGAACAGCGATCCGTGGATCCCATCGGGGTCCCACGGATCGCTGTGTGTTCTGTGTCGAGCTGTTCTGCGTGTCACCGGTCATCGCTCGATGCTGGCATGACGCTCGGCCGGCGAGTCCGCCTCAGCGGCAGTTATCCACAGGCTCTCAGCTTGGTTGAACTGCGAAAATGTGTCGAGAAGGAATTACTTCTCTTCGTCGTCCTCGAGGGTCTTGTCCATCGCGGCCTCAGCCGCACGCTCTTTTGCCTCGACGGCTTCGAGTTGGGCGATCGGGTCGTCGAAATTGCCGGCTTCGCCGCCGCCGAGGACACGGGCGACAAATCCGTCCGGTGCGTCGAGATCGCTCGAATCGGGCATCAGGTCGGGATGCGACCAGACGCCGTCACGAGTGTCCATACCGGCTTCCGCGGTGAGCTTCTGCCACAATCCTGCCGCTTCACGGACCTTACGAGGACGAAGTTCCAGTCCGACGAGCGTCGCAAAGGTCTGTTCGGCGGGGCCGCCGGTGGCACGGCGACGCCGCAACGTCTCGCTCATCGCGGCGACACCCGGCAGTCGCTCGCCGAGTGCGGCGGTGACGACCGTCTCCACCCAACCCTCGACCAGCGCAAGCAGTGTCTCGAGACGCTCGAGAGCGGCCTTCTGCTCCGGTGTGTTCTGCGGCTCGAACGTGCCCTGCTGCATCAGCGCTTCGAGTTTGCTCGGATCGGTGAGAGCGGACGGGTCGAGGTCCTTGGCGAATTCTTCCATCGCGGAGAAGTCCATCGTGATCCCGCGGGCGTACTCCTCGACTGTCGCGAGGACGCGCTGGCGCAGCCACGGAACGTGACTGTAGAGGCGCTGATGAGCTGCTTCCCGCGCGGCGAGGAACACGAGAACTTCCTGATGCGGCTGTTCGAGACCCTCACTGAAAGCCTGAACCGCAGCGGGGAGAAGAGCCGCGGTGCCTTCGGGTCCGAGGGGCAAGCCGATGTCCGTCGAGGAGAGCACCTCGGTGGACAGTTGGCCCAGTGCCTGGCCCAATTGCGAGCCGAACGCGAGTCCGCCCATCTGGCCGAGCATGCCCAGCATCGGGCCCGCCATCTGCTGTGCTTCGGCAGGAAGTCCCTGCACCCACATGCCCGATACCTTCTCGGCTACCGGATCACAGAGTCGCTTCCACGTGTCGATCGTATTGTCGAGCCAGTCGTTCGGCGTCCAGGCGAGGGTGCGGCTCGCTCCGGCGGGGAGCGTTGTCGCGGCGTCCAGCCACATCTCTGCCAGGTGCGCAGCGTCGGCGATCGCCTTGACATTGCCCTCGGTGATCGGTGTGACCGATCCGATCTGTTGGCGTGCCAGCTTCTTGGCGATGTCGTAGTTCACAGGGCCGGACGTACCGCCCTGGCCCATCGACGAGCCCATTCCGCTCAGCATCTGACCGAACTGAGTGAGCATCTGGCCGAGTTGAGCCGGATCGAATCCCTCACCGCCCGCGCCGAACCCGAACGGCGTGTCACCACCCCCGAACGGATTGCCACCCGCCGCGTTCTTGTCGCGATCGGGATCGTCGTCGGAGTTGGAGAAGCCGAACGGCATATTGCTCATACCTCAACGGTACAAGGGTTGAGCGGTCGGAGTCGCCCTCCGAGTCACGCTGACGGCGAACACGCACGGCGCTCAGGCGGTGCGATCGGTGCTCCGGCGCCTTCGCGCTTTACTCTGGATCAGGTGAATCGACGGATAGTGACGCTCTTGGCCGCACTCGCACCCATCGTCGTGTTGGGAGTCGTCGGAACAATGGTCACTGTTCCTTATGTCGCACTGGGTCCGGGCCCCACCTTCAACACGCTCGGCGACGTCGACGGTAAGCCCGTCGTCGACATCCAGGGGGCCGAGGTCGATCCCACCGAAGGCAACCTCAACATGACAACGGTGTCCGTTCGCGACGGCCTCAACATCTTTGAAGCATTCGGACTGTGGGCGAGCGGCAGTAACGGACTCGTCCCACGCTCGGAGATCTATCCGCCCGAGAAGTCGAAGGAAGAAATCCAGCAGGCCAACACCGCCGACTTCCAGCAGTCCGAGGACAGTGCCGAGTTGGCCGCACTCCACTTTCTCGGCAAGCCGGTGGCACTGACTGTTTCGAAGGTGACACCCGACGGTCCCGCTGCGGGTGCGCTGCAAGAAGGCGACGTCCTGGTCAAGATCGGGGACACTCCGGTGACCACCATCAGCGGCGTTCAGGACACGGTCGGGGCGATTGCGCCCGGCACTCCGATCAACGTCAACGTCGTTCGCGCGGGTGTGGAGACCGTTGTGCCGGTCACCGTCGGGGCGCGGCCCAACAAGCCCGAATCGGGTTACCTCGGCGTCACGCCGACCGAGGTCCCGGATGTCCCCTTCACCGTGCAGTTCAACCTCGCCGACATCGGTGGTCCTTCTGCCGGACTGATGTTCACACTGGCCTTGGTGGACAAGTTGACTCCAGGGGAGCTGAACGGCGGAAAGTTCGTGGCCGGAACGGGCACCATCGACTCCGCCGGTGAAGTGGGTCCGATCGGCGGCATCAGGTACAAGTTGATCGCCGCGTCCGAAGCAGGTGCGGAGACATTCCTGGTACCCGCCCAGAATTGTGACGAGGCGAAACAGAATGCGCCGGACGGGCTTCGACTCGTCAAGGTCGACAACCTGCCCGGCGCAGTGGACTCACTCGAGAGCCTCAACACCGGCGGCGACGCACCCCGCTGCTGAAAGCAGTCTCTGTCAGTCTTCTTCGACCTCGTCGAGCGTCGCGTACAGCGCGTGCACGAGGTGAGGTGCGAGACCGTCGTAGGTGAGCAGTTCCAGGTCGCCGTACGGATCCGCGTCCTCGTCGGGACGCATCTGCAACAGCGACAGCGACGGACCGTCACGCAGCACGCCGACGAACAGCCGAGCTTCGCGTCGATCGGGATGCGCGTTGGCAGTCAGTCGAGCGACCTCGTCCGCCGCGTGCTGATCGGTCAACACCGGCGCCGTGGCGTGGTCGAGATCCGATTCCGCCTCGGGCGGTAGGACGACGATTTCCTGCACCAAGATGCAACCCTGGACCGACTCGGGCCAATGCGTCGTTGCCAGGAACTCGTCGAGTGCCCGTGAACCGCCGATGATGTCCTCGGGGAGCGATTCCTGCTCGATCGGTGTGTATTCGGCACCCTCGGCAAGTTGGTCCAGCAGGCCGGGTTCGGCCGCGGCGAGCATTTCGGTGGGTACCAACGCGTACAGCTTCGGCGGTTGATCCCAGCCCTCGGCGTCGATGTGGTCGACTACTTCATGAACGCACCGGGCGAGGGCACTCGGTGATCTGCTCATATTCTCTTCACTCACACGTTCATCCTCGCACCTTCTGCCTGGCTTCCCGCTCTCCGTGTTGTCAACCCGTGACCGTTGTTACGTAGAGTGGTCGGAAACGGCCAAGTCCACTCGGGCGTGGCCGCAGTGATCGATGCAATCGGTTGCGACGCCACGGCGTCGCCAAATCTTGGAGCGTGGCACGTGGGCATGCGGCCCCCCGCAGGTTTACCCTCTCTGTCCAGACGCAGTCGAATCTTGTTGGTGGTGGCTGTCGTTGTGGCGGCCTTGCTGCTCGTGGGGCCGCGACTGATCGGCATGTACACGGACTGGTTGTGGTTCGGCGAAGTCGGCTTCCGTGGTGTGTTCACCAAGGTTCTGCTGACGCGATTCGTTCTCTTCCTCGTAGTCGGAATTGTCGTCGGAGCCATCGTGTGGCTCGCGATGCTTCTCGCGTACCGTGCACGTCCGGTGTTCGTCCCGGTTTCCGGACCCAATGATCCGATCGCGCGCTACCGCACCACCGTCATGTCGCGACTTCGTCTGTTCGGCGTGATCGTTCCGGTAGCGATCGGCATCCTGTCCGGTCTCATCGCGCAGGCCAACTGGGTCACCATCCAGTTGTTCCTCAACGGTCAGCAGTTCGGCATCACCGATCCCCAGTTCCATCTGGACGTCGGCTTCTACACCTTCGATCTGCCGTTCTACCGTTTCGTTCTGAACTGGTTGTTCGTCTCGATCCTGCTGGCATTCGTGGCAAATCTGATCACCCACTACGTTTTCGGTGGAATCAAATTGGCCGGGCGCGCTGGGACATTCACCACTGCCGCTCGTATTCAACTCGCTGTTATCGCCGGAACCTTCGTGCTCCTCAAGGCGGTTGCGTACTGGTTCGATCGGTACTCGTTGATGTCGAGCAGTCGCAAGGAACCGACTTTCACCGGTCCTGGCTTCACCGACATCAATGCGGTGCTGCCGGCGAAGCTCATTCTGTTGTCCATCGCAGTCATCTGTGCGTTGGCGTTCTTCGCGGCGATCTTCACGCGGGATCTTCGGATACCGGCCATGGCAGTCGCTCTCCTGGTTCTCTCGTCAGTGCTCGTCGGTGCGGTCTACCCGATGATCGTCGAGCAGTTCTCCGTCAAGCCCAATGCGGCGCAGAAGGAGAGCACGTACATCGAGCGGAACATCGAAGCGACTCGTCAGGCGTACGGGATCACCGAAGAGAACGTCGACTACGTCGACTATCCGGGCATCGGCACCAAGCAGCCCCAGGACGTTCCAGCCGACCGGACCACGATCGCGAACACGCGACTGTTGGATCCGACCATCCTGTCGCCGACGTTCACCGCTCAGCGTCAGCTCAAGAACTTCTACGGGTTCCCGCAGACCCTCAATGTCGACCGCTACGAACAAGACGGCCAGTTGCGCGACTTCGTTGTCGCAGCGCGTGAGCTGTCGCCGAACAACCTTTCCGGCAACCAGACGGACTGGATCAACAAGCACACGGTCTACACGCATGGCAACGGCTTCGTCGCTGCCCAGGCGAACGAAGTCACGGCGGTCCAGGGCGACAGTCAGAACAACACCGGTGGTTACCCGATCTACTCGGTGAGCGACCTGACGACCACGCCCGAGAACGAGAACCTCAAGGTGGACAATCCTCGTTCGTACTACGGCGAGGTAATCAGTCAGTCGGACGCCGATTACTCGATCGTCGGTTCCGTCGACGGTGAGGGACCGCGGGAGTACGACACCGACACCTCGAAGTACACCTACACAGGCTCGGGTGGTGTTTCGATCGGCAACTGGTTCAACCGTCTTGCATTCGCGGCGAAGTACACCGAGCGCAACATCCTGTTCTCGAGTGCAATCGGTTCGAACTCCAAGATCATTTTCAAGCGTGATCCGAAGGAAAGGGTCGAGGAGGTTGCGCCTTGGCTGACTACTGACGGCGCTGCTTATCCCGCAGTGGTCGACGGCAAGATGCAGTGGATCATCGACGGCTACACCACCGCCCAGGACTACCCGTATGCGCAGCGCAGTTCGCTCGACGGGTTGGTCGAGGACAGTATCGACCAGACGACCGGGCGCCTCATTCCGCGCCAGGAGTTCTCCTACATCCGCAACTCCGTGAAGGCCACGGTCGATGCCTACGACGGCACCGTCACGCTGTACCAGGTCGACGAGCAGGATCCGGTTCTGAAGGCGTGGATGGGGGTCTTCCCGGACACGGTCAAGCCGAAGAGCGAAATTTCGGACGACCTGCAGGCGCACTTCCGGTACCCGGAAGACATGTTCAAGGTCCAGCGCGAGATGCTGGCGAAGTACCACGTCGACGATCCGAGTGAGTTCTTCACCAACAACGCGTTCTGGTCGGTTCCGAGCGATCCGACGATCGACACGTCGGCCAACCAGCCGCCGTACTACGTGCTGGTGGGCGACAAGGACACCGCGAAGGCGGATTTCCGTCTGACCAGTCCGATGGTCGGGTTCAGTCGTGAGTTGCTGTCGGCCTACATCTCGGTGGCGAACGACAAGGAGAACTACGGCAAGTTCACGGTGCTGCAGTTGCCGACCGATACGCAGACTCAGGGTCCACAGCAGGCTCAGTCTGCGATGACATCGGATTCGCGTGTTGCTTCGGAAGTGTCACTGCTCAAGCAGTCGAACAAGATTCAGTACGGAAACCTGCTGACTCTGCCGATTGCCGAGGGCGGAATCCTCTACGTCGAACCTTTGTACTCGCAGCGAAACTCGCAGAACGCGTTCCCTCAGTTGGCGCGTGTGCTGGTGAGCTTCAGCGACACCAACGGCATTCGGATCGGTTATGCACCGACCGTCTCCGAGGCGATCAGTCAGATTTGGCCGGGCGCAGGTTCGGCAGCGACTGTCACCCAGCCGGCACCCGATCCGGATACCGGAGCGCAACCGGAAACGCCGACAACGCCGACGGCACCGGCCCCGCCGGCTTCTTCGGATGACGTCACGAAGGCGCTGGCCGAGGTCAATTCGGCAATGGCGGCATTGAAGTCGGCGCAACAGAGCGGTGACTTCACCAGCTACGGTGCTGCGCTCGACCGCCTACAGAAGGCTGTCGACGCGTACCAGGCGCTGCCGAGGTAAGCGGCGTCAGTTCATGAACAGCAGAAGGCCCACCATCCGATCGGATGGTGGGCCTTCTTGTGTGCTCAGGTGAAGCTGTATGAGCTGAATCAGCGCAGTGCTGCAACGATCGGTGCGTTGGCATCGGAGAGCTGCTGGAACTGTGCGGCGAATCCGTACTGGCCGGCGAGGTCACGAGCGGTGTCGTAAGCCTGCTGTGCGGCGGGCTTGAGCTCGGCCGGGATTTCGACGGCGGGAGCAACTGCGGGTGCCTCGGCGACGGGAGCCGGTGCTGCGGCGGGAGCCTCTTCGACTGCCGGCTCGCTTGCGACGGTCAGACGCTGGCCGCAGACGGGCCATGCGCCGGGGCCCTGGCTCTGCAGGGTGTTCTCGGCGACGCGGATCTGCTCTTCCTTGGAAGCGTTGGCGGGCGAGCCGGTGCCACCGTTGGCGGTCCAGGTGCTCTGCGAGAACTGCAGGCCGCCGTAGTAGCCGTTTCCGGTGTTGATGTTCCAGTCGCCACCGCTCTCGCACTGTGCGACGCCGTCCCAGTTGTGGGTGGCTGCGGAAGCGGTGCCGGTGCTCATGGTGAGGGGCACTGCGACAAGTGCGCCGGCTACTGCCAATGTGCCGAATGCACGCTTGCTGATGCTGGTGTACGTCATGTCGGGGTAAATCCTCTCCGCGCTTGCTGACATCGGCGGGCCTGCGGGTCGGCGATGATGCTGACTTTCCCGGGCGCTTGTCTCTCCGTGTCTCTGCCCCTCGAAGGTTTCGGGGGTTCCGATCCCGCGGGGCAGAGTGGAGCAGCGGCGGGTCGGCGTTCGCCCGGTTGATTCGGGCCGGGACCGACCGTACGGGAGCACTGAACAAGGGTCGATTCGCAAATTTCCGGACCTCCCGGTCTGCTCTAGTCGGCAAACTTCGGCGTTTGTGCTGGTAGAGCCTTTCCGTTGCGGTTTCGAGGTACGTTCGTTACATGCCTGTTATGTGTTGATGCTCACGGGCATTTTGTGAACCCAGTCACCCGATTCGTCGACTTTCAGGCGTGTATTTCGCTCCAGCGCAGGCGATTTGCGTTCCGTTCATCTGCTCGTGTAACTTTGTCAATGCATCGCGGGGTGGAGCAGCTCGGTAGCTCGCTGGGCTCATAACCCAGAGGTCGCAGGTTCAAATCCTGTCCCCGCTACTAGAAAAGGGCCGCCGCACTGGAATCCAGTGCGGCGGTCCTTTTTGCGTGCAGCTGTACAGCTCAGGCGAAGCGCTTCGGGTCCGTGCTTCACGAGTCTGGGCGTCAGGTTCGGGTTGTTCGGACGAGTAGCCCGGCTACGTGCGCGCTCGCGGCTGTTCTCGCTCCCACGGCGTCACCCGATTCGATGGCCGCGACTATACGAGCGTGCTCGGTGACAGCGATCCGGCGATTGAGCTCGAGGCTCCACATGTCAGAACGGTAGAGATGTGACTGCCCATCCAGACGGTGCAGGGCTTCACTGAGTGGGTGATTGCATGCCGTTTCACGAATCAGTGTGTGGAACTCGAGGTCCAGCTTCGAATCCCGTCGCTGATCCGGCGGACTCTCGAGAAGTTCGCGTTGCACCTGCACCATCTTGCTGAGCCGCGACACGGTTTCGTGAGTGGCATTCGCAGTCGCGTTGAACGCTGCGAGGCCGTCGAGCACCTCACGCACCTCGAAAACAGCGCGCAGCGACTCCGCGTCCAGTGAATCGACTTTTGCACCCGCATTTCGGGTGTGGACGGCGATGCCCTCGTAGATCAACTGCTGTACGGCCTCGCGGACCGGCGTGCGACTGACATTGAGTTTGCTCGCCAGCGCGGGAACACTCAGTGGTGTCCCCGGCGCCAGCTCTCCCGAAAAGATCAGTTCGCGAAGCGTCTCGTGCACGGACTCGGTGAGCAAAGCTCGTTCGGTGGTGGTCATCTTGTCCTCACTTCGATCCTGCACGATATCGACGGTACCCGGCACCGTCACCCGGCACCGTCACCCGGCGGCGCGCACCCGGTCAGCGCTGCGACGGTCGACGTCGGGCGCCATCGCGCCTTTCAGTCCGGCCACTTTGGCCGCGATGTTCTCGGCGATCGTGATCGGCGGGTATCCCACCTCGCCCGGTTCGAGAGTCCCTGGCAGTGCTTCGATGACGGCGTCGTAGTTTCCGTCGAAAAAGAATGCGGCAGAGCGACGTCGGATGATCTGACCATCGACGATAGGTGGGTCGACTCGGTGCACTGTCGAGCGCCATCGGTCGTTCGTCCAGCGTGCCATTGCGTCGCCGAGGTTGATCAAGAGTGCGCCGTCGGCAGGTTGGACGTCGTGCCATACGCCATCGGCACTCAGAACTTGAAGGCCCGGAACTTGATCTGCCCACAGGATGGTCAAGATTCCGAAGTCGGTGTGAGCGCCCATTCCCGTCATGTCGCCGGAGATCCGGATCTCGCCCGCAGGCAGTGCGTAGTTGTTCATCTTCATCGCGTCGATCGAGTGGTCGAGCATCGTATCGAAATACCCGGGCTGCAGTCCGAGGGCGTCAGTGAAGGCGCACATCAGGATTCGTGCCAAACTCTGTGCCTGGCGGAAATACTCTTCGATTGCCGGTCGGAAGCCGGGTGCAGCGTCGGGCCAGGTGTTGTCGGCGTAGCTGGACTGGGGTAGGTCGATGCCCGGATAGTCGCTCACCTCTGTACCGACGACTATCGCTTCGTAGAAGTCGTTCATCTGGTTCGCAGACGCGACGCCCAGGCTCATACTGAGTGATTCCGACTTGGGTGGTGAGTAACCACGGTTCTCGGACGAGGGGCGGCGATAGTCGTTCTTCACCGCAAGGGGGAGAGCAAAGAACTCGTCGAGAGCGTCGGCCAGTACGTCGGTCGCCGATCGTGGAATGCTGTGTCCGACAATCTGTATGAATCCGACCTCCCGGCACGCGCGATCGAGTTGAGCTGCCACTTCCGCACAGGCAGTGCTGTTGGTGGCGTTTGCAGCCGCTGCCTCGCCGCGGATGTACGGGCTGATATCGATCGTAGGGATTTCGAAGGCGGGAAATTCGTGGGTCATTTAAAGTCCTTGCGGCCGGACGTGTGCCACTTACCGACGAGCACACGTGAGAGGAATCCAAAGGCAGAGAAGACGAGGACGCCGAACACCGACGCGATCACGATCGCGGCGATCAGGTCCTCGGACTGAAGGCGGCTTCGGTAGACGTCGAGCAGAGTTCCGATCCCGGGTTGTCCTTTGGCGAAGAACATGTCGCCGATGATGGCGCCGACGACAACCAGGCCGGATGCGGTACGGATACCGGTGAGAATGGCCGGCAACGCCGCTCGCAGTTCGAGTTTCACCAGTCGATCCCAACGCGACGCTCGTCCGAGGGTGAAGAGTTCGTGCAATCCGCGATCGACCGACTGTAATCCGAAGTGTGTGTTGGTGATGATCGGGAAGGCTGCGATGAGAACACACACCAGAGTACGAGCGGTCATGCCGTAGCCGAACCAGAGGCCGATGAGGGGCACGATGGCGAGGATGGGAATGACTTGCAGCACTACGGCGTACGGATAGACGATCCGCTCGATCCACTTTGCTTGGCTCATCAGCACGCCGGTTCCGACGCCGACTGCCACCGCGACGACGAAGCCGACCAGCGCAACCTGCGCCGTCACTGCGAGGGCTTCGAGCATGGGTGAGAGGTGTTTCCAGTCGAGCAGCGACTTTGTCAGTACTTGACCCGGTGGCGGGAGGAGAAACCGACGTTCGGGGGAGAGGACGAGGTAGCTGACGATCGACCAGGCAGCGACCGCGCCGGCAAGGGAGAGCAGCGGATAGAGGACGAGGGCACCAAGCGCTCTCAGTCGAGAGTTCCGTCCGGTCTGTGCCTCTGCTTGTGTGTTGGTCGCAGAATCAGAGCGAACAGCGGTGCGTGTGGTGTTGCCTCGTTGAACTGCAAGAACTTCGGTCATCGTAGGCTCCCGTGCAAACTGGCCGAGATATCGGCGACATATTCGGTGTAGCGGGCGTCGTAGCGCAGTTCCGGACTACGTGGGTAAGGGAAGTCGATGTCGACGACCGAATGTATTCGTCCAGGCCTGGCGGTCATGACAACCACCTTGTTTGCGAGGTACACGGCCTCGGATACCGAGTGCGTGATGAACATCGAGGTGAACCCTTTGTCGGTGTAGAGCCTTTGGAGCTCTACCTGCATCTCCAGTCGTGTCATCTCGTCGAGCGCACCAAAAGGTTCGTCGAGCAGCATCACAGCAGGTGCGAGGGTGAGCGCACGCGCCAACGAGACACGCATCTTCATTCCGCCTGACAACGCATTGGGCAGTTGTTTCGCAAAGTCCGCAAGGGCGACTGCGCGGATTGCCTCGTCGGCGCGCAACTTTCGCGCTGCTTTGTCGCCGCCACCGAGTTCAGCCGATAATTCGACGTTGGCCTGCACGGTTCGCCAGGGGAGGAGAGTCGGCTCCTGGAAGATGAAGCCAACTGATTCGGTGTCGAGGGCAACTGCACCACTGGTCGGTCGCTCGAGGCCGGCCGCCATGCGCAACAAAGTCGACTTGCCACAGCCGGAGGGTCCGACCACGGCGACGAAGTCTCCTCGCTCCACGTCCAGATCGATGCCGTCCAGCGCGACAGTGCCGGTATCGAACTTCTTGACGACATCGGAAAAGGCCATCTGCATCGGCGCGGTGAGCTTGCGAGCGTCGGCATCCTGCATCGTGTTCGCGAGTTCCATCTGAGCCTCCGGTTCGGTAATGCATGCAAAAGTTCTTCAAGATGTAGGAACTATCTTGAATTGCATGTATGTCGCCTAGATTGCCGAATGTAAATGTGAGGTGACATTGCAGGTGAAGCGAGAATCTCGACGCGCGTTACCTGATGGAAACAACGAGTTGATTGCATGTAATCCACGTGCTGCAGAGTGTGCTCATCGGATCACCCTTCTTGGTTCGCCCACATCCCAATTGTTTTCACGAAGGAGACGCTGTGTATTCAAATCGCAAGGTGCATCCCAATCGCAGAAGTGTGGGAGCGGCGGGCGCGGCACTGGCCATGTGTGCAGCCATCGGATTGACTGCGTGCAGCTCCAGTGAGGCTGAGACGACCAAAGCCGAATCTCTCGAACCAGCTGCCGAGGCGCAGAACCTGGCGGGTCTCTGTCCGGAAAACGTTGTGGTTCAACTCCAATGGCAGCCACAGTCGGATATGGGAGCGCTCTTCGAGATGCTCGGTCCCGGCTATTCGGTCGACACCGACGACAAGTCCGTCAGTGGGACTCTTGTCGCCGGAGGGAAGGACACCGGAGTCGACCTGACCTTGCGGGCCGGGGGACCGGCAATCGGGTTCCAATCCGTCAGCTCCCAGATGTACGTCGACGATTCCATCACTCTCGGCTTGGTGCACGGCGATCAGGTGGTCGCGGCAGCGGCAAGTCAGCCCGTTGTGGCCGTCACGCCATTGCTCAAATACAGCCCGGCAATCCTCATGTGGGACAAAGAGTCTCATCCGGACTGGACGAGTGTTGCCGATATCGGCAAGTCCGACGCGAGTGTCGTCGTTTCCAAGGAACAACTCTTTCCGCAGTGGCTCGTGGCGAAAGGACTACTGAAGCAGTCTCAGCTCGACACGAGCTACGACGGAGCTCCCTCGCGATTTGTCGGTGACCCGACCATCGCTCAGCAAGGATTCGCGAATTCGGAACCGTACACGTACGAGAAGGAGACGCCGGCGTGGGACAAGCCGGTTTCCTATGACCTGCTGAAAGATTCGGGTTTCGACATCTACGCGTCCAATGTTTCCGTTCGTGCCGACAAGGTCGAAACACTCTCGTCGTGTTTGAGCAAGCTGGTTCCGATCATTCAGCAGGCCACCGCGGACTACATCACAGCGCCGGATGCGGCGAATGCGGCCATTGTCGACGTCGTCTCACAAGACGTGTCGTTCTCGCCGTACACGGAGAGTGAGGCGGCGTTCAGTGCCCAGCTCCTGAAAGAGAAAGGCCTGATCGCGAACGAGGCGGACGGATCCGTCGGCACGTTCGACATGACGCGAGTCGCCCACACCGTCGAAGAACTGAAGCCCATCCTGAACGCCGGGGGTGCGGCGATACCGCAGTCACTGACCGCAGAACAGATCTACACCGACAAATTCACCGATCGGTCCATCGGAATCCGCTGAAGGAGCTCACGCAAATGACCTACGACATGACAGAACTCAACCGCGAGACTCGCATGGGTGGCCTGGGCACGGAGACCACCGACCGCGAGGTCCGAAGAATCGATCTCTCGGATTTCGAGAACCGGCGCAGCGAGATCGCCGAGGAGTTGTGGTCGGCAGCGACCGACATCGGATTCTTCCAAATCGTCAATCACGGAATCGATCTGGACCAGGTCCGCGAGGCTTTCGCGGCGGCCGAGCGATTCTTTGCACTGCCCACTGAGGTCAAAGCGCAGTATCCGCTCAAGAAGGGTTTCAACTCCGGCTGGGAGAGCATGACGCAGGTGCGTCCCTCCATCGGAACACCTGATCAGAAAGAGTCCTACCAGGTGACCCGCCCGCATATGGGTGATCTGTGGCCCACTGCAGACGAATTGGGTGGATTCCGCGAAACGATGCTGGACTTCGAAGCCAAGTGCTGGGGCATTGCGATGGACCTGTTGTCGTGCTTCGCCGAGAAGTTGGGATTCGAACGAGACTTCTTCACCAGGGCACATGACCCGTCGGTGGCCACCTACCAGAGCACACTGCGACTACTCCACTACTTCCCCCTTGCTGCCGACGCACATGTCGAAGGGATGTGGCGTGCCGGAGCGCACACCGATTTCGATTGCCTGACATTGCTTTTCCAGCGTGACGGTCAGGGCGGGTTGCAACTGTGCCCGGGCAAGGAAATGGACACCCAGGAATGGACGTCGGTGGTGCCGGCCGAGGAAGCGATCACCTGCAACATCGGCGACATGCTGATGAGATGGAGTGATGACGTCCTGCCGTCGAATTTTCATCGAGTCAAGAGTCCCGGAGTCACCGACTATCGGGGAGCCCGCTACAGTCTCGCGTTCTTCGCTCAGGCGAACCGCGACGTGACCATCGAGGGGCCGGCGGGCAAGTACCCGCCGATCACTGCCGAGGACTACATCGACCAGAGAGTACGCGCGAACTTCGCGCGTTGATCCGTATCCGTTCCGTCACACACTTTCAGGAGAACTGGCGATGACTACCGCGCCCAAGAACATGACCGACGCGATCATCCGGGACGTGACGTTGTACAGCGGCGGGCAATGGCTGACCGGCCGCGACGTCGTCGTCTCGAATGGGGTGGTCGAATCGATCGAGAAGTCGACCGGCACCGCCACACCTGGAAGTGTGGACGGATCGGGGGCCTATCTGATCCCTGGGTTCGTCAACACCCATACGCACCTTCAGCAGTCACTGATGCGTGGGATCGCCGAAGGAACACCGCTTCTCGAATGGCTACTCGCGGTCGCAGAAGAGTCGGTTCAGATCACTCCCGAGCGCGCATACACGGCCACTGTCGCAGCCTCGCTGGAGGCATTGCGCAGCGGTACGACCACCCTGGTCGAACACATGTGGCCGCACCCGTCCAGCGAGGTTCACGACGCTGTGATCCGGGCGTTGCACGACACCGGGATTCGTGCGGTGCTGGGACGCGGAACCGCAGACCGGGGGGACAAGACGAGGAAGTGGGGCTTCGATCCGCGGCTCATGCAACCACTCGGAGATGTTCTCGCACATACGGATCAGATGATGCGCGACGTCGCCGGTTCCCGCATTGACGTGGCAGTCGCGGTACCGAACCCGCGTTCGCTGACCCCGGACGGGATGTCGGAAGTGCGTGAGTTCGCGCAGGCTCGCGACCTGACAGTCTCGATCCACCTGCTCGAGACGCAGACCGACAACACGATGTGTACCGAACACGCGGGCATGAACGCGGTCGACTACCTGGATTCCCATGGGTTCTTGTGGGATCGGGTGCTGGCTGTCCACTGCGTGGAACTCGACGACCGTGGTCAGAAGGTGCTGGCGGAGCGCGGCGTCGGAGTGTCGTACAACCCCGTCAGCAACATGCGCCTCGGTAGCGGAATCGCGCCCGTCCCGAGTTTCCTCGACGCGGGGATCGCGGTGGGGTTGGGTGTGGACGGCGCAGCCAGCAACGACACTCAGGACATGCTCGAGACGCTGCGCACCGGCGCCTACGTGCAGCGAGCCGCGCGCGGCCGCGCCGACCTGCTCGGCTTCGAAGCCATGATCGACATCGCATCCGGCGGTGCGAACGCAGCACTCGGTCTGCCGGCCAGGTCTGGCGGGATCTCCGTGGGCGATCCCGCCGACCTCACCATGATTCGGTTCGAACGCGACTTCGGTTGCCTCCCGGTGCGAGATCCGGGCGCGTCCATTCTCACGACGGGCAGTCGTCAGATCGTGGACACGGTGTTGGTTGCGGGCGAGGTCGTGCTCCGCGACGGGCACTCCACTCGCGTCGACGAGGCGGAATTGATCCGGACGCTCAGCGCTTTGTGATTGTGCTCAGTCTTCGCTGATCTCCATCTCGATCAGGACGCGGCGCAACAGCTTTCCGGTGGCGTTGCGGGGAAGTTCGTCGATGAAGACGATCTCGCGGGGAACCTTGTAGCGCGCGAGATTCGACCGGACGTGATCCTTCAGCTCTTCGGAGTTCTGGTCGGCGCCGTGGGCGACGACGACAAACGCTCGCAGGCGGTGCCCGAAGTCGGCGTCGTCGACTCCGATGACTGCCGCTTCCAAGACGTCCTCGCGATCGGCGAGCAGGTTCTCGACTTCGAGCGGGTAGACGTTCTCGCCACCGGAGACGATCATGTCGTCGTCTCGGCCGTCGACGAAGAGGAGGCCGTTGGCGTCGAAGTGTCCGACGTCGCCGGTCGAGAGAAGTCCGTCGATACGTTCCTTGTCACGCCCGTCGGTGTATCCCTCGAAGCTCAGTCCGCTGGCGACGAAGATCCTGCCGATCGTGTGTGGGGTGGTGATCTTCTTGTTGTTCTCGTCGAACAGTTCGACGTGGCAGGTCACCGGCGCGCGGCCCGCGGTTCCTGGTGCAATGGTCAGATCCTCGGGAGTCGCGACGGTGGCCACTGCGACCTCGGTGGATCCGTACAGGTTGTAGAGGACGTAGCCGAACGAGGCCGTGACTCGCTTGCACAGGTCGGGTGAGAGTGACGAACCTGCCGAGAAGATGATCTTCAGGTTCGACGTGTCGTACTTGGACAGCACTTCGGGACCGAGATCGATGATGCGAGTGAGCATCGTCGGGACCACTACCAAACTGTCGCACTTGTATTGGGCGACAAGTTTGATCGTGTTCTCCGGGTCGAACTTTCGATGCATGATGACGGTCTGGCCGAGTGCCAACGCGAGAGCGAACTGCGAGACGCCGGTTCCGTGGAAGGCGGGGGCCGCCATCATCATGGTCTGTCCGCGGCGCAACGGCACGCGGTCGAGGAACTGCGCCGACGCGAGAGGGGAGGTGTGGCCACGCGGCGCGCCCTTGGGAGTTCCTGTTGTGCCGCTGGTGAGGAGGACGAAGCCACCGTTCTTCTCGGGGGCCGGCACCGACGACGTGGTGCGTCCGGCTATGGCCTCGTCGAGAGTCGCTGCCGTCGAACCGTCAGCGGCAGTGCCCTCTGGCCAGGAACGATAAACGACGACGTCGTCCGGCAAGGCATCGGCGATGTCCGCGAACTCGTCGTCGTAGACGAAGGCGACCACCTTCTCACGCGCGGCGACGTCCACGAGTTGGGGCCGAGCGAAGCCCGTGTTCATGAGGACGAGCTTTGTGCCGTTCTTCGCTGCCGCCAGCATGGTCAGGACCAAGCCTCGATGGTTACGGCACATCGCACCCATGACGGAGTCGGACGTGATGCCGTCGGCCTGCCACGCCCGGACCAACGCGTTACTCTGACGCTCGAGCTCGGCATAGGTGATGGGTCCGCGCTCGTCGATGATCGCCACCGCGTCGTAGCCGTTCTCGGCGTGTGCATGGACCGGCCCGGCAAAGGGTCCGTACTTGTCCACGGCTGCAATGGATTTGAGTCCGCGATCGAGGCGAGGGAACGGGACGAGTCCGGCTCGGAACATGACCCCCGCCGCGCCGATGGTGTCAGTGACCTTGGTGACCAATCCGGGCATACGTGAACCTCTTCCGAGCGTCGTTGTGGGACTGATTACACACTAATGCGCTAGCACGGCTCGGTGGTGGAATTTCGGGATGGCGACCGAGCACTCCGCCCCGCCATCTCGGAAGGTGGCGGGGCGGAGTGTTTCGGGATCGGGTCCGTGCGACCGTCACTTCAGTTCGGCGGACGACTTTCCGAGCAGGCGGCGTGCGACGATCAGCTGCTGGATCTGCTGGGTGCCCTCGAAGATGTCGAGAATCTTCGAGTCGCGGCCCCATTTCTCGAGCAGCGGGCGCTGCGAGTAGCCGTAGGTGCCGGCCAACTCGACTGCCTTGAGCGTCACGTCCGTGCCGGTGCGGCCGGCCTTCGCCTTGGACATCGACGCTTCGAGCGAGTTCGGCTTCTTGTTGTCCGCCATCCACGCCGCGCGCAGAGACAGCAGGTACGCGGCCTCCCAGTCGGCTTCCAAACGGATGAACTCGGCTGCAGCTGCATGCTGGTTGTAGACCGGTGTGTCGTAGGAGATCTCGACACCGGCTTCGGTCAGGATGCCGCGCAGTTCTTCGAGAGCTGCGCGTCCGACGCCGACGGCCATGGCTGCAACGAGGGGCCGGGTGTTGTCGAACGTCTGCATGACGCCGGCAAAGCCCTGCTCCACGTTGACCTCCGGGCTGCCCAGGATGTTGTCCGCCGGAATGCGGCAATCCTGGAGCAGGAGTACGGCGGTGTCCGAAGCCTTGATGCCCAGCTTGTGCTCGAGGCGAGCAACGCTCAGGCCCGGGGCGTCACGCGGTACGACGAACGACTTGATGGCCGCTCGTCCCTTCGACTTGTCGACCGACGCCCACACAACGATGTGCGTCGAACGCTCACCGGCGGTGACGAAGATCTTCTCGCCGTTGAGAACCCACTCGTCGCCGTCGAGAACGGCTGTGGTGGTCACGGCGGCGGAGTCGGAACCGAAACTCGGTTCGGTGATGGCCATCGAGGCCCACACCTTGCCGAAACGTTCGAGCTGTTCGTCGGTGGACACTGCGGCGATCGCGGCGTTGCCGAGCCCCTGGTAGGGGATCGAGAGCATGAGTCCGACGTCGCCCCAAGATGTTTCGAGCGAGTTGAGGAGGGCAGACATATTGCCGCCGTTGGCGTTGCCGCCCTTGGCGCTCGCGTCGGACCGTCCGCCGCTGGCACCGCCGATGTCTCCACCGGAATCGGAGAGGCCTTCGACCATGGCGGCCATGGTGTCGAGCTCGACGGGGTACTCGTGCTCAGCAAGATCGTACTTACGTGAGATGGGTCGGAAGATCTGCGCCGCGACCTGATGTGCCTGGTTCGCTGATGCTTTGAGCTTCTTGGGAAGTTCGAGGTTGATCATCGTGGTTCTCCTGGAAGTTCAGCGGCGTCAGATGAGGACGATGCCCTCGGCAACGCCGATGGCACGGAGGTCGCGGTACCAGCGCTCGACCGGGTGTTCCTTGGTGAACCCGTGTCCACCGAGGAGTTGCACACCGTCGAGGCCGATCTGCATGCCCTTCTCGGAAGCCAGCTTCCGGGCCAGAGCGGATTCGCGGGCGAAGGACAAGCCCTGCTCGGCGCGTGAAGCGCCGCGAAGCGTGACCAGACGCAGTCCGTCGAGTTCGATGCCGATGTTGGCGACCATGAAGGCAACCGCCTGGCGGTGGCTGATCGGCTCGCCGAACGCTTCGCGCTCGTTGACGTACGGAATCACGTAGTCGAGAACTGCCTGGCTGGTTCCGACGGCCATGGACGCCCAACCGAGGCGAGCCAGGCGAATCGCGTCGGCGTATTCGGCCTTGCGCTGCTCGGCGTCACCGTCGCCGAGCAGTGCGGACTCCGGCACAGCGACGTCGGTGAGGATCAGGCGACCCAGGCCGGCGGCGCGCAGACCCATGCTGGGATCTGCTTCGACGACGAGTCCCTTGGTGTCGGATTCGACGATGAAGAAGGACGGCTTGCCGTCGAGTTCTGCAGCGATGACGAAGAGCTCGGATGTGGCCGCAGCCGGCACCAGGCTCTTGACGCCGTTGAGCTTGTAGCCGCTGGGGGAGCGAACTGCCTTGGTCTGCAGGGCAAACGGATCGAACAGAGCGCGAGGCTCGTTGACCACCACTGCTGCGCCGGGGACCTGCTCGCCGGTGAACGCCGGGAGGTAGGTCTTCTGCTGCGCGTCGGTGCCCCACTGCGTCAGTGCGACTGCAACACCACTGGGTGCGAGGATCGGCAGAGCCAGACCCATGTCTCCGTGCGCAAGTGCCTCGGCAACAAGAGAGTTGGTGACCGCGCCACGATCGGCGGCCGCTCCGTCGAGTTCTTCGGGAACATTGATCAGCGTGATACCGAGTTCGGCCGCACGCTTGGAGAGATCGGCGGGTGCCTGCGCTGCACCGTCGGCGTCGTGGGCCGCGGGACGCAGAATTTCGGCCGCGAACTCGCGCACGGTCTCGACGATCATCTTCTGATCGTCGTCCGGGGTGAGGTCGAAGTAGTCGGCGTTCTTGCTCGGGTTGTCGGGGAGGCGCTTGGGTGCACCGTTGCCCGAGACCTTCTGGAATCCACGAGTAGCAGCGCCCAGGGTTTTGAAGCCCGTCTTGGTGCCCTCGTAGGTCACGCGATCGATGGTCTGACGCAGATTGAACTTCTCGGCCAGTTCTGAACCGGTGATCTTGGTAAGCACACGCATGGCTGCGCCCATGGCGTCGCGTTTGATCGGGTTCAGGCCGACGGCGGACGTGTCGCGGGGCGCACCCTTGGCGCCGCCGCGCTGCGCGCCCGATTCGCTGCGCTGAGCGCTCTTGTCGGGGGCAACACTGTCTTGCTTGGTCATGATCACCAGCTGTTTCTCGGTGTTGGGGCGTTGGACGATTCTTATCTTACTCATCAGTAAGGTCTGTTGTCGAGAAACGGCAAAATGATGCGCGTCATAGGCTCGACGGGTGAACCGGACAGAGGTGCCCGATCGGATACAGCGGTACGTGCGCTACGTACCGCTGGTGGTTGTTCCGTGTCTGTTGATCGCCAGCACGTATCCCGGGGAGTATCGAGTCCCGCTCACCTACTGGATCTTCTCGCTGCTGTCGGCGCTCGTCTTCGTCGCCGGCCGTCGATGGCCGGTCCTCGCATCCCTGGCCGTCTCGGCGCTGGCCATTCCGATGTTCGTCGCCGACGCCTGGGGGCTGTCCGAACTTGTCCCGTACCTCGGCGCGGTAGCCGTTGTCGACGTCACGATGCGGGCCGATCGCAGAGAGTTGGTCGCCGTTTCGGCAGCAGGCTGGTGCGGTTCGGTGCTCGCGGGGATCTGGTTCGAATCTCACGAAGCACTCTGGTCTGTCACCACGGCTGTGAAAGTGCTTGCGTACGTTGGATTGCCGCTGCTGCTCGGGCTGTATCTGCGCTCGCAGCGTGAATTGGCCGCGAACAATCTTGCGCAGACCCGCGCTGCGGAGCGGAGCGCGCTCGCCCGCGAACTCCACGACCTCGTTGCGCACCACATGGCATCGATCGTCCTGAGAATCGGTGTGGCTCAGCATGTCTTGGCGCCCCAGGACGAGGTCGTTCGTGAGGTCCTCGCGGATGTGCGTGCGACGGCGTCGGATGCGCTGACTGATATTCGTCGCCTTCTGGTAGCACTTCGTGATCCCTCGCTCGGCGAGGTCGCTCTGGTCGAGCCGGATGCCGTCGACGCGGAAATCGAGGCGGCGGTCGATCGTGTGCGTGCAGCGGGTTTCGAGGTGCAGGCGGACTTCAATGTTCAAGGGAATGTCGAGTCGGGCGCAACTGATCTCGATGCGATCGGCAGGCTGACGTTGTTGCGGGTGATTCAGGAATCGCTGACCAACGTCATGAAGCACGGCGATCGGAAGGGGTCGGTGTCGGTCTCGGTTCGTCGTCTCGACGGTCGGGTGGACGTGAGGGTGATCAACAGCTGCGAGGGATCGGCAAGGAGTGCAGGACACGGACTGGTCGGAATGCGTGAGCGTGCAGAATTGGTCGGCGGCGAGATGACTGCCGGCACCAACATCGACGGGAAATGGGAAGTGCACGTGAGTATTCCACTCGTTATCACAGGCGGTGCCTCGTGATCAAGGTGCTGATCGTCGACGACCAGCGACTGGTGCGTGCTGGTTTACGGATGTTGTGCACGGCAGCCGAGGACATGACCGTAGCGGGTGAAGCCTCGAACGGGGTCGAGGCGGTAGCGCTTGCTGCCGAACTGGATCCCGACGTGGTTCTGATGGACTTGCGGATGCCCGGGCTCGACGGGATCGGTGCCACACAGCAGATCGTCAAGGCCGGTCGGCGAGCACGCATTCTCGTGCTGACAACCTTCGACGACGACGATCACCTGTATCCCGCGCTCGCTGCAGGGGCTTCCGGGTTTCTGGTGAAAGATACCGAACCGACCGAGTTGCTCAGCGCCATTCGACGGATCGCCGAGGGAGAGATGGTGTTCTCCCCGGAACTGCTCCGCCGCGTCGTGGATCGGGCGGTGATCGGCGCAGACGCCGACACTGTTGTGACGGAAAAGGTTCCGCTGACCGAGCGCGAATCGCAGGTCCTCGCATTGGTGGCGGAAGGGCAGAGCAATCAGGAGATCGCGGACGCGCTCCATCTGGGTGTGACCACGGTCAAGACGCACGTGGCGAACCTGATGTCGAAGACAGGCTGTGACAATCGGGTTCGCCTCGCCGTGTACCACCTGCAGAACCGTCAGTGACCGGAGTGCGCACCAGACGACGGCATCGGCATGTCCATCTGCATCGGCATGGCTTTCTGTCCTGGCCCAAGTACGAGGAATTGGCCCATCATCCCTTGGTCCTCGTGCATCAGCAGGTGGCAGTGGAACATGTACGGGAAGGTGGGATCGGTGTACTCGGACCACTGCAGCGCGACGCGAATCCTACTGCCCGGTGGTGTGTAGACAGTGTCCTTGAGTCCGCGTAAGTGAGGCGGGGGAGTGCGACCGTCGACGTCGAGGATCTGGAACTGTACGTCGTGGACATGGAAATTGTGTGGCCAGTTGTCCTTGTTGGTGATCGTCCACACCTCGGTCGCGCCTACCTCGGCCTCGAAGTCGATGCGGTTCATGTCCATTCGTTGTCCGTTGATCATGTACCACTGCAGATCGAAGGTTCGGGAAGCGCGTGCCTTCGACGGGTCGAGGCGCGCCAGGGTGGCCAGTTGCGGCGGGAGAGTCGACCGCGACGCGCGATTGCCGACGCCCCGCAGTTCGACGATGTCGAAGCGGTCGTTCATGCCGAAGTTCTCTGCGTCCGATGAGTTCACGCCACCGCCGTCCTCGATCGGGAACGACACCAATGTGGTCGTCGCACCGGGGTCGACGCGAACCACGATTTCGGCTCTTTCACCGGGGCTGAGCTGAATCCGCTCGAGCGGAATTGGTGATTCGAGCAGTCCGCCGTCGGTGGCGATCAGATCGAAGGTCCGGTCGTCGGGGAACCCCAGGTTGTAAAGACGACCGGAAGAGCCGTTCAGGATGCGCAACCTGACAACCCCGGTGGTGACGTCGAGGTAGGCGTCGGAGATGCCGTTGGTGACGATCGTGTCGCCGAGCAGACCGACGTCGGTCGGGTCGGTCTCGTCGAAACTGCCGTCGGCGAGGAATCGACGATCCTGGATGATCAGCGGAACATCGTCAACCCCATAGGTTTTGGGGATGTCCAGCCTGTCGGTGTCGGCGTCGTCTATCAGGAACAGTCCGGCGAGTCCGCGCTGGACGTGCCGTTCGGTGGATCCGTGCGGGTGTGGGTGATACCAGAGCGTCGAGGCAGCTTGGTCGATCGTCCACGCCGGTTCCCAGCGTCCGCCGGCTTCGATGGTCTGGTGCGGGCCACCGTCGAACCTTGCGGGCAGATGCATGCCGTGCCAATGGACGGTCGTGGGCTCTGTCAGTGTGTTGTCGATCGTGAATGCGACAGATTCTCCGCGTGCGGCTCGAACAGTCGGTCCCAGGATGGATCCGTTGAACCCCCAAGTGTCGGTGAGCTTTCCCGCGACAATCTCAGTGGTTCCGGCACCGGCGCGGAGTGTGAAGTGGCGAACACCGGCGTCGTCGACCGTCGATTCCGCCAGCGGCGGAACCGGTAGCGGACGCGAAGTTCCGGCCTCCGCCAACGTGGCGCTTCTTGCTGCCGGGTCGGCGCCGCAGCCCACCGCGAGCCCGAGGGGCGCTGCGGCCAGACCGAACAGAATCGTGCGCCTGGAAATCCGGTTCATCGTTCTCCTGGAAGTAGTGCGTGATCAACTACTTCCAGTCAACGGGCCGAGATGTCGTGCCGAATCCTGCCGACGGGCCTGTCGGAACTCCTCCCTCGGACCCTTGCGGCGGGTGGGATGTTCTGGTATCTGGGTGGTTACCGCAGGCGGGCCAGAACGTCTTCGTGCAGCAGTCCGTTGGTGGCGACCGCGCTGCCGCCGTGCGGACCTGCGCCGCCGTTCAGATCGGTGAACGCGCCGCCGGCCTCACGGACCAATACGTCGAGCGCTGCCAGATCCCACAGGGAAACCTCGGGTTCGGCAGCAATGTCGACGGCGCCTTCGGCCACGAGGCAGTAGGAGAAGAAGTCCCCGTAACCGCGCACGCGCCAGACGTGGTCGGTGAGTTCGACGAACTGATCGCGAATTCCGCGGTCCTTCCACCCCGAGAGGCTCGAGAAGCTCAGGCTCGCTGACTCGCTGCGATCGACGGCGGATACCTGGATCGCCCGCGCATCACTGTCCCCGAAGGACGTATGTGCGCCCAAACCTGTTGCAGCCCACCATCGCCGATTCAGGGCGGGTGCGCTCACGACGCCGATAACGGGGACGCCGTCCTCGAGCAAGCTGATCAGCGTGGCCCACACCGGTACGTTGCGGACGAAGTTCTTGGTCCCGTCGATGGGGTCGACCACCCACTGCCTGCCCTCGAAGACTGCGTCGCCGCCGAATTCTTCGCCCAGTACGGAATCCTCCGGTCGGTGCTCACCGAGTGTCGCGCGCACTGCACGCTCGACAGCGAGGTCAGCGTCCGAGACGGGGGTGAGGTCCGGCTTGTCGTCGACTCGAAGATCGAGCGCACCGAAGCGGGCGCGAGTGATCGCGTCAGCCTCGTCGGCGATACGGAGGGCGAGTGCGAGGTCGGATGCGCGATCGGTCACGGGTACACAACCTACCGGCTCAAACGGGGAGGACTTCGTTCAGCTTTCCGGTCGCGACGTCGAAGACGAATCCGCAGTCGGTGTGATGGATGAGGATGATCTCGGTAGTTCCCAGCACCCGACAGACGTCGACGCGGGCATCCATGCAGGCGAGAACGGCAACGTGTCTGCTGGGTGGGAGGGGGCGCTCCGGTGAACTGCTCGGCGTAGACGGCGATGTTCTGGAGGTATTCGTCGGTGACAGCCATCGTTCCAGTAGGTTCCCTCGGACCGACGTTGGCAAGGCTTCGAGTCCCGGTGATCTCGATACGTGACGCGCGGCGGACCTGAGAAGGTGACGCACGGCAGAGCCGAGGTCGGCACCCGGTAGCCTTGAGAACCGTGCATCCCGACGTAATTGCAGACCTGAACGCCCTCGACACCACCCTTCGCACCTGCGAATCGGTTGTGGACGTCGAGGAGCTGCGCCGACGCATCGACGAGCTCGAGCACCAGGCAGCCGACCCGGGTCTGTGGAACGACCAGGAACACGCCCAGCAGGTCACGAGCCAGCTCTCCCACGCGCAGGCTGAACTGCGGCGCATCGTGGCACTGCGCGAGCGGCTCGACGAGATGCCGATCCTCTACGAATTGGCCGAAGACGAAGGCCCCGACGCGCTGGCCGATGCCGACGCCGAGCGAGCCAGTCTGCGTGAAGACATCGCGGCGATGGAAGTAAAGACCATGCTCTCGGGCGAGTACGACGAGCGCGACGCACTGATCAACATCCGCTCCGGCGCCGGCGGAATCGACGCCGCGGACTGGGCCGAGATGCTCATGCGCATGTACATCCGCTGGGCTGAGAAGCACGACTACGGCGTCGAGGTCTACGACACGTCATACGCTGAAGAAGCCGGACTCAAGAGCGCCACGTTCGCGATCAAGGGCCCGTACACCTACGGAACGTTGTCCGTCGAGATGGGCACTCACCGGCTCGTCCGGATCAGTCCCTTCGACAACCAGGGCCGCCGCCAGACGTCGTTCGCCGAGGTCGAGGTCCTGCCGGTCGTCGAGACCACCGACCACATCGAGATCAACGAGAACGACATCCGAGTCGACGTCTACCGCTCGTCCGGTCCCGGTGGTCAGTCCGTGAACACCACGGACTCCGCGGTTCGACTCACACACATCCCGACGGGAATCGTCGTCACCTGTCAGAACGAGAAGTCGCAGCTCCAGAACAAGGTGTCGGCGATGCGCGTTCTGCAGGCCAAGCTGCTCGCGGTCAAGCGTCAGGAAGAGCGCGCCGAGATGGATGCGCTCAAGGGCGACAGCGGCAGCTCGTGGGGCAACCAGATGCGTTCTTACGTCCTGCATCCGTACCAGATGGTCAAGGACCTGCGTACCGAGTACGAGGTCAACAACCCGTCGGCCGTGCTCGACGGTGACATCGACGGGTTCCTCGAGGCCGGCATCCGTTGGCGTATGAGCGAGAACCAGTCCGCATAGCGTTCGGATATCGAAAGGCACGATGACTTTACTCAGACCTGGGCAGAACCTGCTCGATTGGCTTCAAACCACCGGTTTGTCCGTCCTCATGACCGTGCTCGGCGCGATGATTCTCGCCCGGTTGGTCAGTTGGGGCGGCAACAAGGTCACCGACCAGATCGACTCCAACTATCAGTTGGGCGATGCGCTGGTTCGCTCCGAGGCGACCAAGCATCGTCACTCGGTCGCGCAGGTCATCACCTGGGTGGTCATCACGTTCATCTACGTGATCGCGACGCTGAAGGTTCTCGACCAACTGAATTTGCCGATCGGCAGTCTCGTGGCGCCGGCAACTGTTCTCGGTGCGGCGCTCGGTTTCGGCGCGCAGCGCGTCGTGCAGGACATCCTTGCCGGTTTCTTCATCATCACCGAACGCCAGTACGGCTTCGGCGACACTGTGCGACTTGCGATCACCGGTTCCTCCGACGACGCCGAGGGCGTCATCGAGGACGTGACGCTGCGCGTGACGCGGATGCGTAACTCCGACGGCGAGGTCATCACCGTCCCCAACGGCCAGATCGTGAAAGCGACGAACCTGTCCAAGGACTGGGCCCGCGCCGTCATCGACGTTCCGGTTCCGGCGACCGCCGACCTCACCCGGGTCAACGAGGTACTTCGCCAGGTCGGAGTCGACGCGATGGCCGACCGCGGACTCAAGAAACTTCTTCTCGACGAGCCCACCGTCATGGGCGTCGAAAGCCTCGAGGTCGATCAGGTCAACGTGCGGATGGTTGCGCGCACGCTTCCTGGCAAACAATTCCAGGTCGGTCGCGCTCTTCGTGTCCGCGTCGCCGCGGCACTGCGACGTCAGGGGATCACGGTGTCACCGGATCTGCATACCGTACGGACCGAGGAGGCGAGCGAATGACCGATCAGGAACCGCGCCGCGGACTCGACCGACTGTTTCACCTGGACTGGTTACCGTCACGGCTCTTCGGTGGCCGGATGCGAACGTCGACCTTCATCCTCATCGTGGCGTGGCTGGCGACGTATCTGTTGCATACGTACCTCAATCCTGAGGAACAGCCCGCAGCGACACCGCCGCCCAGCGTGGACACGTCGCAGACCGAGCCGTACGTCGCTCCGTCGGTCAAACCGTCGACGACGACCCCCGTGCCGTCTTCGACCGAGCCGACGACCACATCCGAGACTCCGTCCTCGGAATCGAGCACGGGCAGTTCCGGTTCGCCGACGCCGACGTCGGGTCCCGCGCCTGCTCCGGGAAACGCCGAACAGTCCGCAACCACAGTGCCGACCACTCCGGCGACGACGACCGTCCCACAACCTGGCGCGGCAATGCAGGCACCGACATCGGTGCCGCAGTCACCTGAGACCACCGGTACCGGATAAGGACGAGGCTCGTCGCGCGTGGCGCCAAGGTCACCGTTAGATAACGGCTAGACTGGCTAGTTGTGATCAGCATGAAGAATGTGTCGAAGTCCTACAAGGCCTCCACCAGGCCGGCGCTCGACAAAGTCAGTGTGGAGGTGGAGAAGGGGGAGTTCGTCTTCCTCATCGGCCCCTCCGGCTCTGGCAAGTCGACGTTCATGCGATTGCTGCTCAAGATGGAGTCGCCCACGTCCGGCGATATCGAGGTCGCGGATTTCCACGTCAACAAGCTGGCGGCTCGCCGTGTGCCGAAGCTTCGTCAGAGCATGGGCTGTGTGTTCCAGGACTTCCGGTTGCTTCAGCAGAAGACGGTCTCCGAGAACGTGGCCTTCGCCCTGGAGGTCATCGGCAAACCCCGCAACGTCATCGCGCGCACAGTGCCTGAGGTCCTCGACATGGTCGGTCTGGCCGGCAAAGCCGATCGACTGCCCACCGAACTTTCCGGCGGTGAACAACAGCGCGTCGCCATCGCCCGCGCATTCGTGAACCGCCCGCTCGTGCTGCTCGCCGACGAGCCCACCGGCAACCTGGACCCCGAAACGAGCCAGGACATCATGCTGCTGCTCGAGCGGATCAACCGCACGGGTACCACCGTCGTGATGGCGACCCACGACCACCACATCGTCGACTCCATGCGTCGACGCGTCATCGAACTCGATCTCGGCAAGGTGACCAGAGACGAAGCGCGGGGTGTGTACGGCGTCGGCAGGTAGCGCCGACTACGACCACACGTCCCGTACGCCCACCGGTTGTCGTGAAACAACCGGCCTCTCGAAAAGGAATCGGATTCCCCGATGCGCGCCAGCTTTATTTTCAGTGAAGTCCTGACCGGCCTACGCCGCAACATCACGATGACCATCGCCATGATCTTGACGACGGCGATCTCCCTCGGTCTCTTCGGCGGTGGTCTGCTGGTCGTGCAGATGGCAGGCAAGACCCAGCAGATCTTCCTCGAACGCGTCGAGGTGCAGATCTTCCTGACCGACGACATCTCCTCTGCCGATCCCGGTTGCGAGCAGGAGATCTGCAGTTCGTTGCGCAAGGAACTCGAGCAGACGCCGTCCGTCGTCGCCGTTCAGTACCTCAACCGCGAAGACGCCGTGAAGGACGCCACCGAGCGCGTGTTCAAGGACCAGCCCGAGCTGGCAGCGCTGGTGAGCCCGGACAGCTTCCCGGCGTCGTTCAAGGTCAAGCTCAGTGACCCGGAGCGATTCGGCGTCATCAACGACACCTTCGGTTCGCGGCCCGGCGTCGAGAGTGTGCTCAATCAGCGCGAGTTGGTGGACCGACTCTTCAGCGTGCTGGGCGGAGTGCGCAACGCAGCGTTCGCGATCGCGATCGTCCAGGCGATCGCGGCCATCCTGCTGATCGCCAACATGGTCCAGATCGCGGCGTTCACGCGTCGTACCGAGGTCAACATCATGCGATTGGTCGGCGCGACGCGTTGGTACACCCAGCTTCCGTTCCTCCTCGAAGCCGTCGTTGCGGCCTTGATCGGTGCGGTGCTCGCCATCGCCGGACTGTTCACGGCGAAGAACGTCTTCATCGACGGGGTCCTGTCCGACGTCTACGAAGCCAACATCGTGGCGCGGATTTCCAACAGTGACGTGCTGTTCGTCTCGCCGATCCTCGTGCTTGCCGGTGTCGGTATGGCAGCGGTGACGGCGTACGTGACGCTGCGTCTGTACGTCCGCGAATAATCGGTTTGCACGAGCTTCTATGCTGGAACTGTATTTGACGGTAAGACAGTATTCGACAGCAAGACAGCGGACTGAGAGGCCCGGACAGTGAAGGAAAAGGGCCGCAAGGTCATTGCGACCAATCGCAAAGCACGTCACAACTACACGATCATCGACACCTACGAGGCCGGTATCGCGCTCGTCGGGACCGAGGTCAAGAGTCTGCGCGAAGGCAAGGCGTCGCTCGTCGACGCGTTCGCCACCGTGGACAACGGCGAAGTGTGGTTGCGCTCGTTGCACATTCCCGAGTACACGCAAGGCACGTGGAACAACCATTCGCCGCGTCGTACCCGAAAGCTCCTGCTGCACAAGCGTGAGATCGAGCACCTCGTCGGCAAGACCCGCGAGGGAAACCAGACACTGGTCCCGCTGTCGATGTACTTCAACGACGGCAAGGTCAAGGTCGAACTCGCACTGGCAAAGGGTAAGCAGGACTACGACAAGCGCCAGGACATGGCCAAGCGCACCGCCGAGCGCGAGGTGACCCGCGAGCTCGGTCGTCGTATCAAGGGCATGCGCTGACCTCCATCCTGCTTGCCCTCGTGGCGGCAGTTGCCTACGGAGTCAGCGACTTCGTCGGCGGAGTTGCGTCACGACGAGTTGCCGCACTCCGTGTGGTGATCGTCTCGTATCCGCTCTCGCTCGTCATCGTTCTGATCGCAGCACCTTTCGTTTCCGGCACGCTGACGCTGAACGGTTTGATCTGGGGCGCGATCGCGGGCGTCACGAGTGGTCTGGCGGTGTGGTGGTTCTATCTCGCCTTGGCGACCGGACCTATGTCTGTGGTCTCACCGCTGACAGCTGTTCTGGTGGCGGGTATTCCGGTGCTCGTCGGATTCGCCTTCGGCGAGCGGCCGGGGCTGATCGCGTACCTGGGTATCGCCGTCGCGCTGGTCGCCGTCGTCCTGGTCAGCCGCGAGTCGCCTGACGACACCGCGGGTGAGGTTGCCGGCGGAATCACTCTCCGCTTCACCAGACAGGTGGCGCTTCTGACGGTCGGAAGCGGTGGTGCATTTGCACTCTCGTTCATCGCACTTCACCAGATCGGCGAGGGCAGCGGGCTGTGGGCGTTGGCCGTGTCGCGGGGCGCCGCGACCGTCGTGGTGTGGTTGGTCGCGCTGGCGGCCGGTCACTTCGTTCTCCCACGAGGTGAGCCACTCAAGCTCGCGGTGTACGTCAGCGTCCTCGACGTCGTCGCGAACGGGACGATGATCTACGCCTTCCAAGGTGGAATGCTTTCACTGGTCAGTGTGATCGGTTCGCTGTATCCGGCTGCGACGGTTCTGCTCGCCATGGTGATGCTGGGCGAGCGGGTAAGCCGCGTGCAACAAGCGGGAATGCTGTTGGCGCTGGCGGCAGTCGGCATGATTGCCGTTGCGGGCGCCTGATTCGGTCCTGGCAGTTCAACCGCGTCTGTCGGCCGGCGCTGCGCGTAGGTGAACACGCTCGCCCTGCTTCCCGAAGAGACTGATCGCCTCGGCAGGTCGGCCGTCGGCAGCGCTGATGCGGTGCGGAATGTGGGTGTCGAACTCGGCGGCCTCGCCTGCCCCCATGATGAAATCGCGGTCGCCGAGTTGGAGTCGGATGCGCCCGGACAGAACGTAGACCCACTCGTAGCCCTCGTGGGATCCCGGCTCGCGATCGTCGTCGGTGGGGGAGATGATCATCTTGTAGGCCTGGAGGTTGCCGGGCTGACTCGTCAGCGGAATGACCGTCATGCATCCGACCGTTCGCGGTTCTTCTCGAACGCGGGGGTCCTTGATCGTGCTGTTCACGAGGTCGTCCAACGGGACGCCGTGTGCCTTGGCGATCGGCAGCAGCAACTCCAAGTTGGCTCGGCGAGTACCGGATTCGAGTCTCGACAGTGTGCTGACGCTGATGTCGGTGGTCTCGGACAGATCGGCCAGCGTCATGTCGGACTGCTGGCGTAACGCACGTAGGCGAGGGCCGATGCCGGCTAGAACGGCGTCGAACGATGTTTCGGTCATGGATCCATTTTGCCAAAGCGGCAACAGTGTTTGTCAAGAACGCGATCTCTTGTCATTCTGGATTCATGACGCAGAACTCATTCGACGTAGCAGTAATCGGAGCCGGCGCGGCAGGGCTGAACGCCGCACTCATCCTTGGTCAGGCACGCAGGTCCGTGATCGTCTTCGACAACGGATCACCACGGAACGCGGCCGCCGATCACATGCACGGATTCCTCTCCCGCGACGGTATGAACCCCGCCGAATTGCTGACCATCGGCCGAGGTGAAGTCCGCAAATTCGGCGGCGAGTTCCATGACGGCACAGTCGTCTCCGTGACACGGGACAGCGAGGATCTTTCGGCCGATTTCTCCGTCGAACTCGCTGACGGCAGCAAGATTCAGGTGCGCAAAGTCCTTGTTGCCACAGGTCTGACGGACCGTCTGCCGGTCGAGCTCGAAGTCTTCGGCGAGCGTTGGGGCCGCGATGTGTTGCACTGCCCGTACTGCCACGGGTACGGCGTGCGTGATCAGCCGCTTGGCGTGATCGCCAAGAGTGCGGAATTTGCGATGCACCAGGCGCTCATGGTTCGCCAGTGGTCCGACGACGTGGTTCTCTTCCTCCATCGAATCACCGAACTGGGTTCCGAGGACCGGGAAAAGCTTGCAGCTCGCGGTATTTCGATCGTCGAGGGTGAGGTCGCCGGTCCCGTCGTCGAGGACGATCGGTTGGTGGGCGTGCGTTTGGCCGACAGCACTGTGGTCGCGCGTTCGGCGGTCTTTGTCGGTGGCGCCCTCACGATGGACCCCAACGATGCGATCTTGCGCGCATTCGGCGCATCGCGCGCCGAGACGATGATGGGCGATTTCGTGACGGTCGACATGATGGGGGCCACAAGCGTGCCCGGTGTGTTCGCCGCGGGCAACGTCGTCGACCCAGGTGCCCAGGTCATCATGGCCGCGGCAGCCGGGGCGAAGGCCGGAGCGGGCATCAACATGATGTTGACCAACGACGACCTCGAGGTTGCACTCGCGCTTCGCAGTTGAATTCTGCGTAGCGTGGGGTGATGGACGCAGTGAGAGTGTTGATCACGGGTGCGACCGGATACATCGGCGGCCGTCTTGCCCCTCGCCTGGTCGAAGAGGACCATCATGTGCGTGTGGTGGTGAGAAGCCCCGAGAAACTACGCGATGTGCCCTGGCATGATTCGGTGGAGATCACGCGTGGGGATCTGACCGACAGTGATTCCCTCTCAGGTGTTTTCGACGATATCGACGTGGTCTACTACCTCGTTCATGCCATGGGTGGGGGAGGCTCGTTCTCCGATATCGACAAGCAGAGCGCGCAGAACGTGGCCGCCGCTGCGCGCGATGCGGGGGTGCGCCGGATCGTCTACCTGGGCGGGCTTCATCCGTCCGATCGAGAGCTGTCGACTCACCTGCAGTCTCGGCACGAAGTTGGTCGGATCCTGCTCGACTCCGACGTTCCGACGGTTGTGTTCCAGGCCGGCGTGGTGATCGGATCGGGTTCGGCGTCCTTCGAAATGGTGCGCCACTTGACCAATCGACTTCCGGTGATGACCACACCCAAGTGGGTGCACAACAACATTCAGCCGATCGCCGTGCGTGACGTACTCCACTACTTGATCGCAGCCGCGGCGACGACGCCGGAGGTCAACCGCGCCTTCGACATCGGTGGGCCCGATGTCATGCAGTACGGCGAGATGATGAACACCTACGCCGACGTCGCAGGACTGGTACGCCGACGCATCCTCGTCCTGCCCGTCCTCACCCCGCGTCTGGCCGGTCACTGGGTGGGATTGGTCACGCCGATCCCGCGAGGTCTGGCGATGCCGCTGATCGAATCACTGCAGAACGACGCGGTGATGCACGATCACGACATCGACGACTTCATCCCGCCTCCGGCCGGTGGCCTCACACCGTACCGGGAAGCAGTGCGTTTGGCGCTTCGCAAGATCGAGACCGGTGAGGTGGAGACGGCGTGGTCCGGTGCAACGATCGCGGGCGCTCCATCCGACCCTCTTCCATCCGACCCGGATTGGGCCGGCGAAGCCGTCTACGTCGATCATCGCGAACGTGACTGCTCGGCGGATCCGAAAACCCTGTGGTCGGTGGTCGAGTCGATCGGCGGCGAGAATGGTTGGTATTCATTCCCTCTGGCGTGGGCTATCCGGGGGTGGATGGACCGGGCGGTCGGCGGGGTCGGACTTCGCCGGGGTAGACGGGATCCACGTCGGCTCAACACCGGTGAAGCCCTGGACTTCTGGCGGGTCGAAGAAATCGACCGAGGTAAGTTGCTCCGATTGCGCGCCGAGATGAAGGTCCCCGGCGGGGCATGGTTGGAGTTGCGAGTATCAGAAGGCCCAGCCGGTGCCGACGGACGGCCGGTGGGATCGCACCTCGATCAGCGTGCAGTCTTCTTCCCGCGTGGGCTCGCCGGCCGGGCGTACTGGTACTCGATCCTGCCTTTCCACGGAGTTGTCTTCCAGGGGATGATCACCAACATCACCGGTGCTGCTGAGCGTGAGATGGCTGCAGTGCAGGAAACGGCTGGGGTGCAGAAAGCGGCCGGGGTCCAGGAATCAACTGGGGCGAAGGACACAGAAAGTGCCGCCGATTAATTGGTATGACTTCCGAACTTCGGCGCGTTATAGTGAATAGCCCCACGAAAGACGCGGGGCACACACGGGGCTGAACGGTTTCGACTGCGTGTGTTGAGTTAGGGGAAGCGTGTCGGTGCAGGCAAGAGACCACCGTAAGCGTCGCTGCAAACCTATAAGCGCCGATTCCAATCAGCGCGACTACGCTCTCGCTGCCTAAGTAGCGAAGCGTGTCTGTCAGCCCGGGGTTGCCCTCGACCCGGTTCCTGGCATCAGCTAGAGGGCTTTACTGTTCGGCTCGGTCACGGAGTCGAATGGGACATCAAACAGTGACTGGGATCGTCATCCTGGCTTGTTCGCGAGACTGGGAGATCCAAGTAGAGACTTAGCGAACTGCACACGGAGAAGCCCTAGCGATTCAACGTAGGACCCGGGTTCAATTCCCGGCAGCTCCACAACAGGTCGGGCCGGAGAGCACACGCTCTCCGGCCCGACCTTTTTGCTGTCTTGTTGCGGCGCTTTGCTGCCGTGCTCGGGCCTTCTTGCGATCAGGAGCCGAAGAATCCCAGTTCGACCGAGCCGACGAAGACGGGAGCTTCCTTGGCTAGTGGCTTACCGTCCAGATCAGCAGGTAATGCAACGCCCAGGCTCTGGAGGATTGTCGGAGTGATGTCGGCGATCGTGTACGCGTCGGTGGTCTTGCCGGCCGTGTATCCCGCACCGCGTGCAATGACGAATGTCGTTGCTTCCGCCGGTGTCTGACCGCCATGCCCACCGGCGGGCTTGTGGCCGTGGTCCGCAGTGACCAGTACAGTCCACTTCTCACCGGTCTTCGCTGCGCGCTGATCGACAGCATCGACAATCTTGCCCACCTGAGCGTCGACCGAGGCAATCGACTCTTCGTAAGCAGCGCCGTTGGTGCCGCCGCTGTGCCCCGCGCCGTCCACCTGATCGAGTTGGGTGAAGATCAGGTCAGGTCCCTTGTTGGTGATGTCCCGGGCGACGGCGTCTGCCGTCGCAGCATCGGTGGCCGCTCCTGAACCTGCATCGGCAGTGGTGACGACAACGTCGGCTTTCGGTGTGCCGCTGGAGGCGATGTTGTCGATGCCGCCCCAGGTGGAGATCGACTCGGTGAGCAGGGAGGGCTGTGCGGTTTCCAGCCGTGTGAACACGCTCGGGTAGAGGTCGAAGCGGGCGCCTGCGTACGTGTTGTCCTTGACGCCGTGCTTGGTGTCCCAGACTCCGGTCAGGATGGTCGACCACGACGGTCCGGAGATGGTGGTGTGGCCGAGGATGGAAGATTCTCCGCTGGTTCCCTCGGCGATCAGTTTCTGGAGACGGGGAGCGTCGGCGGTCTTGATGTGGCTGAGCATCGTGCCGTCGAGGCCGATGACAACTGTCTTCTCGGTGGCCGACGGGTTGAGGTCAGATGAACCGGGAATTGCTGCAGCGGTTGCAGTTCCGGCTGCTACCGCGCCGGCGAGGAGGAGTGTGATGGCGGCTGAGGTGCGTGCGATTTTCTTGGTCACGCTAAGCATCTTGCGATAGGACTAGACCAATTGCACTACTTGGATGTGAGGGTTGTCCGATTGTTCACGGCAGATTCAGATTGGACTAGACCAATGTTTTCTCAGGCGCCCAGCCGTCGAGGATGACGCTGACCGCGTGATCGAGGCGGAGGGGTTCGCCGTCCCACGTCGGGACGATCGCATCGTCGGGTATGTCTCCGCGCAGTAGGGCATCGGCGAATCCCTCGGCCGGCGGTGCTGGGTCGATGACGTCACCATTGGCGTAAAGGAACTCGAACTTCTGCTCGCCGAGTGCAGTGATCGTGAACTGGTCGTCGTGCAGCGCGCGGTGGCAGGTTCCGCAAAGCATGATCAAATTGTCCAGATTCGTGGTGCCGCCGCGCCCCCAGAATTTGACGTGGTGCGCGTGCAGGAAACGAGTCCGCCCGCAACCTGGTGTGCGGCAACATCCGTCGCGATAATTCAACGCCAACGTTTGTTTGGCGCTGACGACACGAGTTCGTCGGCCCAGATTCAGAACGCATCCCTCCTTTGTCGTTCCCAGACGAAGTTTCGCGTTGCAGAGCACTTCCTCGGCGGCATTTTGGGGGAGCGCGGGTCCGCTCGGTACTCGGACGGTGTCCGCTTCGTGGAAGAACACAACTTCGTTGGTAGCGGCCTTGGACGTGCGGTCTGCGACCGCTGTGGTGGCGAGCTCGGCCATAGCGACCAGGCCTGGCCCGATGTTTCCGACTGGGTTCTTTGTGGCCGTCTCGTCGACAGGGCGGATGGCAGCGGTTCGGGTGCGTTCACGTTCCGCCACCGCCAACGCTGCGAGGATTCTGGCGCCGTCCTGCGCCGGAAGGCGTCCTTGATGACAAATTCGCCCGTATCCGGGTCCCAATGCCACCGGACCTGAAGGTGTTCGGGTGCTTTGCTTTTGCCGGATTCTTTGTCGGTTGCTTTACGCAGACCGGCGGCGAGGCGATCGATCTGGGCTGCGGGCGCCTCGCATCCGAACCGAACCATCTGCTTTTCGTTGGACGGCGTGGTGACCCGGGTGAGTGCGCGAACCTTCGAGTAGGACAGCTGGCCTTGCTCGAAGGCCTTCCGCATCTCGGGCAAAGGTCGGAGTGCTTTGGCGACGCGAACGTATTCCCTGCCGGTGTGCAGGCTCATTCCACATTTCCACGACAGCCAGTGGGCGCACGAATGCAGTCCAGGGCCGGTCCAGCCGCGGTCTTCGTCGAATTTTGACAGGAGGGTGAGGAATCGGGCGGTGGCCGCGGCGATCTGGCCGGCGAGAGCGCAGATTTCGAACCCGACTTCCTTCACGTCGTCTCGGGCGGAACCCCGCGTTTCTTCATCGATCGGTGCTGCGTTCATCGTTGCCCCCGGCCACGTCCGACATTGTTTCGAATGTACGTTCGATACTAGATGTGGGTACCGACACACATTCATGGATGCGGACTGAAAGCGTCCCCGCGGGGACGTCTATCGGCTGCCGATCGAGTACTCGGCGTAGGTGCCGACATCCTCGAAGCCGAGGTTTCGATAGAGCTGGGCGCCGTCGCTGGACGCCTGAAGTACGGCGATTCGGGCACCCCGCTCGCGGGCGATGTCGAGCGCGGCAAGGGTGACCGCCGAGCCGAATCCGCGTCGGCGGGCCGCGTCGAGTGTGACGACGCCGTACAGTCCGGCGACGCCGGCAGCAAAATGGACCTCGGCTCCGGCGACGGGCTGGGAGTTCGCGTACCCGACGACAAACGAACTGCGCGAACGCTCATCAAGGACGGCATCGGCAGTTTGTTCGAAGAAGCCAATTACTGCCGCCGAGGGCGGCGACCAATTAGCGGCCATCACGGCGGCATAGTCGGCGAGCTGTGAACGAGTCGTCACTCGTTGAACGGAGAGTTCTGGGACAGGCGTTGGGCGCGGGACGACGTCTAGGTCTGCCGTCATCGCTCGTTCTTCCTCGGAGCGCACGCAGCCGAGGGCTGACAAGCGAGCGCCGAGGTCTGATGGCTTGTCGCGCGGACCCGTCCACCAGGAGAACGGACGTCCCGTTGCTCGAATCGACGAGAGAATGTCGACCAGTCGTTGGTCTTCGTCGGGGGCTTTATCAGGTACGGCTAAGCGAGCGCGAGCGATGATGTTGAAAGTATCGTCGGCGAGGCCGCTGTCTGCGACGACAACATCTGCAGCGAGAGTGACCGACGCAGTCGGTAAGTGTTCATGCAGGTGGCAGGCATGGGAGACCAAATTGGCGTCTATGGCGTCGAGGACGTCACCGACGAGTTCTTCACGATTCACAAAGAAATTCTACGAACCCCATCCAAATGGTTTTCGGCTCCGAATGCCATGCATGACGCCCAACCGACGGCAAGAACAGGACGGTGACCAGCACCTGGTGGTGCTCGTGCTGCCTGGTGGAAAGGTCTCGAGCCATCGCCCGGCTCGCGCGTGGCACCTGTCCAACCTTCGGATGCGCCCGTTCACTGCTCAGATTCGCCGCTCCGGTGTGACAGCGGTGCAGGTTCGGTACCGGGTGCGTGGTTGGAACGGCGCCGAGCGCAGTCCGGTCGCGGATGCCCGAGCCGCTCTCGACGCGATCACGAAACGTGGTGCACAAGCTCGGGTGATTCTGCTTGGGCACTCGATGGGTGGACGAGTTGCCTCTGAACTGTGTCGCGATCCGGCTGTGGTCGGTGTGGTTGCGCTGGCGCCGTGGTGGCCCGATGGAGTGTCGGTGAATCTGCGTTCGGGCACACCACTGATAGTGCTCCACGGTATCGCCGACTCGTGGACCGACCCGGCAGGGTCTCGTCGGAAAGTTGACGAACTGCAGAGGTCGGGAAAGAGCGCTGAATGGCTCGGCATCGACGGCGCAGGTCACTTCATGCTCCGCCGGGCGGCGACCTGGCACCGCCTCGTCGCCGATGCAGTTGCAGGGATGAGCCGCGGGGTAGCCGCAACGAAGACGGGAGAACGACGATGAGTTCCGACAAGCGCAGGGTTGCAGTCGTCGGGAGTGGGGTCGCGGGCCTGACAGCGGCGTGGGTGCTCAGTAAGGACAGTGACGTCACCCTCTACGAAGCGGATTCACGGCTCGGCGGGCACGCGGACACCCATTCGGTCACCGATCCGGAAGGGCGAAGTCTAGCCATCGACACGGGGTTCATCGTCCACAACGACCGCACCTATCCGACATTGTTGCGATTGTTCGCGGAACTCGATGTGCCTACGCAGGAATCCGATATGAGTATGTCGGTCAGATGTGGCGGTTGCGGGCTCGAGTACTCGGGAGGCCAAGGGCTGCGCGGCGTTCTCCCGACGCCGGGGCTCCTTGTCAACGGCAGTTTTCTGTCGATGTTGATGGAGGTCAAGCGTTTCCATCGCCGTGCCCGTGCTTTGCTCGACAACACGGATCCGTCGGCACCCGACCAGACACTGGGAGTGTTTCTGCGCAGCGGCCGGTTCTCCGACTACTTCACCGCTCATTTCATGACGCCGCTGGTGTCGGCAGTCTGGTCGTGTGATCCCGGCTCGGCGCTGAAATATCCTGCGCGGTATCTGTTCTCGTTCCTCGATCATCACGGAATGTTGAGCGTGACGGGATCGCCGACCTGGCGGACGGTTACCGGGGGATCGGCTGAATACGTTCGCCTCGTTGCCAAGAGTATCGGCGACATCAGGCTGAACACCCCGGTGCGCGCCATCCACCGGTTCGGAGATCGCGTCGACATTCGCGACGGCGACGACCAAATCCAGACCTTCGACGCAGCTGTGGTCGCAACGCATCCGCAGCAAGCGCTGAAGATCTTGGCCGAACCGACGCCCGTCGAATCGCAGGTTCTCGGCGCAATGCCCTACTCCGTCAACCACACCCAACTTCACACCGACGAAAATGTGCTGCCCGACAACACCAATGCGCGCGCGTCATGGAACTACTACATCCCTGAATGCAACGCGAAGCCCGATCACGTTCTGGTCAGCTATGACATGACGAGGTTGCAGCGGCTCCCAGATACCGGCCGGCGATACTTAGTGACCTTGGGGGGAGGCGAGATGGTGTCGCCGGAGTCGGTGATCGATCAGATGACCTACGAGCATCCGCAGTACACACCGACTTCCGTCGCAGCTCAGGGACGGCTTCCCGAGTTGGACTCGGACGTACTCGCGTTTGCCGGTGCGTACCACGGATGGGGCTTCCACGAGGATGGTGCACTGTCGGGCCTGCGCGCCGCCGAACGCGTCGGAGGTCGGTGGCCGTGACCGCACCAATCACACCGTCCATCGTTCACACGAACATTCGGCATGTACGAACGCAGCCGTTGCACAACGAGTTCGAGTACCGAAGCTACAGCTGGCTCGTCGACGTCGACGATTTGCCCAAGCTCCCGAGGGCATTGCGTCCCTTGGCTACATTCGACGCCGGAGATCACCTCGGTGACCCCACCCGATCGATTCGTGCCAACGTCGAGACTTTTCTGGCGACCAACGGATTCGACTTCTCGGGTGGCCGGATCCTCATGCTCGCGAACGCACGTGTGTTCGGCCATGTCTTCAACCCGTTGAGCGTGTTCTGGTGCTTGAACGACGACGGAACTCAGCGTTGCGTTGTTGCAGAGGTTCACAACACCTACGGCGAGCGGCACTGCTACCTGCTCGAACCCGACGAACGTGGCGCCGCTCGCACGTCCAAAGAGTTCTACGTGTCGCCGTTCAACGATCTGGACGGCGAGTACCGGATGCGGCTCCCGCTACCCGACACCGCGCTCGCACTTTCGATAGTTTTGGCCCGAGACGGTAAGGCGCCATTCGTAGCCACAGTGTCAGGTCGTTGCGTGCCGGCAACGACGCGCGAGATCGTCCGCAGTGCGCTCTCCGTCCCGCTGGCTCCTCTCCGAGTGGCCGCGCAGATCAGATTTCAAGGAATCCGGCTGTGGGCCAGGCGCTTACCCATCGTTCCCCGACCGCAACATCACACGCAGGAGGCAGTGCAATGACCACAACGACTCTCGGCACCGAACCTTCCGCTCACACGATCGAAACCGAGCGGTGGCCGGGCGTCGCCACAGTGCCGAGCGGGCTCAAAGTGCGGGTTGCATCACCGGTTGCCCGCGCTCTGTTCCACAAGGCGGTCGCGCGCTTGCCGCTGCGTGTTCAGATGCCGAATGGTGAGTTCTCCGGCGGTGGTAGTCCGGATTCGCCGTTGATGGTTATTCATCGCCCGGACGACTTCGCCGCTCGTGTGGGAGACAGTGGCTTGATCGGATTCGGCGAATCGTACATGGCGGGCGATTGGGAAGCTTCCGATCTCACCGCGGTCCTGGAAGTCTTCGCCTCCCGCGTCGCGACGCTGATTCCCGACTTCCTGCAGCGGTTGCGAGGCCTGTACATTCCGAAGCAGCCTCGCAGTGAGCGGAATTCGACGCAGAACACGCGCTCGAACATCTCCAGGCACTACGACCTCTCGAACGAGATGTTCGAACTGTTCCTCGACGACACGATGACCTACTCCAGTGCACTCTTCGAGGATCTGTCGGTAGGAGCATCCCCGTCGTGGGATGTGTTCGCAGCTGCTCAGCACCGAAAGATCGATCGCCTGCTCGACGGCGCAGGTGTCGGTCCAGGTTCGAGAGTGCTCGAAATCGGCACAGGCTGGGGAGAATTGGCGATCCGGGCGGCCGAGCGCGGCGCAACGGTGCGCTCGGTGACTCTTTCGGTCGAACAGCAGGAATTGGCAGCGAAGCGGATTAGCGCTGCGGGACTGGCGGATCGCGTTCAGGTCGACCTTCTGGACTATCGGCAGGTGCAAGGGGAGTACGACGCCGTTGTGTCGGTCGAGATGATCGAGGCCGTCGGCCACCAGTACTGGGGAAGTTACTTCCAGACGATCGACGCCCTTCTGGCACCGGGTGGCCGCGCAGCGATCCAAGCCATCACGATGCCGCACGATCGAATGCTCGCGACCCGCAACACCTACACCTGGGTGCACAAGTACATCTTCCCCGGCGGATTTCTCCCGTCGGTGCGGGCGATAGAGGACGTCACCGACCGCATGACAACCCTCCGGGTGCGTGAGCGGATGTCGATGGGCGATCACTACGCGCAGACGTTGCGACTGTGGGACGAGCGATTCAGCGCTCGCACCGACGAGGCGTCCGCGCTCGGGTTCGACGCAGTGTTCGCGCGCATGTGGCATTTTTATCTCTGCTACTCCGAGGCGGGGTTCCGATCGGGGTATCTCGACGTCCAGCAAATTGTTCTCGATCGGAGGAACCAGCGATGACCGCCACGATGGATCGAGCGATACAAGATACCGGTGTTGCGGGCCGCCTGTCGGACATCCTCAGTCCACTTGTCGGCGGCGAGCTTCCGGTGCGGTTGACTGCGTGGGACGGCAGCACGGCAGGACCGGACGGCGCTCCGAAGGTGACGCTCTACAGTGCTAACGTGTTGCGACGCTTGCTCTGGAATCCCGGCGAGTTGGGAGTTGCGCAGGCATATGTTCTCGGCGAACTCGATGTCGAGGGCGATCTGGGCGATGCGCTCACACACGTGTGGAAGGTGTCTGCCGAGCGGGGACTCGGCTCGATTACCGCGACGCCGTCGCTCGTCCTGGCTGCGGTCAAGGCCGCGCGGTCCTTCGGTGCTTTCGGGAGACCTTTGGCTCCACCGGTGTCGCAGGCCCAAGTGAAGGGCCGCTTGCACAGTCTCGCCCGCGACCGCGAGGCGATCGGTCACCACTACGATTTGTCGAACGATTTTTACGAGCTGATCCTCGACGAGAACATGGCGTACTCCTCGGGATACTGGACTTCCGATGCACCGGAATACACGCTCGAAGACTCGCAGACAGACAAGCTGGACCTGGTGTGCCGCAAAGTCGGTCTTGATCGGGCGCGAGGCCTGCGGTTTCTCGACGTCGGCTGTGGTTGGGGCTCGCTGAGCCTGCATGCAGCGCGGGAGTACGGCGCTCGGGTTGTCGGCATCACGATCTCGGCGGAGCAGAAGGCTTTTATCGACGCGAAGATCCGCGCACTCGGTTTGGAAGACTGGGTCGAAATTCGGCTCCAAGATTATCGAGAGATTCCAGATGGTCCCTTCGATGCGGTCGCGTCGATCGAGATGGGTGAGCACGTCGGTGAGGACAACTATTCGACGTACGTGAAAGCGCTCCACGACAACGTTATTGCGGGTGGGCGTGTGCTGATTCAGCAGATGTCTCGCACCGGTGCGCATCCCGGGGGAGGCCCGTTCATCGAGTCGTTCATCGCGCCGGACATGTACATGAGGCCTGTGGGCCGGACCGTTGCGATGATCGAGGAAGGTGGACTCGAAGTCCGCGACGTCCACGCCCTGCGCGAGCACTACGTGCGGACCGTCGACGCGTGGATCGAGACCTTCGAATCGAACTGGGACCGCGTCGTGGAACTCGTAGGCGTCGAAGTCGCTCGGGTGTGGCGTCTATACCTCGTCGGCGGGGGAATGGCTTTTCGGGACGGCAGGATGGGCGTCGATCAGATTTTGTCGGTCCGGCCGCTCGCTGATGGTCGATCGGGTATGGAACCGGTACGGCCGCAGTGGGTGTCGCGGCGATGAACGGATTCGACTGGGGCGCGTTCGGAGTGGTCACACTCACGAGTCTGCTGGCGATCGCCATCGGGATGGCAGTGACGGCCACCATCGGCGTGCGAATCGGGCGGCACAATGTCGTCGACGTCTCCTGGGGCGCGGGTTTCGTGGTGATCGCACTCGTGTCAGCGGTAGTCGGAAGCGGCGACCTCTGGCGCCGACTGTTGATGCTTGCACTCGTAGCGATCTGGGGTCTGCGCTTGGCGACTCACATGGCGATCCGATCGCGTGGCAAGGGTGAAGATCCGCGGTACGAAGAAATGCTCGGACGAGCGACGGGTAATCGAACGCTATACGCGATCCGCAAGATCTATCTCACGCAAGGGATTTCATTGTGGTTCGTCTCCCTGCCGATCCAGGTCGCTGCGGTCTCGAACGGCAGCTTCGGGCTTCTTGTTGTGCTCGGGACCGCGTTGTGGATTGTCGGCGTCACGTTCGAGACGATTGGCGATCGGCAGATGGAGGAGTTCAAATCCGATCCGGGCAGCCGTGGCCACATCATGGATCAAGGATTGTGGGCGTGGACGCGGCATCCCAACTATTTCGGCGACGCATGCGTCTGGTGGGGGATCTTCCTCGTCTCGGCGTCCGTGTGGCCGGGAGTGTTGACCGTTCTCTCTCCGATCGCCATGACGTACTTCCTGGTCTTCGCCACCGGAGCGCGGTTGCTCGAGCGACATATGGAGCAGCGTCCGGGTTATCGCGAGTATCAGCAGAGGACAAGTTACTTCATTCCGCGCCCACCGAGAGCCCGATCCGGGACGTAGGCTCTTTCGGGTGAGGCGAGAGCATGGGTGATCTGAAGCTGCCGGGTGCGGTGGGCGCGGTTGCCGTCGGCGGAGCATTCGGGGCACTGAGCCGATACGCGCTGGGCGAGCTCTTTCCCCACATCTGGACGACGCTGGTCATCAACGTCGTCGGCTCGTTCGTGCTCGGTGTTCTCGCGGCCCTCCTCGTCCACAACAAGGCTGGGTACCTCCTTCTCGGCACCGGGTTCTGCGGCGGCTTCACCACCTTCTCGTCCTTCGCGGTTCACGCCGTGACGGAGAGTCCATGGCGATCGATTCTCTATGTACTCGGGACGCTGATCCCCGCGATCCTCGCCGCAGCACTGGGCAAAGGGCTCGGTGAACGCTGGATCCGCACGCGGGACGGAGCCTCGGCATGACAGTTCTCCTGGTGGCACTCGGCGGCGGCGCTGGTGCGAGTGGCCGATACCTGTTGGCGCGGTATGTGCCCGCGTACAAGGGATTCCCGGCTGCGACGTTCGCCGCGAACGTGATCGGCTGCTTCCTCCTCGGATTGTTCACCGGAGCAGCTCTTTCCACCGAGATGGCCGCCCTCCTGGCTACAGGCTTCTGCGGTGGCCTGTCCACTTACTCGACCTTCGCGACGGAGAACGTCGGTATGGTCGAGCGGCGTCAGACGACGCTTTCGCTGGTCTACATCGTCGTCAGTCTGATCGTCGGCTTGTCCGCTGCGTGGGTGGGAATCCAGATCACTGATTGATCGATCCGGCGTCGAGCGTGCACGCCACGCGGCCAGGGTAGACAATTGTCCACAGTCGCGTCGACACAGTGGTCGACCACCGGGCCGAGGGGGATTCGTGGCGCACGAACGAGCAGGACAAGTGGCTCTGCCAGAGGATCTGATCAATGTTCCTCATCTGGTCACCGCGTACTACACGCGCACTCCGGATCCCGAGAACCCGATGCAGCAGGTACTTTTCGGCACTTCAGGACATCGCGGTTCCAGTCTCGACTCGGCGTTCAACGAAGCTCACATCCTGGCGACAACCCAGGCGATCGTCGAGTATCGCGCTTCGCAGGGCATCGACGGACCACTGTTCATCGGCCGGGACACACATGCGCTCTCGGAGCCTGCCTGGCTGTCGGCCTTGGAGGTCCTGGTCGCCAACGACGTCGTCGTCCTCGTCGACTCACGGGATGCGTACACGCCCACACCTGCTGTCAGTCACGCGATCTTGCGATACAACTCGACCGGACCCGAGGCGAAAGCCGACGGTATCGTCGTGACGCCTTCACACAATCCGCCGCGTGACGGTGGCTTCAAATACAACCCGCCACACGGCGGACCCGCAGATACGGATGCGACGTTGGTGATCGCCGATCGAGCGAACGAGCTACTGCGCAAGGGGCTTTCCGGGGTACGGCGTGTCACGGCGGCGCAGGCGCTGGACCGCGTCGAACGCTACGACTTCCTCCGCTACTACGTCGAAGACCTCCCCAGTGTTCTCAACCTCGATGCGATCCGCGATGCCGGCATTCGGATCGGTGCCGACCCGCTCGGGGGTGCAAGCGTCGACTACTGGGGCGCGATTGCCGAAACTCACCGACTCGACCTCGAAGTGGTGAATCCACTCGTGGATCCGACCTGGCGGTTCATGACGCTCGACACGGACGGCAAGATCCGCATGGACTGCTCGTCGCCCGACGCGATGGCGTCGCTGATCGGGATTCGGGATCGCTACGACATCGCGACCGGAAACGATGCGGACTCCGACCGCCACGGCATCGTCACTCCGGACGGCGGTTTGATGAACCCGAATCACTATCTCGCCGTTGCCATCGAGTACCTGTTCGCGAACCGGCCAGGGTGGGGCGTAGACACCAAGGTGGGCAAGACCCTCGTGAGTTCCTCGATGATCGACCGCGTGGTCAGCAGTGTGGGCCGCGAATTGCTCGAGGTTCCGGTCGGGTTCAAATGGTTCGTTCCCGGCCTGCTCGACGGGTCCGTGGGATTCGGCGGCGAGGAAAGCGCCGGCGCGTCCTTCCTCCGACACGACGGTTCCGTCTGGACGACGGACAAGGACGGCATCATCCTTGCGCTGCTCGCATCGGAAATCACCGCTGTGACGGGAAAGTCTCCGTCGGCGCACTACGCCGCGTTGGCCGAGAAGTTCGGGAGCCCGGCGTACGCACGGATCGATGCGCCCGCGACACGCGCACAGAAGGCAGTCTTGGCAAAACTGTCTCCCGATCAGGTGAGTGCAACCGAACTGGCGGGTGAACCGATCACCGCGACACTGACCGCGGCGCCCGGAAACGGCGCGGCGATCGGTGGTCTCAAGGTGACGACGGAAAACGCGTGGTTTGCAGCGAGGCCGTCCGGCACGGAGGACGTGTACAAGATCTATGCCGAGTCGATGAAGGGCACCGATCATCTGGCTCAGGTTCAGGCAGCGGCGAAGGACTTGGTGTCCGGAGTCTTGAAGGCGAACTAGCCCGCGGACCCCTCATGTCGCCCGGCTAGAATTCCGGGCGACATGAAAACTCGTGCAGCCAAGCTGCCACAGGAAATTTGGGTACTGGTCGCCGCCAGCTTCGTCATCGCCCTCGGGTTCGGATTGGTCGCTCCGGCACTACCGCAGTTCGCGCGAAGCTTCGACGTATCGGTCACGGCTGCCACGATCGTGATCTCGTCTTTCGCGTTCATGCGATTGGTGTTCGCGCCGATGAGCGGCTCTTTGGTCCAGAAACTCGGTGAGCGGCCGGTCTACATCGTCGGCCTTCTGATCGTCGCCGTCTCGACCGGCGCGTGCGCTTTCGCGGGGGAGTACTGGCAACTTCTGCTGTTCCGGTCGTTGGGCGGCATCGGGTCGACCATGTTCACGGTGTCGGCTCTCGGGCTGATCATTCGCATGTCACCGCCGGACAGTCGCGGCCGCGTGTCGGGTCTGTACGCGACAAGCTTTCTCATGGGATCGATCGGCGGCCCGCTGGTCGGCGGTGCGCTGTTGCAGTTCGGTCTCCGGATGCCGTTCATCATCTACGCAATTGCGTTGGTGATCGCCGCGCTCGTTGTCTTCGTGAGCCTGCGTGGATCTCACCTGGCGTCACCGGACAAGGCTGTCGATGTGAAGTCGATGACTCTCACAGAAGGCCTCCAGTCGCCGGTGTACCGGGCAGCGCTCGGATCGAACCTCGCTTTCGGCGGGGTTATCTTCGGAGTTCGCGTTGCCATGGTCCCCCTGTTCGTCGTGGAGTTCCTCGATCGGGATCCGTCGATTGCGGCCTACGCCCTGACGATCTTCGCCGTCGGCAATGCGTTGGTGTTGATCGTTTCCGGACGACTCTCGGACCGCTTCGGACGCAAGCCCTTTGTCGTGAGCGGCCTGCTCATCTGTGGCGTGGGCACCATCGCGATGGGATTCACGGACAACCTCGTGGTGTTCTTTGCCATTGCGGCGGTGACGGGCGTCGGTTCAGGGCTCATGAGCCCGGCCCAGCAGGCCGCGGTTGCCGATGTTGTCGGATCGACGGCTCGCGGCGGACCCGTTCTGGCGGTATTTCAGATGATGTCCGACATCGGTGGGGTAGTGGCGCCGATTTGTGCCGGGCTGATCGCCCAGCATGTGTCGTACTCGGCGGCCTTCGCGGTGATGGGAGCCGTAGTCGTCGTGTCGGCGACGGGTTGGTTGTTCGTCCCGTCGCGAACGAAGCCAGTCGAATCCGTCGTCGAGGATCTGACTGATGTGACGGTGCTTACGGATACGCCTGCACGGACAAACCTGGACTGACCGGGCATTCTGTACTCTCGATCGGGTGGCAATTCGTATCGTGAGTCTTGTAGCCCGATTGGGCCTGGCGGCCGTCTGGCTGATTTCCGGCGGGCTCAAGTTCCTTGATCCCGTGCAGACGAAGATCGCGGTGCGTGCCTATCAACTGTTGCCCGAGTCACTGGTGGGTCCGGTGGCAACGGCTCTTCCTCTGGTCGAGATAGTCCTGGGACTGCTGATCCTCGTCGGTCTGGCGGTTCGAGTATCCGCCGCGGTCTCGGTGGTGATTCTCACGGTCCTCATTGCGGTGATCATTTCGGTGTGGGCCAGGGGATTGTCCATCGACTGTGGATGTTTCGGCGGCGGTGGTGTTGCTGACGTCGGCGCTTGGGACTATCTGAAGGAAATTCTCCGGGACCTCGGCTTCATGGCGCTTGCCGTGTGGCTGCTCGTGTTCCCGCGTTCGCCGCTGGCATTGGGCCCCGGATCACGCGCGGCGTTCTCAGTGGATACTCAGCCTTCAGTGGCAAGGTAAGCAATCGGTAAATCGTTTCGACGCACGAAGGACTGCATCAGCGTGAGCACCAAGAGCAGCAAGAACAAATACTCGCCCGAACCGGTCTCGAGCCGCTCCACCTACATCATCGGTGGCCTCGCAGTACTCGTGATCGCGGCCCTCGTCATCGGCGGCGTCTTGTGGACGAACAACAAGAACAAGCCCCAGAACGACGGCTACGGCTCCGTGCAGAATTCCGAAGTTGCCGTCACGGTGCAGGACAACGGCGTGGTGCTGCTCGGCAAGCCCAGCGCCGCAACGACCATTGATCTCTTCGAGGATCCGCTGTGCCCGGCCTGCGCTGCTCTCGAGCACCTCAGTGGCCAGGCGCTCTCGGCTGCCGTTGACAACGGTGACGTCGCTGTTCGCTACCACATGCTGAACTTCCTCAACCGGGCGTCGGGCAGCGGTGACTACTCCACGCGGGCCGGCGCCGCTCTGCTGTGCGTTGCTCAGAGTGGCGACGCGATCGCGTACTCCGCACTCCACACAAAGCTTTTCGCGACTGACACGCAGCCTGCGGAGGGCGGCAGCAGCGATCACACCAACGACGACCTCGCCCAGATCGCTCGTGATGCGGGAGCATCCGAGGACGTGGCAACCTGCATCTCTTCCGGTACCAACGTCGAGGCCGCCGCAGCCAACGCCGCAGCCGCGAGCCAGGCGCTCAAGGATGCCGGATCGACCGGGACCCCCACCGTAGTGGCGAACGGCAAGATCGTTGACACACGCAGCAGCGACTGGGTTTCCAAGCTTTCCTGACGACGTTCCACGGACGCTTCGGTTTTTCCGAACGATAACGGGCGATTATTGTCGCTATTCACGAATCAATTGGTCGATCAACATTGATTCATGGAAACCGTCGAACGAGCGAAGTCGTACGAAATTCCGCAGCGAACGGTGGCGTTGAGTGAGCTCCTCGAGTGCGTCGGCGCGTCGATTCTCGCCGCGCCGCGGGGAGCGGACCTCTCGCACGAGGTCGGATCGGTAGCAATATACGAGCCCGGTGTGGAGTCCGAGCTCGGTCCTGCATCCGTGGTTCTTCTCGTCGGAGTCGAGGGACAGCCGAACATCGTTTCGGCGGCGTCTCTGCTGCGCGGCTCCGGCGTTCGAGTTGTGGTGGTTCGCGGCACGCCTGACCATGGTGCCGATGACGGTGAAGTCGCCTCACGGAGTGGCGTCACAGTGTTGTCTGCGTCGCGCGGCGTTTCCTGGGCAGACCTGACCGGACTTATCCAACGAGCCTTGTCTGTTCCTGGCTCGAGTCGCCAGGTCGGCTCGGAGGGCGACCTGTTCACCTTCGCCAATGCTGTCAGCGCGCTCTTGGACGCACCGATCACTATCGAGGATCGCAATTCTCACGTCATCGCCTTTTCCGGTCGGCAGGAGGAGGGTGACGATTCCCGAATTGCGACCGTTCTGGAGCGGCAGGTTCCCGACCAATACCTTCGGCTGATCGAAGAAGCCGGCATCTTCGATCAGATTTACCGCAGTCGAGAGCCGGTGTGGATCTCGGGTGCGTCGCTGGGTACCCGCCTCGATCGCGTCGCAGTCGCCATTCGCGCCGGCGACGAATACCTGGGATCGATCTGGGCCGCCGTGGACGGCAACCTGACACTTGCTCGAACGCGAGCGTTGGCGGACTCGGCTCAGCTCGTCGCAGTTCGGATGATCGAACTTCGCACAGCGGCCGATCCAGTCAAGCGGCGACAGTCGGAGTTGCTTGCGGACCTTGTGGAAGGCGGATCCGCAGCAATATCGGCTATGGAACGCGCCGGGCTGGGCTCGGGTTCGGCGATGGTGATCGCTCTGGGGCGACGCTCGGGCCTTCACCGTGACAGACCAGATGGGACAGCTCATCTCGGGCGGCTTGTGGATGCCTTCGCCGTGCATCTCGGAGCGGTATACGGCCAGTCGGTAGTCGCGATGATCAACGGCATCGGATATGCAGTGGTCGCGCTTCCCAGTCGGTCGCACGGCGCCGATGCCGATGCCGCACGCATCTCGTCCGATTTTCTCGAACGAGTCGGTGCGCACGGCGACACCATCATTGGGGTCGGTCGAGTCATGTCCAGGCCAGAGGACCTTGGACGATCACGGCGCGACGCAGATCATGCGCTCGACATCCTGCGTACGCGACGCATCGAAGGATGCGTGGCTACCTTCCGGTCGGTGTACGTCGACGCGTTGCTGTTGCAGGTGTCACGGGAGTCCGCTGCCGAAGGCTTTTCTCTCTTGGGCCCGCTCACGGCTATCGCGCGCCACGACGACGAACATTCGACGGTGTACCTGTCGACTCTCGAGGCGTGGTTAAGCGCATTCGGTGACATCGGAGCGGCATCTGCATCACTTCACGTGCACCCCAACACTTTTCGGTACCGTTTGAGTAAGTTGCGAAGTCTGCAGCTCTTCGATCTCGACGACGCCGACGCTCGGTTTCGCCTGATGGTTCACCTGCGGATACGGCACCTTCAATGATCAGAATGTTGACTTCAAGTATTCCTGGCCCTTCGAATGCGAGAATCGATCAATTCGCCTGCGCGGTGAGCTTGTCAGAGTATGAGGGAGACCTGTGGATCTGCATCGCTTGACCCTGCTCCGCGAGCTCAACTACCGTGGGACCATCGCTGCTGTTGCACAAGCACTTTCGTACAGTCCGTCCACAATATCTGCACAGCTTTCGCAGCTCGAGACCGAGATCGGCGTTCCCCTGCTGGAACCTGTGGGGAGACGCCTGCGTCTGACCACCCAGGCACAGATTCTCGTCAGGCACACGGAGGCGATTCTGCTCCAAGTCGAGACGGCGGAAGCGGAGATAGCGCATTCGATGCACGAGTTGAGCGGAACAGTACGAATCGCGTTGTTCCAGACTGCGGCGCTTGCCCTGTTGCCTTCCGTGCTGAGTGCACTCTCACTCGCACATCCGATGTTGCGCATCGAATTCGCGCAGGCGGAAACCGAGCAGGCGTTGCCTCAACTCCTCCACGATTTCGACTTGGTCGTCGGTGAGGAGTATCCCGGCCATCTTCTGCCTCGCCCGACGAATGTGTCGATGGTCGAGCTCGCCCGTGATCCGATCAGGCTGGCGGGTGCCGGCGAAAGCGAAGGCGAGGCAGCGGATTTGTCGGAATTCGCGGATCGAGTGTGGGTCATGGAACCGGTCGGCGCTGCCTCTCGCGCTTGGGCGGTAGAGCGCTGCCGTGCATCAGGTTTTGAACCTGATGTGCCGTACGAGACTGATGATGTCGTAGTGCATCGCAGGTTGGCCGAAGCGGGGTTGGCGCTCGCGCTCCTTCCCGACCTGCTCTTTGTCGGATCCACGTCGTCCTTACCTCTCGTTCGGATCGGCGAACCGGAGTTCTACTCACGAAGCCTCTTCCTGGCGAGTAGGTCGGGTAGCAGTGCCCACCCAGCGATCTTGGCCTGTCAAGCGGCCTTTGCTGCCGCTGCCAACTGAACCTGAATCGGCGCGCGCGGCAGCAGTGACCGAGATGACCCTTCGGAAATTGTGAAGGTAATCGGCCGGAAAATGTCGCTTTCACCAACGGAGCCTTGCCCTGGGCAGGTGCTGTTCATCAGTCACAATCTCGCAGTTGTTCGGCAGGTATGTGACGGGGTTGCCGTGATGAGTGGAGGCGTCATCGTCGAGCACGGACCGGTACGCGACGTGCTCGACATCGTGAACCGCGTTGTGGGACGGCGCGGGAAGTACACAGGTCCCGGGCGAGAAACAGGCTCGCGATTCCCGTTGGACAGCGGGCAGCCGCGGATCGCCGCCTCTGGTTCGGTGGCGTCGAGCGTTTCGTAGCGAAACACCAATTTCGAGCCGAAGACGTTTGTCACGAACAAGATTTCAATCTTGTGATTCAGCAGAGTGGTGTAGGCGGGTTCGGCCCATGACCATTCAACAGGAGGCTGAGAATGCAAGTTTACATTTCCGTCGACATGGAGGGAATCGCGGGATTGCCACCTCTTGCCCACACCTTTTCGAACTTGTTCGCAGACGTGCGCCATCGACTCGGGAACGTCGAAGACATCCTGGGACTGATCACGGTGAACGCACAGATGGCGTCGTCAGGCTTGCGGAGCTTGACCAAGTGGATGTGATTGACCGCGTAGTGGATCCGTCGACTTCGACGAACTCACTTCGACGGATATTTGCGCTGTTCATCCATCGAACTCCCCGAAAGTATGGAACTCATGACTGCAACTGAAGACCTGTTCTGGTACACGAACCCAGGCGCACGCGCATGGCAAACGACGCAGTTGGGCGGTGATGCCCACGCCTTTCATCGCGGTCTGCCCGGTTATCTTCCGACGCCGCTCGTCGAAATTTCGGCGCTGGCAGACGAATTGAACGTCAGCAAGGTCTTCGTCAAAGACGAGTCCTCGAGGCTTGGACTCCCAGCTTTCAAGATCCTCGGTGCCTCCTATGCAATATCGAGGGCATTGTCGAAGCGATTCGGATACGCCGACGAGGCATTGCCCTTGCGCGAGTTGCGAGATCGACTTGTAGACGAATCCGTACGACTTGTTGCCGCGACGGATGGAAATCACGGACGTGCGGTCGCTCATGTCGCTCGTGACCTCGGTCTACCCGCTCGGATCTTCTATCCGGCGTCCTTGACAGTTGCTGCCAAGGATGCAATCGCGAAAGAAGGCGCGGAAACGGTGGAGATGGACACCTCTTACGACGAACTTGTAGCGGCTGCATCGGAATCCGCGCAACGCGAGGGATCGGGTGCCGTCCTGATCCAGGACACGGCGTGGCCTGGATACGAAGAGGTGCCACGCTGGATCGTCGAGGGATATTCGACTCTCTTCGCGGAAGCTGACGAACAGCTACTCGAGGTGGGAATCGACCGTATCGACGTGGTGGTCGTCCCCGTCGGGGTCGGATCGCTGGCGCAGGCCGCGGTGAGGCATTACCGCTCGATTCCGCATCCCCCAGTGATACTCACGGTCGAAGCGGAGCGCGCGCCTGCTCTGGTCGCATCGCTTCACGCCGGGAGAAGCGTGTCGGTGCCGACCACCGACACGATCATGGCCGGCCTGAACTGCGGCACTCCGTCAGCGGTGGCGTGGCCGTCGCTCTTTGCCGGGGTCGATGCCGCCGTGACTGTAACCGAGGACGAGTCGGCCGCCGGCGTAGGTCGATTTGCCGAGCTCGGGGTCGATGCAGGGCCCTGCGGTGCAGCGACTCTCGCCGGGGCCAGGAGCATGTTGATCGATCCGGTAAGGCGGGCGCAGACGTTGGTGCGTGCTGACGCTGTCTTGCTTTTGTTCAGCACGGAAGGGCGTGCTGCGAACCCGCTCCCGGCTCCGGTCGTCACAGTGGACGTTGTGCCCTCGTGATCACCTCAGACGGGTGCCGTGACTCCAACTGGCGAGCCAGCGGGACGGGTGCTTCGAGGATCGCGCACCACAGGGGCTGCACGATGCTGACCTTGCGCGATGGGTCCGTCCTTGCATTGACCGACCGAATGAATCACCCGGCTGAAGTACTGATTGTCGCGATCTACCAGGATCCGGCCGGGCCGGTGATTGCCGCGCCAGGAATAGGTGCCGACGCGCGGACTGCCGCCGAGTTGGCTGCACTTTTGTCAGCTGTCGGCGCTACCGGGGAGCCTGAAGAGGTCACGCGAATTCCGGCACCCTCGGAGACCGGCGTACGCAGTGTGGTGGCCGTGGGCCTAGGGGAGGAATTTGCAGTCGACGACGAGCAGATACGCAGGTCTGCGGGTGCTGCCGCGCGCACACTGAACGGAGTCGAATCCGTGGTGTGCACGATGTCCCTGCTCGATCTCGCTGCCACTGCTGAGGGTCTGGCGCTCGGTGCGTTTTCGTTCGACGCTCACAGGTCGTATCGATCCGACAGGGTTAGCAGTGGTCGGTTGTCGACGATCCACTTCGTGGTGAGAACTCCGTTGAGTGAGAGTCTTCTCAGCGTGCTTCGCCGATCGGTGGCCCTCATCGACGCGGTGACCTCGGTCCGTCAGCTGGTCAACACTCCGCCAAACTTCCTGTACCCCGCGGAGTTTGCGCGACGCATCCAGGATTGTGTCCAAGGGTCAGGGGTCGTCGTGGAAATTCTCGACGAATCAGATCTTCGCCGCGGGGGATTCGGAGGGATTCTCGGCGTGGGACAAGGCTCGATCAGACCGCCCAGACTGGTCCGCGCGCACTACTCGTGTGCCGTCGCCGAAGCACCGACGGTTGCACTGGTCGGCAAAGGAATTACGTTCGACACCGGCGGAATCTCGATCAAAGCGGCAGTCGGGATGGAACACATGACTTCCGACATGGCCGGTGCAGCAGCCGTCCTGTTCACGTGCATGCTTGCCGCTGAACTTGCTGTGCCGGTCAATGTGATCGCCTACGCCCCGATGGCGGAGAACATGCCGTCGGGCTCGGCGCAACGTCCAGGTGATGTCGTGACTCAGTACGGCGGGACGACCGTCGAAGTTGTCGATACCGACGCCGAAGGGCGACTCGTGCTTGCCGACGCGATTGCGCGCGCCTGCGAAGACGAGCCGGATTACCTCATCGACGTTGCCACCCTGACCGGTGCGCAGACCGTCGCACTGGGGAGCCGAACCTCGGGGGTGATGGGGACTGCCGACTTCCGCGATCGGGTAGCAGCAATTGGCCTTGAAGTCGGGGAGCATGCGTGGGCGATGCCCTTGCCCGAGGAGTTGCGTGAGTTTCTCGAATCCAACGTAGCCGATATCAAAAACATTGCCCCACAACGTGAAGGGGGCATGCTCGTTGCAGGACTATTTCTGCGAGAGTTCGTCACGTCATCGGTTCAGTGGGCGCACGTCGATATCGACGGTCCGGCCTACAACATCGGAAAGCCTTGGGGGTACAACGGAATGGGCGGAACTGGCGTTCCGGTCCGAACTCTTTTCGCCGTTGTCGAAGATATTGCGCGCCATGGCTGAAGTGCCCTGGTACCAGGGTGCCGGGATCTCTGGTACCTGAGTACCAGTCCAGATGGACGTGAAGACGATGCGGCCGAATTAATTGTGCGACAACATTATTGCGTGAAAGTTCATCGATTTCGAGAGGAACTATCTGTGTACAACGCTCAACGTGATCGAAAGTCTGGCAGGTCGAGATTGTTCTCGCTTGCCGTGTGTGCGGCCCTTGTTGCTTGCGCCTCAATTGCTTGCAGTTCCGGTTCGAGCACGGCGTCGCCAGGGTCGATCGATACCGGATCGTCGTCGACGGGTTCGTCTTCGCCTGACAGACCTCTCGAATCCGCCTTGACGGCGAAACTCGATGCCTTGCTTGCAGGCGCCGTGGACGGCGCCGGGATTCCCGGCGCGATCGTGGGTCTCTGGAGTTCGGAGGGGAGCTATGTTCGGGCGACCGGCGTTGCCGATACAAGCACGTCGGAACCGATGAAATCGGACGTCTATCATCGAATCGGCAGTGTGACAAAGACATTCACGGTTACGGCGTTGTTGCAACTGGTCGACGAATCGAAGGTCGGCCTCGATGATCCGATCTCGCGCTACATCGGCGGAGTTGCGGAAGGTGACAACATCACTCTGCGTCACCTGGCCGGGATGCAGAGTGGACTAGTCGACTACACGGAGAACGAGCAGTTCGTCACGGATTTTCTGGTAGATCCACGAGCGCCGTTGAGTCCGGAGCAGTTGCTGTCGTACATCGACGGAATGCCGCTGAAGTTTCGACCGGGTACTGAGGTTTCGTACTCGAATACGAATACCGTGCTACTCGGTTTGGTGGTGGAAAAGGTAACTGGCAAACCTCTGCGTGAGGTGATCAAGTCGAAGGTGACCGATCCGTTGGGTATGTCGCACACGGTGTTGCCCGTATCGAACGAGTTCCCGAGTCCGCACGCTCAGGGGTACACCGATCAGACAACCGACGGCAGTGTCGTCACGGCAACTGACTGGAACCCTTCCTGGGGGTGGGCAGCGGGCGCGATGACATCGAACCTCGCGGACATGAGGATCTGGGTGCCTGCGGTTGCCAAAGGGACATTGCTGAAGCCCGAGACGCAGCGCGAACGCCTGCGAACGGTCTCGCTCGAAGCGGGCGAGGACGGATCCGGTTACGGACTCGGCATCTTCAACATCAACGGGTGGATTGGTCACAACGGGAGCCTGCCCGGGTACAAGACTGTGGCCGTGTATCTCCCGGAGAAGGAAATGACCCTTGTTGTGATGGTCAACTCCGACGTCAGTGGTGAGAACACCAACCTCGTCGGCTCTCTCCTCACGCCGATTACTCAGTTGATCAGCCCAGGCAACGTCTACGAGTGATCGAACGGGTGCGGACGCAGTGAGCGGGTGTCCGCACCCGATGGTCACTGAGCAGGCGATTTGTTGCCCAGGAGCCAAATGGTGTAACTTTCTTCGAGCAAGCGGAAAGCAGAAAAGCCGCTGCAGTTCGACTGTAAGAGTTAATTCAATACGGGGCTATGGCGCAGCTGGTAGCGCACCACACTGGCAGTGTGGGGGTCAGGGGTTCGAGTCCCCTTAGCTCCACCCAAGACAAATGCTCTGCACCAATCGGTGCAGAGCATTTGTTGTTTTCGTGCGCAATACTGTCCGCTGTGAGGCCTGATCGGCCCGAGCATTCTCGGTACGGAGACCAGCGGCGGAATGGGGAATAATGCGTGCACACGTGGTGGTAATCGGCGCAGGATATGCCGGCGCCATGGCAGCGAAGCGGCTGCTGAGAACTCGTTCGGACGTCACGGTCACCGTCGTGAATCCGCGCCCACACTTCGTGCAAAGAATCAGGCTCCATCAGATGATCGCGGCTGGCTACGATGCGACGGTCTCCTTCGACAGGGCGCTTCCGCGCGCGGCACACCGAGTCTTCGGAGAGGTGACGACGATCGAGGCGGCGCTCGGCAGGCTCACCCTCGACGACGGCAGTGTGCTCGACTACGACTATCTGGTCTACGCAGTCGGAAGTGGGAAGTTGCCCGGCACTATCGCCGGGGCGGCGGAGCACGGGTTCAGCGTCTCCGAATTCGAGGACGCGGTACGCCTCGAATCCAGGCTGGCGACTCTCGACGAGAAGGCTGCAGTCTGCGTTGTCGGCGGCGGTCTCACCGGGATCGAGACTGCCGCAGAACTGGCTGAGCATCGAAGCAGCCGAATCACTTTGGTGACCGGCGGAACCGTGGCTCCAAACCTCTCGGAGCGCGCGCGATCGGCAGTTGTCAGAACATTGACCGATCTTGGGGTCGATATTGTCACCGAATCCCGGGTGACTCGGATCGAGGGTTCGTCCTGCGAGCTAGCGGGAGGCATACGGGTGGAGGCCGAATGCACGATTCTCGCGACGGAATTCGGTGTCCCCGAACTGGCGCGCCGAAGTGGCCTTCCCGTGGACGATCTCGGTCGCCTGAAACTCGACGACCGACTCGAATGCCCGTCCCACCCCAACATCGTCGGTGCGGGTGATGCGGTCGCGGTCGGTGATCTGTCACTGAGGATGAGTTGCCAGGCCGCGATCCCCTTGGGAGTCCATGCGGCAGAAACGATCCTGCATCGGCTCGACGGTTCCGCGCCGCGTCCGGTGATTCCGAAGTTCACCGGCCGGTGCATCAGTCTCGGGAGGCGGCGAGGTGTGTTCCAGCGGACCACTCGTGTCGACGATGCAACGGGCATGTTCATCGCAGGCAGGGGAGGCGCATTCGTCAAGGAAAGAGTCTGTTCGTCGACGACCGACTGGGCTGTCACCCCGCGCCGTTCCGCCTTCTACAGTTGGACATGAACAGCGCTGGTCACGCTCGATCACAGATTCGGTCGATGATCGCAGCAGTCCTCCGGACATAGGGTTGGCGAACGACATCTTCGTGACACGCGTCGACGTCGTCGAAATCGAGCGAGCCCGTGGCAATGAGTGACCAGATCTCGCGTCCACGGTTGTTGGTGGCTCCACGGATCACGGTGACGGGCGCAGAGCACGTCCGCATCCGGTGCTTCCGCAGCGCCTGGCCCCCGATGTAGACGAACACTGTCCACTGGGTGGCCGGTGGGTACTGCAGAACGCCGGCGAAGAGCGTGCGGATCCACATCGCCGCGACGGTGCGTCTGGTCGGCTTCCAGCGGGCATTGGTGGACGGTTGTGGTGCGAGGTCGACGATCGACGGATCCAGACTGATGCCCGCTCGGTCGGCTAGTCGTGCGGCAGTGTCGGTGGGGATTCTGGTGTCGAGAACGGTGACGTGCTCGACAGCGTCACCGGACTCGGACAGCTGTGACGCCATCTCCAGCGCCACGTAGCCGCCGTACGAGTAGCCGGCGAGAAGGTACGGGCCGGTGGGCTGAATCTTCTTGATTTCGAATATGAAACGGCGAGCGCTTGCCTCTACCGACCGATCGGGCAGTCCGCGAGATTCGAAGCCGTGTGGCTGAAGTGCGTAGACCGGGCGATCGGTGTGGAGCGCGTTCGACAAGGTGGACAGTGTCGTCGAGGGGCACCCTGCACCATTCATGATGAACAGAGGCCGCCCTGACCCTTCGAGCTTCAGTGGAACCATCGTGTTGTGAGAGACGCGATCTTTGGGATCGATCGTGCACCGATCGATCAGCGCTGCAAGGTCTTTGACGGTGCTCGCGGTCGCGAACTCTGCCGCCGTGATCCGGACCCTGAACATGTCGTGAATCTTGGTCACCACCTCGGTCGAAGCAAGGGAGTCGCCGCCGAGCTCGAAGAAGTCGTCCTCACGGTCGATGGAGTCGATGCCGAGAATCGACTCCCAGATCGAGGACAGCCACAATTCTGCAGGCCCGGCGAGAGTTGGGGGAGTGGACCTCACCGTGACGGACGGCAATGTTTTTCGGTCGACCTTTCCCCTTTCGTTGCGGGGCAATTCCGCCATCAGAACAAAATGTCGGGGAAGCATCCAGGCCGGCAGATATTTCGCCAATTCGCGCCGCATCTCGGCGCCCGACCGCGCCATCACGGCTTTGGTCAAGACCACGTAGGCGACAATCTCCGATCGATCGTTCTCGAGAACGGCAGCCACGAAAACATCGGTGACGCCGGGAATTCGACGAATGTGCGACTCGACTTCTATCGGCTCTACCAGGTAGCCCCGAATCTTGACGGCGTCGTCGACGCGCCCCCTCAGTTGTAGTTCGCCGCGTTCGTCGATGCGGCCTCGGTCACCGGTCCGATAGATACTCACTCCGTCGCCGAGACGTGTGAATCGCATTGCTGTGCGATCCGGGTCGCCGTGGTACCCATCGGCAAGATCGCTGGAGACAACCTGAATCTCGCCGATCTCTCCGTCTGGAAGAGGTACGCCGTTCTCATCGACGATCTGTACGTGCTTGCCATCGCGAGCGCGTCCGGCCGGCACCACTCCGGCGGGTAGTTCGGAGTTCGGCAGGAACGCGTTGTATGCGACGACGCCGGTCTCAGTTGTGGCCAGCCAGTTGACGTAAGTGACGCGAGCAAAGCCGTGACTGCGATGGCGCGCGTAGTCCTCGCCGTGAACTGGTTCCCCGTACGTCACGACGACTCGCAGCGACCCGGGCGAATTATCCGATGCTTCAACGGATTCTAGATCCGACCATGCTCGTAGAAATGACGGAGCGCAGTGCACGGTCGTGAGCGAGTTCTCGATCAGCCAGTCATCGATTCCCGAGACTCCGTCTGTACGTGGGTCCCAACAGAAGACCGTGACTCCGTTCATCAACCCCATGATCAGGGCCGTGATTCCGGCTCCGAAACTGACGGGCAACAGGTTCCCGATGTGATCGTCGGGTCGCAGGTCGATTGCTGCGGCAAGTTCGTCGGCCTTGTTCAGGCACATGGAGTGGCTCAGCACGACTCCCTTGGGCGTTCCACTGGTCCCGGACGTGAACGCGATCATGGCAGGGTCGGAACTGGACGGTTCGAGCGCGTTGTCGAAACGGAAGCCCGTAGGGGCCGATTCGTCGAGTATCGATTGCAGCGTGACGGCACCCGAGGTGCTCATGATGTGCGCTCGCCGGGCCTCGGGGAGTTGTGGGTCGATCATGACCAAGGGCCGACCGGAAATCAGAGTAGCGAGGATGGCGGGCACCGACTCGGCGGTTGGTTCGAGATCAACCGCAACCGGGCACGATCCGTGTGACCCACGTAGGCGAAGTTCGCGGACCAATGCGTCGGTCCGGAGTTCGAGTTCGGCGAAAGTGATCCGGTCGCGCGGAGTCACGACGGCAACGGTGTCGTGCTGCATCGAGGCGACTCGGCGCCACCTCGACTCGATTGTCTCGTCGATGACTGCATAGCGCGTGCGCTCGAGACCTAAGTCGACAACCTTCATCACAGTAGCTCCGTCCGGCCATTAGCTATCATTTGGCAAAGACTACATAAGGTTTGTCAAAGCCGTCTATAACAAACCGAAAGTAGTTTTTCATGTTTAGCCAATCCGTCAGGCCAACAGCTCCGAATGCGTTGTTGAAGCAACGCCGGTCGTGCGTTGCGCGAACCGGTATGACAATCGGTGCGTCAACGAGGAGGAGTGACATGAAGTGGTCGGGGCGAAGCGCGATCGTAATCGCGGGATTGTGTACTGCAGTGTCGATGTTCTCGGGCACCGCGCAAGCAGCGCCGTTGTGGGAGCCGCTACAACCGGTGGCGAACCTGGACGCCGCCCGCTACGTCGGTGAGTGGAACCAGGTAGCGGCGATTCCTCAGCCCTTCAACCTCGCGTGCGCCAAGGACACCCGAGCGAGTTACGGGATTGTCGATTCCATGAACGTGAGTGTGAAGAACACGTGCACGACGTGGACCGGCCAGGCTAACGAGATCGTCGGGAATGCCCGAGTTACCGACCCGGCAACGGGTGCACAGTTGCATGTGAGCTTCCCCGGGGTGCCCACACAGGACGGCCTGGACGGTCCGCCCAACTACATCGTCACCTACATTGCCGACGACTATTCGTGGGCCCTGGTCGGTGATCCGCTCAGGCTTTCCGGGTTCGTGCTCTCACGGTCGCCGGTCGTCGACGCGGCTGGCTGGAGTGAGATCCGTCGGGTCGCCGAATCCCGTGGATACAACGCGTGCACGATCTTGACGTCACCGACCACGGAGGGCACTTCGGACATCCGCCCACTCTGCACTGTGTGAGTCTGCTGTCAGCTTGAACCTTCCGGAGCCACACTCCACTACGATCACTGATCGGTACGTGTGGTTTCGGAAGGTTGTGTGGTGGCGAAGAAGCAGATCCCCGTAATAGTCGTCGCAGGCTTTCTCGGTTCGGGCAAGACGACGCTGCTCAACCATCTTCTGCGTAACAACGACGGCGTACGCATCGGCGTGATCGTCAACGACTTCGGCTCCGTCAACATCGATTCGATGATGGTCGCCGGTCAGGTCGATTCGATGGTCACGCTCAGCAACGGCTGTTTGTGCTGCGCTGTCGACGTCTCCGACATGGACGAGATGCTGAACAAGTTGGCGCACCGGCAATCCGGGATCGACGTGATCGTCGTCGAGGCCAGCGGGCTTGCCGAGCCGCGGAACATGATTCGTCTCGTCCTCGGGAGTGAGAACCCATCCGTCGTCTACGGCGGACTGGTGGTCATGGTCGATGGAGCCAATTTCTCCACCGTTCGCATCGAGCATCCCGAACTCGATCAACATGTCCGCCTGGCAGATCTGGTGGTAGTCAACAAGATCGACGGCGTTCCCGTCGCCGAGCGCGAGCGATTCACTGCCGGAATTCGTGAGTTGAATCCGCGAGCGCCGATAGTGGAAACGGCGCACTCGCGGATAGACCCCGCTCTGTTGTTCGATTCCGGTGAGGTGGCCCCTCCCGCCCCGGGTGATCAACTGAGCCTCGACGAGCTCCTGCGCGACGGACACGACCACGATCACGACGACGGTTCCTGTCACCACGATCACCTGCACCATCGCTACGAGTCGGTTGATTTCATATCGGAGATGCCACTCGATGCCAGGGCTCTGACGCACTTTCTCGAGAACCAGCCTTCGGGTGTTTACCGCATCAAGGGATTCGTGAACTTCGAGATTCCGGGCTACACAGGAAAATTCGAGATCCAATCGGTCGGTGATCATGTCCGGATCACCCCGCTGCGATGGAAGTCGGGCGAGCCTCGAACTACGCAACTGGTTGTGATCGGTACCGGGATGGATTCGGCAGCGGTAGGTAGTGCCCTCCGCACCTGCGTGCGCGAAAAAACTGTCGAACCGCACCCCGACGCCATGCTGGGATTGCACCGCTATACCGTCGGAGCGTGAGTGAATCAGCGGTATCCGTGTACGAAGCGATCCGGCGACGACGAGACGTTCGCGCCGAGTTCTCGGGAGAGATTGTCCCGGACGAAACTCTGATGCGAATTCTCGACGCCGCCCATCGCGCGCCCAGCGTGGGAAACACGCAACCGTGGGATTTTGTCGTCGTTCGTAATCCGGAGACGCTTAACACTTTCGCGGCGCACGTCGGCGATGCCCGGCTGAAGTTCGCGCAGTCTTTGCCCGAGGATCGACGCTCGACGTTCGACCCCATCAAGATCGAGGGAATCGCCGAGAGTGGTACCGGCATCGTCGTCACTTACGACCCGTCGCGCGGTGGCCCGAACATCCTCGGCCGTCATACCGTCGACGACACCGGACTGTTCTCGGCGGTACTCGCAATTCAGAATTTGTGGCTCGCCGCGGTAGCCGAGGAGATCGGCATCGGCTGGGTCTCGTTCTACGACGAGAAGTACCTCACCGAACTCATGGGAATTCCCTCACCTGTTCGCCCCATCGCCTGGCTCTGTGTCGGGAAGGTGGCTGAATTCCAACAGGTTCCGGATCTCGAGCGCTACGGATGGCGACAGCGCCGGCCATTGGCCGACGCTGTCCACTACGAAACCTATTGAATTGTGCGGGGTGGCCTAGCGCGCGGGACGACCTAGCGCGTGGCACGCCCACCGGTGGAGCCCGCAGTGCGAGCCCCGCCGCCGGTGCGGGGACGGCGAGCGCCGCCGCCGGCATGTTCCTGACGGGCAGCGCCGCCGGTGCGTGCACCGCGTGACTGACCGCCCTGTCCGGAGCGAGCTTGACCTGAACGTGCTGCGCCGCCGCGTCCACCCTGGCCGGCGGGGCGCTGTCCGCGTCCGCCGTTCGGCTGGGCCGGAGCATTCGGAGCCGGAGTGACGTGCGGTGCGATGTCGCCGACCAACTTGACGACGTGCTCGGAGTTGGCCGTCGAACGAACCGGCGTCACCTTGATGGCTGCCTTACGCATGAGGATCGCGAGATCCTTACGCTGCTCGGGCAAGACCACTGTGACCACGTCGCCGGCGCTGCCTGCGCGAGCGGTGCGACCACTGCGGTGCAGGTAAGCCTTGTGCTCGGCCGGGGGATCGACGTGAACGACCAACTCGACATCGTCGACGTGGACGCCGCGCGCTGCGACGTCGGTGGCGACGAGGACGCGCGCTTCACCGGCGGAGAATGCCGCCAGGTTACGGTCGCGAGCGGCCTGTGAGAGGTTGCCGTGCAGGTCGACGGACGGGATGCCCGACTCGGTGAGCTGGCGAGCCAACTTACGAGCCTGGTGCTTGGTGCGCATGAACAGGATGCGACGACCGGTACCGGAAGCGAGCTTCTCGACCAGAGCCTTCTTGGCTTCGACGCCGTCGACGTCGAACACGTGGTGCGTCATCGCGGCGACGGGGGAGTTGGCCTCGTCGACCGAATGCATGACCTCGTTCTTCAGGAACCGCTTGACGAGCTTGTCGACTCCGTTGTCGAGCGTTGCCGAGAACAGCAGGCGCTGCCCGTCCTGCGGCGTGGACGAGAGGATGCGGGTGACGACGGGCAGGAAGCCGAGGTCGGCCATGTGGTCGGCCTCGTCCAGCACGGTGATCTCGACGGCGTCGAGGCTCACGAACTTCTGCTTCATGAGGTCTTCGAGGCGACCGGGGCAGGCAACGACGATGTCGACGCCGGCCTTCAGGGCCTGAACCTGGCGGTGCTGCGAGACGCCGCCGAAGATCGTGGTCACGCGCAAGTCGTATGCGGCGGCCAACGGTTCGAGGGTTGCGGTGATCTGGGTGGCGAGCTCACGCGTGGGTGCGAGCACCAGGCCGAGTGGTCGACCCGGGCGACGCTTGCCGCCGGACACTTCGCCGGCGAGGCGAGAGACCATGGGGATGGAGAACGCGAGGGTCTTTCCGCTTCCGGTCTTTCCGCGGCCCAGTACGTCGCGACCCGAGAGAGTGTCGGGGAGGGTATCGATCTGGATCGGGAACGGAGAAGTGATTCCGCCGTCTTCGAGAGCTTTCACCAGCGGTGCGCGCACACCGAGGGCTGCGAAGGTGGTAGCGGGCGTAGAGATGTCAGACAAGTGTATTCAGAGCCTTTCGGGCACGTGTTCGTGCCCGGATGCCGACACGGGAATTAACCGGTCGAGCAATCAAGCACAGTGGTGGCGGCGCTGCCGGTCGGCAGGCTTCTTCGCCGTAAGAAGAGCGGGTGCATTGAGCACTCAGCAAGAAATTTTGCGTTCTACGACGCTGGATGCCCGATTTCGGACACCTAGTGATCGCAACTCTACCTTCCCGGAGCGTTCGACCTACAACCCGACCCATTCGGAGACGCCGTTCGCGAAGTGTTGCCGCTTCCAGATCGGTACCTCGTGCTTGATGCGCTCGACAAGTTCGGCGCACGCGGCAAACGCCTCCGCGCGGTGTGGCGCAGCGACGGCGGCGACCAGTGCGAGGTCACCGATCTCGAGATGCCCGACGCGATGAATCGCGGCAACCGGTAGGCCGGTTGAGGCTGCAACCTCTTGACAGCACGTATGGAGGAAGCGTTCAGCATCCGGGTGTGCTTGGTACTCCAACGCTGAAACCGCTTGACCTCCATCGTGATTGCGCACCGTCCCGGTGAAAACCACAACAGCACCGTTCTTCGGGCCGGCAACGGCGGCGTCGACGGTGTCTGCGTGAATCGGTTGTTCGGAGATCCGAGCCAGTAGCTCACTCATCGTGTGCTCCTCCGCCTGCGACCTGCGCGAGCAGGTGATCGATGATGGGTTCGAGGACGGTGAGACCGTCCTTCACTCCGCCGGGAGAACCCGGAAGATTGACGATGACCGTCGTACCTGTGAGACCTGCCACACCACGGCTCAGTGATGCGTGTGGGGTCTTCTCGAGGCCCTTGGTTCGGATCGCTTCTGCGACCCCGGGCAACTCACGGGTCAAGACTGAACGGGTAGCTTCCGGGGTTGCATCCGTGGGGGAAGCGCCGGTGCCGCCGGTACTGATGACGAGCGACGGGGAGCCCGCCTTCGCGTCGACTATGCCCGCCGCGATGTCTGCGTCGGCGTACACGAGCGGTCCGCGCACCTCGAAGTCTCGCTCGCGTAGCCAGGCCGCGATCGTCGGCCCGGTGGTGTCGGGTCTGGTTCCGTTGGCGCCGCCGGTGGAAGCGACGAGGACGGTCGCGGACCGTGCCGAGGTGAAGACGTGCGCCGGAGAAGCCGGGGCACCCTGAGCGTTGCGGGTCCAATGTCCGTGTTTACCACCGTCTTTGGTGAGCAGACGCACACCGTTCATGGTGGCTCCGGGATCGACCGCTTTGACCATGTCATGCAAGGTCAGGCCGGCTACCGCGACGGCGGTGAGCGCTTCCATCTCGACGCCGGTCTGTCCGCGAGTCTTTGCCGTCGCTTCGACGGTGATCGAGGTTTCGGTGAATCCGAATTCCACCTTGACCGACGAAAGTGCGAGTTGATGACACAACGGAATCAGCTCGGACGTCTTCTTTGCGCCGGCGATTCCGGCGATGCGCGCGGTGGTGAGGACATCGGCTTTGGGCATGCCGTCGGCGCGGACGAGCCGAACAACCTCGGCGGTCGTGACGAGTTCACCGGCAGCGACGGCGATTCGCGTCGTCTCGGCTTTGGCGCTGACGTCGACCATGCGCGCGCGGCCTTCGCTGTCGACGTGTGTCAATTCGGTCATGAGTGTCCTTTGAATCAGATCGAGGTAGTCGAGAGTGGAATCACATCGACGAGATCGCCCGCGCCGAGTTCGGTCACGGCGGCGGGGATGTCGATCAGGACGTCGGCCCACGCCATGGCTGCAACGAGGTGCGATCCGGGTCCAGCAACGAGTTCGATACCGTCCGCAGTTCTGCGCGCCCGCAGGAACTGCCGCTTGCCATCCACGGAACGCAGCGGTGCAGTCAACGGCAGTCGCTCGTGCGGGATCTCTGGCAGGCCCGCCGCGCGGCGCAGCTCCCCGCGTGCGAAGACCTCGAACGAGACCATCGTGCTGACCGGGTTGCCCGGGAAGCTCAGTACGGGCACTCCGTTCACCACGGCGGTGCCTTGTGGGCCACCTGGTTGCATTGCGACGTGGCCGAATTGCGCACCCAAGGGTGTGAGGGTTTCCTTCACCACTTCGAAGTCGCCCATCGATACTCCGCCGGAGGTGAAAACCAGATCGGCGACCGAGGTTGCGTACGAGAGCAATTCGCGGAACTCCACCGGATCGTCACTGCTTCGAGCGACGGATACGACATCGGCACCGTTGGCTTCGGCCAATGTTGCCAAAGCTGCACCGTTGGAATCGTAGATCTCACCGGGTTCGAGAGTTGTTCCGGCACTCTTGAGTTCGGCGCCCGTCGTGATGACGGCGACCCGTGGCCTCGTGTACGTGTCGAGTGAGGCCAACCCGACGGCGCTCAGCGCAGCGATATGGCGAGGTTCCAAGTGCGTTCCCGCCGTGACCAGTAGCATTCCGGCAGTGATGTCACTGCCACGTTCGCGAACGAATTCGCCTACAGACCTGCCCCGTTCGATGGTGACGACGTGTTCGGTGACGCCCGTAGTGTCCTCGACGGGAACGACGGCGTCGGCACCCTCGGGGAGCGGCGCACCGGTCATGATGCGAAATGCCGATCCTGGAAGGTGTTTCGGTGGTTCTCCGCTACCGGCGGCGATCACACCTCGAACCGTCAGCGTGGTGGGAACCGAGGCCACCGAGGCGGCGTCGACTGCGTACCCGTCCATCTGTGAGTTGCGAAAGAGTGGGAGGTCCACGGGCGATGAGATGTCCGAGCAAGTTATGCGCCCCAACGCTTCTGCCGTCGGCACTGCCGTCGGAGAGAGGGTGTGCAGGCCCGAGAGCAATTCGGAGATGTGCGACGCGTGTTCCTCGACCGAACGCGCGCTCATGACAGTAACCTCGACAACCTCGACATGTTTTGATCCTAGGCGGTGTGGTCCGTCCGACACACCGAGTACGGCTTTCGGTCATACTGGAGCAATACGGAAGTTGGTGAAGTGATGACAGTGGTGTCGATGGGAATTCCCACCGTGCGGTTTGACGCTGCCTCCACCGCCGGTCGTCCTGAGACGGATCTCCTGGTCGACAGGTTCGGGCGTGTTGCGAGAGATCTGCGAGTCTCGATCACCGAGAAGTGTTCACTTCGTTGCACGTATTGCATGCCGGAAGAGGGCCTGCCGGCCATCGCGGCGGAAGATCTTCTGAGTCCCGACGAGATCATTCGAGTGGTCGGAATCGGCGTCGAGCGAGTCGGTATTCGTGAAGTGAGATTCACCGGCGGGGAACCGCTGATGCGCAGCGACCTCGAAAGAATCATCGGTGGGTGCGCAGCTCGCGTGCCGGGTATTCCACTTTCCATGACTACCAATGCTGTTGGGCTCGAACATCGTGCGGCGAAGTTGGCCGCAGCGGGTTTGACTCGCATCAATGTTTCCCTGGATTCAGTTGATCGCGCCCATTTCGCTGAATTGACACGTAGAGACAGGTTGCCATCAGTTCTCGCGGGAATTCGAGCGGCTGCGGCAGCCGGGCTCGCGCCACTGAAGATCAATGCGGTGCTGATGCGTGAAACACTCCACGGCGCGGCGGATCTTTTGCAGTGGTGCCTCGATGCCGGCGTCGAATTGCGTTTCATCGAGCAAATGCCCCTGGATGCAGATCATGCATGGGCTCGCGAGAATATGGTGACCGCAGCTGAATTGTTGACCGTATTGAGTGGTCGTTTCGAATTGGAAGCAATCGGCCGCGAAGACCCGTCGGCTCCAGCTGAAGAATGGCGTGTCAATGGGACCTCGATGACGGTGGGAATCATCGCTTCCGTGACCCGCTCGTTCTGCGGTGAATGTGATCGGACCCGAATGACCGCCGAAGGGACAATTCGGTCATGTTTGTTCAGTGATCGCGAGGTCGATTTGCGTGCGGCGCTCAGGTCGGGAGCAAGTGATGACGAACTTGCGGATTTGTGGCGCGGTGCGATGTGGAACAAGTGGGCAGGGCACGGCATCGACGCCGCGGACTTCGTTCCGCCGGAAAGAAGCATGGGAGCGATTGGTGGCTGATTCGCAGTCGATCTCGGTTCGATACTTTGCTGCTGCAGCGGATGTATCCGGTTGCCGTAGCGAGGTAGTCGCCCTCTCGCCTGGCACCACACTTGCCGAGTTGGTGGCGGTGTTGGTCGGGCGATACGGGCCGGAGATGGAGCGAGTGCTGTCGGTCTCGGCTTTCCTCGTCGGTGACGAGTTGACCCGCGACGTCTCTCGGACCTCCGGTAGTGCTGTCGATATTCTTCCGCCTTTCGCCGGAGGCTAGTCCGGAGATTGTCGACGTAGTTATTTGTCGGCTGCCGAACTATTGTCAAATTTCGGTGGCCTGGCTCAAATAGGTCGATCTTGATCACTCAGTTCAAGTGGCGTCTATCTCCATCTCCTAATTTTTGGGGGAGTAAGTTCACACTTTGTCGATTAATTCCACCCGACGTATCGCCGTCGTCGTAGTGCTCCTCGGAGCAGCTGCACTCACGGCTCCGGCATTCGCAACTGCGCTTCCCTCCACCGGTTCGCTCGGCTCTTCTGCACCGGAAGCCTCGTGCTCGACCCTGTCCACCGAAGCGGCGCCGAACGAATGGGGTCCCCGGACGCGACGCCGACGGCTGACGGCGGCGTTCACGCGGATCTCCAGAAGGGCGTGTGGTGGAGCACTCAGAACATCGACGGCGCCAAGGACCGCGTGTCAGTGCCTTTGGCGGACATCGTCGCCGCGAACCCGAAAGCGGTAGTCGACCACTACGGCGTCAGTGTCGGGACCGGCTCCGCTGCAACCTCGACGCTGGTCGATGCGGTGCATTTCAACGGATGCACCACCAACTTCGCAAAGAAGGATTCGGCCTCTAGTCGCTGGTAAGAGCTACTTCCACCAGTCATCCAGGGGGGTGACCGGCACCGTGCGCTTGTGACGAGTGTTGGTGAACATCTTCTCGAGCTTTTCGGCTACCTCGGAGGAAACGTCCTTTCCTTCGAGGTAGTCGTCTATCTGTGAGTACGTGACGCCGAGGGCAACTTCGTCGGGTAGCGCGGGCCGGTCGTCCTCGAGGTCGGCGGTCGGAACCTTGCGCCACGTGCTCTCCGGTGCGTCCAATTCCTGCAGCAATGCAGCGCCCTGGCGTTTGCTCAAGCCGGTGAGCGGCGTGATGTCGACGCCGCCGTCACCGAACTTCGTGAAGAAGCCGGTGATCGCCTCCGCGGCATGGTCGGTACCGATCACCAGATAGCCGAGCTGCCCGGCAATCGCATACTGAATGACCATTCGTTCGCGCGCTTTGATGTTGCCTCGGACGAAGTCGCGCAGTTCGCCGTTCCCCAACGCCTCGGAGGCCTCGCGGGCTGTGGCGTCGGCGCCCGGCTTGACGTTGACCGTGAGCGAGCGGTCCGGCTTGATGAAGCCGAGTGCAATCTGCGCATCGGATTCGTCGGCTTGTGCGCCATAGGGGAGTCGAACAGCGACGAACTCGGCGTCGTGGCCTTCTTCGCGAAGTTCAGTGACGGCGCGTTGGGCGAGAGCCCCGGCGAGCGTGCTGTCCTGACCGCCGCTGATTCCCAGAACGAAACCTGTGGCGGGGGTCGAGCGCACGTAGTCCTTCAGGAACTGGACTCGCGCGCGAACCTCCGCTGCGGCGTCGATTGTCGGCTTTGTGCCGAGTTCTTCGATGATGCTTTCACGCAGTGTGGCCATGAATGGACTCTAGCGATGTGAGCAGGCGCGTGCAGTGCCACCGTATCCGGGGCGGTACGGTCGCGCACATGAGTGCGAACAACGTTCTGGTGGTCAGTGCGACGAAGTCGGAAGCGGCATACGTGCCGCAAGGATACGAACTGCTGATCACGGGGATTGGAAAGGTCAGTGCTGCAACAGCAGTCGCCTCTGCTCTCGCGCGGTACGAGCGGGAGAATCTGCCGCTGGTCGTCAACATCGGGACCGCCGGTGCGCTGCACGCGCACCACGGTGGCCTCTATGTTCCCGGGGTTGTCATCAATCACGACATCAGCAGCACCGCGATCCGAGCGCTGGGGCACGACGTCGCGGACCGTTTGGTGCTCGCCGGCGGTGACGACTCGGTGTTGGCGACCGGCGACGCATTCATCGCCGACGCTGCAACCCGGGACGCCCTTGCACAGCGAGCTGATCTGGTCGACATGGAGGGTTTTGCCATCGCGTTCGCCGCACAGGCTGCGGGTGCTCCCTGCCGCCTCGTCAAACACGTCAGCGACCATGCGGACGATTCGGCAATGGACTGGCCCGCGATGATCGATGCCAGCGCCCGCGATTTGGGGCGCTGGCTGCTCGACAACGTCTGATCGAGCCTGGAGCGTCTGATCAGGCCTGCGCAGTCAGTATCAATCCGGTGTCGTCGGGCTTGCGCAGGGTCAGCGTGCCGGCGTCGATGGTGTAGCTCACGTCGCCGTCGAGCACCGCCAGGATCTGGCGCTCGATGTCCGTGTTCTCCTCGGGGCAAGCCATACGCGTGGTTGCCATCGGCGTGAACGTGACTGTGGTGTCGGACGTCTGGGCGCTTCCGGTCATGCGATTGCATCCGGTGGTTCCGCTGACCGAACCGTCTGCGGCAATCGTGAGTTCGGGAGCTGACGTCTCCAGAGCCAGGCTCGTACTGATCGCATCGGGACTGATGAGTGACGTGACGGTCCACGTCGTGCCCTGGAGAGGTCGATCCGGCGTGACGATCTTCTTGTCCTGCAGAGTCACTGTGGCGTCGTCCGATGTCAGGGTGAGGGTGTCGCCGTCGAGGCTCCACGTCGGCGCGGAGGTCAGCAATGTTGTTGTCCAGGTGTCAGATTCGTCGATGCCGGGAGGGCAGCCCATCATGGTCGACGCCATGGTGCCGGTGGTCAGCTTGCCGTCGGTGAACTCGATCGAGCCGTTTGCCGTGTTGCATCCGGCGCTCGCGGACACTCGACCCGCTTGGCTGAAATCGAGAGTCAGTGGGCCGCCGCCGGGAATTTGTGTTCCGTCGACCGAGGTCGAGATGAAGACGCGCCCGGAGGGGTCCGACTTGTCCTTGGGGGAGTCGGACGACGCGGAGCAACCGCTTACCGCGGCGATGGTCAGGAAGCCGATGACGGCAGCAGCGATGCGCATGGGCTCACATTAAGCGGTGGGACGGATCTGGGGAGTCAGCATCGAGTAACGCGCCGGGCAAGGTCTTCCCAGCCGGCGGCCAGACGCTCGGTGGTCATCCCGAGATCGCGCACCTGGTGAAGGACAAGCGATGCTTCGAGTGGTGCCAACAGTGCTGAAGCGAGCAGATCGAGGTCGCCCTCGACGCCTGCTCCTCGAAGAAGTCCGATGACGTGAGCGATGCCGAGCGCCCGGGCCGGACCGCCGAAGCGGTATTCAGGAGCATTTTCCGCCGCACGGAGGACTTCGCCCTGTACTTCCACCATGGCGATTCGGGCTCGTCCGAACGCGATGAGGCGCTCGATCGGCGGCGCGCCCGGACCCAACGGTGGGGGGCCGAACATGAATGCCTGCTGCAGTTCTCGCTCGGTGTGATCGAGCAGTGCCTGCATCAGTCCCGAGCGATTGCCGAAGCGCCGAAAAACTGTGCCCTTGCCCACACCGGCTCGGCATGCGACGGCATCCATCGTCACCGCGTCGACACCTCGCTCGGCGACGAGGAGGGCTGCTGCGTCGAGCAGAAGTACGCGGTTACGTGCTGCGTCACCGCGCTCGACCGGCGCGGCGCCGATCTGGGGGAGGGGGATTGCGCTCACGGGATCAGGTTACAGGGCCGGGGAATGTAAGTGGACCGCGGTCCGTTTAGTTGATATAACTTTCAACCGGAGCCACCAACCGCACCACTCTCGAAGGAATCTCGTTATGTCACAGACCAATGTTCTCGTTCTCGTCGGCAGCTTGCGCGCCGGATCCGTCAATCGCCAGCTTGCCGAGACGGCTGTGTCCGCCGCACCCGAGGGTGCCACCCTGACGGTCTTCGAAGGCCTCGCCGACGTCCCCTTCTACAACGAAGACATCGACGTCGAGGGTGCTTCCATTCCCGCTGTCGACGCGCTGCGCTCCGCTGCGAGCAACGCGGACGCGTTCCTGCTCGTCACCCCCGAGTACAACGGCACCATCCCCGCCGTTCTGAAGAACGCCATCGACTGGATCTCGCGTCCGTACGGTGTCGGTGCAGTCAAGGACAAGGCTGTCGCAGTCATCAGCGCTTCGCCCAGTGGCAACGGCGCCAAATGGGCACACGAAGACACCACCAAGGCAGTCCGTATCGCCGGCGGCAAGGTCGTCGAGGACACTGCACTGAGCATCGGTGGAACCGGCGCACTGTTCGGTGAGCTGCACCCGCGTGAGAACGCAGAGGTGCTCGCTCAGGTCTCCAAGGTCGTCTCCGACCTCGTCGACGCCAGCAAGCAGCTCGTCAACGCGTAATCCGTTTCACGAGTGAGGGCCATGCCGGAAGGTGTGGCCCTCACTCGTATGCGAGTCAGGCTCATATGCACGCTAGAGCCCTTCGCGTTCCATCGCGTCGTCGACGGCGTCGCGAACCGACTCGAAATCCTTGCCGGCCATCATCGCTTCGCCCATCGCGGCATCGATACGGTCTGCGACGGCGGCGTACCGACGCTCCCAGCTCTCCTTGTCCTCCCGCCAGTAACCCATCACGTGCATGCGGGTTGCCGGGATTTCCGATGTTCGACGCAGATGGGTGCGGATGCGTCTGGCGGCCGCGGCCTCGACTGCACACCAGATGTAGCCCTCGCCGGGAGGCAGGGCAGCGCCGGCCAATTCGGCGAGCAGCGAGTCCGATTCCTCGATCCATCGGTAGTGGGCGTCGGCGCGCGTCGTGAACGTCTGCTGTTCGCTCGGCTCGGGTACCTGTGCGATGACCTGGATCGGCAGACCGTCCGGCGCCTCTTCGAGAATTCGCCCGATCGCTGGCAGGGCGGCGTGATCGGCGACGAGTAGAAGCCAGTCACACTCTGTCGGCGGCGTGAACCACCCGCTCGCAGTCGAGAGATGGACGGTCTCGCCCGGTTGCGCATTCTCGGCCCAGAGTGCCGCGCCGCCGCGGCCGTGGAGAACGAAGTCGATCACCAGTTCGTTCTTCGACGGCTGCCAGCGCCGGACCGTGTAACTGCGGGCGTGAGGGGGATCGAGAGGGAATCTGACGAGCACTCGTTCGTCGGGGCTCCCGCTCGTCTCGAAGTCGCTCAGGCCGGTGCCGCCGAAGGTGATTCTGCGCATCAGCGGTGTCACCTGCTGCGTTCTCGTCACGGTTGCCCGGTGGCGCGGTGCTTCGTCCTTGGGGGGTGTTTCCACGACGCTCATGGTAGGTCCGGGACGCGGCTCCGAGAGGCCGGCGAGCACAAAAAGTAAATGTGACGGGCAACACGCCGACGCGCCGGGAAATGAGGGCGCTGAACTGGGGCGACCTGGGAATTCCAACGATGTGACTCACAACATCTCGCGTTATGTGTTTCTGTCGGCCACTAGGTGTAGTGTCTTGAGCACTGAGAGACCACAACGCGGAACGCCTTGAGCGAGACTCCGGCAATCGGTCGAATCGGTGCTGAACATCACTACATCGGCCTTTGTTGGCTAAGCGAAAGAGGGACTCTCATGAGCATCACCGTCTACACCAAGCCCGCTTGCGTTCAGTGCAATGCCACCTACCGCGCCCTCGACAAGGCCGGTCTCGAATACAACATCATCGACATCACCGAGGATGCCGAAGCCCGCGACTACGTCATGGCTCTCGGGTACCTCCAGGCGCCCATCGTGGTTGCCGGTGAAGATCACTGGTCGGGCTTCCGTCCCGATCGCATCAAGACCCTGACCGTCGCTGCTTGAAGCGCCGCAGTGTCGGCGGTGGAGACCTCCGCCGACACATCTGAGTAGTTCCGGGCACCGTACAAGAAAATGGTGACAACCGATGACTTCGCTGGTCTATTTTTCCAGCGTGTCGGAGAACACCCACCGATTCGTTCAACGTCTCGGCCTGCCTGCGACACGTATACCCATCCATGACCGTGACGGCTCATTTCGCGTAGACGAGCCCTATGTGCTGATTCTGCCCACCTATGGTGGCGGGGCCACCGTGACAGGGCGCGACACCAGCTATGTGCCGAAGCCGGTCATTCGTTTTTTGAACAATCCACACAACAGGTCGTTGATCAGAGCAGTGATCGCGGCGGGAAACACCAATTTCGGTGAGTCCTTTTGCTATGCAGGAAACATCATTTCCCAGAAATGCCACGTTCCTTTTCTGTACCGGTTCGAACTCATGGGCACTGCCGAAGACGTCGACCGAGTACGAGAAGGCTTGGGGGAGTTCTGGAATCATCTCGAAACAGAGAAGGAGCACGGGCAGTGGCGCCAACCATCACTGACACGATCGCGGCAGGAAGCGTAGAGCGTGATGCACGCGGCGGCGACTCCACCAACGGTCTCGACTACCACGCACTCAATGCCATGCTCAACCTGTACGGCGCCAACGGTGAGATCCAGTTCGAGATGGATGTCGCTGCAGCTCGTCAGTACTTCTTGCAGCACGTCAACCAGAACACCGTGTTCTTCCACAACCTCGACGAGAAGCTGGACTACCTCGTCGAGGAAAACTATTACGAGCCCGAGGTTCTCGATCAGTACTCACGTACTTTCGTGAAGTTCCTGATCGATCACGCGTACGCCAAGAAGTTCCGCTTCCCGACGTTCCTGGGTGCATTCAAGTACTACACCTCCTACACGCTCAAGACCTTCGACGGTAAGCGCTACCTCGAGCGTTTCGAAGATCGCGTCTGCATGGTTGCGCTCACCCTGGCCGCAGGCAACGAAGACCTGGCCGTCGAACTCGTCGACGAGATCATCGCCGGACGCTTCCAGCCCGCCACCCCGACGTTCCTGAACTCGGGCAAGAAGCAGCGCGGTGAGCCCGTGTCCTGCTTCCTGCTTCGTATCGAAGACAACATGGAGTCCATCGGTCGCTCCATCAACTCGGCACTGCAGCTGTCCAAGCGCGGTGGCGGTGTTGCCTTGCTGCTCACCAACGTTCGTGAGCACGGCGCCCCGATCAAGAAGATCGAGAACCAGAGTTCGGGTGTCATCCCGATCATGAAGCTTCTCGAGGACTCGTTCTCCTACGCCAACCAGTTGGGTGCGCGTCAGGGCGCCGGCGCCGTGTACCTCCATGCGCACCACCCCGACATCTACCGCTTCCTCGACACCAAGCGTGAGAACGCCGACGAGAAGATCCGCATCAAGACGCTCTCTCTCGGCGTCGTGATCCCGGACATCACTTTCGAACTGGCGAAGAAGAACGAGGACATGTACCTGTTCTCGCCGTACGACGTCGAGCGCATCTACGGAGTTCCGTTCTCCGACATCAACGTCTCCGAGAAGTACTACGAGATGGTCGACGACAAGCGAATTCGCAAGTCCAAGATCAAGGCTCGCGAGTTCTTCCAGACCGTCGCCGAATTGCAGTTCGAATCGGGCTACCCCTACATCATGTTCGAGGACACGGTGAACCGGGCAAACCCGATCGAAGGCAAGATCACGCACTCGAACCTGTGCTCGGAGATCCTGCAGGTTTCGACACCTTCACTGTTCAACGACGACCTGTCCTACTCGAAGGTCGGCAAGGACATCTCCTGCAACCTGGGTTCGCTGAACATCGCGAAGACCATGGACTCGCCCGACTTCGCGAAGACCATCGAAGTGTCGATCCGCGGATTGACGGCAGTGTCCGACCAGACGCACATCTACTCGGTGCCGTCGATCGAGCAGGGCAACAACGACTCTCACGCCATCGGCCTCGGTCAGATGAACCTGCACGGATACCTCGCTCGTGAGCGGATCTTCTACGGCAGCGAAGAAGGCATCGACTTCACGAACATCTACTTCTACACCGTGCTGTTCCACGCACTGCGTGCGTCGAACAAGATCGCCATCGAGCGTGGCTCGTACTTCAAGGGTTTCCCGGAGTCGAAGTACGCCTCGGGTGAATTCTTCGACAAGTACACCGACCAGGCCTGGGAGCCTGCAACCGAGAAGGTTCGTGGACTCTTCGCCGATGCGAAGCTGCACATCCCCACCCAGGACGACTGGCGTGAGCTGAAGGCTTCGGTTCAGAAGCACGGTATCTACAACCAGAACCTTCAGGCCGTCCCGCCGACCGGCTCGATCTCGTACATCAACTACTCCACCAGCTCCATCCACCCGGTGGCGTCGAAGATCGAGATCCGCAAGGAAGGCAAGATCGGTCGCGTCTACTACCCGGCGCCCTACCTGACCAACGACAACCTGGAGTACTACCAGGATGCCTACGAAATCGGGTACGAGAAGATCGTCGACACCTATGCTGCGGCAACGCAACACGTCGACCAGGGCCTGTCGCTGACGCTGTTCTTCAAGGACACCGCCACCACCCGCGACATCAACAAGGCGCAGATCTACGCGTGGCGTAAGGGCATCAAGACGCTGTACTACATCCGTCTGCGTCAGATGGCACTCGAAGGCACCGAGGTCGAGGGCTGCGTTTCCTGCATGCTGTAAAGGGCTCCGCCCCCGTGCGCCTTTTCGGTAGTGACTGCTACCGAAAAGGCGCACAGGGGAATCAGGCCGGCGGACGGCCTGGACCGTGCATCTTGCCGGCATTCTTCGGCATACGACCGTGCTCGGTGAGTGCGCGCCGAAGGAGAAACTCGATCTGGGCGTTGGTACTTCGGAGATCGTCGGCGGCCCAGCGGGCGAGGGCGTCGTGCACCGCTGGGTCCAACCGAAGAAGGATCTTCTTACGCTCGGATCTCGGAGCTGGATCCGTGGCCATGTGGCCTTTCCTTTACTGGTAGAGCGAACCGGTGTTGAGCACCGGTTGTGCGTCTCGGTCGCCGCACAGCACGACCAGAAGGTTACTGATCATCGTGGCCTTGCGTTCCTCGTCGAGTTCGACGACATGCTTTTCCTCGAGTTGCTTGAGTGCCATGTCGACCATGGACACCGCACCTTCGACGATTTGCTTGCGGGCAGCGATCACTGCACCCGCTTGTTGGCGCCGAAGCATTGCGCTGGCGATCTCGGGTGCATACGAGAGCCTGTTGATGCGTGTCTCGATCACTTCGACACCCGCCGCACGCACGCGGGCGTGAACCTCCTCCGACAAGGTAGTCGTGATGATATCGGCGTTCTCGCGCAACGAGACTCGGCCTTCGGCGTCGTACGGATAGCTGCCGGCGATATGACGGACGGCCGCTTCGGTCTGCACCGAGACGAACTCCTCGTAGTCGTCCACCTGGAACGAGGCGAGCGCAGTGTCGGCGACTTGCCAGACGACCACCGCCGAGATCTCGATGGGATTGCCGTCGGCGTCGTTCACCTTCGCCTGACCGGTCTCGTGGTTTCGGATACGCGTCGAGATCGATCGACGGACAGTCAGCGGATTTGTCCATCGCAGTCCCGGCGTGCGCAGGGTGCCGCTGTACGAGCTTCCCAGGAGTTGCAGAACTCGGGCTTGATTCGGTTGCACCAAGGTCAGGCCCATCAGCAGGGGGAGTGACGCGATGAACAGCACCACTCCGACCGGAATCAGGGCGAAGAGTCCCAGAACTCCGCCAACGACGGACAGTGCGATTCCGGCCAGGAAGAGAAGTAACCCGCCGAGGAGCATCCAGCTGCCGGACAGGTCCCAGCCTGGGCGTTCGGCGATCGTTGTGGTGGCGACACCGGTCGGTTTCTCGGCCACGGTAGGGGTGCTGGTCATGTGAGACTCGCTTTCCATCGGTAAGTGATATTTAATTGATATCACATTGTTTATGCTTGTGGAGGGGCGCGTGCGACACATGTTGTTGTGTTGGCATCGTGGACCCGACACAACGGGTAGTGTTCAGGCAAGCCAACATTCGGCAGTATCTCTCTCGCTAGGTAGGAATTATGGTCAAGCTGGTCAGTCGCGTTTCCGCCATCAACTGGAACCGCGTCCAGGACGAGAAGGACGCCGAGGTGTGGGATCGCCTCGTCAGCAATTTCTGGCTGCCCGAAAAGGTGCCGGTCTCCAACGACATCCCGTCCTGGGGAACGCTGACCGCTCAGGAGAAGCAGCTCACGATGCGTGTCTTCACGGGTCTGACGTTGCTCGACACCATTCAGGGCACCGTCGGCGCAGTCAGCCTCATCCCGGACGCGATTACCCCCCACGAAGAAGCGGTCTACACCAACATTGCCTTCATGGAATCGGTGCACGCCAAGAGCTACAGCTCGATCTTCTCGACGCTGTGCTCCACCCCGGACATCGACGACGCGTTCCGCTGGTCGGAGGAGAACCCCAACTTGCAGCGCAAGGCGCAGATCGTTCTCGACTACTACAACGGCGAGTCCCCGCTCAAGCGCAAGGTCGCCTCGACGCTCCTCGAAAGCTTCCTCTTCTACTCCGGCTTCTACCTGCCGATGTACTGGTCCTCGCGAGCCAAGCTCACCAACACCGCAGACCTCATCCGCCTCATCATCCGCGACGAGGCCGTGCACGGGTACTACATCGGCTACAAGTACCAGAAGGGCCTCGAACAGCTCACCGAGGCCGAGCGTGAAGAGCTCAAGAACTACACGTTCGAGTTGCTCTTCGAGCTCTACGAGAACGAGGTCGACTACACCCAGGACCTTTACGACGGTGTCGGCCTGACCGAGGATGTCAAGAAGTTCCTGCGCTACAACGCCAACAAGGCGCTCAACAACCTTGGCTACGAAGGCCTCTTCCCGAAGGACGAGACGGACGTCAATCCGGCTATCCTGTCGGCACTTTCACCGAATGCGGACGAGAATCACGACTTCTTTTCCGGCTCGGGAAGCTCCTACGTCATCGGCAAGGCCGTCAACACCGAAGACGACGACTGGGACTTCTAGAGCGACCGCCTTACACGCCGAAGCCTGACTCCTGCACACGCGGGAATCGGGCTTCGGTCATGCATGGGGGAGTGGACTAGCGCTGAAACCACGCTTCCGGCTTGTCCAGCAACGCTTTTGCGAGGCGCAGACGCGAGGTTTCCGTCATGTCCGACGGCAATTCGCTCGGCGCGAACCACGCGACCTCGAGGTTTTCGTCGTCCGCCACGTGTGCATCTCCGCCGGTCCACCTGGCCAGGAAGCACACGTCGAGGTACTGAGTCACATCACCATTGGGGTACGTAATGGGCTCTGTGACATCGACACTCGTGATCCGAACCAATTCGGCGTCGACGCCGGTTTCTTCTTTCGCCTCGCGCACCGCCGCCGCAGACGGTTCCTCCCCAGGCTCGAGGACGCCGGACACAACGGCCCACTGGCCGTTGTCGGCGCGGCGGGTGAGCAGGATCCGGCCTTCGTCGTCGCGGATCACGACGCTCACTCCGGACAGCCAGAGCGGCGCATGACCGACCTTCTCACGCAGTGCGACAATGAATTCGGGGATCGGCATGATCAGAACCCGAACATCACAGTTGTGGCGTGCCGCCTCGAAGGTGGGAGTAGTCGTTCGTTCCGGTCAGCTCGCATATCCGTTCAAGGTTCCCTTCAAGTCCGCCAGTACGGCCCGGGCGGCGGTCATCCCGTTTCCGTTCCAGATGTCGTCTTCCGCTACGAACACACGCCGGTCGGTGGCGGCGGCGAGGTCCTGCCACTGGTCGCTCTTCATGATCTCGGTGCCGTAGGTCCGACCGTTCGGCCCGTCGAAGAGCACGTAGATCAAGTCACCTTCGGCGGCGCTGAGATCGTCGGCCGGAATCGGTGACGTGGTCGCATCGGTCAATCGCTGTGCCGGTGGGCGCCGGACTCCCACGTCGCTGAGGATCTGTCCGGCGAAGGACGCGGGACCCTCGATCTGCAGGTCCTTCGAACCGAACCGAACCACTGATGCCTGCGTTTGTGATGCATTCAATGCGTCGCCGAGTTGCACGACGTCCTGCTGGTATCGATCGAGCTCTGTCGCCGCCGCCGACGAGCGGCCCAGTGCCTGACCGGCGAGCGCGAACTGTGCTTTCCAGTACACGGGATCGGACCCGGCGAACACGGTGGGCGCGATGGCGTCGAGTTGCCCGTACAAACCGTCGGACGCCGGACTGGACCCGAGGATCAAGTCCGGCGCGGCGGCCTTCACGGCGTTGACGTCGGGTGCGCTCACGGGGCCGACGCTCGGAATCTCCGAGATACCGAAACCGAGGTACGACGGTTGAGGCGAGTCGATGCCGGTTGCGGCGCCCACTACCCGCTCCCACAGACCGAGGGCACACACGGCGTCCATCGAGACGCTGTCGAGGACCACGATCCGTTGGGGATCGGAAGGAACCTCGGTTTCACCCGCAGTGTGAACGACCCGACGCTTCACCTCAGGGCCAGCACCCGGGTCGGCCTGCGTCGGCGTCGGGCACGCGGTGGCGGTGTCGCGTTCGATGCCCATCACGCCGGCACCGGCGATCGACGTGGTGGTCCGGATGATGGTGCTCGCGTTGTCGTCCGAGGAGTCGGACGAGCACCCGGCGAGAACGAGCATCGTGGCGGCGATCCCCAGGATCGAGATACGACGAATGGACGTGCGGGCGGTCGTGCGTGAGAGAACAGACGTGCGTGAGAGAACAGACAAGTCGACGGCTTCCTGTGTGAGCGGGCGCCGTTCAGGTTAGCTGTTCGACTCAGCTGTTCTGCTTGTCCACCTCGAACGTGTCCGAGAGGTCGTCGAGGATCATGTGCGCGCCCTGGATACTGACCGGCGACATCCAACGTGAATCGTCCACGTCGACCTTGCGTCCTCGAAGGGTCTGCCACAGCGGGCTCTGGAGGAACGGCTTCGCAGCTTCGGCGCTCTTGCCTTCGGCGTCCTGCCAGGTGCTGATGAAGATGACGTCCGCGTCGGCTTCGTTGATCAGCTCGGGGCTGATCTTCATCATGATGTTGCCGGCGTCGGCGGGGTCGGGTCCCTGATTGTCCGGGCGCTTCAGTCCCGCGTCCTGAAGAACGATGCCGCTGAACGAGGTGGTGCGGTAGAGGCGTGCGGTCGGTTCACCGGCGAATCGGACCACCGAGATGACCGGGTTGTCGGCCTTCTCGTTGATTTCCTTGCCGACGGTGGCCGCTCGGGTTTCGTACTCGGTGATCTTTGACTCGGCCAAAGACTCCTTGCCGAGGGCTTCACCGACCAGGCGAATGTTGTCCTTCCACGTCGGGCCTGTCGTCTGGGTGAAGACGGTGGGCGCGATTGCGGAGAGTTGGTCGTAGTTCTTCCCGTCGCGGACCTCGGCGGAGATGATGAGGTCGGGCTGCAGTGCGGCGATCTTCTCGAGGCTTGCGCTGCTGACCGTGCCAACCGAGACGGCGTCCGCGGCGAATTCCTCCCGGGAGGATCCGAGGTAGTCGGGTAGACCGGGCTCGCGGTAGTCGACATAGCCGACGAGCGGGGATTCGAGGAGCAGGACGGCGTCGGTGAAGCTGTTGTCGAGCGCGACGATCCGCTGGGGTGCAGCCGGGATTTCGGTGCTTCCACGGAAGTGCTCGACGGTGCGGGGGAATGCGCCCGACTCGGTCGAGGTGGTGGCTGCAGCGGGCTCGTCGTTACTCGAGCAGGCTGGAACGACCAAGGCGATCGAGGCTGCGACCGCTACCAGCGCGGCCCGGCGGGGAAAGAATTTCACTTATTGACTCCTGAGATGAGTTAGGCGAGGGTGACCTTATCAGTGGAGGAGTTGGCCGAAAACGGACACCGGCCGAATTCTTCGACGGGTACGACACGCCGATTCGGAAGTGGGTTCGGACTCCCGAGGGAACATAAACCGCAGGTCGTTCGTTCGGTGCCGTGAAAAACGGATGCTCGAGTACGACGCAGAGTAGGACCGGGTCGCGGTGCCCCGGAGTCACGGTCTACGATTCGATGAGCGCAAGCCAGAAGCCGTTGTCCGCAGCCCGGGCGACGGACCCTGCGGGCGCAACCAAGGGCTCTTTGACGGAGTCTGCGGAGCGACCAAAGGCACATTCAGGAGGATCAGTGACTGCCGTAGCGCCCCAGCCAGTCCCCACGATAGCGCCGGCCAGGCCTTACCCGCCGCGGCAGGGACCCAAGGGCTCATTCATTTTCAAGATGATCACGACCACCGATCCCAAGGTGCTCGGAATCATGTACTTGGCGACTTCCATCGCCTTCTTCCTCATCGGTGGCCTCATGGCACTGATGATGCGTGCCGAACTTGCTGTACCCGGCATGCAGTTCCTTTCCAATGAACAGTTCAACCAGCTGTTCACCATGCACGGCACGATCATGCTGCTGCTGTACGCGACCCCGATCGTCTTCGGCTTCGCGAACTACATTCTTCCGCTCCAGATCGGTGCACCCGACGTTGCGTTCCCGCGTCTGAACGCGTTCAGCTACTGGCTGTACCTGTTCGGCGCGATCATCACGACGGCCGGATTCGTCACGCCCGGTGGCGCAGCAGACTTCGGTTGGACGGCATACACCCCACTGTCGGGTGCGGTGCACAGTCCCGGCGTCGGAGCCGACCTGTGGGTCTTGGGTCTGGCTGTCGCCGGTCTCGGCACCATCCTCGGTGGCGTCAACATGGTCACCACGGTGATCTGTTTGCGCGCGCCAGGCATGACGATGTTCCGGATGTCGATCTTCACGTGGAATATCTTCATC